>NZ_JBOICA010000019.1:0-93339 GCF_050739775.1 Pseudomonas sp.
GAGCACGATGTCTTGAGAGTTCATAGCGGCACTCCATGTCACGGCTGACTATGGAAGAGTAGCTCAAGTAGGAAATTTATTTTTGAGACAGAACACTAGCAGCTCGTCGGCGAGAGGGCGTTTTGCTCATGTGTCACCGGTTCGAGCCGACAATGTCGATCATGAGCCGGTTGCATATGAATTCGGACAACATCGCGGCCTTTTGCGACGGCCGGCCGCAATTTGTAAATGGACGACCCACCATGCTTTGGTGGTAATTGTCACCATCCACCCGGTGCGCTCTTGCTTAATTCCAGTCTTCAGGCTAATCATTAGCAAATTTACAGGATCGCGTGGACTGTCACGTTCAGGTGCCGATCGCCTCCATCCAGCATGCGTGAGTGGATTGATCGTAACCTCCATATGAGTCAAGTCAAGAAAAATAAGTTATGTCTCGAATTTTTGATATAGATACAAATCTGTGGCGTACCTTCAAGTCCGTGAGCGAAACCCGCAGTATTACCCGTTCGTCGACTTTGCTTTGCAAAACGCCTCCCGCTATTAGCATGCAGATCAAGAAGCTTGAGGAACTGCTGGACCTACAACTTTTTCTACGCGGAGACCAACGCTTCAAACTAACTCCTATGGGTGAAGAGGTTCTGCTGACTGCCGAAAAGATACTAGGCATGAACGACAGCCTATTCACCCTCAAAGAGAAGGTGGGAAGCTATGATCTCCGCCTGGGGTTACCCGATGATTACTCACTTTTCTTCCTTCACGACATTATCAAATCTCTTAAACAGTTGCCGACTACCATCCACATCAGTGTGACCTGCAAGACTTCTGGATTGTTGCTTAAGGATATTGAACAGGATCTGCTGGATCTAGCGATTGTTGCCGCCCCGGAAGGTAAATATCTCAAGAATTCCGAACATATCCGTTTCGAAGAGTTATGCTGGATAGGTGACAAAAAACTGGTTAACCCTGGGCAACCGATTCCTCTGGTCCATTTTCCTCAAGGTTGCGTGTGTCGCGAGATTTCGATCAACACATTGAAGAACTCCAATGTTGAATCCCGCGTCGAGTTTACTTCCGACTCTAACTTCTCTGTATTCAACGCCATCAATGCGGGCGCAGGTATCGGTCTGAGTGAGCGGTCGTTCGTGCCCAGAGCAACACCTGTCATCCACAGCTCACTGTTGCCCGCATTACCACGTATTGAGATAAGTACTGTAGCGAACACTCAACGAATTCCAAGGCGAGTCTTGAAACAAATATTCTCGAGCGTTCAAACATGTGTGAACAAAGTGTGTGACGATTACAGGGCAAAAGCGAACGACTCCCAACATGATTGACCCTGGTAACGACCTGCTTCAAAACCCGTCACTTTCGGTCACCGAGGTGGCCTTACGGTGGGGCTTCGTGAACATTAGTAGGTTCAGTCGCTACTTTCAAGATGCATACGGAGTCAGGCCAGCCATGGCCGGACGAGATCTTTCGCATCAAAAATAGGTCACTGCTGGCGACCGAAGTAGTGGCACCGCCTGAGGTATGATTTTTTTACCGTGACGCTCTAGACCGAAATTATCTGTTGGACGGTCGTGCAAAGACCTTTAATCTCTAATATCCGAGAATTGCTAGGCTGATCCGCGCCTATGAGAGCGAATAAAAAAACGATAATCCATATCCAGCCTGGCAAAGCATACGAGGACATGAGGCTGCTCCAGCACCATGTCACGCCAGACCACACCCAAGAAAAAAATCTTACGATATATGCTCTGGCATCTGGTACTAACAACATAACAAAACCAGCAATCACAGAAGCAATTGTGCCATTCCGAATTGACCTGAAAGAACTCTCGCTCATGCTTCTCCCCGAGCTTGGTGTTAATGGATGTCGTACAACTGTCCTCGTCACCCTGCAAGCGTTTATCAAGCTTGGACGACGGCGCAGCAATCTTGGCGAGTCCGTAAAAAATGCTGCATGGATGGCTGTGCAAATCTGACGCTACCAATTCGCCACCATCTCGTCCAGCAAGGCTTTGCGCTCAATCCCGAGGAGTGAGAGAGGCGGGCGGACACCGTCGTTTCGGGCAATTCCGACCACCTTTTGTTACAATGCGCGATTTCCTGCGCTGGCCTGTGCAATCGGCCAAGGGCACCTTTTCAACTGTGTACATAACAGCGTACACAATCGAGATCCAGAACGATGTCCGACAGCAAAATTGTCAATGAAGTCAACAGCCGACGCACGTTTGCCATTATTTCCCACCCCGACGCGGGTAAGACCACCATCACCGAGAAGCTGTTGCTGATGGGCAAGGCGATTGCCATTGCCGGTACGGTGAAATCGCGAAAGTCCGACCGCCATGCCACCTCTGACTGGATGGAAATGGAGAAGCAGCGTGGTATCTCCATCACCACCTCGGTGATGCAGTTCCCTTATCGCGAGCACATGATCAACCTGCTCGATACCCCGGGTCACGAAGACTTCTCCGAAGATACCTATCGCACCCTGACCGCGGTCGACTCAGCGCTGATGGTGCTAGACGGTGGTAAAGGCGTCGAGCCACGGACCATCGCTCTGATGGATGTCTGCCGTCTGCGTGATACGCCGATCGTCAGCTTCATCAACAAACTCGACCGCGATATCCGTGATCCGATCGAACTGCTCGACGAGATCGAGGCGGTACTGAAGATCAAGGCCGCGCCGATCACCTGGCCGATTGGCTGCTACCGCGATTTCAAAGGCGTGTACCACCTGGCCGGTGACTACATCATCGTCTACACCCCGGGCCACGGCCACGAGCGTACCGAGGTGAAGATCATCGAGAAGCTCGACTCCGACGAAGCCCGGGCGCACCTGGGTGACGAGTACGAGCGTTTTCTCGAACAGCTGGAACTGGTGCAGGGCGCTTGCCACGAATTCGACCAGGGCGAGTTCATGCGCGGCGAGTTGACGCCAGTGTTCTTCGGTACCGCGCTTGGCAACTTCGGTGTTGACCATGTGCTCGATGCCGTCGTCGATTGGGCACCACGTCCGTTGCCACGCGTTGCCAACGAGCGCAGCGTCGAGCCGGTCGAAGAGAAGTTCAGCGGTTTCGTGTTCAAGATCCAGGCGAACATGGACCCCAAGCACCGCGACCGTATTGCCTTCATGCGTATCTGCTCGGGCAAGTACGAGAAGGGTATGAAAATGCGTCACGTACGTACCGGCAAGGACCTGCGTATCGGCGACGCGCTGACCTTCTTTTCCTCCGAGCGTGAGCAACTGGAAGAGGCTTGGGCCGGTGACATCATCGGTTTGCACAACCATGGCACCATCCAGATCGGCGATACCTTCACCGAAGGCGAAGCCCTGGGTTTCACCGGTATCCCGCACTTCGCTCCGGAGTTGTTCCGCCGCGTGCGCCTGAAAGACCCGCTCAAGTCCAAGCAATTGCGCCAGGGCTTGCAGCAGTTGGCCGAAGAAGGGGCAACCCAGGTGTTCTTCCCCGAGCGCAGCAACGACATCATCCTCGGCGCCGTCGGTGTGCTGCAGTTCGATGTGGTCGCCAGCCGCCTGAAGGAAGAGTACAAGGTCGAATGCGCCTACGAGCCAATCACCGTGTGGTCGGCGCGCTGGATCAGCTGTGACGACAAGAAGAAGCTTGAGGAATTCAAGAACAAGGCCGTGGAAAACCTGGCCATCGACGGCGGTGGTCACCTGACCTACCTGGCCCCGACCCGGGTCAACCTGGCGCTGATGGAAGAGCGCTGGCCGGACGTGAAATTCCGCGCGACGCGCGAGCACCACTAAAAACATCGCGGGGCAAGCCCGCTCCCACAGTGTTCAGCGGTGGGAGCGGGCTTGCCGCGATTGTCTCAATTCCCCGCTTTAATGCTGGTCCAGATCCGCGTACGAATGCGGTCGATCTTGGCCGGCATTGCCTCCAGTGCATACAGCTTGCCGAGCATCTCGTCGCTCGGGTAGATCATGGTGTTGGCCTTCAGGGCCGGGTCCACCATTGTGTCAGCCTTGAGGTTGCCGTTGGCGTACTGCACATGGTCGCTGATATTGGCCATCACCGCCGGTTGCAGCAGGTAGTTCATGTAGGCGTAGCCGGCTTTTTCGTCCGGGGCATCGGCCGGCATGGCAACCATGTCGAACCACATCGGCGCGCCTTCCTTGGGAATCGAATAGCCGACCTGCACGCCGTTGTTCGCTTCCGCTGCACGGTTCTTGGCCTGCAGCACGTCACCCGAGAAGCCCACCACCACGCAGATGTCACCGTTGGCCAGGTCACCGGTGTACTTGGACGAATGGAAGTAGCTGATGTACGGGCGCACCTTCATCAGCAGTTCCTTGGCTTTTTCATAGTCCTTCGGGTCCTGGCTGTGGTGCGGCAGGCCCAGGTAGTTGAGGGCGATTGGCAGCAGCTCCGGACCGTTGTCGAGCACCGCCACGCCGCAACTCTTGAGCTTGCTGATGTACTCGGGCTTGAAGATCAGGTCCCAGGAGTCCACCGGCGCATTGTCGCCCAGCACGGCCTTGACCTTGTCGATGTTGTAGCCGATTCCGGTGCTGCCCCACAGGTAGGGAAAGCCGTACTGGTTGCCCGGATCGTTGACCTCCAGTGCCTTGAGCAGCACCGGATTGAGGTTCTGCCAGTTTGGCAGTTGGCTCTTGTCGAGCTTTTTCAGCGCTTTGCCCTGGATCTGCCGGGCCATGAAGTGGTTGGACGGGAACACCACGTCGTAGCCGGAGTTGCCGGTCATCAGCTTACCGTCGAGGGTCTCGTTGCTGTCGAACACGTCGTAGGTCGGCACGATACCGCTGGCTTGCTGGAAGTTTTTCAGGGTATCGGGGGCGATGTAGCTGGACCAGTTGTAGATTTTCACCGAATCGGCCGCCTGGGCGACGGCGGTAGCCAACAACAGGGGGGCGATGAGCAATGGGCGCATGTCTGGATTCCTTGCTTTGTCTGTTTTTATTGAAGGAGGCAGGCGATCAAATGATCAGAAAATCAGTACATAGGTTTTGCGCACGGTTTCCTGGATATCCCAGATTCCGGTGCTGTTGGCGGGCAACATGATGGCGTCGCCGGCTTCGATGGTCAGCGGCTCGCCACCGTCAGGGGTGAAGATGCAGCGGCCCTTGATGAAGTGACAGAACTCCTGCTGAACAATCTGCCGCCGCCAACGCCCCGGGGTGCACTCCCAGATGCCGGTTTCGACGCCGTCGCTGCGCTCGACAGCGGTCACCGAGGCAATCGACACCGGCTCACCGAGGGGCACGGCGACCGGATTTGATTCTTGCAAAGCGACAGTGTCGGTGTTTTTGAACTGGGTAATGCTCATACCGGTGGATCCTGTGCAGGGGGAACGAAAAATCAGCGCATGAAACCTTCCATGAAGTCCGCCACACCACTGGCCAAGCGTCGGCGCCAGGGGGCGCTGTCCGGGTTGGCGAGGGTCTGGTCTTCATGGACGAAACTTTTGATGATCGCGTTGTAGCCGAGCCAGCGGCACGGCTCCGGCTCCCAGCCTTTGAGGCTGGACAACGTGCTGTCGGGGTAGACCCAGGGTTGTTCGGTCAGCTCACTGCGCCGCTCCAGAATCAGCTCGGCCAGGGTCCGTCCGCCCAGGTTGCTGGCACCCACCCCTTCGCCACCGTAGCCACCGGCCAGGGCGATGCCTTGCTTGCGATCACAGAGCATGTGTGGCTGGAAGCGCCGGGCCATGCCGAGGTTGCCGCCCCAGGCGTGGGTGATGGCGACGTCCTTGAGCTGCGGAAACAGCTCGCCAAACAGGTAGCGACGCAATTCGATTTCGCTGTCAGTGAGATCGAAGTTTTCCCGCAGGCGCCCGGCAAAGCGATAGCCGCCACGAGCCCCGAACACCAGACGATTGTCGGCGCTGCGTTGGCCGTAGGTGACCTGACGGCTGTTTTCGCTGAAGGCCTGACCGCGGTCCAGGCCAATCTTTTCCCAGATGTGCTCCGGCAGGGGCTCGGTGGCCACCAGCAGGCTCTGCACCGGCATCTGGTAATGCCCCAGCGGCGGCAGGTTGACCGAGTAGCCTTCGACGGCCGGCACCAGCCACTGACACTTGACCCGTGCCTGGGCCGTACGCACCTCACCTGCACGCCAGTCAATCACCGGACTGTTCTCGTAGAGACGCACGCCCATACGCTCCACCGTGCGCGCCAGGCTGCGCACCAGCTTGGCCGGTTGAATGGTTGCCACATTGGGGTTGAAGATGGCCCCATAGGGTTTACTGATGCGCAGTTGGCTGGCCAGTTGTTCCGGGCTCAGCCAGCGGTAGTCGGCTTCGTTCAGGCCTTGCTTGTAGAGCTTGTCCAGATAGGCGCGAAGGGTAGCTTGCTGCTCCGGGTAGCGTGCCGCGCAATACAGCACGCCACCTTTACGGTAGTCGCAGTCGATACTTTCGCGCTCCAGCACACCCTGCACTTCATCGGGAATGCCATGCAGCAGGTCATAGGAGGCGCGGCGTTGCTCGGGGGAACTGCCAGCGAGCAGGCGGTCCTCGCCCAGCAGATTGCCCATCAGCCAGCCACCGTTGCGCCCGGAGGCGCCGAAGCCGGCGATGTTGGCTTCGACGATGGCGATGTTCAGTTGCGGAGCGTGTAGTTTCAGGTAGTAGGCAGTCCACAGCCCGGTGTAGCCGGCACCGATGATGCAGACGTCCACGTCCAGGTCTTGCTGCAAGCCTGGGCGAGCGCTCAACGGTTCTTCCAGCTGGTCCATCCAGAGGCTGATCTTGCGCCATGCCTGCATTGTCTTCGGCTCCACATCCGTTACGGTCTGTGGGCGATCCTAGAAGCAGGCGGGGGGCGTTGTCTTAGCTGCGTGCACGCAGAGAATTCTGCTTGAGCCAGGCCTTGGGCGAGAGCCCGGTGTGCTGACGGAAACACTTGTAGAAAGCCGAGAGCGAATTGAAGCCGGCGGCAAACGCCAGGTCGTCGATCTTGGCGTTGCCCGGCGCTTGCTCCAGGCCATTGAGCAGGTGCTGCAGGCGAGCCTGGTTGACGTAGCGGTAGAAGCTTTGGCCGAGCACCTGGTTGAGCAGGTACGAGATCTGATTACGGCTATATCCGCTCTCGCGGGCTACCCGTTGCAGGTCCAGTTCCGGGTCAAGGTAGGGTTGCTGGCGCTGGAAGTACTGTTCCAGATCCTGAGCCATGGAGCTCAGTTGCCGGGGTGACAGGCCCAGGCGGCTCATGGTCGGGCGCACATCACCCTGACCGGATTGCGGCTTGGCTTCGCGTACCAGCGAGGCATATTCATTGACCCGCCAGACCAGCCCGTCGCGCACGGTGATCGCTTCGCTGGACTGGAACGCCACCAGCCCTTCGCCACCGCGCAGGGTGACCTGGTACTGGATGAAAGCGGTGCAGCCGTCGACGCGGATGCGGTCGCTGTGGACGATGTCTTCATCGGCCTCACGGGGCATGCTGACGCGCACGTACTCGCGCAGCTCGGCGAAGTGCATCACGCGGTTCAGGAAGAAGTCGTTGTACTGGATATCCGGATGGTACAAGGCCATCACCCCGTCCAGGTCGCGATGCTTCCAGCACAGGTGGTAGCGCAGGACAGTGGCGGCGGTTTCCGGGGTTTGTTCCGGGCCGTCGGGGATTGGGTCTAGGGTCATTGGAGGATAGTGATGGAGGGCTTCATCGCGGGTCAAGCCCGCTCCTACAGGTCCATGTAGGAGCGGGCTTGACCCGCGATAGACTTAGAGGAACTGCTCGGCGTAGTGACACGCCACCTGCCGCGTCCCCACCTGCCTGAACGCTGGCTCCTCAGAGGCACAACGCTCGGTGGCATACGGGCAGCGCTTGTGGAACGCGCAACCCGATGGCGGGTTCAAAGGGTTGGGCAACTCGCCGGCGATCTTGATCTTCGGCTTGAGCGGGTCCGGGTGGATGGTCGGGGTGGCCGACAGCAGGGCCTGGGTGTAGGGGTGCAATGGCTTGTTGTAGATATCTTCCTTGGGCCCCATTTCCGCCGGACGGCCCAGGTACATCACCAGCACCTGGTCGGCCACATGGCGCACCACTGCCAGGTTGTGGGAGATGAACACGTAGGCGGTGTTGAACTCCTTCTGCAGGTCCATGAACAGGTTCAGCACCTGGGCCTGGATCGACACGTCGAGGGCCGAGGTCGGCTCATCGGCCACCAGCACCTTGGGCTGCAGCATCATCGCCCGGGCCAGGGCAATGCGCTGGCGCTGACCGCCGGAAAACATATGCGGGTAGCGCTGGTAATGCTCCGGACGCAGGCCGACCTGTTGCATCATGGCCTGGACTTTTTCCCGCCGTTCGCGCTTCGGCAGGTTGGTATTGATCAGCAGCGGTTCGGCCAGCTGGTCACCAATCTTCTGCCGTGGGTTGAGCGAGGCGTAGGGGCTCTGGAACACCATCTGCACATCCTTGCGCAGTTGCTTGCGTTCGGCTTTGTTGGCCCCGGCCACTTCCTGGCCGGCAATTTTCAGCGAGCCGGAAGAGGGTTCCTCGATCAGCGTCAGGGCTCGCGCTAGGGTCGACTTGCCACAGCCCGACTCGCCGACCACGGCGAGGGTCTTGCCTGCTTCCAGTTCAAAAGACACGCCGTTAAGCGCACGGACCAGGGCATAGCCCTTGAACAGGCCACGGGAAACTTCATAGTGGCGGGTCAGTTCACGGGCGGTAAGGACGACGGTCATTACGCCACCTCCTGGTTCAACGGGTAGAAACAACGGACCTGGCTATGGGCCTGGGGATCGAGGGTCGGGCGTTGCCGGCGGCAATTGTCCTGGGCGTAAGGGCAGCGCGGTGAAAGCAGGCAGCCTTCGGGGCGGTCATAGCGGCCGGGAACGATACCCGGCAAGGTCGCCAGGCGCTCGGCGCCTTCGCTGTGCTCGGGGATCGCCGCCAGCAGCGCTTCGCTGTAGGGGTGCGCGGGAAAATCGAACAGCTCCGGCACCTGACCGACTTCCACGGCTTGCCCTGCATACATCACACAGACCCGCTTGGCAGTCTCGGCGACCACGGCCAGGTCGTGGGTGATCAGGATCAGGGCCATGTTCTGCTCTTTCTGCAGGTTGAGCAGCAGCTCCATGATCTGTGCCTGAATGGTCACATCCAGGGCGGTGGTCGGTTCGTCGGCGATCAGCAGCTTGGGCTCGCCGGCGATGGCCATGGCGATGGCCACGCGCTGACTCATGCCGCCCGAGAGTTGATGAGGGTAGGCGTCCAGGCGGCTTTCGGCGGCCGGAATCTCGACTTTCTTGAGCAGTTCCAGGGCGCGTTGACGGGCAGCCTTGCCACGCAGGCCGAGGTGCTGGCGCAGGACTTCCTCGATCTGGAAACCCACGGTGTAGCTAGGGTTGAGGGCGGTCATCGGGTCCTGGAAGACCATCGCCATATCCTTGCCGACTACCTTGCGCCGTTGCCGACCGCTGAGTTTGAGCATGTTGGTGCCGTCGAAGGTGAGGGCGTCGGCGGTGATCCGCCCAGGGGCGTCGATCAGCCCCATCAGCGCCATCATGGTCACCGATTTACCTGAGCCGGACTCGCCGACAATGGCCAGGACTTCGCCTTCGTTCACCGTTAGGTCGAGACCGTCGACCACCGGCACCGCGCTGGCATCGCCAAAGCGCACATTCAGATTCTTGATTTCTAGAAGTGACATGGCAATCTCCTCAGGCGGCATTCTTGAGCTTCGGGTCCAGCGCATCGCGCAGTCCGTCACCCATCAGGTTGATTGCCAGCACGCTGAGCAAAATGGTCAGCCCCGGCAGGCTCACCACCCACCAGGCGCGTTCGATGTAATCGCGGGCCGAGGCCAGCATGGTGCCCCACTCGGGGGTCGGCGGCTGGACACCCAGGCCCAGGAAGCCCAGGGCTGCGGCATCGAGAATCGCCGAGGAGAAACTCAAAGTGGCCTGGACGATCAGCGGCGCCATGCAGTTGGGCAGCACGGTGACGAACATCAGCCGCGGCAGGCCGGCACCGGCCAGGCGCGCGGCAGTGACGTAGTCACGGTTCAGTTCACCCATCACCGCGGCGCGGGTCAGGCGCACATAGGACGGCAACGACACGATGGCAATGGCGATCACTGTGTTGATCAGGCCAGGGCCGAGGATGGCGACGATGGCCACGGCCAGCAGCAGCGACGGCAGGGCCAGCATCACGTCCATCAAGCGCATGATCGACGGGCCGAGGATGCGCGGGAAGAACCCGGCCAGCAGGCCGAGGAAGATCCCCGGGATCAACGAGATCACCACCGACGACAGGCCGATCAGCAGCGACAGGCGCGAGCCCTGGATCAGCCGCGACAACAGATCGCGGCCCAGTTCGTCGGTGCCGAGAATGAACTGCCAGTTACCGCCTTCGAGCCACACCGGTGGGGTCAGCAGGAAGTCACGGTATTGCTCGCTGGGGTTGTGTGGCGCCACCCAGGGCGCGAACAGCGCGCAGAACACGATCAGGCTCATGAACATCAGCCCGGCCACAGCACCCTTGTTGCGCGAGAACGCCTGCCAGAACTCCTTGTAGGGCGAGGGGTAGAGCAGGCTCTGGTCGACAGCGGTGGCCTGAGTGGTGACAGATTTTGCAAGTGGGGTAGTCATGACTGGGCCCTCAGCGCTGATGACGGATGCGTGGGTTGGCCAGGCCGTAGAGGATATCCACGACGAAGTTGACCAGGATCACCAGGCAGGCAATCAACAGGATGCCGTTCTGTACCACGGGGTAGTCACGGGCGCCGATGGCTTCGATCAGCCATTTGCCGATGCCCGGCCAGGAAAAGATGGTTTCGGTCAATACCGCACCGGCGAGCAAGGTGCCGACCTGCAGGCCGAATACGGTGAGCACCGGAATCAAGGCATTGCGCAGGCCGTGCACGAACACTACTCGCGCAGGCGACAGGCCTTTGGCCCGGGCGGTGCGGATGTAGTCTTCGCGCAGCACTTCGAGCATGGATGAGCGGGTCATCCGCGCGATCACCGCCAGTGGAATGGTACCGAGGACGATGGCCGGCAGAATCAGGTGCATCAGGGCGTCCTTGAATGCGCCTTCCTCATCGCTGAGCAGGGTATCGATGAGCATGAAGCCAGTTTTCGGCTCGATGTCGTAAAGCAGGTCGATGCGTCCGGAAACCGGGGTCCAGCCCAGGCTTACGGAGAAGAACATGATCAGAATCAGGCCCCACCAGAAGATCGGCATCGAATAGCCGGCCAGGGAGATACCCATGACCCCGTGGTCGAACAGCGAGCCACGCTTGAGGGCGGCGATCACCCCGGCCAGCAGGCCGATCACCCCGGCGAAAAACAACGCCGCGATGGCCAGTTCCAGGGTCGCCGGGAACAGCGCTAGGAACTCGGTCCAGACGCTTTCGCGGGTACGTAGCGATTCACCCAGATCACCCTGGGCGAGCTTGCCGATATAGTCCAGGTACTGCGCTGGCAGCGGCTTGTTCAGGCCGAGGCGCTCCATGGCCTGGGCATGCATCTCGGGATCCACCCGACGCTCACCCATCATGACCTCCACCGGGTCACCGGGTATCAGTCGTATGAGCGCGAACGTCAACAAGGTGATGCCGAAAAAGGTCGGGATCAGTAATCCCAGGCGCCGGGCAATAAAACTAAACATCTTCTGGTGTACCTCATCAGCCGGTCAGGCATGCCCGCCAGCACCCGGGTAGGGGCTGGCGGCCGTTCTTGTTCTACTTCACCTGGGTAGTGGCGAAGTTGTTATTGGTGAGGGGGTTGATGTGATACCCCTCCACGTTGTTGCGCATGGCGGTGAACATCTTCGGATGCGCCATGCTGATCCACGGTTGGTCTTCATCGTACACCGCCAGCGCCTTTACATAGAGCGCTGCGCGCTCATCCGTGTCGGTTACTTTGCGGGCGTCGTCGATCAACGTCTGGAATGTCTGGTTGCACCAGCGGGCATAGTTCTCGCCGCTTTTCACCGCATCGCAGCTGAGCAGCGGGGTGAGGAAGTTGTCCGGGTCGCCGTTGTCACCCGCCCAGCCGGCAGACACCATGTCGGGCTCGCCCTTCTTGGCCCGGCGCAGCATTTCGGCCCATTCCATCACGCGGATATCGACTTTCAGGCCGATCTTGGCCAGGTCGGCCTGGAGCATCTGCGCGCTCAATTGCGGGTTGGGGTTGGTCGGGCCGCCGCCGTTGCGGGTGAACAGGGTCAGCACTGTGCCTTCTGGGACTCCGGCTTCCTTGAGCAGGGCGCGGGCCTTGTCGAGGTCGCGGGGCGGGTTCCGGTTGGCGGTGTTGTAGCCCATCAGCGTTGGTGGATAGGGGTTGATGCCAACTAGTGCATTACCCTTGCCGAACAGTTGGTCGACGTGGGTCTGACGGTCGAAGGCGATATTGATGGCTTTGCGCACGCGCACGTCGCTCAGGTATTTGTGCTCGGTGTTGAGCGAGATGTAACCGGTGGTCAGGGCTTCCATCTCGGCGACTTTCAGCTTGGGGTCGGCCTTGATGCTGGGGATGTCATCGGGCTTGGGATAGAGCGCCACCTGGCATTCATTGGCCTTGAGCTTCTGCAGGCGCACGTTGTTGTCGGTGGCGATGGCGAAAATGAGCGCATCGGCCGGTGGTTTGCCGCGAAAGTAGTCCGGGTTGGGCTTGTAGCGGACCTGGGCGTCCTTGTTGTAGCGCTGGAAAATGAATGGGCCGGTGCCGATGGGTTTGCTGTTGAGGTCAGCGGTCTTGTCGGCGTTGAGCAACTGGTCGCCGTACTCGGCGGAATAGATCGAGGTGAAGGCCATGGCCAGGTCAGGCAAGAATGGCGCTTCCGGGCGGGTGAGGGTGAAGACCACGGTGTGATCGTCGGTTTTCTCGACGCTCTTGAGCAGGTCCTTGAAACCCATGCTCTCGAAATAAGGGAAGCCGATGCTGGTCTTGTTGTGCCACGGGTGGTTCGGGTCCAGCTGTCGTCGGAAGCTCCACAGCACGTCGTCGGCGTTCATTTCGCGGGTCGGGGTAAAGTACTCGGTGCTGTGGAACTTCACCCCTTTGCGCAGGTGGAAGGTGTAGGTCAGGCCGTCGTCACTGATTTCCCAGCGCTCGGCCAGGGCCGGCTGGATCTCGGTGGTGCCGGGTTTGAAGTCGACCAGGCGGTTGAACACGGTTTCGGCTGAAGCGTCGGCGGTCACCGCCGTGGTGTACTGGACGATATCGAAGCCTTCCGGGCTGGCTTCGGTACAGACTACCAGCGGCTTGGCCGAGAGGCCCGCCGCAGTGCTCAACAGGACGGCTGCCAGGGCAGCCTGAAGCGGTAGCAATTTCATGAAACCTCCCTGCTATCAATTAAGCCAGCGTAGTCGCCACGACCGATTCAGTGAACCGGCCGTGACAGCTGACGCTTAGAGAATGTTGAATGGAATGGTGGTCACGATACGCAGCTCGTCCAGGCTGCCGTCGCCCTGGTTCTTGCTGGCCCGGTGCGCGGTGTAGGTGGCGCGGATGGTGGTGTCCTTGAGTGAACCGCTTTGTACCGCGTACGTGGTGCCGATGCCCCACTCGTAGTGGTTCTCGTCGTCCAGCTTCTTCACGTCATAACCGGTGCCGTTGTAGTGGGTACCATCGATGCCCCAGCCACGGGCGTTGTACAGGTTGAATTTCAAGCCAGGCACACCGTACTGGGCCATGTTCAGTACATAGGCGATCTGCACGGACTTCTCGTTCGGGCCGTTGAAGTCCGAAAGCAGGGAGTTGGCCAGATAGATCGCGTTGGTGTCGTGCAGGTAATCGAAGTATTCGTTACCGTTTACTTGCTGGTAGGAAAAGCTCAGGGTGTGCGCCTGATGCGTCAGGCCGAATGACAGACTGTAGGTGTCGTTGTCGATCTCACCGAGTTGGCTTTTACCTTCGTCTTTGGTTTTGTAGTAGTTCAGACCAGTGGTAAGGCTCAATACCGAACTATCGCCCAACTCGTGATTGGCGCCGAAGTAGTACTGGTTCCACAAGTCTTCGACGTTGGACACGTAGAAGCTGGTTTTCAAGCTCTTCAGTGGCTGGTAGTTCACACCGGCGATGTTGACGTGATCGGCTTCAAAGGCGCGATCACCATACTCGGCAACAAATTTGCTGGTGCCTTGTTCGGTCCGCGTCGAGAGCCGGTCGAAGGTGCCGATATCGAAGGCCAGGTTGTCGAATTCTTCGCTGCGGATGCTCACGCCCTCGAAGCTCGACGGCAAGGCACGGTTGCCGATGTAGGCAATGACCGGGGTGTCGATGGACTGGCGACCGGCGGTCAGCGTGGTGTTGGAGACACGGGCCTTGACGTTGGCCAGGCCCATCTTGCTCCACTGGCCGATTACATCACCGTCACTGTGGGTCAGGGTGCGGTTGTTCGGCCCGGCTACCGCTGCGCGTCCCTGCTCGAGGGCGATGGCGTTGTAGGCCGCGACTTCGGTGGCGAGACCGATGGTGCCTTCGGTGAAGCCTGAGCTGTAGTTGAGGATGGTGCCTTGCACCCAGTTGTCGCGGCTGTGCGTGTCATGGCGGGTGCCGTCGCTTTTGTAGTACTTCCACAGCGGTGCACGGGTGGCGCGTTCGCGGGCATACCAGTTGCGGGTCGAGCCGGACAGGCTCTGGCCTTCGATAAAGCCTGTGGCTTCGCTCTGGGCACTGGTGGATTTGACGCTGACCGGAACAAAGTCCTGGCTCACGGATTCGGCCTGGGCCACAGCTGACAGGCCACTGAGGGACAATGCCAGTACTACGGTTTTAGTTGGTCTCAAGGTAAAGCTCCCTTTCTTTTCTTTTTTTAGTTGCCGCCTGGCCTTGTGAGCTGGGCGTCTTTCTCGGTGGAACAAGGGTTGCAATCGTTTGCTGCAAGGAAATCGGGCATATTCAGGCTGAGTCAGGGCACGAGGGTGGGTTGCACCCCCGTGGCCGAATCAGGTCTTTACTCGGTGCTGACGCCTGAGAAAATGTTGCGCCCGAAAGGACTTACCTTGAAATCCACGACCTTGGCACTGAGCGGTTGGTTGACCGTCGAGTGGGCGATCGGGGTGATGGGCAACTGTTGCTTGAGGCGCTGTTGCGCCTGTTGGTAGAGCACGGTGCGCTGCTCGCGGTCGGTGATGGTCTTGGCCTTCTTGACCAGTGCGTCGTACTGCGGGTCGCACCACATCGAGTAGTTGCTGCTGCCGATCGCATCACAGCTGTACAAGGTGCCCAGCCAGTTGTCCGGGTCGCCGTTGTCACCGGTCCAGCCGATCAACGAGATGTCGTGTTCACCGTCCTTGGTGCGCTTGAGATATTCGCCCCATTCGTAGCTGACGATCTTCACCTTCAGACCGACCTTGCCCCAGTCGGCCTGGAGCATTTCGGCCATCAGTTTGGCGTTGGGGTTGTACGGGCGTTGCACAGGCATGGCCCAGAGGGTGATTTCGGTGCCTTCCTTGACTCCGGCGGCCTTGAGCAGCTCGCGGGCCTTGTCCGGGTCGTAGCCAGCGTCCTTGATGGTATCGTCGTAGGACCACTGAGTCGGCGGCATGCTGCCCACCGCCAGTTGTCCGGCCTGCTGGTACACCGCGTTGACGATGGCCGGTTTGTTCACCGCCATGTCCATGGCCTGGCGTACTTCGAGCTGGTCGAAGGGTTTGTGCTGCACGTTGTAGGCGATGTAACCGAGGTTGAAACCGGGCTTCTCGATGACCTGCAGCTTTGGATCGTTCTTCAGCGCATCGAGGTCGGCGGGGCGCGGGTGCAAGGTGACCTGGCACTCGTTCTTGCGCAGCTTCTGGATGCGCACCGACGGGTCGGTGTTGATCGAGAAGATCAGCTGATCGATCTTTACCTGGCTCGGGTCCCAGTAGTCCTTGTTGCCGCGGTAGCGGATCTGTGAATCCTTCTGATAACGCTGGAACACGAACGGCCCGGTGCCAATCGGCTTTTGGTTTATATCGCTGGGGCGCCCGGAGGTCATCAACTGCTCGGCGTATTGGGCCGAAAGCACCGAGGCGAAGCTCATCGCCAAGTTCTGCACGAAGGCGGCATCAATACTGTTGAGGGTAAAGACCACGGTCATCGGGTCGGTCTTCTCGATCCGGGCGATGTTCTTGTCCAGGCTCATGCCGACGAAGTAGGGGAATTCGGTGGGGTATGCCTTGCGAAACGGGTGTCCGCGGTCGAGCATTCGCTGGAAAGTGAACAGCACGTCGTCGGCATTGAACTCACGGCTTGGGGTGAAGTCCTTGTTGCTATGGAACTTCACACCTTCGCGCAAATGGAAGGTGTAGGTCAGGCCGTCATCGGATACGTCCCAGCTTTTTGCCAAGGCCGGCTTGACGGCGGTGGCGCCGCGCTCGAACTCCACCAGACGGTTGTAGATCGGCTCGGCGGCATCGTTGTCGGTGGCGCTGGTGTACTGGGCGGTGTCAAAACCACCTGGGCTGCCTTCGGAGCAGAACACAAGGTTACTGGCCAGGCCCGCGGGGGCCTGGGCGAGCAGGCCGAGGCCCAGCAATGCTGCATAAGTCGGGGTGTGGCGCATGACGATCCCTTCTCTCTTGTTGTTTTTCAAGCGGTCCATGGCGCACAGCCGTGCGAATCGCGCCGACTGCGACGCTGCCTTGACGGTAGGGCCGTCAGGACGCTGTCGGTAGGTACGATTACGCAAAGATGTGTAGGAGGTGTCCGGTAGGGCGCGCGACGTTTCCGTGTCGATGCGCTAACGGCTGACCTGCCAGGCCATCAGGCTACGGCCCCTGGTGCCGTACGGCATCAGCGGGGCCGGGGCCGGTGGCTGCTATTGGCTTACGCTGACCCCATAGAAGGAGTTCAAGCCAAACGGGCTGATCTTGAAGTCCTGTACGGTGCTGCGCATAGGTTGATACACCGTCGAGTGAGCAATCGGTGTCATTGGCACCTGGTCTTTGAGGCGATGCTGGGCTTGTTTGTACAGCTCGGTACGTTTGGCCTGGTCGGAGGTAGCCTTGGCCTGCTTGATCAGATCGTCATAAGGCTTGTCGCACCATTTGGAGAAGTTGTTGCCGGCAACAGCGTCGCAGCCGAACAGGGTGCCGAGCCAGTTGTCCGGGTCACCGTTGTCACCGCTCCAGCCAATCAGCATGGCGCCGTTCTCGCCACCCTTGGAGCGCTTGATGTACTCGCCCCACTCATAGCTGACGATCTTGGCATTGATACCGATCTTCTTCCAGTCGGACTGGAGCATCTCGGCCATCAACTTGGCGTTGGGGTTGTACGGGCGTTGCACTGGCATGGCCCACAGGGTGATCTCTGTGCCCTCCTTGACCCCGGCTTCTTTGAGCAGCTGCTTGGCTTTTTCCGGGTCGAACGGCACGTCCTTGATGGTGGTGTCGTAGGACCATTGGGTTGGCGGCATGGCGTTGACCGCCAGTTGGCCGGCACCCTGGTACACCGACTGGATGATTTCAGGCTTGCTCACAGCCATGTCCAGAGCCTGGCGGACCTTGAGCTGGGCCATGGGGTTGGCTTCGTTGCTGCCTTTGATCTTGTCCATCACGTTGTAGGCGATGTAACCGAGGTTGAAGCCAGCCTGGTCGGGCATCTTCAGGTTCGGGTCAGCCTTGAGCGGCTCGATGTCAGCGGGGCGGGGGAAGAGGGTGACCTGGCATTCGTTCTTCTTGAGCTTCTGCATACGCACCGAGGCGTCGGTGGTGATGGCGAAGATCAGGTTGTCGATCTTCACGTCATCGGGCTGCCAGTAGTCCTTGTTGCCCTTGAAGCGGATCTGCGCGTCTTTCTGGTACTTGCTGAACACGAACGGCCCGGTGCCGATCGGCTTCTGGTTGATGTCGGCGGGCTTGCCTTCCTTGAGCAGATGCGCGGCGTATTCGGCCGACTGGATCGAGGCGAAGCTCATGGCCAGGTTCTGGATGAACGCGGCGTCGACACCATTGAGGGTGAACTTGACCGTGTGATCGTCGACCTTCTCCACCTTGGCGATGTTCTTGTCCATGCCCATGTCGGTGAAGTACGGGAACTCGGTCGGGTAGGCCTTACGGAATGGCATGTCCTTGTCGAGCATGCGATTGAAGGTGAACAGGACGTCGTCGGCGTTGAATGCACGGGTTGGCTTGAAGAAGTCGGTGGTATGGAACTTGACCCCTTCGCGCAGGTGGAAGGTGTAGGTCAGGCCGTCTTCGGAAATGTCCCAGCTGGTCGCCAGGCCCGGAATCACAGCAGTACCGCCGCGCTCGAACTGGCTCAGGCGGTTGAAGACAGTCTCGGCTGAGGCATCGAAGTCGGTTCCGGTGGTGTACTGGCCCGGGTCGAAGCCAGCGGGGCTGCCTTCGGAGCAAAACACCAGATTAGTCGCCGCGAGGGCGGAAGGTGCGCCGGCAAGCAAGCTTGCGCCGACTAGAAACGGAATGACCGCGTGTTTGAGCATGGTGGCCTCATTGTTGTCATTTTTGGTTTTGAGGGGGCCTTGTGAGCCGACCTGCGGATACTTATGCAGGCCCCATACCCAATGCAACACTCAAAGGGATGTGTAGCGACAAACAGTGGGACGAACGTACAGGAATGTCGCATCCGTATAATTTTTTACGGAGTTGAACGTTTGCGAGTGGGTGATTCAGTATGTTTCGTAGACGTTACATGTCGGCGTGGTCACGTCTGGCACCAGAGTAGTGCATGGAGTTGCTACGCGTAACAGTGTTCGTGGCAGCCGCAACTGCCACGAAACAGCACAAAAGTAACGTTACTCAGGGCATCTGAACTTCGATGGTACCGTCGGCGCTGAGGCTGACCTGGCTGGTGCCTGCTTCGATGTCCGGGGTAGGCGCGGCGTCTTCAGCCATGCCGGCTTTCATCATCATTGGCGCACTACGCGCATAGGGATGCGGATAGCCGCTGCTATTGAGGTTGAGGTTGACCACTTTGTAGCCTTTGCCACCCAGTGCTTCGCTGGCCAGTTGCGCGCGGGCCTTGAAGGCATTGACTGCATCCTTGAGCAGCTCATCTTCGCTGGTCTTGCGCGTGGCCGGGGCGATGGAGAAATCCATGCCGCCCATTTTCAGGTCCTGCAGCAAGGTCCCGGTGAGCTTCGACAAGGCCGGGAAATCGGCACTTTCCAGACGCAGTTCGGCGCGCTCACGCCAACCGGTGATCTTCTGGCCCTTGTTGTCATAGATCGGGTAGCTGTTGCGGCTGCCCTGGCTGATCTTCACTTCCTTGACCTCGCGGGCCTGTTGCACCGCCTTGTTCATGGTCTCGGTGATTTCTTTGGCCAGCTTGCCCGGGTCGGTATTCTGCGCTTCGCTGTACAGGGTCACGATCATCAGGTCGCGCGATACTTCCTTGCTGACTTCAGCGCGCAGCGAGACCTGGTTGTAACGTGGCTCTTGTGCCCATGCTGGGAGGCTGGCGAGCAGGCTGGTGGCCATCACGAGGGCAGCGCTGCGACGGGAATTAAGCATGTAGGACTCCTTGAAAATGAGGCGTGGACACTGACTAATCCTTTCCACGCAGGCCCATGAGACTCGCAAGAGTGTAGTGAGGTTCAAAAAGGCCATCATTGTTGTGTAAAAAAGTGTGGCGCTTTGCCGCATCTCTGCAGACCAAGGTGCAGCTTCGGTATACTCGCCACGATTCGCCCTGGAGCACTCATCAGGAGAGCTCATGCTCGCCCCCGTACAACTGCTGTCCGCTACCCGTCAGAACCTTTGGCGCCTGACTTTCATCCGCATTCTGGTACTGGCCGCCCAGGCAGGCTCGGTGGGCGTTGCCTACTGGACCGAACTGCTGCCGCTGCCATGGGTGTCGCTGGTTATCACCCTGGGTCTGTCGAGCTTGCTGTGTGCTTTCACCGCCCTGCGCCTGCGCCTGTCGTTGCCGGTCACGGAGCTGGAATACGCCCTCCAGTTGGCCTGTGACCTGTTGATCCACAGTGCCTTGCTGTATTACTCCGGGGGCTCGACCAACCCCTTCGTTTCCTATTATCTGGTGCCGTTGGCCATTGCCGCGGTGACCTTGCCCTGGGTCTATTCACTGGTCCTCTCGGGTATCGCCCTGGCGGCCTACAGCTTGTTGCTGGTGCAGTTCTACCCGCTGGAGACCTTCCCCATGGCGCGGGAGAAAATGCAGGTCTATGGCATGTGGTTGAGCATTGCCCTGGCAGCTGCGGTGATCACCTTCTTTGCTGCGAAAATGGCCGAAGAGCTGCGCCGTCAGGAGCAACTGCGTGCCGAGCGACGCGAAGAAGGCCTGCGCGATGAGCAACTGCTGGCTGTTGCGACCCAGGCCGCCGGTGCTGCCCATGAACTGGGCACGCCGCTGGCGACCATGAGCGTGTTGATCAAGGAAATGCGCCAGGACCACAACGACCCGTTGCTACAGGAAGACCTGGCCGTGCTGCAGGACCAGGTCAAGTTGTGCAAGGAAACCCTGCAGAACCTGGTGCGGGCCGCAGAAGCCAACCGGCGTATGGCGGTGGAAGATCAGGAGGTCACGGCCTGGCTGGATGAAGCCCTCAATCGTTGGCACCTGATGCGCCCCGAGGCCAGCTATCGCTTTCAACGTCTGGGGCTGGGCAGTGTACCGCGCCTGGCGCCTCCGCCGGACTTGACCCAGGCGTTGCTGAACCTGTTGAACAATGCCGCCGATGCCTGTCCGGACGAACTTGAAGTGCGCCTGGACTGGGATGCACAAGATATGGTGATCAGCATCCGTGACCATGGTCCGGGTGTGCCGGTGGCCATTGCCGAGTCGATCGGCAAACCTTTCTTTACCACCAAGGGCAAAGGTTTCGGCCTGGGCCTGTTCTTGAGCAAGGCCAGCGTGACCCGTGCTGGCGGCTCGGTAAAACTCTATAGTCATGAGGAAGGCGGAACGCTCACCGAGCTGCGCCTGCCGCGTGACGCGCGAGGAGATGTGTAATGAGTGATGAAATCCAGGTTGAAGGCGAAGAACTCCCGCACCTGTTGCTGGTAGATGATGACGCCACCTTTACCCGGGTCATGGCACGAGCCATGAGCCGCCGTGGTTTTCGCGTGAGCACGGCGGGTTCCGCCGAAGAGGGCTTGCTGCTGGCTCAGCAGGATGTGCCGGACTACGCAACCCTGGACCTGAAGATGGATGGTGACTCGGGCCTGGTGTTGTTGCCCAAGCTGCTCGAACTCGACCCGGAAATGCGCGTGGTGATCCTTACCGGTTACTCAAGCATCGCCACTGCCGTAGAGGCCATCAAGCGTGGGGCCTGTAACTACCTGTGCAAACCGGCCGATGCCGATGACGTACTGGCTGCGTTGCTGTCCGAGCATGCTGACCTGGACAGCCTGGTACCGGAAAACCCGATGTCGGTCGACCGCCTGCAGTGGGAGCACATTCAGCGGGTGCTGACCGAGCACGAAGGCAACATCTCAGCTACAGCCCGCGCCCTGGGCATGCATCGGAGGACCTTGCAGCGCAAATTGCAAAAGCGTCCGGTGCGGCGCTGAAGGCCTCACCACGGGGCAAGCCCGCTCCTACCAGGTGGAGCGGGCTTGCCCTACGATAAATCTACTTGGTGCCTAGGATCGTCCGATCCACCCGCACCGCCTGCTGCCCGGTCCCGGGCGCTGCATCAAACACCACCTTGCCCGTCTCAGCCAACTTGGCCCGGCCAATCACTACGCCATCGCGCAGCAGTTCCAGTGGTACATCCTTAAGTGACTGGCCCGACGCCAGCTCGATGTTCAGGGTAATGCTCATAGGTGATTTCCTTATCACTGATGATGATCGATATAGGTTGTGGTGCCGGCAGCGAGCGCAGCAATCAGTTCCGGCGAACCGCCGCGAAACTGCCGGAACAGGTGGCGCGAGGTGGATTTTCCCGAGTTGTCCACTGGTACCGTCAAGGTCGGCTGGAAGCGGTCGTTGAGCTCGGCGTAGTCACTCCAGGGGCCGATGTACGATTCGTTCAGGCCGTTGACCATGCTCACTGCATAACGCACGGCGTGGCCGGGCAGCCAGTTCGGCGGGCTCGGCACCTGGGTCTGCCAGCCGTCGGCGTGAATGCTTGGCGCAGCAGCAGGGGCTTCGAGGTAGCCGCTGGGTTTGTTCGGCGTGTAGTTCTTAAGCAACAGGTAGGTGCTCCAGCCCCACCAGTTGTCGATCTGGGCCTGATCATTGAGGTTGCTGACATCGGCGCGGCGCATCAGCTTGCCGTTGCGCATGGCGAACAAAGGCGCGAAGTTGCCCGGCACCTGATCTTCAACGACGGCCTGCAGGTCGGCTGCAACGCGCAAGGCGCCGTAACTGTCTGGCGTTGGCAGGGTGCCGGTGTTGAAGGCCTGGAAAACTTCATCGGCAGACTTCTGCACCGCCTCGGCGATCTGTTTGCGGTTGGCCACATCGATGGTGTCGAAGTAGCGCTTGTCGCCATAGCCGCGCCAGGTATCGCCCTGGGCATTGCGCAGCACCAGGCCGTATTTACTGTCTTCGTCGTGCATGAAGCGCGAGATCAGCGAGCCGAGGTCGGCTGGGGTGACGTTGTCCTTGATTGCCTTGCGCGGTACCCGCACATGGCCGGCCGAGAACAGGTCGGTGAGGAAGTGGTCGGCGAAGGCGTTCATCGCGTAGGCCAGTTCCAGCTGCCCGACATCGCCACTGGCCCGTGCTTTCATGGCCTGATGCAAGGCGCCAGTGTGCCCGGCGATATAGGCGAGCAGCGCCCATTCACCGAAGTGGTCCCAGTTGCTGGCAGCCAGTTTCAGGTAGCGGCCCAAAGGGAACATCGGCGAGACGAAGCTGCCGCCACCGGTGATCTTGTTCCATTCTTCCGAGAGGCTGTCGCCCAACTGGTCGTACGCTTCATGCGGCTGGCGACCGTCTTTGATTGCTTGGTTGGCGGCGGCAATTTCCCGCTGCATTACCGCAAGGATCCTGCCAGCTTCGTCTCGGGAGGCGGGCAGTACGGCCAGGGAATCAAAGGCGGCGGCAAAGCGTTCGACCCGTTCCTGGGCGGTGGCGCCATCTGCAATCGGTCGCTCGGGGATGCCATAGAAGTCGCCGCCCAAGGCAGCGATCTGGCCATAGCTCAAGGTCAGGCCGTTGGGCAGATGCAAGGCGACTTTCCAGGCCTCAATCGGCGCGCTGTCGGCACTGAAGCGCAGCAGGGTATTGTCGCCGATGGCGATGTGTTCGCCGCCTTCGAAACGCAGTACCGGTTTGCCACTGGCTGGCGGTTTGGCTGGCAGGCCGAGGCGGTGATACTTGATGGTGTGATGGCCATCGAGCACCAGCACTACGCGGGCGTCGGGGCCAGGGATTTTGATGCCGTCAACGCTGAAGAGGGCATCGAGGTCGGCGACCACGGTGGTGGCAAGCGCCGGTTGGGCGTGCGGCCCGGTTTGCATACCTGACATGTTCAACTCCTTTGAGATGTCGTGAGTTTCCGTAAGTAGCTGTATATGCATACAGTGATTCAAACTGTATCCGAACCGCTCCCTATGTCAACAATTTTTTTTCTTACGCCAGAATGCCATTCATCAACTGGTGGCTGGCGTATCATTAGCCCCCTAACGACAGCCAACGGGACCGCCCTGCATGCTCGCCCTTTTTCTCCAGACGCTGAACATCACGGCGCCGGTGTTTGCCATGTTGTTCATGGGCGTGCTGCTCAAACGCATCAATGCGATCAACGATGGCTTCATCCATACCGCCTCGGCGCTGGTGTTCAATGTCTGTATGCCGGCGTTGTTGTTCCTGGGGATCTACCACGCCGATCTGACCTCAGCCGTACAACCGGGGCTGCTGCTTTACTTTGCAATCGCGACCTTGCTTGGCTTTGGCCTGGCTTGGGGGATGGCGATCTGGCGCTGCCCACGGGATGACCGCGGGATCTACACCCAGGGCGCGTTTCGCGGCAACAACGGGGTGATAGGGTTGGCCCTGGCCGCGAGCATGTATGGCGATTACGGCATTTCGCTTGGCGCGATCCTCGCCGGCTTGGTGATCCTGCTCTACAACTCGCTGTCGGTGGTGGTGCTGGCGGTATACAGCCCGAGCGCCAAATCCGACCCCTGGAGTATCTGCAAGAGCATCCTGCGCAACCCGCTGATCATCAGCGTGTTGCTGGCGGCAGTGCTGGCTTACGGGCAGGTAGCACTGCCGAACTGGCTGCTGACCTCCGGCGACTACCTGGCACAGATGACCCTGCCGCTGGCGCTGATCTGTATTGGTGGCACCCTGTCGCTCGCTTCGTTGCGCCAGAGTGGCGGACTGGCCTTCAGTGTCAGTCTGCTGAAAATGGTCTGGCTGCCGTTGCTCGCCACCCTTGGCGCCGTTGTCTGTGGTTTTCGGGGGGCCGAGCTGGGTATCTTGTTCCTCTACTTCGGTAGCCCGACGGCGGCGGCCAGCTATGTCATGGCCAGGTCGAGCAATGGCAACCATGAGTTGGCGGCGGCAATCATCGTCATAACTACCCTGATGGCCGCTATTACCACCAATATCGGCATCTTTTTCTTGCAGTGGGGCGGCTGGATCTAGATTCTGTAAGAAAATAATTCCAACACTGCCTCTTACCTTCGAGGACACTTCATGCAAGACGAGATCACCCCAGAGCGGTTACACCGCGGGCTGAAGAATCGCCATATCCAGCTGATCGCGCTGGGTGGCGCCATCGGCACCGGTCTGTTCCTGGGTATTGCCCAGACGATCCAGTTGGCCGGCCCGTCCGTGCTGCTGGGTTACGCCATTGCTGGTCTGATTGCCTTTTTCATCATGCGCCAGTTGGGTGAGATGGTGGTCGAAGAACCGGTTTCCGGGACCTTCAGTCATTTTGCTCACCGCTACTGGAGTGAGTTCGCCGGGTTCATGTCCGGCTGGAACTATTGGGTGCTGTACGTGCTGGTAGGCATGGCCGAACTCACCGCCGTGGGCATCTATATCCAGTACTGGTGGCCAGGCTTTCCTACCTGGGCGACGGCGGCAATCTTCTTCGCCGTGATCAACCTGATCAACCTCAGCCAGGTGAAAGTCTTCGGCGAGATGGAGTTCTGGTTTGCCCTGATCAAGGTCGTTGCCATCGTCAGCATGATTGCCTTTGGTGGCTACCTGTTGATCAGCGGCACCGGTGGGCCCGATGCCAGCGTGGCCAACCTGTGGCAGTTCGGCGGCTTCTTCCCCAATGGCGTCAGCGGCCTGATGATGGCGCTGGCGGTGATCATGTTTTCCTTTGGCGGCCTGGAGCTGGTGGGTATCACCGCCGCCGAAGCCGACAATCCCAAGTACAGCATTCCGCGGGCCACCAATCAGGTGATCTATCGCATCCTGATTTTCTACATTGGCGCCCTGGCAGTGCTGCTTTCGCTGTACCCGTGGCAGAAAGTGGTGCAGGGCGGCAGCCCCTTCGTGATGATTTTCCATGCCCTGGACAGCAATCTGGTGGCCACCATCCTCAACCTGGTGGTGCTGACGGCGGCCCTGTCGGTCTACAACAGTTGCGTGTATTGCAACAGCCGCATGCTGTTCGGCCTGGCGCTGCAGGGCGATGCACCCAAGCGTCTGCTCAAGGTCAACGCCCGCGGCGTGCCGTTGGCGGCTTTGGGGGTCTCGGCGCTGGCGACTGGGCTGTGCGTGGTGATCAACTACCTGATGCCGGCTGAAGCCTTTGGCCTATTGATGGCGCTGGTGGTGTCGTCGCTGGTAATCAACTGGGGCATCATCAGCATCACCCACCTGAAATTCCGCCGCGCCAAGCAGGCCGCTGGCGAGACGACGTTCTACAAGAGCTGGGGCTATCCGCTGAGCAACTATGTCTGCCTGGCCTTCCTTGCCCTGATCCTGGTCATCATGTACCTGACCCCAGGCATCCGTATTTCGGTGCTGTTGATTCCGGCGTGGTTGGCCGTACTGGGTGTGGCCTTCTGGCTGAAGAAAAAGGGCCACAAGACCGCCGTCACTGCCGACTGACGGCCTGGTGCGCAGTGATCGATCAGCTCTTCTGGTAGTTGTCGATCACTTCCTGGGCGGCGCGAAATGCATCGATGGCCGCCGGCACGCCGGCGTACACCGCGCAATGCAATAGCGCTTCGCGAATCTCTTCGACACTGCAGCCATTGTTCAGGGCGCCACGTACGTGGCCCTTGAGCTCCTGTGGGCACTTGAGTGCCGTCAGCGCGGCGAGGGTGATCAGGCTGCGGGTTTTCAGCGGCAAGCCTTCGCGACTCCAGACACTGCCCCAGGCATGTTCATTGACGAAGTCCTGTAGTGGCTGAGTGAACTCGGTGGCATTTGTCAGTGCGCGATCGACAAAAGCATCGCCCATGACCTGGCGGCGGACCTGTTCGCCGGTTTTGGTGTTGTCGCCCATGTTGTTTTCCTTAGTGTTGGCGGCGCCAGGCGTGCAGGGTCGTGTACAGCAGCAACGCCCCGAGCACTGGCAGTGCATAGAACAGCATCAGTTTTTCCAGGCGGGTGGCCAGCGGCATGCCGGTGGTGAAGGCCACCACATGCAGGCCATAAGCCAGGTACAAGCCAAGAAACACCAGACCTTCGGCGCGGGTTACCCGGTAGCCCGAGTAGAACACCGGCAGGCTCAAGGCGGCGACGCCAAGCATCACCGGCAGGTCAAAATCCAGGGCGTTGGGCGAGATCGACAGTGGCTCGGGTGCCACCAGCGCAGTCAGGCCGAGCACGGCCAGGAGGTTGAACAGGTTGCTGCCGATGACGTTGCCCACGGCGATCTCCCGTTCGCCGCGCAGTGCGGCAATCAGCGAGGTGGCCAGTTCCGGCAGCGAGGTGCAGACCGCGACCACCGTCAGGCCGATGACACGTTCAGACAGGCCCAGCTCGCCCGCCACTTCGACGGCGGCTTCAAGCAACAGGTGTCCGGCTGCGCTGAGCAAGCCCAATCCGGCCAACATCAGCAGCAGGCTGGTGATCCAGAATCCGCCCCCCTGTTGCGGTCGTGGACCGGGGGCAGGGAAGGTGCGGGCATAGTGACGCGACTGGTGCCAGAGGATCGCCAGGTAGGCAAAAAGGCCGAGCAGCAGCAACGCACCTTCAAGGCGGCCAAGCAGTTCATTGAGTGCCAGCAGGTAGACCAGCAGACTGGCGCCGATCATCAGCGGGATATCCAGGCGTACCAACTGGCGCGAAACGCGCAATGGAATGATCAGTGCGGCCAGGCCCAGGGTGACCAGGATGTTGAAAATGTTGCTGCCAATCACGCTGCCCACCGCCACATCCGGGGCGCCGGTGTAGGCCGCTTGCAGGCTGACGGTAAGCTGCGGTGCGCTGCTACCGAAAGCCACCAGGCTCAAGCCGATGATCAGCGGACGGACCTGCAAGCTGGCTGCCAGGCGCAGGGCGGAGCGCACCAGCAGCTCGGCACCGGTGATGAGTAGCAGCAAGCCGAAGGCCAATTGCAGCAGGCTGAAGGTGGGTAAGGCGGCCAGGTCGAAAATGGTCGTGCTCCGTTACAGGGTCAGTCGCTGAGACTTTGTACCCGTACGCGAGCCGTTCCGCTACGGATCATCCCCAGTTTTTCTGCGGCGGCGCGGGACAGGTCGATCAATCGGCCGCGGGTGTGTGGGCCACGGTCGTTGATGCGCACGACCACGCTACGGTCGTTGTTCAGGTTGGTGACCTGGACCCGGGTACCGAAGGGCAAGCTGCGATGGGCGGCGGTCATGGCATTCTGATTGAAGGGTTCGCCACTGGCGGTGCGTTTGCCATGGTGACGGGAGCCGTAATAGGAGGCGGTGCCAGACTTGTCGTAACCGCGAAGATCGATATCGTGGCTGGCGCAGCCGGCCAGCAGGGTAAAGAGTGCGAGTGCGCTAATGGGACGCCACATGTATCCAGTTGCTCCGAAGTGTGGCTTTCGCCTGTAGGAGTCGGCGTTGCCGGCGATGGGCTGCAAAGCAGCCCGGGAAGCTGGCAAGGTGCTGCCTTGCATCGCCGGCAACGCCGGCTCCTACAGCGCGATTTGCGATTACCCTTCGAGCTTGCTCTTGAGCAATTGGTTCACTTGCTGCGGGTTGGCCTTGCCCTTGGAGGCTTTCATGGCCTGGCCGACGAAGAAGCCGAACATCTTGCCACGCTTGGCTTCATCGGCGGCGCGGTACTGCTCGACCTGCTCGGCGTTGGCCGCCAGCATTTCGTCCAGCACCTTCTCGATCGCACCGCTGTCAGTCACCTGTTTCAGGCCTTCGGCCTCGATGATCTGGTCAGCATCACCTTCACCGGCAGCGATCTTCTCGAAGACCACCTTGGCGATTTTGCCGCTGATGGTGTTGTCGAGGATGCGCTGCAGCATGCCGCCCAGTTGTGCGGCAGTGACAGGTGCCTGATCGATTTCCAGGCCAAGCTTGTTGAGCAGGCTGCCCAGCTCGACCATGACCCAGTTGGCGGCCAGCTTGGCATCGCCACACACGGCCACTACCTGTTCGAAGTAGTTGGCTTGCTCGCGGCTCGAAGCCAGCACGTTGGCATCGTAGGCCGACAGACCGAACTGACTCTGGAAGCGCTCGCGTTTCTGCGGCGGCAGTTCCGGCAGGGTGGCACGAAGGGAGTCGAGGTAAGCGCCCTCGATCACCACCGGCAGCAGGTCCGGATCGGGGAAGTAACGGTAGTCGTTGGCTTCCTCCTTGCTGCGCATCGAGCGCGTCTCGTCCTTGTTCGGGTCGTACAGGCGGGTTTCCTGGGTGACCTTGCCGCCGTCTTCGATCAGTTCGATCTGACGCTGGATTTCGGTGTTGATTGCGCGCTCGATGAAGCGGAACGAGTTGACGTTCTTGATCTCGCAGCGGGTACCGAACTCGGCCTGGCCTTTGGGGCGTACGGAGACGTTACAGTCGCAACGCAGCGAGCCTTCGGCCATGTTGCCGTCGCAGATGCCCAGGTAGCGCACCAGGGCGTGGATGGCCTTGACGTAGGCCACGGCTTCCTTGGCGTTGCGCATGTCCGGCTCGGAAACGATTTCCAGCAGGGGGGTGCCGGCACGGTTCAGATCGATACCGGTGGAACCGCTGAAGTCTTCGTGCAGGCTCTTGCCAGCATCTTCTTCAAGGTGCGCACGGGTGATGCCGACGCGTTTGACCGTGCCGTCTTCGAGGGCGATGTCCAGGTGGCCCTTGCCGACGATCGGCAGCTCCATCTGGCTGATCTGGTAACCCTTGGGCAGGTCGGGGTAGAAGTAGTTCTTGCGTGCGAACACGTTGTGCTGAGCGATCTCGGCGTCAATCGCCAGACCGAACATGCAGGCCATGCGCACCGCTTCCTGGTTGAGCACCGGCAGCACGCCGGGCATGCCCAGGTCGATCAGGCTGGCCTGGGTGTTCGGCTCGGAACCGAAGGTGGTGGCGCTGCCGGAGAAAATCTTCGACTGGGTGGCGAGCTGGGTATGAATCTCCAGCCCGATGACAACTTCCCATTGCATGTGGTGATCCCTCAGAAGCCGGTAGGTGCGCGAGTATGCCAATCAGTCACTTGCTGATAGCGGTGCGCGACGTTGAGCAGGCGGCCTTCCTGGAAATACGGGGCGAGCAGTTGCACGCCAACCGGCAGACCATCGACAAAACCGGCCGGCATCGACAGGCCCGGCAGGCCCGCCAGGTTGGCGGTAATGGTGTAGACGTCCTCCAGGTATTCTGCGACCGGGTCGTTGTTCTTGGCGCCGATCTTCCAGGCCAGGTTTGGCGTGGTCGGGCCGAGAATCACGTCGACGTCGTTGAAGGCGGCCATGAAGTCGTTCTTGATCAGGCGGCGAATCTTCTGCGCCTGCAGGTAGTAGGCGTCGTAGTAACCGGCCGACAGGGCATAGGCACCGACCATGATCCGGCGCTGAACTTCGATACCGAAGCCTTCGCCACGGGAGCGCTTGTACAGGTCGGTGAGGTCGACCGGGTTCTCGCAGCGGTGGCCGAAACGCACGCCGTCGAAACGCGACAGGTTGGATGAGGCTTCGGCCGGGGCGATCACGTAGTAGGCCGGAATCGCGTGCTGCATGTTCGGTAGACTGATTTCCTTGACCACGGCGCCGAGCTTTTCCAGCTCCTTGACGCTGGCCTGGACCAGGTCGGCGATGCGTGGGTCGAGACCGGCGCCGAAGTATTCCTTCGGCAGACCGATGCGCAGGCCTTCGAGCGAGCCGTTGAGGCTGGCGCTGTAGTCCGGCACCGGCTCATCGATGCTGGTGGAGTCCTTGGCGTCGAAACCGGCCATGCCTTGCAGCATCAGCGCGCAGTCTTCGGCAGTGCGGGCGAGTGGGCCGCCCTGGTCGAGGCTCGAAGCGTAGGCGATCATGCCCCAGCGCGAAACACGGCCATAGGTCGGTTTCAGCCCGGTCAGGCTGGTCAGCGCCGCTGGCTGGCGAATCGAGCCACCCGTGTCGGTGGCCGTGGCCGCTGGCAGCAGGCGCGCCGCAACGGCCGCCGCTGAACCACCTGAAGAACCACCTGGAACGTGTTCCAGGTTCCACGGGTTTTTTACCGCGCCGTAGTAGCTGCTCTCGTTGGCAGAACCCATGGCGAACTCGTCCATGTTGGTCTTGCCCAGGGTCACCGCGCCGGCTTCGGCCAGTTTGCTGACCACGGTGGCGTCATACGGCGCCTTGAAGTTGTCGAGCATCTTCGAACCGCAGCTGGTGCGGATGCCCTGGGTGCAGAACAGGTCCTTGTGGGCGATCGGGGCGCCGAGCAGGGGGCCGTTCTCACCGGCGGCGCGACGTGCGTCGGCGGCGCGGGCCTGGCTGATGGCCAGCTCTTCGGTGATGCTGATGAAGCTGTTGAGTTGCGGGTCGAGCTGGTTGATTCGCGCCAGCAAGGTGCGGGTCAGCTCTTCGGAGGAGAAACTCTTGTCGGCGAGTCCGCGGGCGATCTCGGCCAGGGTCAGTTGATGCATGGCAGGCTCTATTCCCTTACTCGATGACTTTCGGAACCAGGTACAGGCCGTTTTCCGTCGCCGGGGCGATGGCCTGGTAACTGTCGCGATGGTTACTTTCTGTTACTACATCAGCGCGAAGGCGCTGATTGGCTTCCAGCGGGTGCGCCAGTGGCTCTATGCCAGTGGTGTCGACTGCTTGCATCTGGTCGACCAGTCCCAGAATACTGTTCAGGGCATCGGTAGTGCGTGGCAGATCGGCTTCATTCAGGCCCAGTCGGGCCAGATGAGCGATCTTTTCCACGTCGCAGCGTTCAAGCGCCATGGGGATCTCCTGGGAAAACAAAAAACGGATTTGGTCCGCGATAGAGGAACATGCTGGCAGATTTACGGTCATAAGGCCGCGATTGTGCGCTGGCTTGCTCGGAAAACTACCAATTTAACATATTGGCGCCTTGCCCAAAATCCCCGCCGTTGTTAGAGTTTGCCGCACTTTTTTACCCACGCGTTGCCTAGGGTCACTTTCCCATGTTCAAGAAACTGCGTGGCATGTTTTCCAGCGATCTTTCCATCGACCTGGGCACTGCCAACACCCTTATTTACGTGCGTGAGCGCGGTATCGTCCTGAATGAGCCCTCGGTTGTGGCCATTCGTACTCACGGCAACCAGAAAAGTGTCGTCGCGGTAGGTACCGAAGCCAAGCGCATGCTGGGCCGTACACCCGGCAACATTGCTGCCATTCGTCCGATGAAAGACGGCGTGATCGCCGACTTCAGCGTTTGCGAAAAAATGCTGCAGTACTTCATCAACAAGGTGCACGAGAATAGCTTCCTGCAGCCAAGCCCGCGGGTACTGATTTGTGTGCCGTGTAAATCGACCCAGGTCGAGCGTCGCGCCATTCGTGAATCGGCGCTGGGCGCCGGTGCCCGCGAAGTGTTCCTGATCGAAGAGCCGATGGCTGCCGCTATCGGTGCCGGCCTGCCAGTCGAGGAAGCCCGTGGTTCGATGGTCGTCGACATCGGTGGTGGTACCACTGAAATCGCACTGATCTCCCTCAATGGCGTGGTTTATGCCGAATCCGTCCGTGTCGGTGGTGACCGCTTCGACGAAGCGATCGTGACCTACGTGCGCCGTAACTACGGCAGTCTGATCGGCGAATCCACCGCCGAGCGCATCAAGCAGGAAATCGGTACTGCCTATCCAGGTGGTGAAGTGCGTGAAGTCGATGTTCGCGGCCGTAACCTGGCCGAGGGCGTGCCGCGTGCCTTCACCCTCAATTCCAACGAAGTGCTTGAAGCACTGCAGGAATCCCTGGCGACTATCGTTCAGGCGGTCAAGAGCGCCCTGGAACAATCGCCACCGGAGCTGGCTTCGGACATCGCCGAGCGCGGCCTGGTGCTGACCGGTGGTGGCGCCCTGCTGCGCGACCTGGACAAGCTGCTGGCCCAGGAAACCGGCCTGCCGGTGATCGTCGCCGAAGACCCGCTGACCTGTGTTGCCCGTGGCGGTGGCCGCGCCCTGGAAATGATGGACAAACACACCATGGACCTGCTCTCCAGCGAGTAAGCTGGCTGCAGCAAACATGCCGCCCGGTTTACAGGTAGTGCCCGCAGTGCTACCTGTATGTGCTGGGCTGACGTCCGTGTGGGCGTCATTTTCCGTCAATCCACAAGCAGGCCGGTGCGTTGCCGTATGAATGACCTCTTGAATCGTCGTCCACGAGGAGCGGCTTATTAAACCGCTTTTCGCCAAGGGCCCTTCGCTGGGCGTGCGCCTGCTGGTGCTGGTTGTGCTGTCGATCACTCTGATGGTGGTCGATGCGCGCTTCACCCTGCTCAAACCGGTACGCAGCCAGATGGGGCTGGTGCTGATGGAGTCCTATCACATCACCGACTTGCCGCAGAGCCTGTGGCAGGGTATCGCCAGCCAGTTCGGCAGCCGCACAGAGCTGATCGCCGAGAACGAAAAACTCAAGACCGAAGCCTTGCTGATGCAAGGGCGCGTGCAAAAACTGGCCGCCCTGACCGAGCAGAACGTGCGCCTGCGCGAGCTGCTCAATTCGTCGGCATTGGTCAATGAGAAGGTCGAGGTCGCCGAACTGATCGGTGTTGACCCCAACCCGTTTACGCACCGTATCCTGATCAACAAGGGCGAGCGCGATGGCGTGGTCCTTGGCCAGCCGGTGCTCGACGCCCGCGGCCTGATGGGGCAGGTGGTCGAGCTGATGCCCTATACCGCGCGGGTTTTGCTGCTGACCGACACCACCCACAGCATTCCGGTACAGGTCAACCGCAACGGCCTGCGGGCGATTGCCAGCGGCACGGGCAACCCCGAGCGCCTGGAGCTGCGCCATGTCGCCGATACGGCGGACATCAAGGAAGGCGACCTGCTGGTCAGCTCGGGCCTGGGGCAGCGGTTCCCGGCCGGTTACCCGGTGGCCACGGTCAAAGAAGTGATTCACGACTCCGGTCAGCCGTTTGCCATTGTCCGGGCGATTCCTACTGCCGCACTCAATCGCAGCCGTTACCTGTTGCTGGTGTTCACCGACAGCCGTACCCCCGAGCAGCGTGCCACTGATGCCGCCATGGCCCAGGAGGCTGCCGATCGTCAGGGGTTGCCTGGCAATGCCGAGGCAACACCGCCTGGCGCAGCTGCAGCCACTGCGGCGCCCCCCCCCGGTACTGCTCCGGTAACGTCCGCCAACGCCGGCCAAGCACCTGCTGCGCCGCCGCTGGCTGTACCCACGGCAACCCCGGCTGCAGCCAGCGGCACTGCCCCGACCCCTTCCCGGGAGAGACACTGATGGTGAGTACACGCAGCCGAAACGGCTGGGTAGTCTGGCTGACTTTCGTGCTTGGCCTGCTGCTCAGCGTTTCGCCGTTGCCGCAGTTCATGGAAGTCTTGCGGCCCATGTGGTTGGCCTTGCTCCTGGCTTTCTGGACCCTGGCCCTGCCGCACAAGATCGGCATGACCACGGCCTTTGTCCTGGGCCTGGCCGAGGACGTGCTGTACGGCACGTTGCTGGGGCAGAACGCCCTGGTGCTGACCCTGATCACCTTCCTGGTGTTGACCTTGCAACAACGCCTGCGGATGTTCCCGATGTGGCAGCAAAGCCTGGTGATCCTGGTGATCTTCGGTCTTGCCCAGCTGGTGCAGCTATGGCTGAGCGCCCTGACCGGAAACCGCCTGCCGACTCTGGCGCTGATCTGGTCGGCGGTCATCAGCGCCTTGCTCTGGCCGTGGATCAGCTTCGCCCTGCGCGGGCTGCGTTTGCGCCTGAGCATCAACTGAGCCCGCTTCCCGACGTTGACAGGGAGAAGTCACGATGACCCCGCTGTACCTGGCCTCCGGTTCACCCCGCCGTCGGGAATTGCTGACCCAGATCGGCATTCCTTTCACGACGCTCAGCGCCTCGGTCGACGAAAGCCCGCTGCCCGATGAAGCCGCGCCGGCTTACGTCGAGCGCCTGGCGCGGGCCAAGGCAAACGCCGGACTGGCCGCGCTGCTGCCCCTTGATGCGAGTGCGCCCCTGGCGGTGCTGGGGGCTGACACTGCTGTGGTGCTCGATGGGCGGATCCTTGGCAAACCTGTCGGTCGTGACGATGCTCTGGCCATGCTGGCCTTGCTGTCGGGCCGTGAGCATCAGGTGCTCACGGCCGTTGCGGTCGCCGATCAGCAGCGCTGCCTGAGCGTATGCGTCGTCAGCCAGGTACGCTTGCGGCAGATTTCTACCCAGGAAGCACAAGCCTACTGGGCCAGCGGCGAGCCGCTGGATAAAGCCGGCGCCTATGCCATCCAGGGTCTGGGTGCGGTGTTCGTGCAGCGTATCGAAGGCAGCTATTCGGCAGTGGTTGGTTTGCCGCTGAGCGAAACCGCCGAGTTGCTGGGACAATTCGCCATTCCCTGTTGGCAACCGCTGTCGGCCCGTTGAGCGAGGACAGACAAGAGCGCTGCTAGCCAGTCGCCCGTGAGCGATCCATCATTACTGAAGTCCTTTGACGAGAGCCAGCCATGAGTGAAGAGATTCTGATCAATATCACACCGATGGAATCACGCGTGGCGGTGGTGGAGAACGGTGTTCTTCAGGAAGTGCATGTTGAGCGTACCCAGCGGCGCGGGATTGTCGGCAACATCTACAAGGGCAAGGTGGTTCGCGTGTTGCCAGGGATGCAGGCAGCGTTCGTCGACATCGGCCTGGACCGCGCAGCCTTTATCCACGCCTCGGAAATCTCCCAGCGCGAAGGCTCCTCGGTGGAGAGCATCAGCGCCCTGGTGCATGAAGGCCAGAGTCTGGTGGTGCAGGTCACCAAGGACCCCATAGGTTCCAAAGGCGCGCGGCTGACGACCCAATTGTCGATTCCTTCGCGTTACCTGGTGTACATGCCGCGTACCAGTCATGTCGGTATTTCCCTGAAGATCGAAGACGAAGCCGAACGGGAACGCCTCAAACAGGTGGTTACCGACTGCGTCGCCGAGGAAAACATCGAGGATGCCGGCGGCTTTATCCTGCGTACCGCGGCCGAGGGCGCGGGCGCCGATGAAATCCTCATGGACATTCGTTACCTGCGCAGGCTCTGGGATCAGATCGGTGCCCAGATCAAGACGGTCGGCGCGCCAACGGAAATCTACGAGGACCTGGGCCTGGCCTTGCGTACCTTGCGCGACCTGGTCAACCCGAAAATCGAGAAGATTCGCATCGACTCTCGGGAAACTTTCCAAAAAACCACGCAGTTCGTCGGCGAACTGATGCCGGAAATCGCCGACCGCCTTGAGCACTACCCGGGCGAACGACCGATCTTCGATCTTTATGGCGTGGAAGACGAGATCCAGCGTGCGCTGGACCGCAAGGTGCCACTCAAGTCCGGAGGCTACCTGGTGGTCGATCCGGCGGAAGCGATGACCACCATCGACGTCAACACCGGGGCGTTTGTTGGCCACCGCAATCTGGAAGAGACGATCTTCAAGACCAACCTGGAAGCGGCCACCGCGATTGCCCGGCAACTGCGCCTGCGCAATATCGGCGGCATCATCATCATCGACTTCATCGACATGGAAGATGAGGAGCACCAGCGCCAGGTGCTGCGGACCCTGGAAAAGCAGCTCGAACGCGACCACGCCAAGACCAACATCATCGGTATTACCGAACTCGGTCTGGTGCAGATGACGCGCAAGCGTACCCGGGAAAGCCTTGAGCAGGTGCTGTGCGAGCCCTGCCTTTGCTGCCAGGGGCGCGGCAAGCTGAAAACCCCGGAGACAGTTTGTTACGAGATTTTCCGCGAAATCCTGCGCGAAGCCCGTGCCTACGAGGCTGAAGGTTATAGAGTGCTGGCTAATCAGAAAGTGGTGGATAGGCTGCTGGATGAAGAGTCGGGCAATGTGGCCGAGCTTGAGACCTTCATCGGCCGAACCATTCGTTTTCAGGTCGAGTCGATGTACTCCCAGGAACAATACGATGTGGTGCTGCTCTGAGGTCTGAATGCATCGGGCTGCTGCAAGGGCTGGCAAAGCGCCCGGTTGCGGTCATAGTTAAGGCTCGAGTTGGAGGGCCATTGCCATGGAACGTCTGATCCGCGTTCTGGGCGCGATGACCCGCTGGGGCCTGGGGATCTGTGCCTTGCTGGCTGTGCTGATGGCGCTGTATGTCAGCCTTGGCCGGCAACTGGTGCCGCTGGTGGCCGAATACCGCGCCGAAGTCGAAGACAAAGCCGAAAAGGCCTTGGGCTTGCCTGTGCACATCGGTAGCCTGGAGGGGCGCTGGAGCGGCCTGGCGCCGGTGCTGGTGGTAAACGATATCCAGGTTGGCGAGGGAGGCTCGGCGTTACGCCTGGACGGGGTCAAGGTGGTGCCGGATCTGTGGGCCAGCCTGAGCGAGCGTCGGCTGCGCCTGGCTAACCTGGAAGTGGGTGGCCTGCACCTGAGCCTGCATGAAGATGAGCAGGGCGCCTGGACCCTCGACGGTCTACCGAAAACCGATGACCAGCCGCTGGATCCGCAACAGTTGCTGGAGCGCATGCAAACGGTGTCGAAGATCACCGTGCTCGATAGTCAGGTCACCCTCGAGCCGTTCCAGCGCGATCCGATGACCCTTACTTACGTCAACCTCGGCTTGCAAACCGGTAGCATTCGCCAGCGTCTGGATGTGCGCCTGACCTTGCCCGACGGTCAGCCCGTGGCCATGAGTGTGCGTAGCCGCGTGCGTCCGGCGCACTGGCGTGATGGTCAGCTTGATGCCTACCTCAGCTTGCCCCAGAGCGACTGGGCACGCTGGTTGCCGCCGCGGTTGCTGGGGCAATGGCAGGCAAAGGAGCTTAAAGCCGGGGGTGAGTTCTGGCTGAACTGGAGCAAGGGCCAGCTGCAAAGCACCGTGGTTCGCCTGAATGCACCGCAATTGCGCGGCGCGTATGCCGGTCGTGAAGAGGCCAAGGTGGAAAACCTTGCTCTTAATGGCTGGTTCCAGCGCCGGGAACAGGGTTTTGATGTGCAGTTCGATTCGCTGGCCATGAGCCTGGGCAAGACCCGCTGGGAGTCGCACCTGCAACTGAACCAGAGCGCAGCCAGTGAGGCGGGCGAAGAAACCTGGAAGGTCCAGGCCGATCGTCTGGACCTGACGCCGCTCACGCCGCTGATCGAGTCGTTGGTGCCCTTGCCAGAGAAGGTCATGGCCGTGGTCCAGGGGCTGAAGGTCAAAGGCAGCCTACGCAATGTCCAGTTGGATATTCGGCCCAAGGCCACCGGGGATCAGCGCCTGAATTTTGCCGCCAATCTCGAACGGGTGGGCTTCAGTGCCTATCACGGTGCGCCGGCGGCGGGGAACGTCAGTGGTAGCATCAGCGGTGACCTGGGCCATGGCGAATTGCGCCTGGACACTGACGCTTTCATGCTTCATCTGTACCCGATTTTCGCCAAACCCTGGAACTACCAGAAAGCCAATGCGCGCCTGACCTGGCGCCTGGATCAGGACGGCTTCACGCTTATTGCACCCTACCTGAAGGTGCTGGGCGAGGAGGGCAAGATTGCCGGTGACTTCCTTATCCGCCTGCTGTTCGATGATGCCCGTGAAGATTACATGGACTTGCGTGTCGGCCTGGTCGACGGCGATGGTCGCTACACCGCCAAGTACCTGCCCGAGGTCCTCAGTTCGGCGCTGGATGAATGGTTGCGCACCGCCATTCTCAAGGGCGCGGTCGACGAAGGCTATTTCCAGTACCAGGGCTCGCTCAACCACGGTGCTTCCGAGCAGGCACGCAGCATCAGCCTGTTCTTCAAGGTCCATGATGCCGCGCTGGACTTCCAGCCAGGCTGGCCGCAGGTGCAGCAGGTTGATGGTGACGTGTATATCGACGACGATGGCGTTCGAGTCAATGCCAAGCGCGGGCAATTGCTCGATACCCAGGTCAGCGATGTGCAGGTCAACATTCCCCACGTCGCCAGTGGTCTACACAGCCACATGTACCTGGAGGGGGCATTCGCCGGTGGTCTGGGCGATGGTATGAAAATCCTCCAGGAAGCGCCGATCAGTACTGCCGCACTGTTCGCGGGCTGGGAAGGTCAGGGTAGCCTCAAGGGCAAGCTCAAGCTCGACATCCCCTTGGCCAAGGGTCAACAACCGCAAGTGGTGGTGGATTTCGACACCAGCGATGCGCGCCTGAAGATTGCCGCTCCGGTACTTGAACTGAATAAACTCAAGGGCGCGTTCCGCTTCGACTACGGCAAGGGGCTCAGCGGCCAGAACATCAGTGCGCGGCTATTCGACAAGCCGTTTACCGCGCAGATCTTTGCCGAGGGCAAGCCCGATGAGCTGCAAACGCGGGTTGAAGCCAAGGGCCAGGTGACACTTTCGGCCCTGACCCAATGGCTGCAGGTCAAGCAGGCCTTGCCGCTATCCGGAGAGCTGCCGTTTCAACTGCAGCTCAACCTGGGTAGCCGTGATAATGGGCTCAAAGTCGACTCCAGCCTCAAGGGTCTGGCCGTCAATCTGCCTGCGCCGTTCGGCAAGACGGCCGAGGAAACCCGCAACAGTCAGTTTGGCATGACCCTGCAAGGGCCTGAACGACGGTTCAATTTCCGTTATGCCGATGTCGCCAACATGCTCTATGCCGCGCCCATGGACAAGCTCGACCAGGGGCGTGGCGAACTGGTGTTTGGCAGTGGCAATGCGCAACTGCCAAGCGCTCAGGGTGTACAGGTACGCGGAAAACTGGCTGAACTGGACCTTGCGCCCTGGCAGCAGCAAATGGACAGTCTGGCCGGCAATGACCCAGGCGGCAGTGCCCGCCAGCTTTTGCGCGGTGTTGACCTGAGCATTGCTCGGCTCAAGGGCGTCGGCCTTGAACTGAACCAGGCGGTGGTACGTCTGGTGCGCAACCCGAACAACTGGGTGTTGCGCCTGGACAGCAAGGAGGTCATCGGCAACGCGCGTCTGCCTGACGCCAAGGGCGCGCCGCTGGTGGTGAACTTGCAGACCATTCACCTGCCGCCACAAGATCCGGCTGAGGTGATCGTGCCCAACGCACCCGACCCGATGGCTGCGATCGATCCGCGCAAGATTCCTTCCATCGACCTCAGTATCGACAAGTTGTACCGTGGCGATGACTTGCTCGGCAGCGCAGCGCTCAAGGTGCGTGCGACCGCCAAGGGTATCGCCCTGAATGATCTGGACCTCAACCTCAAGGGCCTGCAGATTGACGGCAATGGCGCTTGGGAGGGCGCACCAGGGGCCAGTGGCAGTTGGTACAAGGGGCGCATTGAGGGCAAGAACCTGGCCGACGTGCTCAAAGCCTGGAATTTTGCCCCGACTGTCACCAGTCGCGATTTTCGTATGGATGTCGACGCGCGTTGGCCAGGATCGCCAGCCTGGGTCAGCCTTGGGCGGCTCTCCGGCAGCCTCGATGCTGCCTTGCGTAAAGGCCAGTTTGTTGAAGTCGAAGGTGGCGCCCAGGCGCTACGGGTGTTTGGTCTGCTCAATTTCAACTCCATTGGCCGGCGTTTGCGCCTGGACTTCTCCGACCTGTTCGACAAGGGTTTGAGCTACGACCGGGTCAAAGGTCTGCTGGTGGCCAGCGAAGGCGTTTATGTAACCCGCGAGCCGATCACCGTGACTGGACCGTCGAGCAATTTCGAACTCGACGGTACCCTGGACATGGTGCGTGACCGAGTGGATGCCAACCTGCAGGTGACCTTGCCAGTGACCAACAACCTGCCGCTGGCGGCCTTGATTGTCGGCGCACCAGCAGTCGGCGGTGCATTGTTCCTGGTCGATCGCCTGTTGGGTGACCGAGTGGCGCGTTATGCCAGCGTGCACTATCGCGTCGAAGGTCCGTGGAAAGAGCCTAAAATCAGCTTTATCAAACCGTTCAACAAGTAACCTCGGGAGCGCCAATGAAGTCAGCAGTGATCCAGATGGTCAGCCAGAGCAATATCCCGGCCAACCTGGAGCAGGTTCGGCGGTTGCTTGAGCAGGCAGCTAAAGGCGGTGCGCGCCTGGCCGTGTTGCCTGAAAATTTCGCCGCCATGGGCCGTCGCGACAGCGCCGCCATCGGTCGTGCCGAGGCGCTGGGCGAGGGGCCGATATTGCCTTGGTTGAAACAGACCGCCCGCGACCTCAGGTTATGGGTGGTGGCTGGTACCTTGCCCTTGCCGCCGGCCGGACAGCCTGAGGCCAAGTCCCATGCTTGTTCGTTGTTGATCGATGAGCATGGCGAAACCGTTGCGCGCTACGACAAGCTGCACCTGTTCGATGTCGATGTGGCTGACAACCGCGGACGCTATCGCGAGTCTGATGACTATGCCCATGGCAGCCAGGTGGTGGTCGCGGATACCCCGGTCGGACGTCTGGGCTTGAGCGTATGCTATGACTTGCGCTTTCCGGAGCTGTACAGCGCCTTGCGCGCTGCCGGGGCCGAACTGATCAGTGCCCCTGCAGCGTTCACTGCCGTGACCGGGGCGGCGCATTGGGAAGTGCTGATTCGCGCCCGGGCGATTGAAACCCAGTGTTATGTTCTGGCCGCCGCTCAGGGCGGTACCCACCCGGGGCCACGGGAAACTTACGGTCATGCGGCGATCGTTGATCCCTGGGGGCGTATTGTCGCCGAACAGGCCAGCGGCGAGGCCGTGCTGCTGTGCGAACGCGACAGCAGCGAACAGGCGTCCATTCGGGCGCGGATGCCGGTGGCCTTGCACCGGCGCTTTTTCTCGCAGGACGCCTTGCGGCCTGCGCACACCTCGGAGTGACTATGAGTGAGATGCTATCCACTGTCAGCGAGCACCTGCTGGCGCCGGGGGGACTGACCCTCGACAGCCTGCAGTCAGTGCTGGGTGAGTTGGCCGGGCCGGGCATCGATGCCGCCGACCTGTATTTCCAGGGGCAGATTTCCGAGTCCTGGGCACTCGAAGACGGGATTGTCAAAGAAGGCAGTTTCAACCTCGACCAAGGCGTGGGCGTACGTGCCCAGTCCGGCGAGAAGACCGGTTTTGCCTACAGCAACGCCATCAACCTTGAAGCCCTGACCTCGGCTGCCCGTGCCGCCCGTTCGATTTCCCGCGCCGGGCAGAATGGCAGTGTCCAGGCTTTCAAGAGCCAGGATGTCACCCAGCTCTATGGCGCCGACAACCCGCTTGAAGTGATCAGCCGGGCCGAGAAGGTCGAGCTGCTCAAGCGTGTCGATGCGGCCACGCGTGCCCTGGATCCGCGTATCCAGCAAGTCACCGTGAGCATGGCCGGGGTCTGGGAGCGCATCCTGATTGCCGCTGCCGATGGCAGCCTGGCCGCGGATGTACGTCCGCTGGTGCGTTTCAACGTCAGTGTGATTGTCGAGCAGAACGGTCGGCGTGAGCGCGGCGGCCATGGTGGTGGCGGTCGAACCGACTATCGCTATTTCACCGACGAACGGGTCATGGGTTTTGCCCGTGAGGCCTTGCGCCAGGCGCTGGTCAATCTGGAGGCGATTCCGGCACCGGCTGGCACCTTGCCGGTGGTCCTCGGCTCCGGTTGGTCCGGCGTATTGCTGCACGAGGCGGTGGGCCATGGCCTGGAAGGTGACTTCAGCCGTAAGGGCAGCTCGGCCTACAGTGGCCACATGGGCGAGAAGGTTGCCTCCAGCCTGTGCACCATCGTCGATGATGGCACCCTGGAAGGTCGCCGCGGCTCGTTGAGCGTGGATGACGAAGGCACGCCAACCGAATGCACCACGCTGATCGAGAACGGCATTCTCAAGGGCTACATGCAGGACAAGCTCAACGCCCGACTGATGGGCATGGCAGTTACCGGCAACGGTCGCCGCGAGTCTTACGCGCACCTGCCAATGCCACGCATGACCAACACCTACATGCGTGCCGGGGAAAGCGATCCGCAAGAAATCATTAAGTCGGTCAAGCGCGGTATCTACTGTGCCAACCTGGGCGGTGGCCAGGTGGATATCACCAGTGGCAAGTTTGTCTTCTCCACCAGCGAAGCCTACCTGATCGAAGACGGCAAAATCACAGCACCGGTCAAGGGCGCGACCTTGATCGGCAACGGTCCGGAAGCCATGAGCCGGGTGTCGATGGTAGGGAACGACCTGTCCCTGGACAGTGGTGTGGGAACCTGTGGCAAGGATGGTCAGTCGGTGCCGGTTGGCGTGGGCCAGCCGACCCTGAAGATCGATGCGATCACCGTCGGTGGCACGGGCGCATGAAGTTGAAACCGGGCGGGCAGGGCGCCTGCCCGGTCGCGAGGCTCAACGCAGGCCGCGTTGAACTTCGTCCAGGGTGCGAATGTACTTGAAGATCTTACGGCTGGCGCTAGGCGGCTTGTTGGTTTTCAGCTCATGCTGGGCCTGGCGGATCAGCGAGCGCAGCTGCTGGCGGTCGGCTTGCGGATACTCCTGGACGAATTTCTCCAGGACTTCGTCGGTGCCGTCGATCAGCCGGTCGCGCCAGCGTTCGAGGCCGTGGAAACGCTCGTTGTACTGGCGCGAGGAGGCGTCGAGCTGGTCAAGAAGCGCAGTGATCGCGTCAATGTCCTGGTCACGCATCAGCTTGCCGATGAATGATCTATGACGCCTTTTCGCTTCGTTTGCCGTGTGCTTCTTGTGCTCTTCCAGGGCCGCGCGCAGTTCGTCGGTCAACGGCAGTTTAGCCAGGGTGTCGGGCTTGAGCGTGGTGAGGCGCTCGCCCATATCGACCAGCGCCTGCATCTCGCGCTTGATCTGGGTTTTGCTTTTTTCGCCGTCAAAGGCGGTGTCGTAAGAATCAACCATGGGGGCAGTCCGCTGAGAATCGCCGCCATGATAACCAGTCGGGGGCCGCTTGTCCGGCCCGGTCGTAGATTGACCCGTGCCGAACGCAGAATTTGAGTGGAGAAAACCATGAATGCAGTCCAGAGCGTAGGTCCACAGGCCCTGCCGGCGTTGCAGGAGCAGGTCGAACAGATCATCGCCGAAGCCAAGCGCCAGGGGGCCAGCGCCTGTGAAGTGGCAGTTTCGCTGGAGCAGGGGTTGTCGACCTCGGTACGTCAGCGTGAAGTGGAAACCGTGGAGTTCAACCGCGACCAGGGTTTTGGTATCACCCTGTATGTCGGCCAGCGCAAAGGTTCGGCCAGTACCTCGGCCAGCGGCAGCGAGGCCATTCGCGAGACCGTCGCGGCGGCCCTGGCGATTGCCAGGCACACCTCCGAGGATGATTGTGCGGGGCTTGCCGATCCGGCCTTGATGGCCCGTGATCTGCCTGACTTCGATCTGTATCACGCCTGGGACATCACTCCCGAGCAGGCTATCGAGAAGGCGCTGGCGTGTGAGGCCGCGGCATTCGATGCCGATGCGCGGATCACGAACGCCGATGGCACCACGCTCAATACCCATCAGGGCTGCCGTGTGTATGGCAACAGCAACGGCTTTATCGGTGGCTACGCGTCGACCCGTCACAGCCTGAGCTGCGTGATGATCGCCGAAGCCGATGGGCAGATGCAGCGCGACTACTGGTATGACGTCAATCGTCAGGGCGAATTGCTGGCCGATCCGCGCAGCATCGGCCAGCGCGCCGCACAACGGGCGGCCAGTCGTCTGGGCGCGCGGCCGGTGCCGACCTGCGAGGTGCCGGTGCTGTTTTCCGCGGAGCTGGCCGGGGGGCTGTTCGGCAGTTTCCTGTCGGCGATCTCGGGCGGCAACCTGTACCGCAAGTCGTCGTTCCTCGATGGCGCGATGGGCCAGCGCCTGTTTCCCAGCTGGTTGACCCTGGATGAGCGCCCGCATCTCATGCGTGCTCTGGGCAGTGCGGCATTCGATGGCGATGGTCTGGCGACCTACGCTAAACCGTTCGTTGAAAAAGGCGAGTTGGTGTCCTATGTACTGGGGACCTACTCCGGGCGCAAGCTTGGCCTGCCGAGCACCGCCAATGCCGGTGGCGTGCACAACCTGTACGTGACCCACGGGGTTGAAGATCAGGCTGCGCTGATCCGGCGCATGGGCCGCGGGCTATTGGTCACTGAGCTGATGGGCCATGGTTTGAACATGGTGACCGGCGACTATTCCCGCGGTGCTGCGGGGTACTGGGTGGAAAATGGCGAGATTCAGTTCGCCGTCCAGGAGGTGACAATCGCCGGCAATATGAAGGACATGTTCCAGCAGATTGTCGCGATCGGTAATGACCTGGAAACCCGCAGCAACATTCACACCGGCTCGGTATTGATCGAGCGGATGACAGTGGCGGGTAGCTGATTTCTGTAGGAGCGGGAAGCCCGGCCATGTGTCGGGCTTTTTTTTTTCTTCTTTTTCTACTTGAACTGATTATAATTATCACTTAATAATGAATATCATTATCAGGCGATGATGTTCATGAAACCCGTCTTTCACGAATTGCCCTACCTCGAAAACTGGCGCTGGCTCAGCCGCCGTATCCGTTGTGCGCTGGAGCCGGACGAACCGCGCTTGATCGAGCACTACCTGGCCGAGGGCCGCTATTTGGTGTGCTGCACCGAAACCTCGGCCTGGACCGTCGCCCTGACCTCATTCCGCCTGCTCCTGGACACTGCCTGCGACCGCATGCTGCCCTGGCATTGGCGCTGCCTGTGCCTGGACCAGGCCTGGAAGCCGCTGTTGCAGCTGCGCAAGCTCGACGGTGGTGAGCACGGCCAGCGTTGGCAGCCTCTCGCCCTGCAACTGGCGAACTGCACGCTACTGCCTTCGATTTCTTTCACTGAACTGATGCAAGGACTTGATGATGAGTAATACCCGTATCGAGCGTGACAGCATGGGTGAACTGCAGGTACCGACCGAGGCCCTGTATGGCGCTCAGACCCAGCGCGCGGTGAACAACTTTCCGATCAGCCAGCAGCGCATGCCGACTCAGTTCATTCGTGCACTACTGTTGGCCAAGGCCGCTGCGGCCAAGGCCAACATCGAACTCAAACAACTGCAAGAAGGGCAGGGCACGGCCATCGTCAAAGCGGTCGAGCAACTGTTGGCCGGCGATTTCATCCAGCACTTCCCGGTGGATATCTTCCAGACCGGCTCCGGCACCAGCTCGAACATGAACGCCAACGAAGTGATTGCCACCCTGGCAAGCCGCATTCTTGGCGACACGGTCAACCCGAACGATCACGTCAACTGCGGGCAAAGCAGTAACGACATCATCCCCACCACCATCCATGTCAGTGCCGCCCTGGCCTTGCATGAGCAACTGCTGCCGTCTCTCAAACATCTGGTCCAGGTAATCGAGCACAAGGCCGAAGCCGTGCATCCGTTCATCAAGACCGGTCGTACCCACCTGATGGATGCCATGCCGGTGCGTATGAGCCAGGTGCTGGGCGGTTGGGCGGCGCAGATCAAAGCGGCCCTCGGCCACCTCGAGTCGACCTTGCCAGCGCTGCAAGCACTGGCCCAGGGCGGGACTGCAGTGGGTACTGGCATCAACGCACACCCCGAGTTCGCCACGCGTTTCAGCCAGCAACTCAGTGAACTGACCAAGGTAGCGTTTACACCCGGACAGAATCTGTTTGCCCTGATCGGCTCCCAGGATACTGCGGTGGCCTTGTCTGGCCAGCTCAAGACCACCGCTGTGGTCTTGATGAAGATTGCCAACGATTTGCGCTGGATGAACTCCGGCCCCCTGGCGGGCCTGGGCGAAATCGAGCTGGAAGGCCTGCAGCCTGGCTCCTCCATCATGCCCGGCAAGGTCAACCCGGTGATCCCGGAAGCCACTGCCATGGTTGCCGCCCAGGTCATCGGCAACGACGCGACTATCGCCGTGGCCGGGCAGTCGGGCAATTTCGAACTCAACGTGATGCTGCCAGTCATCGCTCAGAACCTGTTGAGCAGCATCGAATTGATGGCCAATGTCAGCCGCTTGCTGGCCGACAAGGCGATCGCCAGCTTCAAGGTCAACGAATCCAAGCTCAAGGAAGCGCTGGCGCGTAACCCGATTCTGGTGACGGCGCTGAACCCGATCATCGGCTACCAGAAAGCCGCGGAGATCGCCAAAACTGCCTACAAACAAGGCCGGCCCATCATCGACGTGGCTCTGGAGCACACCGACTTGCCGCGCAGCCAGCTGGAAGTGCTGCTCGATCCGGAAAAGCTCACTGCTGGCGGTATCTGATATCGCACTGGAGGTTTGTCATGCAGCACTGGAAACGTACCACCGAAATTGCCAATCGCCTGTTCGACCAGAGCGAACTGGTCGATGCCCGCGAGTTGTATCTGCAGGCCCTGGCCCTGGCCCAGGTGTTGTTCGAGCGCTGGCATGACGCCGATGAAGCGGTGTCCGTGTGTGTGATCGCTCACCACAACCTGGCCGACCTGCACTTGCGTTTGAACCAGCCTCAGGAGAGCGCGGAGTACCTCTGCGCCATTCATCAGCGGCTGTTGCAGGCCATGCAGGACCCACGCCTGACGCCAGCGCTGCGCGAAGCGGCGCTGCGTCACAGCGGCAAAACCTACACCGAGTTACTGAATTTCATCAGTGAGTACGGCCAGTACCCGCGAACTGAACGTCTGCTCCATAGTCATGGCCCGCAACCGGTTGTTAATGCCGGTCAGGAAAGCGTCGGGTCCTCAGCACATCACTACGGAACCCACTGAGAATGTCTCACACCTTGCCTGCATTGCCTTACGCATACGATGCGCTGGAACCGCACATCGATACCCAGACCATGCAAATTCACCACAGCAAGCACCACCAGACCTACATCAATAACCTCAATGCGGCCGTCGAGGGCACCGAGTGGGCTGAGTGGCCGGTGGAACAGCTGGTGGCCGCGGTCAAGCAGTTGCCCCCGCAATTGCAGGCCGCCGTAATCAACCAGGGTGGTGGCCACGCCAATCACTCACTGTTCTGGACAGTGATGTCGCCCAAGGGCGGTGGTCAGCCCCAGGGCACGGTTGCCAAGGCTATCGATGAGCACCTGGGGGGCTTTGAGGCCTTCAAGGACGCCTTCACCAAGGCTGCATTGAGCCGTTTTGGCAGCGGTTGGGCCTGGCTGAGCGTGACAGCGGGAAAGAAACTGCTGGTAGAGAGCAGTGGCAACCAGGACAGCCCGCTGATGAACGGCAACACGCCGATTCTTGGTCTGGATGTTTGGGAGCATGCGTACTACCTGCTGTACCAGAACCGTCGCCCTGAATACATCAATGCCTTCTATAACGTGATCGACTGGTCCGAGGTAGAGCGCCGTTATGTAGCCGCCCTGGCGTGAGTCGTTCCGGTATGCGTACGGATGTGATGTCCATAAGCGGCGTGCGTCTGTTTCGCCTGGCGCTGGGTACCCTGTTGCTGCTGGTTGGTTGCATCTTGCTGGTAGCGCAGGGATTCGCCTGGCTAGACCTCGAGCCCCGCATGATGCGTGCGCTCGAAGGAGGTGCCCTGTGTGCACTGGGGGCAGCGCTAGGCGCTGTGCCGGTGCTGGTGATCCGCGGCATGCCAGCAGCGTTGGCTGATACCTTGCTGGGTTTCGGTGCCGGGGTGATGCTGGCGGCAACGGCGTTTTCCCTGGTCATTCCAGGACTAGACGCAGCTCAGGCTATTGGTCTGGGTCAATGGGGCGCGGGCGTGCTGATCAGTTTCGGTTTGTTGTTCGGCGCCTTTTGCCTGTACCTGGTCGATCTCAAGATCTCGGGAGCCTCGCCATTGGCATTGGTGGGCAGTGCCCAGCAACCGGTGATTGCCGCGCGGATCTGGGTATTCGTCATCGCCATCATCGCCCACAACATTCCAGAAGGCATGGCCATCGGGGTGTCGGCGGGTGCTGGAATGGCGGATGCGGACAGTCTGGCTATGGGTATTGCCTTGCAGGATGTGCCCGAAGGCCTGGTCATTGCCCTGGTACTGGCCGGGGCCGGTATGGCGCGGTTCAAGGCTTTTGCCATTGCAGCGGCATCTGGGCTGGTCGAGCCGGTGGCGGCCATGATCTGTGCCTGGCTGGTGAGCGTGGCCGAATTGTTGTTGCCACTGGGCTTGGCCTGCGCGGCCGGGGCTATGCTGCTGGTGGTGACTCAGGAGATCATTCCTGAATCGCGCAGTAACGGCCATCATCGCTTGGCCAGCCTGGGGCTGTGCGTCGGCTTCTGTCTGATGATGGTGATGGATACTGCGCTGTCTTGAGCGGGAAGCGGGGGCGGTTACTCGCCCTCGTCGAAGTAGTTGTTGATCAGCTCGATCAGTGCGTTCAGTGCTTCGTCCTGCTGCTCGCCTTCGGTGTGCAGATGCACCTGGGTGCCTTTACCTGCCGCCAGCATCATCACCGCCATGATGCTCTTGCCGTCAATCAATTTGTCAGGCGCCCGACCTACGCGCACAGTGCAAGGGAAGCGTCCGGCCACGCCGACAAACTTTGCCGCAGCCCGGGCGTGTAGCCCCAGCTTGTTGATGATGGTGATTTCACGAGCGGGCATCGCGGCGGTGGTCCTGTGGGCTAGAGGTCGCGGTGGCGAACCTGGACATTCTTCAAGGATTGCTGCAGCAACTGGCCCAGGCGTTCGGTCAGGTAAACCGAACGGTGGTGTCCACCGGTACAGCCAATGGCAATGGTCACATAAGCGCGGTTGCTGGCGGCAAAGCGTGGCAACCATTTGAGCAGGTAGCTGGAGATGTCCTGGAACATTTCTTCGGCATCGGGCTGGGCTGCCAGGTAATCGATGACCGGCTGCTCCAGGCCGGAATGCTCGCGCAACTCCGGCTTCCAGTAAGGATTGGGCAGGCAGCGCACGTCGAACACCAGGTCGGCGTCCACCGGCATGCCGCGCTTGAAGCCGAAGGATTCGACCAGGAACGCGGTTCCGGGCTCTGGCTGGTTAAGTAGGCGCAACTTGACCGCGTCACGCAACTGGTAGAGGTTCAGCTTGGTGGTGTCGATCTTCAGGTCGGCGAGGTCGGCGATAGGCCCCAGCAGGTCGGTCTCGACCTTGATCGCTTCGGCCAGCGAACGATTGGCGTTGGTCAGGGGGTGGCGCCTGCGGGTTTCCGAGAAACGCTTGAGCAGGGTCTCTTCATCGGCGTCCAGGTACAGCACGTCACACTGGATATGCCGGCTGCGGGCATCTTCCAGCAGCTCGGGGAAGCGTATCAGATGGCTGGGCAGGTTGCGTGCATCGATCGATACAGCCACTTTGGGTTGCATCAGCTCGGTGTTGATCAGGGCATTTTCGGCCAACTGTGGCAGCAACCCGGCGGGCAGGTTGTCGATGCAGTAGTAACCGTTGTCCTCCAGGACTGCGAGGGCAGTGCTCTTGCCGGAGCCGGATCGGCCGCTAACGATGATCAAGCGCATGTTCAGTGTCCGTTCTGTACGTCCAGAACGACCTGGTACAGCGCGTCGTTGCTGGCGGCCGCACGCAGCTTGTCGCGTACGTCCTTGCTGTCGAGCATGCTGGCAATCTGGCGCAGCAGCTCCAGGTGAGCATCGGTGGCAGCTTCCGGGACCAGCAATACGAACAGCAGGTCGACCGGTGCGCCATCGATGGCGTCGAAGTCGATAGGTGCGTCCAGGTGCAACAGTGCGCTGACCGGTTCCTTGCAGCCCTTGAGGCGGCAGTGAGGGATGGCAATACCATTGCCGAAGCCGGTTGAGCCCAGTTTTTCTCGGGCAATCAAGGCTTCGAACACGTCCTGGGTTTCCAGGTCGGGTACTTCTTTGCCGATCAGATTGGCAATCTGTTCAAGCGCGCGCTTTTTACTGCCTCCCGGCACGTTCACCAGGGAGCGGCCGGGGGTCAGGATAGTTTCAAGTCGGATCATGGATGAGGGGGATCAGCGGGCCGCTGCACCTTGCAGCAGGCTTTGCTGTTTTTCCTTGTGTTTTTTTAGTTGGCGGTCGAGCTTGTCGGTCAAGGCATCAATCGCTGCATACATGTCTGTGTGTTCGGCATTTGCAACCACTTCGCCGCCGGGAATAAACAGCGTCGCTTCAATCTTCTGCTGCAGCTTCTCGACCTTCATGATTACCGTCACATTGGTAATCTTGTCGAAGTGCCCCTCCAGACGTTTCAGTTTCTGTTCGACGTACTCGCGCAGCGGCTGGGTGACTTCTACATGCTGTCCACTGATATTGACTTGCATACAGCTTCTCCTTTGTTGCCCGTGCATAAGAGGCAGGTATTGCGCCTGCCACTGAACTGCTGTGGCGATCTCAGGGGCTACATCAGTCGCTTGCGCTCGCTCGACGGTGCAATGCCGAGGGACTCGCGGTACTTGGCGACGGTGCGACGGGCTACCTGGATGCCTTGTGCCTCCAGTAAACCAGCGATCTTGCTGTCACTCAATGGCTTTTTCTGATTTTCCGCTGCAACCAGTTTTTTGATGATCGCGCGAATCGCTGTGGACGAGCATTCACCACCTTCGGAGGTGCTGACGTGGCTGGAGAAAAAGTACTTCAGCTCGTAAATGCCCCGGGGTGTATGCATGTATTTCTGAGTGGTGACCCGGGAAATAGTCGACTCGTGCATGCCCACCGCCTCGGCGATGTCGTGCAATACCAGCGGCTTCATCGCTTCGTCGCCGTGGTCGAGGAAACCACGCTGGTGTTCGACGATCTGGGTGGCGACCTTCATCAGGGTTTCGTTGCGGCTCTGCAGGCTCTTGATGAACCAGCGGGCCTCCTGCAACTGGTTGCGCATGAAGGTGTTGTCGGCGCTGGTGTCGGCGCGGCGGACGAAACCGGCGTACTGCGGATTGACCCGCAGGCGCGGCACTGCTTCCTGGTTGAGCTCGACCAGCCAGCGTTCGTTGTCCTTGCGCACAATCACGTCGGGGACCACGTATTCGGCCTCGCTGGACTCGATCTGTGAGCCAGGGCGCGGGTTGAGGCTCTGGACCAGCTCGATGACCTGGCGCAGTTCGTCTTCCTTGAGCTTCATCCGCCGCATCAGCTGGCTGTAGTCACGGCTGCCGAGCAGGTCGATGTAATCGCGGACCAGGCGCTGGGCTTCGGCCATCCACGGGGTCTGGGCGGGTAGTTGGCGCAGTTGCAGCAACAGGCACTCGCTGAGGTTGCGGGCGCCGATGCCGGCAGGTTCGAATTGCTGGATGCGATGCAGAACGGCTTCGACTTCGTCGAGCTCGATATCCAGCTCGGGGTCGAAGGACTCGCAGACTTCTTCGAGGGTTTCGTCGAGGTAGCCCTGGTTGTTGATGCAGTCGATCAGGGTTACCGCGATCAGCCGATCGGTGTCGGACATCGGCGCCAGGTTCAGCTGCCAGAGCAGGTGGCTTTGCAGGCTTTCGCCAGCCGACGTGCGGGTGGTGAAGTCCCACTCGTCATCATCGTTGCTGGGCAGGCTGCTGGCGCTGGTCTGGTAGATGTCTTCCCAGGCCGTATCGACAGGTAGCTCGTTGGGAATGCGCTCGTTCCATTCGCCTTCTTCCAGGCTGTCCACAGTCGGTGTGGTTTCCTGGAAACTGGTGTCCTGGACTTCGGCGGCAGGCTTGCTTTCGGCGTTGTCCGCCATCGGGTCGCTGTTGTCGAAGTCGTCGCCTTCTTCCTGACGTTCGAGCATCGGGTTCGATTCCAGCGCTTCCTGGATTTCCTGCTGGAGGTCCAGGGTAGAAAGCTGGAGTAGTCGGATAGCCTGTTGCAACTGCGGGGTCATCGTCAGTTGCTGGCCCATTCTTAGGACGAGCGATGGTTTCATGGCAGGGGCTTAACACCTTTTTCGCCGGCGCACAGGCGCCATCCACTACAAGGGCACCGAAGCGCCAACTTTAAGCAAATTATATGCCTGAAGTTGGAGCGTTTGCCTAGGGTGCTGTAACAATATAAGCCGGATTTCACCGGGTCAGCAGCCCATGGCAAACGCTGTGTCGCCTCGAACTTACAAGCGGAACTCGTGGCCCAAGTACACCTCTTTGACCAGGTTGTTGGCCAGGATGGTCTCTGCATCGCCTTCGGCAATCAGTTGGCCATCGTTGACGATGTAAGCGGTTTCGCAGATATCCAGGGTCTCACGGACGTTGTGGTCGGTGATCAGTACACCGATGCCCTTGGCCTTGAGGTGATGGATGATCTGCTTGATGTCGCCGACCGAAATCGGGTCGACACCGGCAAAGGGTTCATCAAGCAGGATGAATTTCGGTGCGGTGGCCAGGGCACGAGCGATCTCCACGCGGCGACGTTCGCCACCGGAAAGGCTCATGCCTAGGTTGTCGCGAATGTGGCTGATGTGAAACTCCTGCAACAGGCTTTCCAGCTCCTTGCGACGCCCGGCGGTGTCGAGGTCCTTGCGCGTCTCGAGGATCGCCATGATGTTGTCGGCAACCGAAAGCTTGCGAAAGATCGATGCTTCCTGGGGCAGGTAGCCGATGCCGGCACGGGCGCGGCCGTGCATTGGCTGGTGGCTGACATCCAGGTCGTCGATCAGGACGCGGCCCTGATCGGCCTGGACCAAGCCAACGATCATGTAGAAGCAGGTGGTCTTGCCGGCGCCGTTAGGGCCGAGCAGGCCGACGATCTGGCCGCTGTCGATGGACAGGCTGACGTCGCGGACCACTTGTCGACTCTTGTAGCTCTTGGCCAGGTGCTGGGCTTTGAGGGTTGCCATTTACTCGGCCTTCTTCTTCGGCTGGATCACCATGTCGATACGCTGGCGCGGCGTGCTCACGTTGCCGCCACGACCTGCGGTCGCTACCTGGGACTTGGTGTTGTAGACGATCTTCTCGCCTTCGGTGGTGTTGCCCTCGTTGATCACCTTGGCGCGGTCAGTCAGTACCACCAGGTCTTTTTGTGCCTGGTACTGGATGGTCACGGCATAGCCTTGCATCTTGTCTGGCTTGGCGGCGCTCTGCTGCTGTTCGAAGTAGGCCAGGTTGCCCACCGAGGTCACCACGTCGATGTCGCCGGAGTCGGCGCGAGTGATGGTCACGGTGTTGCCTTTGATCATCATCGACCCCTGGGTGATGATGACGTCGCCGGTGTAGGTGGCAACACCTTTCTTGTCATCCAGATGCGCGTTGTCGGCCTGGATGCGAATAGGCTGGTCACGGTCGTTCGGCAGGGCCCAGGCGCTCGCGCTTCCCAGTGCTGCGCTCAGGCTGAGCAAAAAGGGGAGGGTTTTAACGAGCCTCATACTGTCCTCTTACGTTGGACAGCAGGTCCATCCTGCCGTCTTTCAAATACGCTTTCATTCCATTGCCCGTAGTGACGCCACCGGCGCCGTCGATTCTAACGGCTTGCTCGGTTTGCGCATATTGCTTCTGCGGGAATACTGTCATGCGACTGCTGGTAATGATCATGGTGCGGTTCTTTTCATCAGTGCGGGCAACCCGTACCGAGTCGATCAATTCCACTTCGCTGCCATCGGGGTTGACCTCGCCTTTTGCGCTCTGCACATGCCAGGGGTAGGTCGTGCCGCGGTACAGCTGCAGGTCCGGCTTGGTCAGCAGGGTCACTTCGCTGACCTTGAGGTGTTCGACCTTGTCGGCGGTCATCTCGTACTGCATCTTGCCATCTGGCAGGAACTGCACGCTGCTTGCATTGGTGGCGTAGTAGTCAATAGCGTTGTTGTCGACGCGGGCCACCGGTTTGTCGAGGAAGCTCTCGGGGCCGATGTTCCAGTAGCCGACCGCCACCAGCAAGGCGGCAATCACACTGAACAGCGCAATGGTGCGGATTTTTTTACTGAACATGTGTCGCTCTACAGGTAATGGGCGTTGGCCGCGTCGAGATTGCCCTGGGCTTGCAGGATCAATTCGCAGAATTCGCGGGCTGCGCCTTCACCGCCACGGGCATTGGTGATCCCGTGGGCGTGCTCGCGGACGAAGGCTGCGGCGTTGGCCACGGCCATGCCCAGGCCCACCCGGCGGATCACCGGCAGGTCAGGCAGGTCGTCGCCCAGATAGGCGACCTGTTCATAGCTTAGGTTGAGTTGGTGAAGAAGTTCGTCCAACACCACCAATTTATCTTCACGCCCTTGATACAGGTGCGGGATGCCGAGATTCTTGGCCCGGCGCTCGACTACCGGGGTTTTGCGTCCGCTGATGATTGCCGTAGTCACGCCCGAAGCCATGAGCATCTTGATGCCCTGGCCATCGAGGGTGTTGAAGGTCTTGAATTCACTGCCATCTTCGAGGAAATACAAACGGCCGTCGGTCAGTACGCCGTCAACGTCGAACACGGCAAGCTTGATGGCCTTGCCACGCTGGAGCAGGTCCTGGCTCATTTACATCACTCCCGCACGCAACAGGTCGTGCATGTTCAGGGCGCCAACCGGGCGCTCGTCCTTGTCGATCACCACCAGGGCGCTGATCTTGTGGTCTTCCATGATTTTCAGGGCTTCAGCGGCGAGCATCTCGGCGCGGGCCGTCTTGCCATGCACGGTCATGACGTCTTCGATCAGGGTGGTGTGCACATCGATATTGCGATCCAGGCTGCGGCGCAAGTCACCGTCGGTGAAGATCCCGGCCAACCGTCCGTCGGCTTCGAGGACCACGGTCATCCCCAAACCTTTGCGAGACATTTCAAGAAGCGCGTCTTTGAGCAGGGTCCCGCGCTGCACCTGAGGCAGTTCTTCGCCTGCGTGCATGACATTCTCGACTTTCAACAGCAGGCGACGGCCCAAGGCGCCACCGGGGTGGGAGAAAGCGAAGTCTTCAGCGGTGAAACCGCGCGCCTCGAGCAAGGCAATGGCCAAGGCGTCGCCCAGTACCAGCGCAGCCGTGGTCGAGGAGGTCGGTGCCAGGTTCAGCGGGCAGGCTTCCTGGGCGACGCGCGCATCCAGGTTGACCTCGGCGGCCTTGGCCAGCGGCGAATCCGGGTTACCGGTCAGGCTGATCAGCTGGATGCCCAGGCGTTTGATCAACGGCAGCAGGGTGACGATCTCGGCAGTCGATCCGGAGTTGGACAGGGCCAGAATGACATCGTCGCGCGTGATCATGCCCATGTCGCCATGACTGGCTTCGGCCGGATGGACGAAGAACGACGGCGTACCGGTGCTGGCCAGGGTCGCGGCAATCTTGTTGCCGATATGCCCTGACTTGCCCATGCCGACCACCACCACCCGGCCCTTGCTGGCCAGGATCAGCTCGCATGCCTTGACGAAATCGGCGTCGATGTGGGCTAGCAAGCCCTCAACCGCCTCGAGTTCGAAACGGATGGTGCGTTGCGCGGATTGGATCAGGTCGCTGGATTGGCTCATGTCGAAAATCGGGTTGCCTGATGAAAAGGCGGCGATTATAGCGGTAATGCGCAAAACCCTCACCTTGTGATTGTCACACAGTCACTGACCAACCTTAACCCTAGCTGAACAAGCGCTGCTGTGGCCTTGGGGCAGCGCTATGAGCGATGGTATAGTTCGCCGTCTGTTCGGCCCGCTCAGGGCGTGCGTGCCTCCATGAAGGGGGCGCGCGTCTGAGTGAGAAGGCTGCATCGCAAGGAGTCTAGATGAGCGTTGATAACGCCTACGCGGTCGAGTTGAAGGGCGTGTCCTTCAAGCGCGGTTCGCGCAGCATCTTCAATAATGTCGATATACGCATTCCCCGCGGCAAGGTCACCGGCATCATGGGGCCTTCCGGGTGCGGCAAGACCACACTGCTGCGTCTGATGGGCGCACAGTTGCGCCCGGCCAGCGGCGAGGTCTGGGTTGCCGGGCAGAACCTGCCGACGCTGTCGCGCAGCGATCTGTTCGATGCGCGCAAGCAGATGGGCGTGTTGTTCCAGAGCGGTGCGCTGTTCACTGATCTTGACGTGTTCGAAAACGTGGCGTTTCCGCTACGGGTGCATACCCAGCTGTCCGACGAAATAATCCGTGACATCGTTCTGATGAAGCTGCAGGCCGTCGGCCTGCGCGGTGCCATCGAGCTGATGCCCGACGAGCTGTCCGGGGGCATGAAGCGCCGTGTTGCCCTGGCTCGGGCCATCGCCCTGGACCCGCAGATACTTATGTACGACGAGCCCTTCGTCGGTCAGGACCCTATCGCCATGGGCGTTCTGGTGCGCCTGATCCGTCTGCTCAACGATGCCCTGGGCATCACCAGCATTGTGGTGTCCCACGACTTGGCCGAAACCGCCAGTATTGCCGACTACATCTATGTGGTCGGCGATGGCCAGGTGCTTGGCCAGGGCACGCCGGACGAGTTGATGGGTTCCGATAACCCGCGCATTCGCCAATTCATGAAAGGCGACCCGGACGGCCCGGTACCCTTTCACTTTCCTGCGCCGGATTACCGCGCCGATCTTCTGGGGAAGCGTTGATGCGCAGAAAATCCTTGCTCGAACGTATTCGTCGCTTTGGCCGTTCGGCCATCGACGTGCTGGCCGTGCTCGGTCGCTCCTTTTTGTTCCTGCTGCATTCTCTGGTCGGGCGCAGTGGTACCGGCGGAGGTTTTCAGCTGCTGGTCAAACAACTCTATTCGGTTGGCGTGTTGTCGCTGGCGATCATTGTCGTTTCCGGGGTCTTCATCGGCATGGTGCTGGCCCTGCAGGGTTTCAGCATCCTGACCAAATACGGCTCGGAGCAGGCGGTTGGGCAGATGGTTGCCCTGACCTTGCTGCGTGAACTGGGGCCGGTGGTCACTGCGCTGCTGTTCGCTGGGCGTGCCGGTTCCGCGCTGACTGCCGAAATCGGCAACATGAAGTCCACCGAGCAACTGTCCAGCCTGGAAATGATCGGTGTCGATCCGCTCAAGTACATCGTTGCCCCACGGCTGTGGGCCGGGTTTATCTCGCTGCCGTTGCTGGCACTGATCTTCAGCGTGGTCGGCATCTGGGGTGGGTCCTGGGTGGCAGTGGACTGGCTGGGCGTCTATGAGGGCTCGTTCTGGGCGAACATGCAGAGCAGCGTGTCGTTCACCGACGATGTACTCAATGGCGTGATCAAAAGCCTGGTGTTTGCCTTTGTCGTTACCTGGATTGCCGTATTCCAAGGCTATGACTGCGAGCCCACTTCAGAGGGGATCAGTCGTGCCACTACCAAGACCGTGGTCTATGCCTCATTGGCAGTCCTGGGTCTGGACTTTATTCTGACCGCCTTGATGTTTGGAGATTTCTGATGCAAAACCGCACCCTGGAAATCGGTGTCGGCCTGTTCCTCCTGGCCGGGATCCTGGCGCTGATCCTGCTGGCCCTGCGTGTCAGTGGCCTGTCGGCGAGCCCGAGCAGCGATACCTATAAAGTTTACGCATACTTCGACAATATCGCCGGTTTGACGGTCAGAGCCAAAGTGACCATGGCCGGTGTGACCATCGGCAAGGTCGCGGCCATCGATCTGGATCGTGACACCTACACCGGTCGGGTGACGCTGCAACTGGAAAAACGCGTAGATAATCTGCCTACCGACTCCACTGCATCTATCCTCACCGCTGGGTTGCTCGGCGAGAAGTACATCGGTATCAGTGTGGGCGGGGAAGAGGCGGTGCTCAAGGATGGTGCGACCATTCATGACACCCAGTCGGCGCTGGTGCTGGAAGATCTGATTGGCAAGTTCCTGCTCAATACCGTTGGCAAAGAAGCTAAATAAGGAGTTTCCATGATTTCTATCCTGCGACGCGGCGTGCTGGTGTTGTTGGCGGCGCTGCCGTTGATGGCCAGCGCTGCTGCCCAGTCACCCAAAGAAGTGATCGAGAAGACCACCACTCAGTTGCTGGCTGATCTGAAGGCCAACAAGGAGCAATACAAAGCCAACCCGAGTGCGTTCTACGACGCCCTCAATGCCAACCTGGGTCCGGTTGTCGATGCCGATGGCATTTCCAAAAGCATCATGACCGTCAAGTATTCGCGCAAGGCCACCCCGGAGCAGATGCAGCGCTTCCAGGAGAACTTCAAGCGCAGCCTGATGCAGTTCTATGGCAATGCCCTGCTTGAGTACAACAACCAGGGTATCACCGTAGGGAATGTCAAGCCGGATGGTGATGATCGCGCCAGTGTCGACATGACGGTCAAGGGCAACAACGGTGCCGTTTACCCGGTGTCTTACACCATGACCAAGCTCAATGGCGAATGGAAAGTGCGTAACGTCATCGTCAATGGCATCAACATCGGCAAGCTGTTCCGTGACCAGTTTGCTGACGCCATGAGCCGCAATGGCAACGACCTGGACAAGACCATCGACGGTTGGGCTGGCGAAGTGGCCAAGGCCAAGGAAACCGCCGAGCAAGAAACCGAGAAGCAAGCGCAATGACCGACAGTGCCGTGACCATGAGCGAGCCAGGCGTGTTGAACCTGGCCGGGGTGCTCGACTACCGCAGCGGGCCTGGCTTGCGCAAGGAAGGCAAAGCCTTGATCGCGGCGTGCAAGGCTGCAGATCTGGTGCTCGACTGCTCGAAGGTGGAGAAATCCAGCAGCGTCGGCTTGTCCCTGTTGCTGGCGTTCATGCGCGATGGCAAGGCGGCCGGCAAGGCCGTCGAGGTTCGCGCGATGCCTCAGGACATGCGTGAAATCGCCGAGGTTTATGACCTCGACGAGGTGCTGGCCGGTCAATGACCACCAGCCAGCGACTGGCCCCTCTGTCAGAGTCTCCGTTTACGGGGTTCGCAGGCGAGGGGCTTTTTTGTATGATGGCCGACCCGCGCGCACAGGGCGCCGATTGAGGTTGAGCATGCAGGCCGTAGAAGTTAAGAACTTCCTTGAAGAAAAGTTGCCGGGAACCCGGGTCGAAGTTGAAGGCGAAGGCTGTAACTTCCAGTTGAACGTGATCAGCGACGAGTTGGCGGCCCTGAGCCCGGTCAAGCGTCAGCAGCAGATCTATGCTCATCTTAATCCGTGGATCGTTGATGGCAGCATCCATGCGGTAACCATGAAATTTTTCAGCAGCGCAGCCTGGGCTGAGCGCAACTGAGCCTAAATTGGCGGCGAGACAGAAATGGACAAACTGATTATTACTGGCGGCGTTCGTCTTGATGGCGAAATCCGCATTTCCGGTGCCAAGAACGCGGCTCTGCCGATTCTTGCCGCAACTCTGCTTTGCGATGGTCCGGTCACGGTCGGCAACTTGCCGCACCTGCATGACATCACCACCATGATCGAGCTGTTCGGGCGCATGGGCATCGAGCCTGTGATCGACGAGAAGCTCTCGGTAGAAATCGATCCGCGCACCATCAAGACCCTGGTCGCGCCGTACGAGCTGGTCAAGACCATGCGCGCCTCGATCCTGGTGCTGGGCCCGATGGTTGCCCGCTTTGGCGAAGCCGAAGTGGCGTTGCCTGGCGGTTGCGCCATCGGTTCGCGTCCGGTCGACCTGCACATCCGTGGTCTTGAAGCCATGGGCGCAAAAATCGAGGTCGAAGGCGGCTACATCAAGGCCAAGGCCCCTGAAGGCGGCCTGCGTGGCGCGCACTTCTTCTTCGACACCGTCAGTGTCACCGGCACCGAGAACATCATGATGGCCGCTGCCCTGGCCAAGGGCCGCAGCGTGCTGCAGAACGCCGCGCGTGAGCCGGAAGTGGTCGATCTGGCCAACTTCCTCAACGCCATGGGTGCCAAGGTCCAGGGTGCCGGTACCGACACCATCACCATCGATGGCGTCGAGCGCCTGGGTTCGGCGACCTATCGGGTCATGCCGGACCGTATCGAAACCGGTACTTACCTCGTCGCTGCTGCCGTCACCGGTGGCCGGGTCAAGGTCAAGGACACCGATCCGACCATCCTCGAAGCTGTCCTTGAAAAACTCAAGGAAGCTGGCGCTGAAGTCACTACCGGTGAAGACTGGATCGAGCTGGACATGCACGGCAAGCGGCCAAAAGCCGTCAACCTGCGTACCGCCCCGTACCCGGCGTTCCCGACCGACATGCAGGCGCAGTTCATCTCGCTCAACGCCATTGCCGAAGGCACGGGTGCAGTGATCGAGACGATCTTCGAAAACCGTTTCATGCACGTGTACGAAATGCACCGCATGGGCGCCCATATCCAGGTCGAAGGCAACACCGCCATCGTCACCGGCACCAAAACCCTCAAGGGCGCGCCAGTAATGGCTACCGACCTGCGGGCGTCGGCAAGTCTGGTACTCTCGGCGCTGGTAGCCGAAGGCGACACCCTGATCGACCGCATCTACCACATCGACCGTGGTTACGAGTGCATCGAAGAAAAACTGCAGATGCTCGGCGCCAAGATCCGTCGCGTACCGGGCTAGTCTGTAATCGGCGCAGGGACGCGCCAGCCAATTGCTGCACCGAATTGAATGCGGTCGGGCCACATCGGGCCCGGCCGGCTGTAGCCGCATAAGGACCGACGTTTCCCATGTTGACCATCGCGCTATCCAAAGGTCGGATTCTCGACGATACCCTGCCGCTGCTGGCGCAAGCCGGTATCGTGCCGACCGAGAACCCGGAAAAAAGCCGCAAACTGATCATCCCCACGACTCAGGACGATGTGCGCCTGTTGATTGTGCGGGCGACCGACGTGCCGACTTACGTCGAGCATGGTGCCGCCGATCTCGGTGTGGCCGGCAAGGACGTGCTGATGGAGTACGGCGGCCAGGGCCTTTACGAGCCGCTGGACCTGCAGATTGCCCAGTGCAAGCTGATGACCGCCGGTGCCATCGGCGCCGCTGAGCCCAAGGGCCGTCTGCGCGTGGCGACCAAGTTCGTCAATGTCGCCAAGCGTTACTATGCCGAACAGGGCCGTCAGGTCGATATCATCAAGTTGTATGGCTCGATGGAACTGGCGCCGCTGATCGGCCTGGCTGACAAAATCATCGACGTTGTCGACACGGGTAACACCCTGCGTGCCAATGGCCTGGAACCCCAGGAACTGATTGCCACCATCAGCTCCCGGCTGGTGGTCAACAAGGCTTCGATGAAGATGCAGCATGCGCGCATCCAGAGCCTGATCGACACCCTGCGCCAGGCTGTCGAATCGCGACACCGCGGCTGACCTCTGCGCGCGACCTTCGCTGTCGCGCCCGTCTATCCGCGTCATAGCCAATTTTCTCGGGTGCCCGCGCGGATGGACTGGTAGCTTAGGGCACCTGAGCATTCGCCATTTATTGAGGCCCTCGCTATGACCACGTCCACTGCAATTGCCCGACTCAATGCCGCTGACCCGGATTTCGCCCGACATCTGGATCATCTGTTGAGCTGGGAAAGTGTGTCTGACGACGCGGTCAACCAGCGTGTGCTCGACATCATCAAGGCTGTGCGTGAGCGCGGCGATGCGGCACTGGTGGAGTTCACCCAGCGTTTCGATGGCGTTGATGCCAAGTCGATCAATGACCTGATTCTCGGGCGCGAGCGCCTTGAGCTGGCCCTGACGCGTATCACCCCAGCCCAGCGCGAAGCCCTGGAAAAGGCTGCCGACCGCGTGCGCAGCTACCATGAGCGGCAGAAACAGGACTCCTGGAGCTACACCGAAGCTGACGGTACTGTGCTGGGCCAGAAGGTCACCCCGCTGGATCGTGCCGGGCTGTATGTGCCGGGCGGCAAAGCGTCCTACCCTTCGTCGGTGCTGATGAACGCGATTCCGGCCAAGGTTGCCGGCGTCGCTGAAGTGGTGATGGTGGTGCCTACCCCGCGCGGTGAGATCAACGAGCTGGTGCTCGCGGCCGCCTGCATTGCCGGCGTTGACCGGGTGTTCACCATCGGCGGCGCCCAGGCGGTAGCGGCGCTGGCCTATGGCACCGAGAGTGTGCCGCAGGTGGACAAGGTGGTCGGCCCCGGCAACATCTATGTCGCCACGGCCAAACGTCATGTGTTTGGCCAGGTCGGTATCGACATGATTGCCGGACCTTCGGAGATCCTCGTGGTCTGCGACGGCCAGACCGATCCGGACTGGATTGCCATGGACCTGTTTTCCCAGGCTGAGCACGACGAAGATGCCCAGGCGATCCTGGTCAGCCCCGATGCGGCATTCCTCGACAAGGTTGCTGCCAGTATCGACAAGCTGCTGCCGACCATGGAGCGCGCCGAGATCATCAAGACCTCGATCAATGGTCGTGGCGCGCTGATCCAGGTGCGTGACATGCAGCAGGCCATGGAAGTCGCCAACCGCATCGCTCCCGAGCATCTGGAGCTGTCGGTGGCCGACCCACAGGCCTGGCTGCCGCAGATTCGCCACGCCGGCGCGATCTTCATGGGCCGCCACACCAGCGAAGCCCTGGGTGACTACTGTGCAGGTCCGAACCACGTGTTGCCGACCTCCGGCACCGCACGTTTCTCGTCGCCGTTGGGGGTCTATGACTTCCAGAAGCGTTCGTCGATCATCTTCTGCTCCGAGCAGGGTGCGTCGGAACTGGGCCACACCGCGTCGATCCTGGCCCGTGGCGAATCGCTGACCGCCCACGCCCGTAGCGCTGAATACCGCATCCTTACCGATAGGAAGGGGAACTGAGCATGAGTAAATTCTGGAGCCCCTTCGTCAAGGACCTGGTGCCTTACGTCCCGGGTGAGCAGCCGAAGCTGGCCAAGCTGGTCAAGCTCAATACCAACGAGAACCCCTACGGCCCGTCGCCCAAGGCGCTGGAGGCCATGCGTGGCGAGTTGAACGATAACCTGCGTTTGTACCCCGATCCCAACAGCGACCTGCTCAAGCAGGCGGTGGCGGACTATTACGGGGTCAAGGGCAATCAGGTGTTCCTCGGTAACGGTTCTGACGAAGTGCTGGCGCACATTTTTCACGGCTTGTTCCAGCACGGCGCGCCGTTGTTGTTCCCGGATATCAGCTACAGCTTCTATCCGGTGTATTGCGGCCTGTATGGCATTCCTTACGAGACGCTGGCGCTGGACGAGCAGTTCCAGATTCGTGTCGAGGATTACGCCAGGCCCAATGGCGGGATCATTTTCCCCAACCCCAATGCCCCGACCGGCTGCCTGTTGGCGCTGGAGGCCATCGAGCAACTGCTCAAGGCCAATCCGGAGTCGGTGGTGGTGGTCGATGAGGCCTATATCGATTTCGGCGGGCAGACGGCCATCAGCCTGGTAGATCGCTACGACAACCTGCTGGTTACCCAGACCCTGTCCAAGTCGCGCTCGCTGGCGGGGCTACGGGTTGGTCTGGCGGTCGGTCACCCGGACCTGATTGAAGCCCTTGAACGAATCAAGAACAGCTTCAACTCCTATCCGCTGGACCGCATGGCGATAGTCGGTGCGGCTGCAGCGTTCCAGGATCGCGCCTACTTCGAGGAGACGTGCCGCAAGGTGATCGACAGCCGCGAGAAGGTGGTGGTTGAGCTCACTGCCCGTGGCTTCGAAGTACTGCCGTCGGCGGCCAACTTCATCTTCGCTCGTCATCCGCAGCAGGATGCTGGCGAACTGGCGGCCAAGTTGCGTGAGCAAGGGGTGATCGTGCGTCACTTCAAGCAAGCGCGTATTGCTCAGTTCTTGCGTATCACTATTGGAACCCCGGAGCAGAATCAAGCATTGCTTGATGCTTTGAACTGATTCCGCGTCTCCCCTGATCGCGGGGCAAGCCCGCTCTCACAAGTCTCTGTGAGAGTGGGCTTGCCCCGCGATTGCTTTTACACAATTGAGGGGGGTATTCTCTCTCTCCTAAATTCATCCGATGATTGGATGTAAGCTCAGATGACCTTGCTAATCAAACGTTCTCTGGTCGAACAGGCCGTCGATCAACTGCGTCAGCGCATCGCCAATGGCGCCTGGGCGGTGGGTCAGCGCCTGCCAACTGAGCCGGAGCTGGCTACGGAGCTGGGCATTAGCCGCAACACCGTGCGCGAAGCCATGCGCGTGTTGGCCTTCAGTGGCCTGGTCGAAGTCCGCCAGGGTGACGGCAGCTATCTACGTACCGCAGTCGACCCGCTGCAGGCCGTCCAGGCGTTGTCCCGCTGCAATCTGGAACAGGCGCGGGAAACGCGTCATATCCTCGAGGCCGAAGCCATCGGCCTGGCGGCGTTACGCCGCACAGAAGAAGACCTGCAAGGCTTGCGCGAAGCGCTGGCCCACAGCAGTGAGCATTTCCACGATGATCTGGAGCTCTACGTAAGCTGCGACCTGCTCTTCCACCAACGTCTGGTGGATGCTGCGCACAACCCGGCGTTGAGCGAGCTGTATCGCTATTTCTCCGGCGTAGTGGCCGCTACTGTGCACCACAACCTGAGTCATGCGCCGCGGTGCCAGTCGGTCTTCGACCTGCATGGACAGATACTCGAGGCTATCGAACAACGCGATTCGGACAAGGCCAAGGCCCTGAGCCGGACACTGATCAACGAATCCTGACTTTGCGAGGCTGCCATGGCACATGACACTGCCCGAAACACCCAGCCGGCCAATGGGCCGGAGCTGGAAGAGCTGCTGATCGACGCCGAGGCCGACGACGAACAGGTGCAACAACAGCCGGTTTTGCTCACGCGGCCCTGGCTATTGCTACTTGGCCTGGTGCTGGTGGCGCTGAACTTGCGGCCGGCGCTGTCGAGCATGGCGCCATTGCTCAGCCAAATCTCTGATAGCCTCGGCCTGACGGCCTCTCAGGCCGGTTTGCTGACGACCCTGCCGGTGCTCTGCCTGGGCCTGTTTGCCCCCTTGGCGCCGGTCCTGGCGCGACGTTTTGGCAGCGAGCGGGTGATCCTCGGCATCCTCCTGACCTTGGCTGTCGGCATCGCCGTGCGCAGCGCTTTCGGCAGCACTGGCGTGTTCATCGGCAGCATCATGGCCGGAGCCAGCATTGGTGTGATTGGGGTCTTGCTGCCGGGTATCGTCAAACGCGACTTTCCCAAGCATGCCGGTACTTTGACCGGGGTCTACACCATGGCGCTGTGTCTCGGGGCCGCCATGGCCGCCGGGGCCACGGTACCGCTGAGCGAACGCTTGGGCGACAGTTGGTCCCTGGGCCTGGGCTTCTGGCTGATACCAGCCTTGCTGGCGGCGTTGATCTGGTTGCCGCAAGCGCGCCAGGGGCACGGTGCGCATCATGTGGCTTATCGGGTGCGGGGCCTGCTGCGCGACCCGTTGGCCTGGCAAGTAACCTTGTACATGGGGTTGCAGTCGTCGCTGGCCTACATCGTCTTTGGCTGGTTGCCGTCGATTCTCATCGGTCGTGGATTGACCCCGACCCAGGCGGGCCTGGTGTTGTCCGGTTCGGTGATCGTGCAGTTGATCAGCTCGCTCAGCGCACCCTGGCTGGCGACGCGCGGCAAGGACCAGCGCCTGGCCATTGTCGTGGTCATGCTTTTGGCGGTGGCTGGCCTGTTCGGCTGCCTGTACGCGCCGCTTGATGGTCTGTGGGGCTGGGCAATCGTGCTCGGGCTGGGGCAGGGGGGGACCTTTGCCCTGGCACTGACCCTGATCGTGTTGCGCTCCAAAGATGCCCATGTGGCGGCCAACCTGTCGAGCATGGCCCAAGGCATCGGTTACACCCTGGCATCCATGGGGCCGTTTGCGGTGGGGCTGGTGCATGACCTGAGCGGCGGTTGGAATGCGGTCGGCTGGATTTTTGCGGTGCTGGGTGTCGGCGCCATCGGTTTTGGCTTGAAGGCCGGGCGTAACCTGCATGTGCAGGTGGTTAGCGAGCGGGTTTGAGGCCCGCGATTGTAGTTACCTCGGTATTCTCCGGGTAAATGCCCATAGCTTTTTGCCACATGAGCGGACTATGGTGCGGGTCTATTCCATCGGAAACGGACCCGCCTCATGGATGCTCACAGTGCTTTGATCACTCGCTTCTACCAGGCTTTCCAGCGTCTGGACGCCGAAGCGATGGTTGCCTGCTACAGCGATGACATTGTCTTTAGCGACCCGGCCTTCGGTATCTTGCGCGGCAAGGATGCCGGCGATATGTGGCGGATGCTGGCCACCCGTGCCAAAGATTTTTCCCTGACCTTCGACAGCGTGCGTGCGGATGAGCGCAATGGCAGCGCCCATTGGGTTGCCACCTACCTGTTCAGCCAGACCGGGCGTACGGTAGTCAACGACATCCAGGCGCGCTTTGTCTTTCGCGACGGCAAGATCAGCGAGCATCACGACACCTTTGACCTGTGGCGCTGGACGCGGCAGGCGCTGGGTACCACGGGGCTGTTGCTGGGCTGGACGCCGATGGTCCAGGGCAAGGTTCGCCATCAGGCGTTGCAAGGCTTGCGCGCGTTTCAGGCCGGTCGCTGAACGGGTAAGCTGTGGGCTTTGTCGTCCGATAGTCAGCACTGTGACCGAAACCGCCGTCGATACTCCCGTCAAACCCTGGTATGTCTACCTGGTGCGTGCCGCCAATGGTTCGCTCTATTGCGGGATCAGTGACAATCCACAACGACGTTTCCTGGCCCATCAGAAGGGCCAGGGCGCCCGCTACTTCAGCACCAGCCCGGCGGTGGCGCTGGTGTACGTCGAAGCCTGGCCGGACAAGGCCGAGGCACTGCGTCAGGAACGCTTGGTGAAGAGGTTGCGCAAAAGCGCCAAGGAGTCCCTGGTGGCCTCCTGGCAGGGACTCAGTCCTTGCGACGCTTGAGCTGATCGGTCAGCTGCGTCGGCAGGCCCTTGATGATCAGCGTGCCGGCCTCTTCGTCGTATTCGATCTTCGAGCCCAGCAGGTGCGCCTCGAAGCTGATCGACAGGCCTTCGGCGCGACCGGTGAAGCGGCGGAACTGGTTCAGGGTGCGTTTGTCGGCGGGAATCTCCGGCGACAGGCCGTAGTCCTTGTTGCGGATGTGCTCGTAGAACGCCCGTGGCCGGTCCTCATCGATCAGCCCCGAAAGTTCCTCCAGGGTCACCGGCTCACCGGCCTTGGTCTGGCTGGTGGCGTACTCGACCAGGGTCTGGGTCTTTTCCCGGGCGGCTTCTTCGGGCAGGTCCTCGCTTTCGACGAAATCGCTGAACGCTTTGAGTAGGGTGCGGGTTTCGCCCGGACCGTCGACGCCTTCCTGGCAGCCGATGAAGTCACGGAAATACTCCGAGACTTTCTTGCCGTTCTTGCCTTTGATGAACGAAATGTACTGCTTTGAAGCCTTGTTGTTCTTCCACTCGGAGAGGTTGATCCGGGCGGCAAGGTGCAACTGGCCCAAGTCCAGGTGGCGGGATGGGGTTACGTCCAGTTCAGCATTCACTGCCACGCCTTCACTATGGTGCAGCAGGGCGATGGCCAGGTAGTCGGTCATACCTTGCTGGTAGTGGGCGAACAGAACGTGACCACCAACCGACAGGTTGGATTCTTCCATCAGTTTTTGCAGATGCTCCACCGCCACACGGCTGAAGGCGGTGAAGGTGCTGCCGTCTTCCAGGTACTCTTTCAGCCAGCCGCTGAACGGGTGCGCGCCGGACTCGGCATGGAAGAAGCCCCAGGCTTTGCCTTGTTTGGCGTTGTAGCTGTCGTTGAGGTCGGCCAGGAGGTTTTCGATGGCACTGGACTCGGCCAGTTCAGAGTCGCGGGCGTGCAGCACTGCGGGGCTGCCATCGGGTTTCTTGTCGATCAGGTGGACGATGCAATGACGGATCGGCATGGGATTCTCGGTTGAAAATGGGCGGTGCTGGCCGCGCTGCAAAGTTGCCAAGTGTACCTCAGCCCGGAGGTGATTCAGCGGCCAGATGTTGGCAGAAATGGCGGTTGTTCGTTTTTTGTTCAGTTTTTTGCGTTTTTTCGCGCAAAGCCCCGAAAAACCTGCACATTTGCCTTGTCAGCAGCGGATATTTATCCATTCCTGTGGTAGTTTTGCCCGGTCTTGCGCCCCGTGTGTGGCGCATTGCTGGCAGACCGCTCGCGTCAGGTCGAACCAAACGTCGTTTTGCGTATCTACATACACGATTAGACGTGGCTGTAACCCCGGACCGCCGGTTACCCCGCAGGTCTGGCTCGATGACTGACGTAGCACTCTGCATACTCACTGAATTTGATAGGGAAGGAACACCACCATGGCATTGACCAAAGACCAACTGATCGCCGATATCGCCGAAGCTATCGACGCGCCGAAAACCACCGCGCGTAACGCTCTGGAGCAACTGGGTCAGATCGTTGCTGATCAACTGGAAAATGGCAGCGAAATCACTCTGCCAGGCATTGGCAAACTGAAAATCACCGAGCGTCCTGCCCGTACCGGCCGCAACCCTTCGACTGGCGCTGCCATCGAAATCGCTGCCAAGAAAGTCGTCAAGTTCGTGCCAGCCAAAGTGCTGACCGATGCTGTAAACAAGTAATTGTAAACAGTCTCGAAAAGCCGCGTCTGGTGTGAGCCAGACGCGGTTTTTTATGCCTTGTTGCTGGCCCAGCGCTGTGCCCGCCAAGCCTGGCGGGCACTGGCATCCTGGAACGTCCAGGCGACCATGCGGCTCTGTTTCTGTCCCTGGCCCATCTCGACAATGCGCAGGTCCTGCGCACCGGCCTTCTTCAGTGCGGCCTGGATGCCGGGCAGGTTTGACGCCTTGGACACCAGTGAGGTGAACCACAGTACCTGCCGACCGAGCGCAGCACTTTCTGCCACCAGCTGGCTGACAAAGCGGATTTCGCCGCCTTCGCACCAGAGCTCGTTGTTCTGCCCACCAAAGTTCAACACAGGCAATTTGCGCTTGGGATCGGCTTTGCCCAGGGCGCGCCACTTACGCTGACTGCCGCGGGTGGCTTCTTCCCGTGATGCGTGGAAGGGCGGGTTGCACAGGGTCAGGTCGTAACGTTCGTCGTCTTTGAGCAGACCGAGCAGGATGTGCTTGCGATTGCTTTGCTGGCGCAGGCTGATGGCTTTGTCCAGGCCGTTGGCCTGAACGATGGCCTTGGCAGCGGCCAGGGCGGTGGCGTCGATGTCCGAGCCGAGAAAGCGCCAGCGGTAGTCGCTATGGCCCAGCAGCGGGTAGATGCAGTTGGCACCGACACCGATATCCAGAACACGCACCTGGGCGCCGCGAGGGACCTCGCCGTTGTTCTCATCGGCTAACAGGTCGGCCGCTACGTGGATGTAGTCAGCGCGACCGGGAATCGGTGGGCACAGATAGTCGGCAGGGATGTCCCAGTGCTGGATGCCGTACTGGGCCTTGAGCAGGGCGCGGTTGAACATCCGGACGGCGTCGGGGTTGGCAAAGTCGATGCTCGGTTTGCCGTGGGGATTGGTGATCATGAACTGGCCCAGTTCGGGGCTGCTCTTGATCAGCTCAGGAAAGTTGTAGCGACCCTGGTGGCGGTTGCGTGGGTGCAGGGTCGGTTTGTTGGCTGTGGTCATCGCGTTTTCCGGTGGAAAGCATCGCGGGTCAAGCCCGCTCCCACAAAGTAGTGTGGGAGCGGGCTTGACCCGCGATAGCGTCGCTGAGATTAGCGCGTATTACAGCGCGGCAATCCGCGCATGCTGCTCGGTAAAGTTGGCCAGGGCCTGTTCGGCTTCGGCCAGCTTGGCGCGTTCCTTGTCGATCACCGCAGGCGGTGCCTTGTCGACAAAGGCGGCATTGGACAGCTTGCCACCCACGCGCTGGACTTCGCCTTGCAGACGCTGGATTTCCTTGTTCAGGCGTGCCAGTTCGGCGTCCTTGTCGATCAGCCCAGCCATCGGCACCAGCACTTGCAGGTCACCGACCAGCGCGGTGGCGCTCAGTGGTGCTTCGTCCTGCTCGCCGAGCACAGTGAAGGATTCGATCTTCGCCAGCTTCTTCAGCAGCGCTTCGTTTTCCTGCAGGCAGCGCTGGTCTTCGGCGCTGGCGTTCTTGAGGAACAATTGCAGCGGCTTGCCCGGGCCGATGTTCATCTCGCCGCGGATGTTGCGCACGCCGAGCATCAGCTCCTTGAGCCATTCGATGTCGCCTTCGGCAGCCGCATCGATGCGGCTTTCGTTGGCCACAGGCCACGGCTGCAGCATGATGGTCTTGCCCGTGCTACCTGCCAGCGGCGCCAGGCGCTGCCAGATTTCTTCGGTGATGAACGGCATGAACGGATGGGCCAGGCGCAGGGCCACTTCCAGCACGCGCACCAGGGTGCGACGGGTGCCGCGGGCACGCTCGACCGGGGCGTTCTCGTCCCACAGCACAGGCTTGGACAGCTCCAGGTACCAGTCGCAGTACTGGTTCCAGATGAACTCGTAGAGCGCCTGGGCGGCCAGGTCGAAGCGGAACTGCTCCAGCTGGCGGGTCACTTCGGCTTCGGTGCGCTGTAACTGGGAGATGATCCAGCGATCAGCCAGCGACAGCTCGTAGGCTTCGCCGTTCTGGCCGCAGTCTTCGCCCTTGTCCAGCACATAGCGTGCGGCGTTCCAGATCTTGTTGCAGAAGTTGCGATAGCCTTCGACGCGACCCATGTCGAACTTGATGTCGCGACCGGTCGACGCCAGCGAGCAGAAGGTAAAGCGCAGGGCGTCGGTGCCGTAGCTGGCGATGCCTTCGGGGAACTCGGCCTTGGTCTGTTTGGCGATTTTCTCGGCCAGCTTTGGCTGCATCATGCCGCTGGTGCGTTTTTCCAGCAGCTCGTCCAGGGTGATGCCGTCGACGATGTCCAGCGGGTCAAGGACGTTGCCCTTGGACTTGGACATCTTCTGGCCCTGGCCGTCGCGGACCAGACCATGGACGTAGACCGTCTTGAACGGCACTTGCGCGGTGCCATCCTCGTTCTTCACCAGGTGCATGGTCAGCATGATCATCCGGGCGACCCAGAAGAAAATGATGTCGAAGCCGGTGACCAGCACGTCGGTGGAGTGGAAGGTCTTGAGGAATTCAGTCTGCTGTGGCCAGCCCAGGGTCGAGAAGGTCCACAGGCCCGAGCTGAACCAGGTGTCGAGGACGTCGTTGTCCTGGTTCAGGACCACGTCGGCAGCGAGGTTGTGCTTGGCGCGGACCTCTTCTTCGCTGCGGCCGACGTAGACCTTGCCGGACTCGTCGTACCAGGCCGGAATACGGTGGCCCCACCACAGCTGGCGGCTGATGCACCAGTCCTGGATATCGCGCATCCAGGAGAAGTACATGTTCTCGTACTGTTTGGGCACGAACTGGATGCGGCCGTCTTCGACAGCGGCAATCGCCGGCTCAGCCAGCGGTTTGGTCGAGACGTACCATTGGTCGGTCAGCCACGGCTCGATGACAGTGCCGGAGCGGTCGCCCTTCGGCACTTTCAGGGCGTGGTCGTCGACGCTGACCAGCAGGCCTGCAGCGTCGAAATCGGCAACGATCTGCTTGCGTGCCATGAAGCGGTCGAGACCGGCGTACTGGGCGGGCAGGGTGGCGTCGATGGTTTCGTTGACGCTGCCATCGAGGTTGAACACCTGGGCGGCAGGCAATACGAAGGCGTTCTTGTCGAAGATGTTCAGCAGCGGCAGGTTGTGGCGCTTGCCGACTTCGTAGTCATTGAAATCGTGAGCCGGGGTGATCTTCACGCAGCCGGTGCCGAATTCAGGGTCGCAGTAGTCGTCGCCGATGATCGGGATGCGGCGGCCAACCAGCGGCAGTTTGACGAACTTGCCGATCAGGGCCTTGTAACGCTCGTCTTCGGGGTTCACGGCCACGGCGGCGTCACCGAGCATGGTTTCCGGACGGGTGGTGGCAACGATCAGGTAGTCCTTGCCGTCGGCAGTCTTGGCACCGTCAGCCAGCGGGTAACGCAGGTTCCACAGGTGCCCCTTCTCGTCGTGGTTTTCCACTTCGAGGTCGGAGATCGCCGTGTGCAGCTTGGTATCCCAGTTGACCAGGCGCTTGCCGCGGTAGATCAGGCCGTCTTCATGCAGGCGCACAAAAGCTTCTTTCACCGCTTCCGACAGGCCGTCGTCCATGGTGAAGCGCTCACGGCTCCAGTCGACCGAGGAGCCCAGGCGGCGAATCTGGCGGCTGATGTTGCCACCGGACTGGTCTTTCCATTCCCAGACTTTTTCCAGGAATTTCTCGCGACCCAGGTCATGGCGGCTCTGACCTTTGGCTTCGAGTTGACGCTCGACCAGCATCTGGGTGGCGATACCGGCATGGTCGGTACCCGGCTGCCACAGGGTGTTGCGGCCCTGCATGCGGCGGAAACGGATCAGGGCATCCATGATCGCGTTGTTGAAACCATGACCCATGTGCAGGCTGCCGGTGACGTTCGGCGGCGGAATCATGATGGTGTAGGAATCGCCCGCGCCTTGCGGAGCGAAATAATTCTCGGACTCCCAGGTGTTGTACCAGGAAGTTTCAATGGCGTGCGGCTGGTAGGTCTTATCCATGCGCGGCGGGACCCTATGGCATTTATTCAGGAAAGCCGGAGAGTATAACGAAGCGGCAAGCTTCAAGCGACAAGCTGCAAGATAAGAGCGCCGCACGGCTCTTGCAGCTTGTAGCTGCTTTTTTACTGATTGAGCAGGCGCTCGAGCCGGGCATCGAGCCGGCGCTTGATCTCGTTCTCGATGTGCGGGGTAAAGTCGTTGATCACGTCCTGCATGATCAACTGCGCCGCCGCGCGCAGTTCGCTATCCAGGTGCAACAGGGTTTCCTGGCGCTTTGCCTGCGGGTCGACAGGCGATTCGGGCACAGGTTCTGGCGCAACCACAGGCGCAGACTCGACCTCTTCGAGCAGCAGCGGAATCTGCTCCTCGACGGTGTCGGTTAGCAGCGGCGGCTCAAGGGATTCGTCGCCCAGCAACTGCCGGATCGATTCGAGGTCGTCCAACAGGTGTGCGGATTGGGGCAGGGGAGTGGGTTTATCCATCGTCTTCAGAGTCGCTGTAAGCGGTGATCTTGCAGAGCATAGCCCTGTTCGCGGTAGAAACGGAAACTCTCTCGGGCAGCCTGACGAATCGTCGGCTCCTCGACCACGATCTCGGCAATGCGGGCAAAGCGTGCGGCGAACGGCGCAACCTTGAGGTCCAGGTTGATCAGCAGGTCCTGGTGGCTGCCGGGGTCGGTCCCCAGACCCAATACCACGCTGCCTTGGGGCTGCTCTTCAGCGCCATTGTGTGGCACGAAAGCTTCACTCTTGAAGGCCCACAGGCGGGCATCCAGTTCGTCACGCTGGGCAGCGTCGGCGCAGTGCAGGTAGACCTGATGACCCATGCGCCAGGCCTTGTCGCAGAGCTTGCAGGCAAAATCCAGGCGCGCCGAGGGCGCGTCGCTGGGCAGAATATAGAAATCAACTTTGCTCATGTTCGCTGCGCCGGCCGTCTACACCCAGGGTGCAGGCGGCCGGCATTCACTCAGGCGTTGGCGCGATCGAGCAGGTACTGGGTCAGCAGCGGGACCGGACGGCCAGTGGCGCCCTTGTCCTTGCCGCCACTGATCCAGGCGGTGCCGGCGATATCCAGGTGGGCCCAGTTGTAGGCCTTGGCAAAGCGCGACAGGAAGCAACCAGCGGTGATGCTGCCAGCCTTCGGCCCGCCGATGTTGGCGATGTCGGCGAACGGGCTGTCCAATTGCTCCTGATACTCGTCGAACAGTGGCAGTTGCCAGGCACGGTCATCGGCACGCTTGCCGGCGTCGAGCAACTGGCCGAGCAGTTCGTCGTTGTTACCCATCAGACCCGAGGTGTGGCTGCCCAGGGCGACGATGCAGGCGCCGGTCAGGGTAGCGATGTCGATCACGGCCTGGGGCTTGAAACGCTCGGCATAGGTCAGGGTGTCGCAGAGCACCAGGCGGCCTTCGGCGTCGGTGTTGAGGATCTCGACGGTCTGCCCGCTCATGGTCGTGACGATGTCGCCCGGACGAGTGGCGCCGCCGCTCGGCATGTTTTCGGCACAGGCCAACAGGCACACCAGGTTGATTGGCAGTTGCAGTTCCAGTACCGCGCGCAGGGTACCGAAGACACTGGCCGCACCGCCCATGTCGAACTTCATTTCATCCATGCCGGCGCCAGGCTTGAGGCTGATGCCGCCGGTGTCGAAGGTGATGCCCTTGCCCACCAGCACGAACGGCTTCTCGCTCTTCTTGCCGCCCTGGTAGTTGAGCACGATCAGGCGAGGTGGCTGGTCGCTGCCCTGGCCAACGGCGTAGAACGCGCCCATGCCCAGTTCCTTGATCTTTTTCTCGTCGAGCACTTCGACCTTGAGGCCCTTGTAGGCTTTGCCCATGCCCTTGGCCTGGTCGGCCAGGTAGCTTGGATGACAGACGTTGGGCGGCAGGTTGCCCAGGTCGCGGGCGAAACTCATGCCGGCGGCAATGGCGCCGGCATGCTTGACGGCGCGCTCGACTTCAGCGGCACCGGCCTTGTCGGCCAGCAGGGTGATTTTCTTCAGGGCACGGGGTTCGGCCTTCTTGCTCTTGAACTGGTCGAAGACATACTCACCATCGAGCAGGGTTTCGGCCAACAGACGCGACTTGCCATAGAAGGCATCGCGGCCAGTGACGGCGACATCGTCCAGCGCCAGGACCGCGTCGTTGCCGTTGAGGCCCTTGAGCACCGCCAGCACGCCAGCAACCACTTTGCGCCAGCTGCGGTCACCCAGTTCGCTGTCCTTGCCGGTGCCGACCAGCAGTACACGCTCGGCCTTGAGGTTTGGCAGGCTTTGCAGCAGCAGGGTTTGGCCCAACTTGCCGGTCAGGTCGCCGCGCTTGAGGATGGCGCTCAGGGCACCACCGCAGGCTTCGTCGACAGCCTTGGCGCTGGCGCCGAGTTTGCGGTCTTCACCTACCGGGAGCACCAGTGTGGCGGTTTTCAAGGATGCAGCGGCTACGCTTTTTACAACCAGTTCCATGTCAGGTTCCCCGAATGATCTGTCTTTGCGCGCTGTCTGTGCAGGCGCTTTAAGCGAGCTGGCCGCGTGGTCGCGGGCCAGTGAGAAAGCTGCCAGTTTGAGCCTGCTCGGACCGACCTGACAACCCCGTTAATGAAGCATTGTGCGTCGCCAGTGACAGGCACGGCCAATCACAGGATAATGCGCCAACTTTTGTGCAGGTTCGCTCTGGCGAGCCTGCAACTATCTTGGCTGTTATGGATTTTTTGTTTGGCTGTCCGAGCCTGACAACCCAGGAGTGTCTGGTTTGATCGTCTTCCGATATCTGTCCCGTGAGGTCCTGGTGACCTTGAGTGCCGTCAGCGCCGTGCTGCTGGTGATCATCATGAGCGGGCGCTTCATCAAGTACCTGGCCCAGGCGGCCCAGGGTATGCTCGATCCGGGTGTGCTGTTCCTGATCATGGGCTATCGCCTGCCAGGGTTCTTGCAATTGATTCTGCCGCTGGGATTGTTCCTGGGGATTCTCCTGGCCTACGGTCGCCTTTACCTGGAAAGCGAGATGACCGTGCTGTCGGCCACCGGCATGAGCCAGCAGCGCCTGCTGGGCATGACCATGGCGCCGGCTGCTTTGGTGGCCGTGCTGGTTGCCTGGTTGAGCCTGGGCCTGGCGCCTCAGGGGGTTACCCAGGTGGCACAGATCATCAACCAGCAGGATGCCCTGACCGAGTTCGATACCCTGGTCCCGGGCCGTTTCCAGACCTTGCGCGATGGCTCGCGTGTCACCTATACCGAGCAATTGTCCGAAGACCGCGGCAACCTGGCAGGCGTGTTCATTTCCGAGAAGCGTTTCTCCCAGGACAAGACCAAGGAACGCGCACCTTCGGTGCTGGTCGCTGAAAAGGGTCGCCAGGAAATCGGCGCCGACGGCAACCGCTACCTGATCCTGGAAAACGGCTATCGCTATGACGGTAACCCTGGGCAGGCCGACTACCGTGCCATCAAGTACGACACTTACGGCGTACTGTTGCCCAAGCCAGAAGTCAGCGAAGAAATCACTGACCGCGAGGCCATACCGACCTCCGAATTGATTGGTAGCGAGCTGCGTCGTGACCGTGCCGAGCTGCAATGGCGCCTGTCGTTGCCGTTGTTGGTGTTCGTGGTAACCCTGCTGGCGGTGCCGCTGTCACGGGTCAATCCCCGCCAAGGCCGTTTCCTCAAGCTGCTGCCGGCAATTCTTCTGTATATGGCGTACCTGACAATGCTGATTGCTGTGCGCGGTGCCCTGGAAAAAGGCAAGTTGCCGATTGAACTGGGTATCTGGTGGGTCCACGGATTGTTCCTGCTCGTCGGCCTCGGGCTGATGTATTGGGAGCCACTACGCCTCAAGCGTGCCGCGCGTCGTGCGGAGGTGGCCCATGGTTAAGCTCGACCGCTACATCGGCCAGAGCGTGCTGCTGGCCATTCTTGCCGTGCTCGGGATCATCCTCGGCCTGGCTTCGTTGTTTGCCTTTATCGATGAGATGGGTGACATCACCGACAGCTATACCCTCTGGGATGCCGGCAACTTCGTGTTGCTGACCGCACCGCGGCGACTTTACGACATGCTGCCGATGGCTGCCCTGATCGGCTGCCTGATCGGCCTGGGCAGTCTGGCCAGCAGCAGCGAACTGACCATCATGCGCGCCGCCGGGGTGTCCATCGGGCGCATCGTCTGGGCGGTGATGAAGCCGATGCTGGTGCTGATGCTGGCCGGTATCCTGATTGGCGAGTACCTGGCGCCGGTGACCGAGAACAAGGCCCAGGCCGATCGTTCGCTGGCTCAGGGCAGTGGCGAAGCGCAAAGCTCCAAGCGTGGTATGTGGCATCGCCAGGGCGATGAGTTCGTGCATATCAACTCGGTGCAGCCCAATGGCCTGTTGTACGGTGTCACTCGCTACCGCTTCGACAACGAGCGCCATCTGCTGACGTCTAGCTTTGCACGTCGTGCCCAGTACCAGGAAGATCACTGGCAACTGAGCGACGTGACCACCACGCATTTCCGTGGCGACCACACCGAGGTCGTCAAGACCCCGGCAGAGCGCTGGGACGTTACCGTTACTCCGCAACTGCTCAATACCGTGGTGCTGGCGCCAGAGTCCTTGTCGATCACCGGCTTGTGGGATTACATCCACTACCTGTCCGATCAGGGTCTTAACAATGCGCGCTACTGGCTGGCGTTCTGGAGCAAGGTCCTGCAGCCGATGGTCACCGCAGCCTTGGTGCTGATGGCCATTTCCTTCATCTTTGGTCCGTTGCGTTCGGTAACCTTGGGTCAGCGCGTCTTTACCGGCGTACTGGTGGGCTTTGTGTTCCGTATCGCCCAGGACCTGCTCGGGCCGTCGAGCCAGGTGTTTGGCTTCCCGCCGCTGTTGGCGGTGGTGATACCGGCGGCGATCTGCGCCGGCGCCGGGTTCTGGATGTTACGTCGCGCCGGTTGAGTCTGGCAGGTACAAAAAACCGACCCTTGGGTCGGTTTTTTTATAGACGTTATTTCTTGGTTTTGGGTAGCTGGACCAACTGGGTATCGGAGTAGATGTCATGCCAGGTGCGCTGGCGCTTGTCAAACAATGACCAGATGAAACCCAGGCCCAGGCACAGCCAGGAGGCAATCGCGACGACAAAGCGCAGCAGGGCCTGCCACAGGCTGATGGCACTGCCGTCGGCGTTCTGTACGCGAATGCGCCATACCTGCATGCCCAGCGTCTGCCCGCCATGGGTCCAGAACTTGGCGAAGAAACCGAACAGAGCGAACAACAGGACGGTCGACAGTAACGGATCACCGTCCAGGGCGCCGGCGTCGGTCAGGGTGCGCATCTGCGCTTCACCGATGATTGCCATCTGGATCATCTTGTACACGCCAGCGGTAACGATCAGCAGCGCGGTACACAATAGGAAATCATAGAACATGGCAGCCAGGCGGCGACCGAGGCCGACGACGGGGAAATCACCCTGGGGCTGTAACAACTGCTTGGGCATACACGAGGCCCTCCTTGGGTAAAACAGCCATTCTACGGAATTGCGTGCACAAAAAAGCCCCTGCTGTTGCCAGCAGGGGCTTCTTTGTTGATGAAGATCAGCCTTCGGCTTGAACTTCGTCAGCCTGCATGCCTTTCTGGCCTTGCACGGCGATGAAGGTGACTTTCTGGCCTTCTTTCAGGCTCTTGAAGCCGTTACCCTGGATAGCGCGGAAGTGTACGAACAGATCCGGGCCGCTTTCTGGAGTGATGAAACCAAAACCTTTCTCGTCGTTAAACCACTTGACGGTACCGCTCTGACGTTGGGACATTGTCTTATTTCCTTTGAAACTTAGAATTAGTAACAGCTTCTTCCAAATGAAAGAGTACTGGGCTGGGTTGCAGGAAAGTAAGAGACGTCGAACGGGTTGTAGCAAATCTCAGCGCTACTGCCCAGGTCACGAACCATAGCGACCCATGCAAACACAGTGCAGTGACTCTACGCTAACTCTGGCGGCAAAAACAAGCCCTGAAAGCCGCTGCCGTTCTACCTTTTAGCAGCCGTTCGGTCGATTTTTTTCTGCTCATTCCAGCGCATGCAGCAAAGCTTTTCGAAAGTAATAAAACGCGTTCGAATTCGAAAATCCAAACGCGTAATGACACAAAGTTTCAACTAACGATTCAGCCGCGATAGTAGCGCTGCGTAACGAATGGCATCTTGCTGACTTTCATTGCAACACGCTTGCCGCGAACAATGGCCCAGACTGCTGTTTCCAGCGCCGTATGTGCAGCATCCAGGTAACCCATTGCTACGGGTGCATTCAGGCTCGGTCCGAAGCCACCGCTGCACACACTGCCGATGACAGTGCCCGCTTCGTCGACGATCTCGGCACCTTCACGCACGGGCGTGCGTTCCTGCGGTAGCAGGCCTACGCGTTTGCGCGCAACACCACTTTGCTGCTGGGCAAAGATTGTGTCGGCACCCGGGAAGTCACCGGCACGCTCACCGTCGGCGCGACGGACCTTGGAGATAGCCCAGAGCAGGCTGGCTTCGATTGGCGTGGTCTGTTCGTTCATGTCGTGGCCGTACAAGCACAGGCCGGCTTCCAGGCGCAGCGAATCGCGGGCACCAAGGCCGATGGCGGCGACTTCCGGTTCGGCCAGCAGGCGGCGAGCCAGCTCTTCGGCCTTGTCGGCTGGAACCGAGATCTCGAAGCCGTCTTCGCCGGTGTAGCCCGAGCGGCTCACGTAGCAGTCAGCGCCCAGCAGTTGTACAGGCTGGAACTGCATGAAGGTCATCTTCGCCACTTCAGGCGCCAGGCGCTCCAGCACCTTGACCGCCGCCGGGCCTTGCAGGGCCAGCAGGGCGCGTTCTTCGAACAGCGGCTGGATCTCGCACTGGGTGCCGATGTGCTTGCGCAGGTGTGCCAGGTCCTGATCCTTGCAGGCGGCGTTGACCACCAGGAACAGCTCATCGTTACCCAGGTTGGCAACCATCAGGTCGTCAAGGATACCGCCCTGTTCGTTGCTGAACATCGCGTAGCGCTGCATGCCCACTGGCAAGTCGATGATGTCGACCGGTACCAGGGTTTCCAGGGCCTTGGCGGCGTTGGCGCCGGTCAGGCGGATCTGGCCCATGTGCGAGACATCGAACATACCGGCCTGTTCGCGGGTGTGCAGGTGCTCTTTCATCACCCCCAACGGGTACTGAACCGGCATGTCGTAGCCTGCGAACGGCACCATGCGTGCGCCCAGTTCCAGGTGCAGGGCATGCAGCGGGGTCTTTTGCAGCGTTTCGGTGGACATTGATGACTCCTTGGGGCTTGAGAGGGTGTCAGCATTCGATGATGTTGACGGCCAGACCGCCGCGGGCGGTCTCCTTGTATTTGCTTTTCATGTCGGCGCCGGTCTGGCGCATGGTGCGGATGACCTTGTCGAGGGAGACGAAGTGCTGACCGTCGCCACGCAGGGCCATGCGCACCGCATTGATGGCCTTGACCGAGCCCATGGCATTGCGCTCGATACAAGGCACCTGGACCAGCCCGCCAATCGGATCGCAGGTCAGGCCCAGGTTGTGTTCCATGCCGATCTCGGCGGCGTTCTCGACCTGTTGCACGCTGCCGCCCATGACTTCGCACAGGGCACCGGCGGCCATTGAGCAGGCCACCCCCACCTCGCCCTGGCAGCCGACTTCGGCGCCGGAGATTGAGGCGTTTTCCTTATAGAGGATGCCAATCGCGGCGGCGGTGAGCAGGAAGCGCACCACACCATCTTCGTTGGCGCCGGGGATGAAGCGCATGTAGTAATGCAGTACGGCCGGGACGATGCCGGCGGCGCCATTGGTGGGTGCGGTGACGACTCGTCCGCCAAAGGCATTTTCTTCATTGACGGCCAGGGCGTAGAGGTTGACCCAGTCCAAGACCGAAAGCGCGTCGCGCAGACTCGCCTCCGGATTGCTGCACAACTGGCGATACAGCGCGGCGGCGCGGCGCTTGACCTTGAGTCCGCCCGGCAGGATGCCTTCGTTGCGGCAGCCGGCAGCGACGCAGTCCTGCATCACTTGCCAGATCCGCAGCAAGCCGCTGCGGGTTTCGCTTTCCGGGCGCCAGGCCGCTTCATTGACCAGCATGACCTGGCTGATCGACAGGTTCTGCGCAGCGCAATGGCCGAGCAGCTCTTTTGCCGTTTTAAACGGGAACGGCAGCACCGTGTTGTCTTCGACGATACGGTCGGCACCGGCGGCATCTTCATCGACTACAAAACCACCGCCCACCGAGTAGTACTCGCGGCTGCGGATCTGCAGACCGGCACGGTCGAAGGCGCGGAAGATCATGCCATTGGGGTGGTAGGCCAAGGGCTTGCGAATCATCACCAGGTGCTGTTTTTCGATGAATCCGATCTCGTGTTCGCCCAGCAGCTTTAGCCGTCCATGGCTGCGGATGGCCTGCAAACGGGCGGGAATGCTCTCGGTGTCGACGCTGTCGGGGTGCTCGCCTTCAAGGCCCAGAAGCACGGCCTTGTCACTGCCATGCCCCTTGCCGGTGGCACCGAGCGAACCATAGAGCTCGGCCTTGACGCTGACCGTGGCGGCCAGCAGGCCATCGCGACGCAGGCCTTCGGCAAAACGCGCAGCGGCGCGCATGGGGCCTACGGTATGGGAACTGGAGGGGCCGATGCCGATCTTGAACAGGTCAAAGACGCTTAGTGACATGGTCGTACCCTCAAGAGTGAGTGTAGGAGCCGGTCTTGCCGGCGATCCAAGGCATAGCCTTGCTGATTGGGCCGCCAAGCGGCCCATCGCCGGCAAGGCCGGCTCCTACAGGTGGTCGAGGTATGCCAGGACTCAGACGTCCTGATAGCTCTCGATCGACGGGCAGGCGCAGACCAGGTTGCGGTCGCCAAACACGTTGTCGACGCGACCGACCGGCGGCCAGTACTTGCCTTCCACCAGCGTGGCCAGCGGGTACACCGCTTGCTCGCGGCTGTACGGATGGCTCCACTCGCCGGCAATTTCGGCAGCGGTGTGCGGCGCGTTCTTCAGCGGGTTGTCGTCCTTGTCCAGGCTACCGTTTTCCACTGCGCGAATCTCTTCACGGATGCGGATCATCGCCTCGCAGAAGCGATCCAGTTCTTCTTTGGACTCGCTTTCGGTCGGCTCGATCATCAGCGTACCGGCCACCGGGAACGACATGGTCGGGGCGTGGAAGCCGAAGTCGATCAAACGCTTGGCCACGTCGTCGACGCTGATACCGCTACTGTCCTTGAGCGGGCGCAGATCAAGGATGCACTCGTGTGCCACCAGACCATTGCTGCCTGTGTACAACACAGGATAGTGCTCTTCCAGGCGGCGGGCGATGTAGTTGGCATTGAGGATGGCCATCTGCGAGGCACGCTTGAGACCCGCACCACCCATCATACGAATGTACATCCAGGTGATCGGCAGGATGCTGGCGCTGCCGAACGGTGCGGCGCAGACTGCGCCTTGCTTGTTCTGCATATGCCCGTGACCCGGCAGGAACGGTGCCAGGTGCGACTTGACGCCAATCGGGCCGACGCCCGGGCCGCCGCCACCGTGCGGAATGCAGAAGGTCTTGTGCAGGTTCAGGTGCGAGACGTCACCGCCGAACTTGCCCGGGGCGCAGAGGCCGACCATGGCGTTCATGTTGGCGCCGTCGATGTACACCTGGCCGCCATTGTCGTGGATGATCGCGCAGATTTCGCCGATGGCTTCTTCGAACACACCGTGGGTCGACGGGTAGGTAATCATCAGCGCGGCGAGGTGTTCGCGGTGCTCGATAGCCTTGGCGCGCAGGTCGTCGATATCGACGTTGCCGCGAGCGTCACAGGCGGTCACTACCACGCGCATGCCGGCCATATGGGCGGTGGCCGGGTTGGTGCCGTGGGCCGAGGACGGGATCAGGCAGATGTCGCGGCGGGCGTCGCCACGGCTCTGGTGGTAGGCACGAATGGCCAGCAGGCCGGCGTACTCGCCCTGGGAGCCGGCGTTGGGTTGCAGCGACACGGCGTCATAGCCGGTGGCGGCGCAGAGCATCGCCTCCAGCTCGTCGGTCAGTTGCTGGTAGCCCTGGCTCTGTTCGGCAGGTGCGAACGGGTGCAGGTTGCCGAATTCGGCCCAGGTCACCGGAATCATTTCGCTGGCGGCGTTGAGCTTCATGGTGCACGAACCCAGCGGGATCATGGTGCGGTCCAGCGCCAGGTCCTTGTCGGCCAGGCGGCGCAGGTAGCGCATCAGCTCGGTTTCGCTGTGGTAACGGTTGAACACTGGATGTTCAAGGATTGCCGACTGGCGCAGCAGGGCGGCAGGCAGATGAGCCTGAACGCTGGCAGCCAGGGTGCTGAATTCAGGCACGGCTTTACCGTCGGAAAACAGCTGCCACAGCGCTTCAACGTCAGCCTGGGTGCTGGTTTCATCCAGCGACAGGCCCAGACGCTGGGCGTCGATCTGGCGCAGGTTCAGACGTTTGGCCTGAGCCTTTTCGTGCAGGCTGGCGGTAGCGTCGCCGGTCACCAGGGTCAGGGTATCGAAGAACACTGCGGTTTCGACGCTGGCCCCGAGCTGCTTGAGGCCGGCAGCGAGGATCGCGGTCAGGGCGTGGGTGCGCTGGGCGATCTGCTTCAGGCCTTGCGGGCCATGGTAGACGGCGTACATGCTGGCGATGTTGGCCAGCAGCACTTGGGCAGTGCAGATGTTGCTGGTGGCCTTCTCGCGGCGGATGTGTTGCTCGCGGGTCTGCATGGCCAGACGCAGCGCGGTTTTACCGAAGCGGTCGATGGACACGCCGACCAGACGGCCAGGCATGTCGCGCTTGAACGCATCGCGGGTGGAGAAGTAGGCCGCGTGCGGGCCACCGAAGCCCAGCGGCACGCCGAAGCGCTGGGCGCTACCGATGGCCACGTCGGCACCGAACTCGCCGGGCGGGGTCAGCAGGGTCAGGGCCAGCAGATCGGCGGCGACCGCGACCAGGGCATTGGCAGCGTGGAAGCGCGCGGCCAGCTCGCTGTAGTCGAACACGTCACCATTGCTGGCCGGATATTGCAGCAGGGCGCCGAAGAAGGCATTGACATCATCGAGCTCGCGCTCATCACCCACCACCACTTCAATACCCAGCGGTTCGGCGCGAGTACGCAGCACATCGAGGGTTTGCGGGTGGCAATGCACGGAGGCGAAGAAGGCATGGCTGCTCTTGTTCTTGCTCAGGCGCTTGCAGAAGGTCATGGCTTCGGCAGCGGCGGTGGCTTCGTCGAGCAGCGAGGCGTTGGCGATTGGCAGGCCGGTGAGGTCGCTGATCAGGGTCTGGAAGTTCAGCAGCGCTTCCAGGCGGCCCTGGGAGATTTCTGGCTGGTACGGGGTGTAGGCGGTGTACCAAGCCGGATTTTCCAGGAGGTTGCGCAGGATCGGTGCCGGGGTATGGCAGTTGTAGTAACCCTGGCCGATGAAGCTTTTGAACAGCTGATTATTGCCGGCGATGGCCTTGAGCGAGGCCAGGGCGTCGGCTTCGCTTTGCCCAGCGCCCAGTTCCAGCACGCTGGTGCCCTTGATGCTGTCCGGAATGACCGCGGCGCTCATGGCCTCCTGGGAATCGAAGCCCAGGGTGGCAAGCATTTGCTGCTCGTCAGCCTGGCGCGGGCCGATATGACGGGCGATGAATTCGTTGGTAGTGCCGAGGTTGATGGTCATGGCGAGTCCTCAGGCGTCAGCGTTGGCTTTGATCAGGCGGTCGTAGGCATCCTGGTCGAGCAATTGCGCGACGGCGCCGGCATCGGCCGGGATGAAACGGAAGAACCAGCCTTCGCCCAGCGGATCTTCGTTGACCAGCTCAGGGTTGCCTTCGAGTTGGTCGTTGACCGCAACCACTTCGCCAGTCAGCGGCATGTACACGCCGCTGGCAGCCTTAACCGATTCGACAGTCGAAGCTTCGGCACCCTGTTCGTAGCTCTGCAACTCCGGCAGTTGCACATAAACCACGTCGCCCAGGGCGTTCTGAGCGAAGGCGGTAATCCCGACGGTGACGCTGCCGTCAGCTTCAGTACGCAGCCATTCGTGATCTTCGGTAAAACGCAACTCGCTCATGGAAACTCCTCAAGGGTAGGCGTGGCTCAGGTTCGGCACTGAGCACTGATAATGAGGATTTTCTTAGCAATATCGCGGCCATTTATGAAAAATATATATAAAACAATAAGTTATGTATTTGGCGCAACGACAGATGTTCAGTGGCGTAGCGAAATCGCTACACCCGGAGAGCGGAAAAAAAGGTCAAGAGGATCAAAACCTTGCAACACAGCGGTTGAGCACTGATGTATTGAAATCGTTACGGTGTAGCGTTTTCAATACAGCTGCTGTCGCGATCAGGCCTTGGTGGGTATGCCGTACTTGCGCAGGCGGTGCGCAATGGCGGTGTGCGAAGTCTGCAGACGGCTGGCCAATTGGCGGGTGGAAGGGTAGCTGGCATAGAGCTTTTCCAGCAGGTTGCGTTCGAAATCCTCCACTGCCTGTTCCAGGCTATCGACGTCGCCATTGTGTTCGCGGGCCACCGACGTACCGGCGATGTCCAGATCACCGATGTCGACCAGGCTGCTTTCGCAAATGGCCGCGGCGCGGAAAATCACGTTCTGCAACTGCCGCACATTGCCCGGCCAGCGGTTGTCGAGCAGGGCTGGATAGGTGCCCGGGGCCAGGCGGCATAGTGGACGCTGGATCTGGGTGCAGGCCTGCTGCATGAAGTAGCCGGCCAGCAGGAGGATGTCCTGGCCGCGCTCGCGCAGCGGCGGCACCTGCAGGTTGAGCACGTTCAGGCGGTAGAACAGGTCTTCGCGAAAACTGCCCTCGGCGACCATTTTTTCCAGGTCGCGGTGCGTGGCGCTGAGGATCCGCACATTGACCTTGACCTCGCGATCGCCACCGACCCGGCGAAAGCTGCCGTCGTTGAGGAAACGCAGGAGCTTGGCCTGCAGGTACGGCGACATTTCGCCGATTTCGTCGAGAAACACCGTGCCCTGGTTGGCCAGTTCCATCAGGCCCGGTTTGCCGCCGCGCTGGGCGCCGGTGAAGGCGCCGGGGGCATAACCGAACAGCTCGCTTTCGGCGAGGTTTTCCGGCAACGCCGCGCAGTTCAGGGCCAGGAACGGGGCACTGTGACGGCTGCTTATAGCGTGGCAGGCGCGGGCCACCAGTTCCTTGCCGGTACCGGTTTCACCGTGGATCAGTAAGGGTGCGTCGAGGGCTGCCACACGCAGGGCGCGGGCCTTTAGTGTGCGGATCGGCGGTGAGTCGCCGAGCAACGCATCGAAGCCTTCGGCGTGATCGTGGTGCAGCGCCGACAGCCGTTCGCCGATGCGGTTGGGCTGGTACAGGGTCAACAGGGCGCCGGCGTTGGTGATCGGCGTAGCATCGAGCAGCAGGGTCTGGCCGTTGAGCACCACTTCGCGCATGGGCAGGCGAAAGCCCTGTTCGATCAGCGCCTCAAGCAGGCCAGGGTCGTCAAACAGATCGACCACCGAGCGATCGGAGGGTTCCTGGCCGCACAGGGCCACCAGTGCCGGGTTGGCCAGCAGCACGTGACCGGCGCTGTCCAGGGCCAGTACCGGGTCGCTCATGGCCGCCAGCAGGGCATCGAGCTGCAGGTGGCGGCGCTGGCCGGGGAGAATGTCGACGACCCGCACCGATTGCACACCGTGTACGTTCAACAGGGCGTCATGCAGCTCTTCGAGCACGTGCGGGCTGAGGGTCGGGGCGTCGATGTAAACGTTGGGCGGCACCATCTCCACGGCGTCCAGGTTGAGATTGCGGGCGCCGAGCAGGGCCAGCACTTCCTGGGTGATACCGACGCGGTCGATGAAGCTGACGTGGATGCGCATGGGGAAACGGGTTCAAGGCTGCCGAAGAGGGCAAGTATGCCTTAAATCGTGGGGCAAGCCCGCCCCCACAGCGTTGTAGGAGCGGGCTTGCCCCGCGATGAGGTCCGAGTGGTTACTCGAAATGTTCTGGCTTGATTGGATCGCCGGATTTCATATTCAGCTGTACGCGGACATCTTCGAACATGGCGTCGTAGTGTTTGTGTACCGAACCGATACTGCTCATGGTCTTCGGAATGCCGTATTTCTCGGCGATTTTCGTTACGTTGCTTGCAAAGTTATAGGCCTCTTCCTTGGGCAGGAAGAATGTTTCACTCATATCCTTGCCCTGGATCGATCCGTGCATTTTGAATTGCATGCCTTTGCCTTTGCCGGGATCGGTGACAACTTCGTAATTGATGTTGAGGTCGTAACTGACGTCGTCTTTGGTCAGCGCATGGCGCTCGATGTGCAGATGACCGGGTTCGAACTTGGCCATGGAAGACTCCTCTGGAGGTTGAAAAGGGCGGACCTTGAGTCCGCCCAACTGCATCAACGGTAGCTTATTCCAGTCGTGGCCGTGCTGACACGGGTACCGGCGGTACCTTTGACGATGTCTTCGATATCGGCCAGCGAACCGATCACTGCGACCTTGCCAGTGTTACGAGCAAAGTCGCACGCGGCCTGGACTTTCGGCCCCATGGAGCCCGCTGCGAAACCAAGGCGCTCCAGTTCGTCCGGGTGCGCCTGGGCAATTGCCTTCTGGCTCGGCTTGCCGTAGTCGATGTAAGCGGCATTGACGTCGGTGGCGATCACCAGCAGGTCGGCCTCCAGCTGTTCGGCCAGCAGCGCCGAGCACAGGTCCTTGTCGATCACCGCCTCGATGCCTTTGAGCTTGCGGTTGGCGTCATACATGGTCGGGATGCCGCCACCGCCAGCGCAGATCACGATGCTGCTCTTTTCCAGCAACCACTTGATCGGGCGAATCTCGAAGATGCGCTTGGGTTTCGGGCTGGCCACCACACGGCGATACTTGTCGCCGTCGGCCTTGACCACCCAGCCTTTTTCCTTGGCCAGGCGCTCGGCTTCTTCCTTGCTATAGACCGGGCCGATGAACTTGCTCGGGTCCTTGAAGGCCGGGTCGTTGGCGTCCACCTCGACCTGGGTCAGGAGGGTGGCGAACGGCACTTCGAAGGCCAGCAGATTGCCCAGCTCTTGCTCGATGATGTAGCCGATCATGCCTTCGGTTTCAGCCCCGAGGACGTCCAGCGGATAGGCTTCGTCCGGCTTGTAGGATTGTGCCTGCAACGACAGCAGGCCAACCTGTGGACCATTGCCGTGAGCGATGACCAATTCGTTGCCGGGATGGATCTTGGCGATCTGTTCGGCGGCGACACGGATATTGGCGCGCTGATTGTCCGCAGTTAAGGGTTCGCCACGGCGCAACAGGGCGTTGCCGCCCAATGCAACAACGATACGCATGATGAAATTCCTTCTAGGGAAAGGGGGGCTGCACCGCTGCTCCGACAGGGAGGGGGTGCAGCTGCAGAGGCCTTACAGGTCAGCCAGGGTCGAGACCAGGATTGCCTTGATGGTGTGCATGCGGTTTTCCGCTTGCTCGAAGGCGATGCAGGCTGGCGACTCGAACACGTCGTCGGTGACTTCGATACCGTTGGCCAGGTGCGGGTACTGCTCGGCGATCTGTTTGCCGACCTTGGTGTCGGAGTTGTGGAACGCCGGCAGGCAGTGCATGAACTTGGTCCGTGGGTTGCCGGTGGCTTTCATCAGCTCGGCGTTGACCTGGTACGGCAGCAGCTGCTGGATACGTTCGGCCCAGGCTTCAACGGGTTCACCCATCGATACCCAGACGTCGGTGTGGATGAAGTCGACGCCCTTGACCGCAGCTTTCGGGTCTTCGGTCAGGGTGATGCGTGCGCCACTTTCTTCCGCGTATTTCTTGCAGCGGGCGACCAGGTCGTCATGCGGCCACAGGGCTTTAGGGGCGCAGATACGTACGTCCATGCCGAGCTTGGCTCCGACCAGCAGCAGCGAGTTGCCCATGTTGTTGCGGGCGTCGCCCAGATACACGTAGCTGATCTCGTGGATCGGCTTGTCGGCGTGCTCACGCATGGTCAGCACGTCGGCGATCATCTGGGTTGGGTGGTATTCGTCGGTCAGGCCGTTGAACACCGGGACGCCGGCAAACTTGGCCAGCTCTTCGACGATTTCCTGCTTGAAGCCACGGTACTCGATAGCGTCATACATGCGCCCGAGGACCCGTGCGGTGTCCTTCATGCTTTCCTTGTGGCCGATCTGCGAGGAGTTGGGGTCGATGTAGGTGACGTTGGCGCCCTGGTCGTAGGCAGCCACTTCGAAGGCGCAACGGGTTCGGGTCGAGGTTTTCTCGAAGATCAGCGCAATGTTATTGCCTTTGAGGTGCTGCTGCTCGGTGCCGGTGTATTTGGCACGCTTGAGGTCGCGGGACAGGTCCAGCAGGTAGCGCAACTCGCGAGGGGTGTGGTGTTCCAGGCTCAGCAGGTTACGGTTGTGGATGTTGAACGCCATGATGATTCTCCTTGAGTGCGGTGATCGGCCCGGCCGGCGCCCGGCCTTTGTCTAGGAGGCGCGCGGCCGGGGAAATGCTCGTTTAGTAGTCGATCGGATCGCGGACGATCGGGCAAGTCATGCAGTGGCCGCCGCCGCGGCCCCGGCCCAGTTCGCCGGCGCTGATGGTGATGACTTCGACACCGGCCTTGCGCAGCAGGGTGTTGGTGTAGGTGTTGCGGTCATAACCGATGACCACACCAGGCTCCAGGGCTACCACGTTGTTGCCGTCATCCCACTGCTCGCGTTCGGCGGCGAAGCTGTTGCCACCGGTTTCAACAACGCGCAGTTTCTTCAGGTTGAGGGAGTCGGCCACGACCTCGATGAAGGTTTTGTTCTCGCGGCGCACGTCCATGCCATAAGGCTTGCTGTTGTCAGGACGGATGACGAACGGCACGATTTCCTTGACCACTTCCGGGAAGACTGTGACCAGATCGCGGTCGCAGAAGCTGAACACAGTGTCCAGGTGCATGGCGGCGCGGGATTTCGGCAGGCCGGCCACTACGACCTTCTCCACTGCGCCTTTGGCGAACAGCGATTGCGCCAGTTGGCCAATGGCTTGGCGTGAGGTGCGCTCGCCCATACCGATCAACACCACACCATTACCGATCGGCATGACGTCGCCGCCTTCGAGGGTGGCCTTGCCGTGGTCCTCGTCAGGGTTGCCGTACCAGATGTCGAAGTCTGCACCGGTAAATTCGGGATGGAACTTGTAGATGGCGGTGGCCAGCAGGGTTTCCTGACGTCGCGCCGGCCAGTACATCGGGTTCAGGGTGACGCCGCCGTAGATCCAGCACGTAGTGTCACGGGTGAACTGGGTGTTGGGCAGTGGGTCCAGCAGGAAACTGGAGTGGCCCAGGTAGTCGCGGTACATCTTGATGACGCCGGAGCCTTCGCTTTCTGGCAGGTCTTCACCGGCCACACCGCCGATCAGGAACTCGGCCAGATGGCGTGGCTCAAGACCTTCGAGCCAGCTACGCACTTCGTTGGTCAAGCCGATACCGACGGTGTCAGAGGTAATCTTGCGGTCAAGGATCCACTTCAGCGCTTCGGGTTGCGCGACGATATCGGTCAGCAGATTGTGCATTTCCAGCACTTCGATGCCGCGCTCACGCATTTTGGTGACGAAATCGAAGTGGTCGCGTTTGGCCTGGTTGACCCAGATGACGTCGTCGAACAGCAGCTCGTCGCAGTTGCTCGGCGTCAGGCGCTGGTGCGCCAGGCCAGGGGAGCAGACCATCACTTTGCGCAGTTTGCCGGCTTCGGAATGGACGCCGTACTTAACTTTATCGGTGGACATGGTTCTTACCTCCAAGTAACAAATTCGGGTTTAAAGAGTCAGGAAGCCGTCATAAAGACCGTAGGCAGCCACTAGGGCGCCGACGACCACGGCAGCGAAGAGCAACTTCTCCACGTTGGTAAAAATCGGTTGGCCGACCTCGCGCTTGGCCTTGGCGAACAGGATCACGCCAGGGGCATAGAGCAGCGCCGAGAGCAGCAGGTATTTGACGCCACCGGCGTACAGCAGCCAGATCGCGTAAATCAGGGCGATACCGCCGATGACCAGGTCTTTCTTGCGTTCGGCCAGGGCTTGTTCATAGGTTTCGCTACGCCATGCCAGCAGGAAGGCATAGGCTGCCGACCACAGGTAGGGCACCAGGATCATTGAGGTGGCGAGGTAGATCAGCGACAGGTAGGTACTGGCCGAGAACAGGGTGATGACCAGGAAAATCTGCACCATGGCGTTGGTCAGCCACAGGGCATTGGCCGGTACATGGTTGGCGTTCTCGCGGCGCAGGAACTCCGGCATGGTGTGGTCTTTGGCGGCGGCGAACATGATCTCGGCGCACAGCAGCACCCAGGACAACAGGGCACCGAGCAGCGAGATGATCAGACCGACGCTGATCAACACCGCGCCCCAGTGGCCGACTACATGCTCAAGCACGGCCGCCATCGATGGGTTCTGCAGTTTGGCCAGCTCAGGTTGAGTCATGATGCCCAGCGACAGTACGTTGACCAGCACCAGGAACAGCAGCACGGTGATGAAGCCGATGACGGTTGCCTTACCTATGTCCGAACGTTTTTCCGCCCGGGCCGAGAAGATGCTCGCACCTTCGATACCGATGAACACCCAGACGGTGACCAGCATCATGTTGCGCACCTGGTTCATCACGCTGCCAAGGTCCGGGTTCATGGTGCCCCAGATGTCAGCGGTGAAGATGTCCAGTTTGAAAGCGAACAGGGCGATCAGGATGAACAGTGCCAGTGGCACGACCTTGGCCACAGTGGTCACCAGGTTGATGAAGGCCGCTTCCTTGATCCCACGCAATACCAAGAAGTGTACGGCCCACAGCAATACCGAGGCGCCGATGATGGCCGCCGGGGTGTTGCCCTCGCCAAAGATCGGGAAGAAGTAGCCCAGGGTGCTGAACAACAGGACGAAGTAGCCGACGTTGCCCAGCCAGGCACTGATCCAGTAACCCCAGGCGGACGAGAAGCCCATGTAATCGCCGAATCCGGCCTTGGCATAGGCATACACCCCACCGTCGAGGTCCGGCTTGCGGTTGGCCAGGGTCTGGAACACGAAGGCCAGGGTCAGCATACCGATTGCGGTAATGCCCCAGCCGATCAGAACAGCGCCTACATCAGCACTGGCAGCCATGTTTTGTGGCAGCGAAAAGATCCCGCCGCCGATCATAGAGCCGACTACAAGTGCGACCAGCGCACCGAGTCGTAGTTTTCCGGGAGCGTCTGACATCGAATAACTCCGTATCAGGAGAAGAGATGACGCTAGAGTAGATCCAGCGACGTATTCATAAGCTGATTCAGGTCAGTTAATAGGGCAATCCATTGCTGTCATTGACTGAAAGAGCTCCTCCGGAGTATGCCGACGGCAATGCTGCAAGCCTCGTACACAGGCACCTCCATGGTGTTTTAGAGCATTCGCTCTGACAGCCTGCGAGATTTGAAGCTAGACCGTTTCCCAGGTTTCGCAAATTTTTTACGAGATTTTTTCTTATTTACTTGAACCGGTGGGGGTAGTGCACAAAACTCACCATTTAGTTTGTTTGGCATAGACGCCATAGTTATGATGGTTATAGTTTTAAAGACGGAATATTTATAAACGCCTAGACTGAGCATATATTTAACTCAGGGTGTACCCCTGAGGTTACAAAGACGAGACAGAAAGGGGATGTGCATGTCCGAACCTGGACAGAAATTGCGCCTGGGTGCGTTGATCGCGCTGGTGGTCGGTTCGATGATCGGTGGCGGAATTTTCTCCTTGCCGCAGAACATGGCAGCGCGCGCCGACGTCGGTGCGGTGCTGATCGGGTGGGGGATCACTGCGGTGGGCATGCTGGCCCTGGCTTTCGTGTTCCAGACCCTGGCCAACCGCAAGCCGGAGCTCGACTCGGGGGTGTACGCCTATGCCAAGGCCGGATTTGGCGATTACATGGGCTTCTCGTCCGCCTGGGGCTACTGGATCAGCGCCTGGCTGGGCAACGTCGGTTATTTCGTCCTGCTGTTCAGCACCCTGGGTTTTTATTTTCCGCTGTTCGGCGAGGGCAACACACCGATCGCCATCGCCTGCGCTTCGCTGCTGCTGTGGGCCGTACATTTTCTGGTGCTGCGCGGGATCAAGGAGGCAGCGTTCATCAACCAAGTGACCACCGTGGCCAAGATCGTGCCGCTGGTGATGTTCATTGTCATTGCCGCAGTGGCCTTCCGTGCCGACATCTTCACCCGCGACATCTGGGGGCTGAGCAACCCTAAATTTGGTAGCGTGCTCGATCAGGTGCGCAACATGATGCTGGTGACCGTGTTTGTGTTCATCGGCATCGAGGGCGCCAGTGTTTATTCAGGACGGGCGCAGAAGCGCTCGGACGTGGGCAAGGCCACGGTGATCGGCTTCATCGGCGTGCTGGCCTTGCTGGTACTGGTCAACGTGTTGTCGCTGGGGGTCATGACCCAGCCGGAACTGGCGGCGTTGCAGAACCCGTCGCTGGCCTCGGTGCTGGAGCATATCGTCGGGCCTTGGGGGGCCTTGCTGATTAGCATCGGTCTGGCGATTTCATTGCTCGGTGCCTTGTTGTCCTGGGCCTTGCTCTGCGCCGAGATCCTGTTTGCCACGGCCCGTGACCAGACCATGCCGCGCTTCCTGGCCAAGGAAAACGCCAACCATGTGCCGGCCAATGCCCTGTGGCTGACCAACATCATGATCCAGTTGTTCCTGCTGATCACGCTGTTCTCGGCCGGCACCTACACCAGCCTGATCTACCTGGCTTCGTCGATGATCCTGGTGCCTTACCTGTGGTCGGCGGCCTATGCCGTGTTGCTGGCGGTGCGTGGCGAGTCCTACCAAGGCCATGCCGGGGCGCGGCGCAAGGATCTCTTGATCGCCGGGATCGCCCTGGTCTACGCGATCTGGCTGCTGTATGCCGGTGGCTTGAAGTACCTGCTACTGTCGGCGTTGCTGTATGCGCCGGGGGTGATCCTGTTTGCCCGGGCCAAGCATGAGCAAGGTCAGGCGCTGTTTACCCATTGGGAGAAACTGATCTTTGCAGCGGTGTTGGTCGGGGCGGCTGTGGCGGCGTACAGCCTTTATGCAGGATTGCTGACTCTGTAAAAGCATCGCGGGGCAAGCCCGCTCTCATCAAACAAAATATAAGCCACTGATTCTTAAGTCTCTTAGGCTGCCACAAGCTGATACCCCAGTTTCCGGGCTTTGCGAAGCAAAGCCCGGA
>NZ_JBOICA010000020.1:0-92510 GCF_050739775.1 Pseudomonas sp.
AGCCCGCTCCTACCATTGCGGTGGGAGCGGGCTTGCCCCGCGATTGATGTTTTAACGAGGTTTGTGATTGGTGATCAGGGTACCGACACCACTGTCGGTAAAGATCTCCAGCAGCACCGCGTTAGGCACCCGGCCGTCGATGATGTGCGAGCTGTTGACGCCGCCTTGCACGGCTTCCAGGGCGCAGCGGATCTTCGGCAGCATGCCGCCGTAGATGGTGCCGTCAGCGATCAGCTCGTTGACCTGCTCGGTGGTCAGGCCGGTGAGTACGGTGCCTTGCTTGTCCATCAGGCCGGCGATGTTGGTCAGCAGCATCAGCTTTTCAGCTTTCAGCGCTTCGGCCACCTTGCCAGCCACTAGGTCGGCATTGATGTTGTACGACTCACCGTTGGCACCGACGCCGATTGGCGCGATGACCGGGATGAAGTCACCTTTGACCAGCATGTTCAGCAGGTCGGTGTTGACGTTGGTGACTTCGCCGACATGGCCGATATCGATGATTTCCGGGGTGGTCATCTCCGGCGTCTGACGGGTAACGGTCAGTTTTTTCGCACGGATCAGCTGGGCGTCTTTACCGGTCAGGCCAATGGCGCTGCCGCCATGACGGTTGATCAGGTTGACGATGTCCTTGTTCACCTGGCCGCCGAGGACCATCTCGACCACGTCCATGGTCTGCGCGTCGGTAACGCGCATGCCATCGATGAAGTGGCTTTCGATCGACAGGCGCTTGAGCAGGTCACCGATCTGCGGGCCGCCGCCATGCACGACCACCGGGTTGATGCCGACCGCTTTCATCAGCACGATATCGCGGGCAAAACCGGTTTTGAGCTCTTCGCTCTCCATCGCGTTGCCGCCGTATTTGATCACCAGGGTCTTGCCGACAAAACGGCGGATGTAAGGCAGCGCTTCGGACAAAACCTGGGCGACATGGGTGGCGGCATCGCGATCGAGGGTCATGCAGGGCTCCAGTTGGAACAGATAGTCAGTCAGAACTTGGGTTGCAGATCAGGAGCAACGCGCTGCAACTGGGCGCGGAATACTTCCTGGATACGCTGCAGTTCGGCGTCGTTGTCAGCCTCGAAGCGCAGTACCAGCACCGGTGTGGTGTTGGAGGCGCGAACCAGGCCCCAACCGTGGGGATAGTCGACCCGCACACCATCGATGGTGGTCAGGTTGGCGTTGTTGCCCCAGTCGGCGTCGCGTTGCAGTGCATCAATGATGCTGAATTTACCGTCGTCGGTCACATCAATGTTGATTTCCGGTGTGGAAATATCATTCGGGAATGCGGCGAACAGCTGTTCGGCATCGGTTTTGGCCTTGCTGAGGATCTCCAGCAGGCGCGTGGCACTGTAGATGCCGTCGTCGAAACCGTACCAGCGTTCCTTGATGAAAATGTGTCCGCTCATCTCGCCGGCCAGCAAGGCGCCGGTTTGCTTCATCTTCTTTTTGATCAACGAATGACCAGTCTTCCACATTAGCGCGCGACCACCGTACTGCTCGATCAGCGGGGTCAGGCGGCGCGTGCATTTGACGTCGAAGATGATCTCGGCGCCCGGGTTGCGCTCAAGTACGTCCTGGGCGAACAGCATCAGCAGGCGATCGGGGTAGACGATGCTGCCGGTGTTGGTCACCACGCCGACGCGGTCGCCATCGCCGTCGAAGGCCAGACCGAGGTCTGCACCAGTTTCCCTGACCTTGGCGATCAGGTCGACCAGGTTCTCGGGTTTGCCCGGGTCCGGGTGATGATTAGGGAAGTTGCCGTCGACTTCGCAGAACAACGGGATCATTTCGCAGCCCAGGGCTTCGATCAGTTGCGGGGCAATCACGCCTGCCGCACCGTTACCGCAGTCGACGACGACTTTCAGTTTTTTCGCCAGCTTGATGTCGCTGGTGATCTGCTGGAAATAGCGATCAAGGATTTCGACCTGGACGACGCTACCTTCGCCGTGGCTCAGGTCGTTGGTCTTCAGGCGGGTCAACAGCGCCTGGATCTGCTCGTTGGCCAGGGTGTCGCCGGCAATGACGATCTTGAAACCGTTGTAGTTCGGCGGGTTGTGGCTGCCGGTGAGCATGACACCGGACTTGCCGGCCAGGACATTGGCGGCGTAGTACAGGGCAGGAGTCGGCACCAGACCGACATCGCTGACTTGGCAGCCGGCTTCGACCAGGCCCTTGATCAGTTGTTCGACCAGCATCGGGCCGGACAGGCGGCCATCACGGCCTACCGAAATGTTCGGTTCGCCTTGGGCCAGGGTTTGTGCACCGATGGCGCGGCCGATCCAGTAGGCGGTTTCGGCGCTCAGGGTGTCATCGACCACGCCACGGATGTCGTAGGCGCGGAAGATGCTTTCCGGGAGTGCAGGTACCAGGTGTGCCATGTCGTTCATCTCTGGGGAGCTCCAATATCGAGGGCGTGCAGGGCAGGCTCAAACTGAACGCTTTGACGGTCTTTTCGCCAGAGAGTTCGCCATCCTTGGCGCACAGTGGGCAGCGAGTGGATCAGTTGCTGCCGGAATGACCAAAGCCACCAGCACCGCGCTGACTCTCGTCGAAGGCTTCGACGATATCGAAATGAGCCTGCACCACTGGTACCAGAACCAGTTGCGCAATACGCTCGCCGACAGCGATGGTGAACGGGGTCTGACCACGGTTCCAGCAGGAAACCATCAGCTCACCCTGATAGTCGGAGTCGATCAGGCCGACCAGGTTGCCCAGCACGATGCCGTGCTTGTGGCCCAGACCCGAGCGCGGCAGGATCAGTGCGGCCAGGCCTGGGTCGCCGATGTACACCGACAGGCCGGTAGGAATCAGCATGGTCTGACCCGGCTCAAGGACCGTGTCCTGCTTGAGCATGGCGCGCAGGTCGAGCCCGGCCGAGCCTGGGGTGGCGTACTGCGGCAGCGGGAATTCGTTGCCGATGCGTGGATCGAGAATCTTGGCTTGTAGAGCGTGCATGCAGAGTTAAACCTGGTTGAGACGTTCGGCGATGAAAGCAACCAGCTGGCGGGCGATCTTGCCCTTGCTGGTCTGTGCGAAGAGTGTTTCGTGAAGCTGGCGATCGATCACGCTGCAGGCGTTCTCCTCGCTGTTGAAGCCGATGCTGGGGTTGGCCACATCGTTGGCGACAATCAGGTCGAGGTTCTTGTCCTTGAGCTTGCGTGCAGCGTAGTCGAGCAGGTGTTCGGTCTCGGCGGCGAAGCCGACGCTGAACGGGCGATCGGGGCGGGTGGCGATACTGGCCAGAATGTCCGGGTTGCGGACCATCTGCAGCAGCAGGCCGTCACCTGTCGTAGGGTCTTTCTTGAGTTTCTGTGGTGCGACCACTTCTGGGCGGTAGTCTGCGACCGCGGCCGAGGCGATGAAAATATCGCAGGGCATCGCCGCTTCGCAGGCAGCCAGCATGTCGCGGGCGCTGACCACGTCGATACGGGTAACCCGGTCGGGCGTTGGCAGGTGCACCGGGCCACTGATCAGGGTCACCTTGGCACCGGCTTCCACCGCCGCTTCGGCCAGGGCAAAGCCCATTTTCCCGGAGCTGTGGTTGGTGATGTAACGCACCGGGTCGATGTTTTCCTGGGTCGGTCCGGCAGTGATCACGATATGCTTGCCGGTCAGCGATTCGCGTTTGAAGCTTTCGGCGGCGCACCAGGCCAGGTCGGTGGCCTCGAGCATGCGGCCGAGACCGACATCGCCACAGGCCTGACTGCCGGAGGCCGGGCCGAAGACCTTTATGCCGCGGCTCTGCAGCAGTTCGAGGTTGGCCTGGGTGGCCGGGTCGCGCCACATGGCCTGGTTCATGGCCGGGGCAACGGCTACGGTGGCGTCGGTGGCCAGCACCAGGGTGGTCAGCAGATCGTCGGCTACGCCTTGGGCCATGCGCGCCAGCAGGTCGGCGGTAGCAGGGGCGATCAGCACCAGGTCGGCCCATTTGGCCAGTTCGATATGGCCCATCGCCGCTTCGGCAGCAGGGTCCAATAGGTCCATGTGCACCGGGTGACCGGACAGTGCTTGCAGGGTGAGCGGGGTGATGAACTCCGCGCCGCCGCGGGTCATGACGACACGCACCTGCGCACCGTGTTCCAGGAGTCGGCGAACCAGTTCGGCACTCTTGTAGGCGGCGATGCCGCCGCCGACGCCGAGAACGATGCGCTTACGATACAGCCGCTGCATAGGCTTGCCTTTTGCTCAGTGATTGCACGCGGCGACGACGCCTCCCCAGGCCGAATCGTCGCGTAAAAAAGTGCGGCTAATGTAGCACAGGGCTGAAACACAGGAGCAGTAACCGATAGACAGGGAGGCAGGATGAGTATCAGGGACTGGCCTGCGGCGGAGCGGCCGCGGGAAAAGTTGTTGCAGCGTGGGGCGAGTAGCCTGTCGGATGCCGAGCTGCTTGCGGTTTTTCTACGCACAGGTGTAGCGGGCATGAGCGCCGTCGATTTGGCCCGGCATCTGTTGAAGCAGTTTGGTGGATTGCGGCATTTGCTTGAGGCCGATCAGGTCGCGTTTCAGCGCGAAGTCGGGTTGGGGCCGGCGAAATACACCCAGTTGCAGGCAGTGCTGGAAATCGGTCGACGGCACTTGGAGCAAACGATTGTTCGCGACTCGGCACTTCAAAGCCCTGGTGCGGTGCGCCGCTACCTGAAAGCCAAGCTGCGCCATGAGCAAAGCGAGGTATTCGGATGCCTGTTTCTCGATACCAAGCACCGCCCGCTAGGTTTTGAGGTGCTGTTTCGCGGCTCGATCGACAGTGCCAGTGTCTATCCCCGGGAAGTCATCAAGCGTGCCTTGGCAAACAATGCTGCGGCATTGATTCTTTGCCATAACCATCCATCAGGCGTGAGCGAGCCCAGTCATGCTGATCTGGTACTGACTCGGCGCTTGAAGACTGCACTGGAGCTGGTTGATGTCAGGGTGCTCGACCATCTCATTGTGGGCGATGGCGAGCCCCTGTCGATGGTCGAGCATGGCTGGTTCAATGCGTCGAGCTGACCTTGGCGAAGTCCTGGCGACCAAACGGGCTCACCTGGTACCCCTCAACACTCTTGCGCAACAGCGCAGCGGCAGTCGGGTGCGCCAGCGGCAGCCACAGGGCCTGCTGCTGGATCAACCCCTGAGCCTGCTGGTACAGGCGGCTACGCACGCTCTGGTCGGTGGTGGTCTTGCCGGCACTGATCAGCTGGTCAAGGCGCGGGTCGCAATAGCGGGCAAAGTTGGTGCCGGACTTCACCGCTGCGCACCCGAACTGCGGGCTGAGGAAGTTATCCGGATCGCCGTTGTCACCGGCCCAGCCCATGAATAGCAGGTCATGCTCGCCAGCCTTGGCCCGGCGAATCAGCTCGCCCCACTCGATCACGCGGATCTCGGCCTTGATGCCGATCTTGGCAAGGTCGGCCTGGAGCAGCTGCGCGCCGAGGCTCGGGTTGGGGTTGAGCAGGCTGCCTTGCGGGCGGGTCCAGATCGTGGTGCTGAAGCCGTCTTTAAGGCCGGCCTTGGCCAGTAGCGCTTTGGCTTTGTCCTGGTCGGTGGGGTAGCCCGGCAGGTCCTTGGCATAGCTCCAGGTGTTGGGCGGGTAGGGGCCATTGGCAGCGACTGCGGTGTCTTCGAACACCGCTTTGAGGTAACTGGCCTTGTCGAACGCCAGGTTGATGGCTTGGCGTACTTCGGGCTTGTCCAGCGGGGCATGCTGGCTATTGATAGCCACGAAAGCGGTCATGAAGGCTGCGGTCTTTTCCACCTTCAGCGCCGGATCTTCGCTGGCGGCGGCGATATCCAGCGGCTTGGGCGACAAGGCGATCTGGCATTCGTTGCGCTTGAGTTTTTGCAGGCGCACGTTGGCATCCGGGGTGATGGCGAAAATCAGCGGATCAACCGCAGGCTTGCCGGCAAAGTAGTCCGGGTTGGCCCGGTAGCGGATCACCGCGTCTTTCTGGAAACGGTTGAACACGAACGGGCCGGTGCCGATCGGCTGGCTGTTGAGCCTCTCCGGGGTGCCGGCCTTGAGCAGCTGGTCGGCATATTCGGCGGAGTAAATGGAGGCGAAGCCCATGCTCAGGGTCGGCAGGAACGTCGCATCGGCGTGGTTGAGGGTGAAGCGCACGGTCAGCGGGTCCACTGCTTCGATCTGCTTGATCAGGCTGGGCAGCTGCAGGGATTGCGCATGGGGGTAACCGCTCTGGGCGATCTTGTGCCAGGAATGTGCGGAGTAGAGCATGCGCTGGAAGCTGAACAGGACGTCGTCGGCGTCGAGGGTGCGGCCGGGCTTGAAATAACCGGTGCTGTGGAACTTCACCTCGGGGCGCAGCTTGAACTCATAGATCAGGCCATCGGCGGAAACCGTCCAGCTTTCGGCTAGGCTCGGTACCACCTGGCCTGTTGCGGCATCGAATTCGACCAGGCGATTCATCAGCACATCGGCTGAAGCATTGGTGGTGGTCAGCGAGTTGTACTGAACCACGTCGAAGCCTTCGGGGCTGGCTTCGGTGCATACACTCAGCGCGGCCGCCTGGGCGAGTGCCGGGCCGAGCAGGGTGGCGAACAACAGGGGTAGAGCGGCAGCGCGCATGGGGATTCCTTGGCTGATCGATGACCCATCTGCCAGTGCAGTCTGGAAAAGTCTTACCCTAGTGTGCCGGGCCGGAAATAACCATAGCCTTTTTTGCCAATCGTGCGACGAGTGGTCGACACCTTGCCGGGCCAGTCGTTATGCTGCTCCGGCGTGTCGATCAGCAAGTCAAAGCACATCTTCTGTTGTTGTGCTCTGGTCTTTCTGGTATAAAGCAGCGCTCTTTTCTAGGGGCTCGGCTTGTCGCATCTGCTGATTGAGTCGATAAGACCCCGAAGAAACACGGCGCCTGGCGCCAAAGACTGAGAGATTAAGCGGCCAACCCATGCCGGGTTGGGCATGTGGTTTTAGAGGGCTGAGGCATGTCGAGAGTCTGTCAAGTTACCGGTAAGGGTCCGGTAACCGGGAATAACATTTCCCACGCAAACAACAAAACCCGTCGTCGTTTCCTGCCGAACCTGCAGCATCATCGCTTCTGGGTCGAGTCCGAGAAGCGTTTCGTGCGTCTGCGCGTATCTGCCAAAGGCATGCGCATCATCGACAAGCGCGGCATCGATGCCGTTCTGGTCGACATTCGCCGTAACGGCGCTAAGGTCTAAGGGAGAGAATCATGCGTGAATTGATCCGTCTGGTGTCGACCGCTAATACCGGCCACTTCTACACCACCGACAAGAACAAGCGCACCACTCCGGACAAAATCGAAATCAAAAAATTCGATCCGGTTGTTCGCAAGCACGTGATCTACAAGGAAGCCAAGATCAAGTAATTGATCCGGCTGACGAAAAAAGGGCCCGTATCTCTGGATACGGGCCCTTTTTTATGGGTGTGGAAGCACTGTCTGCCCCCGCACCCTGCGAGCGTTACTTCTGCTCAAACATCACGTAGATCTTGCGGCACGGCTCCAGCACTTCCCAGGTGCCCTTGAAACCTGCCGGGATCACAAAGCGATCACCCGTGCGCAAGGTTTTCGCCCCGCCGTCTTCATCGCGCAGCACCGAAACGCCTAGAACGATCTCGCAGTACTCGTGTTCAGTGTAATTGACGGTCCATTGCCCGACTGCGCCTTCCCAGACTCCCGCAGCAAACTGACCACAAGGGCTGGAATAGTGGTTGTAGACCGCCTGTTCAGGATCGCCCTTGAGGACTTTTTCGGCAGCCGGGCGATAGCGTTCAGCCTCGGTGAGGACCTGGGCGAAGTCGATGATCTGCTCAATGCGCATGGCTATATCTCTTGTTTGTTTAATAAAATGAACATCAGTAGGCGTTTGGTGCAATTATGTCAAATATATTGATAATTTGGTCGCCAGTGGTTTAGGGTGGCAGATGCCTGTGCGCGTAGCTCGCCCAGCCAGAATTTTTGACAGTGCCCGTGAGCCCTCGTGCGGCACTGCACCTTAACAAGAGGAGGAGTTTCGTATGACCACCCTGACTCGTGCGGATTGGGAACAGCGTGCCCAACAACTGAAGGTCGAAGGCCGCGCTTTCATCAATGGTGAATACACCGCCGCCGTTTCCGGCGCGACGTTCGAATGCCTCAGCCCGGTCGATGGCCGTCTGCTGGCGCAGGTCGCCAGCTGTGACGAAGCCGACGCCCAGCGCGCCGTGGAAAACGCCCGCGCTACCTTCGCTTCCGGCGTCTGGTCGCGTCTGGCCCCGGCCAAGCGCAAGGCCACCATGATCCGCTTTGCCGCCCTGCTCAATAAGCATGTCGAAGAGCTGGCGCTGCTGGAAACCCTGGACATGGGTAAGCCGATCAACGACTCGCTGACCATCGACGTGCCAGGTGCCGCCCAGGCCCTGAGCTGGAACGGTGAAGCGATCGACAAGATCTACGACGAAGTCGCTGCAACTCCGCACAATCAGCTGGGTCTGGTGACCCGCGAGCCTGTGGGTGTGGTTGCCGCCATCGTGCCGTGGAACTTCCCGCTGCTGATGGCCTGCTGGAAACTCGGCCCGGCCCTGGCCACCGGCAACTCGGTAGTGCTCAAACCTTCGGAGAAATCGCCACTGACCGCCATTCGCATCGCTCAGCTGGCGATCGAAGCCGGTATTCCTGCGGGCGTCCTCAACGTGCTGCCAGGTTACGGTCACACCGTCGGCAAGGCCCTGGCCCTGCACATGGATGTGGACACTCTGGTGTTCACCGGTTCGACCAAGATCGCCAAGCAATTGATGATCTACGCGGGCGAGTCGAACATGAAGCGTGTCTGGCTGGAAGCCGGTGGCAAGAGCCCGAACATCGTCTTCGCCGACGCACCGGACCTGCATGCTGCTGCCGAAGCTGCCGCCAGCGCCATTGCCTTCAACCAGGGCGAAGTCTGCACTGCCGGTTCGCGTCTGCTGGTCGAGCGCTCGATCAAGGACAAGTTCCTGCCGCTGGTGCTCGAAGCCCTCAAGGCCTGGAAGCCTGGCAACCCGCTGGATCCAGCTACCACTGTAGGCGCGTTGGTTGACACCCAGCAGATGAACACCGTGCTGTCGTACATCGAAGCAGGCCACAGTGATGGCGCCAAGCTGCTGGTCGGCGGCAAGCGTATCCTCGAAGAAACCGGTGGCACCTACGTCGAGCCGACGATTTTCGACGGCGTCAGCAATGCCATGCGTATTGCCCAGGAAGAAATCTTCGGCCCTGTGCTGTCGGTGATTACCTTCGACAGCGTCGAAGAAGCGATCAACATCGCCAACGACACTCCATACGGCCTGGCAGCCGGTGTGTGGACCGCGGATATCTCCAAGGCTCATCTGACCGCCAAGGCCCTGCGTGCCGGTAGCGTCTGGGTCAACCAGTACGATGGTGGCGACATGACTGCACCGTTCGGTGGCTTCAAGCAATCGGGCAACGGCCGTGACAAGTCCTTGCACGCGCTGGACAAGTACACCGAGCTGAAGGCGACCTGGATCAAGCTGTAACCGCAACCGCGCGATCCCGTTCACAGCCGGACCTTGCTTGACGCAGGTTCGGCTGTGTTGTTTCTGCAGATCCACAACAGCCTGGGAGGCTGCAATGCGTTGGGGAACCTATTTCGCTGTGCTGACGGCGGTGCTCAGTGTCGGCCTGGCGCTGGGCGTGAGCATGCCGCTGGTGTCCTTGCGTCTGGAGAGTTGGGGCTACGGCAGCTTTGCCATCGGTGTGATGGCGGCGATGCCAGCTATCGGCGTGCTGGTCGGCGCCAGTATCTCCAGTCGGCTCGCCGCTCGCTTCGGCACACCCGGGCTGATGCGCTTGTGCCTGTGGGCGGGAGCACTGTCCATCGGCCTGCTGGCGCTGTTGCCCAGCTATCCGCTGTGGCTGCTGCTGCGTCTGCTGATCGGGATGATCCTGACCATTGTCTTCATCCTCGGCGAGAGCTGGATCAACCAACTGGTGGTCGAACAATGGCGCGGTCGGCTGGTGGCCCTGTATGGCAGCAGTTACGCCTTGAGTCAGTTGGCCGGACCGTTGTTGCTCGGCATACTGGGATCGGAAGATGACCTGGGCTTCTGGATCGGCGCGGGCCTGCTGCTGGTAGCGCCCCTGGTGCTGTTGGGGCGTGGTGGGGCGCCGAGCGCAGAGGCTTGCAGCGTGACCCTGTTTGATCTGATTGGTTTCTGTCGGCGCTTGCCGGTGATTGCCTGGGCGATCGCCCTGTTCGCCGCCTTCGAGGCAATGATTCTGACCCTGCTGCCGGTGTATTGCCTGCAGCAAGGCTTCAGCACCGAGATCGCCCTGTTCATGGTCAGCACTGTGGTGGTCGGTGATGCGCTGCTGCAGCTGCCTATTGGCGCGCTGGCCGATCGCATGTCGCGGCGCACCCTGTTCAATGGTTGTGCGCTGACGCTGCTGTTGTCGAGCCTGGCCATTCCGCTGACGTTGCAGACCTGGTTGATCTGGCCGCTGTGGGTGTTGTTCGGCGCCAGTGCCGGCGGCTTGTTCACCTTGTCGCTGGTACTGATTGGCGAGCGTTACCGCGATGATGCGCTGGTGCGGGCCAACGCCCACGTGGCACAGCTCTGGGGGATCGGTTGTCTGGTCGGGCCGCTGGCCGCAGGTGCCGGCAGCCAGTGGATCAGTGGTCATGCCTTACCGCTGCTGATGGCCGCTGGCGCTGCAGGCCTGGTGCTGCTTGCACGGCGGCCGAATGCTTTCGAGCCGGCACCGGTCTAGAGCATTCGCTCCAGGCCCACGGCCTTGCTGATCCAGGCGTTGAAGCGGCGCCAGAGGCCACCGGGTTCGGTGGTCAGGGTGTGCAGGTGGTGATTGTCTTCGGTCACCCAGACCAGTTCGCCGTCGACCAGTTGGGGCTGGTAGCTCAGCGCCGGGGCCATGCCCTGGACCGCCAGGTCGCGGGTGTGCTCGGCAAGTTCGGGGCTATCGACCAGAACGCCGACCTCGGTGTTCCACAGCACCGAGCGCGGGTCGAAATTGAACGAGCCAATGAAGGTCTTGCGCCGGTCGAAGATGATCGCCTTGCTGTGCAGGCTCGAGTCGGAACTGCCGTAGAGGTGCCGGGCGCGTTTCGAACTGGGGTCGCCCGGCTGGCGACGCAGTTCATACAGATGCACGCCATGTTCCAGCAGCGCCCTGCGGTAGGGCGCGTAACCACCATGTACCGCGGGCACATCGGTGGCCTCCAGGGAGTTGGTCAGCAATTTGACTGAGACGCCGGCATCGGCGCGGCTGGTCAGGTACAACAGGCCGGGCTCGCCAGGCACGAAGTAGGCCGAGATCATGATCAGCTCGTGCTTGACATCATTCATATCCGGGGCCAACTGATGAGTCATCAGCAATTGCGGGTCCGGCTCATCGCGGGCCAGGACCTTGCTTGGTGCATCCCACAGTGCCTGATTGTGGGCCCAGATCAATTCGTTGCGCCAGATACCCAGGCGCGGATTGGTTTTGTAGGCCATCAGGCGATCGTAGAGCGCCTTGCGCTCGACCTGGGCCTCGGCCAGTGAGGCCTCCAGGCGCTGGCGGCTAGCGCGCAGGTCGTTGGCATCAGGCTGAGTCATGAGGAAGTCACCGATTGGTCGGCTCAGTGCGCTGTTCCAGTACTGATCGAAGCTGTGCCCCAGTTGCTCGGCGACCGGGCCGATGCCCAGCAGGTCGATATCGGTGAAGTTCAGGTTGGGCTCGGCGTCGAAGTATTCATCGCCCAGGTTGCGGCCACCGACAATGGCCATGCTGTTGTCCACCAGCCACAGCTTGTTGTGCATGCGCCGGTGTTGCAGGTTGAGGTTGAACAGTCGGCCTACGGCCCGGGTCACGCCAGTGCTGCGGCCCAGGTGCAACGGATTGAACACGCGGATGTGGATGTTCGGGTGGGCGGCGAGGGTGGCCATCTTTTCGTCGAGACCATCGCTGGTGGTGTCATCGAGCAGGATGCGCACGCGCACGCCGCGGTCCGCAGCCTGCAGCAGCTCGTGCACCAGAGCGCGGGTACTGAGGCCGTCATGAACGATGTAGTACTGCAGGTCGATGCTCGACTGGGCGTTGCGGATAAGCTCGGCCCGCGCGCGGAACGCTTCATTGCTGTTGGCTAGCAGGCGAAAACCGGAGCGTCCTTCGTAGGCCGATGCCTGGCGTTGCACTGAGCGACCGAAGGCCGAGTCGCTGGCCGGCAGTGCCTGAGTGATCTCCCGTGGCTGGCTGACACTGGCACATCCACTCATACCAAGCGTCAGCGACAGCAGCAGGGGCAGCGCGCGCAGGCTTCTCAAGGCAATGGGTCCTTCACGACAGGGGCTTATGGATATCGACCGCGAACGGTGGCGCAAAGTTACTCGCCGCCGTCGGCTTCGGCCAGTAGACGAATGGCGGTTTCGCCAACCTTGCGTACTGCCGCCTCGATCTCGGCAGTGGGGCGTGCGGCGAAATTCATTCGCAGGCAGTTACGGTACTTGCCCGAGGCGGAAAAAATACTCCCCACGGCAATCTGTACGCCTTGCCCAAGTAAAGCCCGGTTCAGGCGCAGGGTGTCGAAACTGTCTGGTAATTCTATCCACAGCATGAAACCACCCTGTGGCCGGCTGGCGCGGGTGCCTGGCGGGAAGTAGCGGGTGACCCAGTCACTCATCTGGTCACGTCCACGCTGGTACTGGCTGCGCATGCGCCGCAGATGTGGCTGGTAGTGCCCGGCTTCGATGAAGTCGGCGATGGCCAATTGCGGTTGGGTCGCCGTGCAGCCGGTGCTGATGTACTTCATGTGCAGCACCCGTTCCAGGTAGCGTCCGGGGGCGACCCAGCCGATGCGCAGGCCTGGGGCCAGGGTCTTGGAAAACGAGCTGCAGAGCAGCACCCGGCCGTCTTCGTCGAACGACTTGATCGTCCGCGGGCGAGGGTAGGTATAGGCCAGGTCGCCATACACGTCGTCTTCGAGGATCGCCACGTCGAAACGCTGGGCCAGGGTCAGCAAGGCCTTCTTGCGTGCTTCGGGCATGATGTAGCCCAGCGGGTTGTTGCAGCTCGGAGTGATCTGGATGAGCTTGATCGGCCATTGCTCCAGGGCTAGCTCAAGGGCTTCGAGGCTGATGCCGGTGACCGGGTCGGTGGGGATCTCCAGGGCTTTCATGCCCAGGCCCTTGAGGGTCTGCATGGCGCCGTGAAAGCTCGGTGAGTCCACCGCGACGATATCGCCGGGTTGGCACACCGCGCGGATGCTGGCCGACAGCGCCTCATGGCAGCCGGTGGTCACCACCAGGTCGGCCGGGCCGAGGTTGCAGCCGGAGTCGAGCATCAGCCGGGCGATCTGTTCACGCAGGGCCAGAGTGCCGGAAATGGTGTCGTAGTACAGTCCGGGCATGTCCTGGCGCCGGCTGAGCTGGGCCAGGCTGCGCAGCAGGGGCTTGAGGGTAGGGCTGTCGACGTCGGGCATGCCGCGGCCGAGTTGCACCACATCCTTGCTCGGCACGCTGCGGATCAGCTCCATGACCTGTTCCCATTGGGAAATTTCCACCGGCCGTTGCGCCGGCCGACTGACGGCGGGCAGCGCTGGCAGGCTACGGTCTGTGGGTACGAAGTAACCGGACTTGGGGCGTGGCGCGGCCAGACCATTGTCTTCCAGCAGGCGATAGGCCTGTTGCACGGTGCTCAGGCTGACACCATGTTCCATGCTCAAGGCGCGCACAGATGGCAGGCGGTCGCCGGGGCGGTACAGGCCCTGCTCGATGCGGGCGCTGAGTAGCTCGGCAAGGTTGACATAGAGGGTCATGGCATACTCCCGCAGCAGGCGTTCGCTGGCGACCAATACAGATGAGAGAAAAATACAGCATTCAGTATGAAAACTACCAAATCTGTATGGAAATAATAACTGTATTTTGAATCTGTAATGCTTTTGTCCAAGCGCGCAAGCTTTTCCTACGGTTATCCAGCCCCGGAGGATTCAAGCAATGAGCGGTATGAGCGATGTGCGCCTTAAATTGCACGCTGAAGAACTGAGCCGTGAGCAGCGTTTGCAGCTGTTCAATGTCCCGGCCGGTCTCGGGACCTGGGGGTTGATGGCGCACCGTTGGCACAGCCGGCGCGCATTGCTGGAGCTGACCCCCGAGCAACTGCGAGATGTTGGCCTGACGCCGGAGCAGGCGCGCGCGGAAGGGCTCAAGCCCTTCTGGCGTAGCTGATGTGCAGCGGGCTCAGACCAGCTCTTTCAGTCGGTGCCAGAGCATGCCCAAAGCCAGCAGCGGTGAGCGCAAGTGCTTGCCGCCAGGGAAAGTAATGTGCGGTACCTTGGCAAACAGATCGAAACGCCCACTGTGCTGACCGCTGATGGCCTCACCCAGCAATTTGCCAGCCAGGTGAGTGGCGTTGACTCCGTGGCCGGAGTAGGCCTGGGCAAAGTACACATTCGGCTGGTCCGGCAGGCGGCCAATCTGCGGCAGGCGGTTGGCACCGATACCGATCATGCCGCCCCACTGGTAGTCGATGCGTACGTCGGCCAGTTGCGGGAACACTTTGAGCATCTTCGGCCGCATGTAAGCAGCGATATCCTGCGGGTCGCGTCCGGAATAATGGCAGGCGCCACCGAACAGCAGCCTACGATCAGCGGACAGACGGTAGTAATCCAGGGCTACACGCTGGTCGCATACCGCCATGTTCTGAGGCAGCAGTTCCCGCGCCAGTGCTTCGCTCAAGGGTTCGGTGGCGATGATGTAGCTGCCGGCGGGCAGCACCTTGCCACCCAGTTCGGCATTCAAGTCATTCAGGTAGGCGTTGCAGCCAAGTACCAGGGTGCTGGCTTGCACCGAGCCCTGGGTAGTATGCACCCGCACCTGTGAGCCATAGTCGATGCGGGTGACCGCCGATTGTTCGAACAGGCGAACCCCCAGCTTGTTGGCTACGGCGGCCTCACCCAAGGCCAGGTTCAGTGGGTGCAGATGCCCCGAGCCCATGTCGATCAGGCCGCCGACATAGCGGTCCGAACCGACCACCGTGCGCATTTGCTCAGGTTGCACCAGGCGCAGTTCATGGCGGTAGCCCAGGCTGCGCAGTTCCTCGGCATCCTCGGCAAAGCCTTGCAGGTCCCGCGGCTTGTTGGCCAGGTCGCAGTAGCCCCAGGTCAGGTCGCAATTGATCGAGTGACGTTCGATGCGCTGGCGGACGATGTCCACCGCTTCCAGGCCCATCAGTTTTAGCTCGCGCACACCGTCGCTGCCCAACACCGAGGTGAACTGATCAAGGCCGTGGCCGACGCCGCGAATCAGCTGCCCGCCATTGCGCCCGCTGGCGCCCCAGCCGATCTTGCGGGCTTCGAGGAGCACCACATTGAGGCCACGCTCGGCCAGTTCGATCGCTGTGTTCAGCCCGGAAAAACCGCCGCCGACCACACAGACATCGCAGCTCAACTCCCCCTGCAACGGCGGATATTCCGGCTGCGGCAGGCTGCTGACGGCGTAGTAGGAAGCGACATGAGAAGCGGGTGGTTGAACAGGGACGCTCATGGATGAGTCCTGGCTTGAAGTGTTTGGAAAAATTGACGCAGGATAAGCTGCACTTTCGGCGCCGGGCAACCATGGGGCAAAATAGCGCCATTCCCTTTCTTCGCCGCAGGCCGCCATGAGTTGCAACAGCCACAAGATCCGTTTCCTGCGCGATCAGATCCCATCTTTCGAGTGCGTCCCCGGTTGCCATGACTGCTGCGGGCCGGTCACCACGTCCTCGGAAGAAATGGCCCGCCTGCCGCGCAAAAGCGCGGCCGAGCAGGAAACCGCCCTGGCCGAACTGAACTGTGTGCACCTGGGGCCTGACGGTTGCACGGTGTACGAAGAGCGGCCGCTGATCTGCCGGCTGTTCGGTACCACTGCACACTTGCCTTGCCCCAATGGTCGCGGCCCGGCCGAAATGATCGATCCCCAGGCCGAGAAGCTGGTGCACCAGTACATCGCCAGCACCCGTCAGGTGCTGGTCTGAGGCTCATTCCGGAATTGGCAGGTTGAGGCTCTCTTTGACCTCTTCCATGACAATGTAACTCTTCGATTCGCGTACGTGCGGCAACTTGAGCAGGATGTCGCCCAGCAGCTTGCGGTAAGAGGCCATCTCCGAGATCCGCGCCTTGACCAGGTAATCGAAGTCGCCCGAGACCAAGTGGCATTCCAGGACGTGGGGCAGTTTCAGCACTGCGCGGCGGAATTCTTCGAAGGTGTCGCCCGACTTGTAGTCCAGGCTGATCTCGACGAACACCAGCAGGCTGCCCTTGAGGTGCTGCGGGTTGAGCCGGGCGTTGTAGCCCATGATGATCCCTTCGCGTTCCAGGCGCCGGACCCGTTCGGTGCAGGGTGTGGTCGACAGGCCGACCTTTTCGCCCAGTTCAGTAAACGAGATGCGTCCATCTGCCTGCAGGATCCGCAGGATATTGCGGTCGATCTTGTCCAGTTCACGTTTGCTTTGGTGCTGGGTTCTCATAGTGGATGCCCCTCCGTAAAAGCCAACCTTGCCGAGAATTCTCGCCAAATATAGGCTTTTATATAGTGAAAAGCACTGGTCATACCTTCCTATACTGCGCCCATCTATGCCATTAACAACAAATGTCAGCAGTACGCTGCGTCGAGGGTAATCAACATGCGAGTTCTGGTACTTGGTAGCGGTGTGATCGGAACCGCCAGTGCCTACTATCTGGCACGGCAGGGTTTTGAAGTCGTCGTGGTCGACCGTCAACCGGCAGTCGCCATGGAAACCAGCTTTGCCAACGCCGGCCAGGTCTCGCCAGGCTACGCCTCACCCTGGGCCGCGCCGGGCGTGCCGCTCAAGGCCATCAAGTGGCTGCTCGAGCGCCATGCGCCTCTGGCGATCAAGGCCACCGCTGATATCGACCAATACCTGTGGATGGCGCAGATGCTGCGCAACTGCACCGCCAACCGCTATGCCGTGAACAAAGAGCGCATGGTCCGCCTGTCCGAGTACAGCCGCGACTGCCTCGACGAATTGCGTGCTGAAACCGGCATCGCCTACGAAGGCCGCACCCTGGGTACCACCCAGCTGTTCCGCACCCAGGCGCAACTGGACAACGCCGCCAAGGACATCGCTGTTCTCGAGCAGTCCGGCGTGCCGTATGAGGTTCTCGACCGCGAAGGCATCGCCCGCGTCGAGCCGGCCCTGGCCAACGTCACCGACATTCTGGCCGGCGCCCTGCGCCTGCCCAACGACCAGACCGGCGACTGCCAGCTGTTTACCACCCGCCTGGCGGAAATGGCGATCAAGCTCGGTGTCGAGTTCCGCTTCGGTCAGGACATCCAGCGCCTGGACTACGCCGGTGACCGCATCAATGGCGTATGGGTCGATGGCAAGCTGGAAACCGCCGACCGCTACGTGCTGGCGCTGGGCAGCTATTCGCCGCAGTTGCTCAAGCCGCTGGGCATCAAGGCCCCGGTCTATCCGCTCAAGGGTTACTCGCTGACCGTGCCGATCACCGATCCGGCCATGGCCCCGACCTCGACCATTCTTGACGAGACCTTTAAGGTCGCGATCACCCGTTTCGACAACCGCATCCGCGTTGGCGGCATGGCCGAGATCGCCGGTTTCGACCTGTCGCTGAACCCGCGTCGACGCGAAACCCTGGAGATGATCGTCAACGATCTTTATCCTCGCGGCGGCGACCTGAGCCAGGCCAGTTTCTGGACCGGCCTGCGTCCGACCACCCCGGACGGCACGCCGATCGTCGGTGCCACGCCGTTCCGTAACCTGTTCCTCAACACCGGTCACGGTACACTGGGCTGGACCATGGCCTGCGGTTCCGGTCGCTTGCTGGCCGATTTGATCGCACGCAAAAAACCACAGATCAGTGCCGAAGGCCTCGATATCTCTCGTTACGGAAAACACCAGGAGCCTGCAGAAAATGTCAGTCCAGCGCCAGCTCACCAATGAGCGCATGAGTCAGATCGTTACCCACAATGGCACCGTCTACCTGGCGGGCCAGGTGGGCGATGACATGAACGCCGGGATTGAGCAGCAGACCCGTGAAACCCTGGGCAACATCGAGCGTCTACTGGAACTGGCGGGCACCGACAAGAGCCGCGTGCTCTCGGTGACCATCTATCTGAAGGATATCGATGCGCACTTCCAGGGCATGAACAGTGTCTGGGACAAGTGGCTGCCAAAAGGTGTCGCGCCGGCTCGCGCTACCGTAGAAGCCAAATTGTGCGAACCGGAAATCCTTGTAGAACTGTCGGTAGTGGCTGCCCTGCCGTAATTGCAATCCCTCACCCGGTGCCGCTGGCGGCCCACAAGCTGCAATTGAGCACCGGGTTTTTACTTCTAACCAGACTGCCCAGAAGGCTGCCGTCATGCGTCCTGCCCGTGCCCTGATCGATCTTCAAGCCCTGCGTCACAACTATCAACTTGCCCGCGAACTGACCGGAGCCAAAGCCCTGGCCGTGATCAAGGCTGATGCCTATGGTCATGGCGCCGTGCGTTGCGCCTTGGCGCTCGAGCCGCAGGCCGATGGTTTTGCCGTGGCTTGCATCGAGGAGGCGCTGGAGTTGCGCGCGGCCGGGATCAAGGCACCGGTGTTGCTGCTCGAAGGCTTTTTCGAGGCCAACGAGTTGGAACTGATCGCCCAGCATGACTTGTGGTGCGTGGTGCATTCGCTGTGGCAACTGGAGGCTATCGAACAGGCGCGCATGAGCACGCCGATCACCGTCTGGCTCAAGCTCGACAGCGGCATGCACCGGGTAGGCTTGCACCCCAAGGATTATCAGGCGGCCTACCAGCGCCTGCTGGCCAGTGGCAAGGTCACCCGCATCGTGCTGATGAGCCACTTTGCCCGCGCCGACGAACTCGACAGCAGTGCAAGCAGTGACCAGGTCGCGGTGTTCCAGGCCGCTCGCCAGGGTTTGAGTGCCGAAGTCAGCCTGCGCAACTCACCTGCTGTCTTGGGTTGGCCGAACATTCCCAGCGACTGGGTGCGTCCGGGCATCATGCTCTACGGCGCCACCCCGTTCGAAGTGCCGCACGCCGAGGCGGCACGCCTGCAGCCGGTGATGACCCTGCAATCACGGGTCATCAGTGTTCGCGAACTGCCAGCCGGTGAGCCGGTGGGGTACGGGGCTAAATTCATCAGCCCGCGTCCGACCCGGGTCGGTGTGGTTGCCATGGGCTATGCCGACGGCTATCCGCGCCAGGCGCCGACCGGTACGCCGGTGATGGTAGCGGGCAAGCGCAGCCAATTGATCGGACGGGTGTCCATGGACATGCTCTGCATCGATCTGACCGACGTGCCTGAAGCGGGCATCGGCAGCCCGGTCGAGCTGTGGGGCAAAAATGTGCTGGCCAGCGATGTGGCACAGCAGGCGGGGATGATCCCGTACCAGATTTTCTGCAACCTCAAGCGCGTGCCGCTGGACTACATCGGCGATTGAGGTGGCAAAGCGGACAGGCTGCGGGTCGAAGTGTTGTAAATACTGAACGCTGTTGCGATGATAACGTTCAATTTCGACTCCACTCGTTCGTTTAGGAGGGCTCCAGCATTGGACGTCGGTGAACGACTGCAAGCCATTCGCAAGCTCAAGGGCCTGTCCCAGCGTGAACTCGCCAAACGCGCGGGCGTCACTAACAGCACGATCTCGATGATCGAGAAGAACAGCGTCAGCCCCTCAATCAGCTCGCTGCGCAAAGTGCTGGGCGGTATTCCGATGTCCATGGTCGAGTTCTTCTCCGAAGAACTGCAGCCGGAGAACCCCACACAAATCGTCTACAAGGCCCATGAGCTGATCGATATCTCCGACGGTGCGGTGACCATGAAGCTGGTCGGCAAGGCGCATCCGAGCCGGGCGATCGCTTTTCTCAACGAGGTCTACCCACCGGGTGCCGATACCGGTGAAGAGATGCTTACCCACGACGGTGAAGAGACCGGCATTCTCCTCGAAGGGCGCCTGGAACTGGTGGTCGGGCTGGAAACTTTTATCCTCGAAGCGGGCGACAGCTACTATTTTGAAAGTACCAAGCCGCACCGTTTCCGTAATCCATACGATGAGCCGGCTCGGCTGATCAGCGCGGCGACCCCGGCCAACTTCTAAGGCGTACGGCGCGCGGCGGATTGTCGCGGCTAAGACCCTTTGGACACTAGGGTTGTTTCGGTATGGCAGGGTTCCCGTTATACTTGCGCCGCCTGCGAAACCGTGGCCGCGGGCGCGACTAGCCACCATGAGGGTGTACGTGTGAATCTAATCAAGAAAATGCTGGCCGTACCAGCTGCCGTATTGGCCCTTTGGGCAGTCAGCGCACAAGCTGCGACCAACGACGACATCGCCAAGCGACTGGAACCGGTCGGCCAGGTGTGTGTACAAGGTCAGGAATGCAAGGGAATGGAAGTGGCTGCCTCCGCGGGCGGCGGCGGAGCCAAGACCCCGGATGAAATCATCGCCAAGCACTGCAACGCTTGCCACGGCACTGGCCTGCTCGGCGCGCCGAAGATCGGTGACACTGCCGCCTGGAAACAGCGTGCCGACCACCAGGGTGGCCTGGACGGTATCCTCGCCAAGGCCATCACCGGGCTCAACGCCATGCCGCCTAAAGGCACCTGCGCGGACTGCTCGGATGACGACCTGATGGGTGCCATCAAGAAGATGTCCGGCCTGTAAGCCTGCGCTTCTCCAACAAAGCCCGCCATGTGCGGGCTTTGTTGTTTTTGGGCCTCTGTGGGGGCTTGCCCCGCGATGCGATGTGACTGACAGCTCGCAATCGCGGGGCAAGCCCGCTTGTGTCTATGGCTGGAGGTAAGCTCTGAGGTGAGAGAGGTGGATGAGGAGCGCGATTTATTGCGGGCACTGAGCTGGCTCAAGAGCAAGTTCAAGTTGACTGAGGTGCTGGAGCTGGGCAAGGCAGCGCTGGACGCACCAGCGCCCGAGGCTTATCCACAACAGCTGGCGCGCATGGGGCTGGCGCAGCCGCAGGGGCTGAAGGAGGAGCTGTATCAGCGGCTGTTGCTGGCGGGGTTGCAGGCTACAGCGGGCACTTGAGGGCCAATCGCCGGCAAGGCCGGCTCCTACGGGTATGGTGTTCACCCTGAACCACTGTAGGAGTCCGGCCTTGCCGGCGATGAGACCGGTTCGGCTTACTCGATGAAGGTAACCACACCATCGGTCAGCGACTTGACCCGAGCCAGCGATTCAACGCGGTAGCCCTGGCTGTCCAGTTCGGCACGACCGCCCTGGAACGACTTCTCGATGACGATACCCAGGCCGGCAACGGTGGCACCCGCTTGCTTGATGATCGAGATCAGCGCCTGGGAGGCTTTGCCGTTGGCCAGGAAGTCGTCGATCACCAGCACGCGGTCGCTGCTGTTGAGGTGGCGTGGGGAGATCGCCACGGTGTTTTCGGTCTGCTTGGTGAAGGAGTACACCGAGGCGGTCAGCAGGTTCTCAGTCAGGGTCAGCGACTGGTGCTTACGCGCGAAAATCACCGGGACACCCAGCTTCAGGCCGGTCATCACCGCCGGGGCAATACCCGAGGCCTCGATGGTGACGATCTTGGTGACGCCAGAGTCGGCGTACAGCCGGGCGAACTCGTCGCCAATCAGTTGCATCAGCGCAGGGTCGATCTGATGGTTGAGAAACGCATCGACTTTGAGAACCTGATCGGAAAGCACAATGCCTTCTTCGCGAATCTTCTGGTGCAGTGCTTCCACTGTGGTATTTCCTCGATGTAGCAAGAGTGGCTACGGCAGTGCGCCGCAGCAAAGGTTGATTATCTAACGTTTGAGCATGGCGCGGATATCGGCCAGTGCATTATTGCCGCGCGCCGCCTTCACTTCGGTGGGTGCATCGTCCAGGCCTTCCCAGGCCAGGTCATCGTCGGGCAGCTCGTCAAGGAAGCGGCTCGGCGCGCAATCGATGATCTCGCCGTACTGCTTGCGCTTGGCCGCAAAGGTGAAGGCCAGGGTCTGGCGTGCGCGGGTAATGCCCACGTAGGCAAGGCGCCGTTCCTCTTCGATGGTGTCGGCTTCGATGCTGGAGCGGTGGGGAAGAATCTCTTCCTCCATGCCCATGATGAACACGTAGGGGAATTCCAGGCCCTTGGAGGCATGCAGGGTCATCATCTGCACGCCCTCGGCACCGTCTTCTTCTTCCTGCTGACGTTCGAGCATGTCACGCAGGACCAGCTTGCCGATGGCTTCCTCGATGGTCATGCCATCGTCTTCGTCCTTCTCCAGGGTGTTTTTCAACGCCTCGATCAGGAACCAGACGTTGCCCATGCGAAAGTCCGCGGCCTTGTCGCTGGAGCTGTTGGTGCGAATCCAGTTCTCGTAGTCGATGTCGGTGACCATGCCACGCAGGGCCGCAATCGGATCTTCCAGGGCAACCTGCTCGCGGACCTTGTCCATCCAGCGCTTGAAGCGCTGCAGACGGTCGGTGAAGCGGCTGTCCAAATGCTCGCCGAGGCCCAGCTCCTCGCTGGCGGCGTACATCGAGATCTTGCGCTCGGTGGCGTAGTTGCCGAGCTTTTCCAGGGTGGTCGAGCCGATTTCACGGCGCGGTACGTTGATCACGCGCAGGTAGGCGTTGTCGTCGTCCGGATTTACCAGCAGGCGGAAGTAAGCCATCAGGTCTTTCACTTCCTGGCGTCCGAAGAAGCTGTTGCCGCCGGACAGGCGGTACGGCACCTGATGGTGCTGCAGTTTCAGTTCGATCAGCTTGGCCTGGTAGTTGCCGCGGTACAGGATCGCGAAATCGCTGTAAGGCCGGTCGGTACGCAGGTGCAGGCTGAGGATTTCCATGGCCACCCGTTCGGCCTCGGACTCCTCGTTCTTGCAGCGGATCACTCGGATCTCGTCACCATGGCCCATCTCGCTCCACAGTTGCTTCTCGAACGCATGCGGGTTGTTCGAGATCAGCACGTTGGCGCAGCGCAGGATGCGGCTGGTGGAACGGTAGTTCTGCTCGAGCATCACCACCTTCAGTGATGGGTAGTCGTCTTTGAGCAGCATCAGGTTTTCCGGCCGCGCGCCACGCCAGGCGTAGATCGACTGGTCGTCGTCGCCGACCACGGTGAACTGGTTGCGCGTGCCGATCAGCATTTTCACCAGCAAATACTGGCTGGCGTTGGTGTCCTGGTATTCGTCCACCAGCAGGTAGCGCACCTTGTTCTGCCATTTTTCCAGGATGTCGGCGTGTTCCTCGAACAGCTTCACCGGCAGCAGGATCAGGTCGTCGAAGTCCACCGCGTTGAACGCCTTGAGCGTGCGCTGGTAGTGGGCGTAGACGATGGCGGCGGTCTGCTCCTTGGGGTTGCGTGCCTTTTCCAGGGCCTCGGGCGGCAGGATCAGGTCGTTTTTCCAGGCGCCGATCATGTTCTTGATCTCGTCGACACCGTCGTCGCCCGAGTATTCCTTCTGCATGATGTCGGTCATCAGGGCCTTGACGTCGGTCTCGTCAAAGATCGAGAAGCCCGGCTTGTAGCCCAGCCGTTCATGCTCCTTGCGGATGATGTTCAGGCCCAGGTTGTGGAAGGTCGACACGGTCAGGCCGCGCCCCTCGCCTTTGCGCAGCAGGGTGCCGACCCGCTCTTTCATCTCCCGTGCGGCCTTGTTGGTGAAGGTCATGGCCACGATGTACTGCGCACGGATGCCGCAATTCTGGATCAGGTGCGCGATCTTGCGGGTGATCACGCTGGTTTTGCCGGAACCGGCACCGGCGAGCACCAAAAGAGGGCCGCCGACGTAGTTCACGGCTTCTTGTTGCCGGGGATTGAGTCGGGACATGACGAAAACCGGGGTCGCCTGAAAAATAGCCGCGCATTTTAGCAGGGGTGGAAAGATTCTGCCGCGACCGTCTGACAGTGTGACGTAGCACGCGATCTAAATTTGCCGCTTTTGATACTTTCCCGCAGGATGCGTGGCGCAACCTGCGGGATGTCGGCAATGGAATGGCCCGACTTCAAGTGAAAATCATTTTCACTAATGGTTTAGGATGAGCCTCTCGCTGCCCATTGTCATTTGACTGTGTCCACGTCCTAAGGAGCCAGCTTGTCTACGCCTGTCGAACCCTTGCGTTTGCTCTTGCTGGCTGACGAGCCCGAATGGGCTGCTGTCTTGCGTGACTGCCTGATGCCGCTGGCGGGCAGTGCGGTGATGTTGACCGCACCGAACTGGGAAGCTGTCGACAGCCTGTTTGCCAATGATCGCAACGCATTGGTGCTGGCCACTCCACAGCTGCAGCCGGCGCCCGGGCGATGCATTTTGCCGATGGTGTTGTTGCTTGAGCATGAGCCGCAGGTGCCCCCGCCAGGCGTCAGCGACTGGCTGGTACTTGACCAGCTCGGCCCCGATACCTTGCGCCGCAGCCTGCGCCATGTGCGTGAGCGCGGTGTGCTGGAGGCCACCCTGCAGCGCCTGGCCGAACAGGATCCGCTGACCGGCATCGCCAACCGCCAGGGCTTCCAGACCCTGCTGGCCGCACGCCTGGCCGACAACGAAGGGCGTGGGGTAGCCCTTGGTCACCTGGACCTGGACAACTTTCGCCGTGCCAACGACGCGCTTGGCCATCAGGCCGGTGATCGCTTGATCCTGCAAGTGGTCGGGCGCCTGAAAAGCCAGCTTGAAGCCGGCGATCAGGTGGCCCGTCTGGGCAGCGATGAGTTTGCCCTGCTGATCGACACGCGCCGTGAGCCACAACGCGCCGAATGGATGGCCGAACGTATTACCGAGGCCCTGGCCGAACCCTACTGGATCGACGGCGAGAGCCTGTTGCTTGGCTGCAGCCTGGGCGTTGCCCATGCCCGCGCCCAAGGCGGTGCGGACCCGCTGATGTGGCACGCGCACATTGCCATGCAACAGGCTAAGGGCATCCAAGGCTGCACCTTTCATGTCTTCAACGAACGGATCAACCGCAACGCGCGCAGCCTCGCCGATCTGGAAAGCGAGCTACGCCGCGCCCTGCGTCGCGACGAGCTGGAGTTGCACTACCAGCCACGGCTGAACATGGCCGATGGGCACATTGTCGGTCTGGAGGCGCTGGTGCGCTGGCGTCACGCCGAACGTGGATTGTTGCCGCCCAGCGAATTCGTTCCCCTGGCCGAGCAGAGCGGGCTGATCGTGCCCTTGGGTTACTGGGTAATTTCCCGGGCCTTGCGCGATATGCAGGCGTTACGTGAACAGGGTCTGGCGCCACTGCACATGGCGGTGAACCTGTCGTTTCGCCAGTTTCAGGACAGTCAGTTGCTGGCCACCTTGAGCCGGCTGATTATCGAGCATGGCGTCGATGCGCGTTGGTTGGAGTTCGAGCTCACCGAAACGGCGGTGATGCGCCGCAACGACCTGGTCGAGCAGACCATGGACGCCCTTGGCCGTCTGGGTGTGCGCTTTTCCCTCGATGACTTTGGCACCGGCTTTTCGTCCTTTGTCCACCTCAACAGCCTGCCGATCACCTTGCTCAAGGTCGATCGCAGCTTTGTCGGCGGAATGGAGAAGCGTGAAGAGAACCGCAAGCTGGTTCACGCCATGATCAACCTGGCGCACAACCTCAACCTTGAGGTCGTGGCCGAAGGTGTGGAGACCCCGGAGCAGATGGACCTGTTGCGCAGCTTCAATTGCGACCAGGTGCAGGGTTTTCTGATCAGCCGGCCGTTGCCGATTGATGAGTTGATGGAATTTTTGCTGTGTGGTTCGGCGCAGCAGTCAATGGCCTTGTAACACCTGTGGGATTTATCTTAGGTCATTGTAGCTGCGGCCTTGTTCGCACCGTTGGATCGCCCCAACATCCGCTTCATCCGCCACTCGAACGCCAGCGTCAGGGTCACCGCCGCACAGGCCAGGCCAAGCGCCAGGCCCCACCAGACGCCAACCGCCCCCAGACCCAAGGTGAAGGCCAGCAACCAGGCAGCCGGGGCGCCGATTACCCAATAGCAGAACAGGCCGACCAGGAAGGTGGTCTTGGCATCCTTGAGGCCGCGGATCGAGCCCATGGCGATGGTCTGCACGCCGTCAAACAGCTCGAACCAGGCCGCGACCATCAACAGGCTCACGGCCAGCTGGATGATGTCGGCAAAGGCCGGGTCGCCGTGGTCAAGGAACAGCCCCACCAGCGGGTCCGGCAGCAGCCAGAACAGGATGGCGAACATCAACATCATCGTTGCGCCAAATCCGATCCCGACCCGTCCGGCATGCCGCGCCCCGAGCAAATTGTCAGCGCCGTAGTAGAGCCCGACGCGCATGGTCACCGCATAGGACAGCCCTGCCGGGATCATGAACGCGGTCGAAACGATCTGCAGGGCGATCTGGTGGGCCGCAAGTTCAGTGCTGCCGAGTACGCCCATGCACAGCGCGGCAAAGGCGAACAGGCCGACTTCCACGGTATACGTCCCGCCAATAGGCAGACCCAGGCGCCAGAGTTCACGCAGGGCCGGCCATGAAGGGCGGCTTAGTCCCTTGCTGATCGGATAGGGGGCATAAGCCGGGTGCCAGCGGATGTACAGGGCCATGGCCACCGCCATGCAGTTGGCAACGACGGCGGTGACCAGGCCGATGCCGACCAGGCCCAGTTTCGGCAAGCCAAACATGCCTTCAATCAGCGCATAGTTGAGCAGGAAGTTGGCCACGGTGCCGACCAGGCTGATGACCATCACCGGTGTTGAACGGCCGATGGCGCTGGTAAAGCCACGCAGGGCCATGAAGCTCAGGTAGCCGGGCAGGGCGAAGGGCAGCAACAGCAGGAACTGGGCGGCTGCCTCGACGTTGTCAGGGCTCTGGCCGAGCAGCAATAGCACCGGTTCCAGGTTCCACAGCGCCAGCGCCGCTACCAGGGCCATAACCCAGGCCAGCCACAGTCCGGCCTGGGTCAGGCGAGTAGCGCCGGCGATATCGCCGGCACCCTTGCGAATCGCCACCAGCGTGCCGACTGCAGCAATCACCCCCAGGCAGAAAATCGACACGAACGAATAACTGGCCGCACCCAGTCCACCACCAGCCAGGGCCTGGGGGCTGATGCGGGCCATCATCAGGGTGTCGGTCAGCACCATCAGCATGTGGGCCAGCTGCGAGGCGATCAGGGGACCGGCCAGGCGCAACAGGGCCTTGAGTTCATGAGTGGGTGCGGCCTGCATTGAATCGTCCTTTTCTGATATTGCTTGGGGAAAGCCTGAAATTCTCATCTTTTATGCGGATTTGCACAAAAGGATAAAAACGATCATTGGCATGATTAAAACTCATATCAGTATGATGCTGTGCATTGCCTTGGACCAACGCGGAAGATTCGTCCATGTCCCGTCGTTTACCACCGTTATACGCCTTGCGTGCCTTCGAAGCTGCTGCCAGGCACAGCTCCTTTACGCGCGCCGGGGATGAGTTATCGATCACCCAGAGCGCTGTCAGCCGCCATATTCGTACGCTGGAAGAGCATTTCGCCTGCCGTTTGTTCGTGCGCAATGGCCGTAGCCTGCAGCTGAGCGAAGCAGCCCGGTTGTTACTGCCGGGCGTACGTGAGGGCTTTGCCGCACTGGAGCGCGCCTGCAATACGCTACGCAGCGAGGATGACATCCTGCGCATGAAAGCGCCCTCGACGCTGACCATGCGCTGGTTGCTGGCGCGGCTCAGCCGCTTTCGTCATCTGCAGCCGGGCAATGAAGTGCAACTGACCAGTGCCTGGATGGATGTCGATCATGTCGATTTCAACCATGAGCCCTTCGACTGCGCGGTACTGCTTGGGGATGGCCACTTTCCGCCGGACTGGGAAGTGGCGCGGTTGTTTTCCGAACTGCTGATCCCGGTGGGGGCGCCCGATCTGCTGGATGAAGGGCCTTGGGACGCCAAGCATCTGGCCGGTATCGAACTTTTGCACCCGACACCGGACAAGCGTGACTGGCGCAGTTGGCTGGCGCGCATGGGGCTGACCGACAAGGTCTCGCTCAAGGGCGGTCAGGTGTTCGATACCCTGGAGTTGGGCATGATCGCTGCCGCACGGGGTTATGGTGTGTCCATGGGCGATTTGTTGATGGTGGCCGAAGATGTCGCCCAGGGGCGTTTGAGCCTGCCTTGGCCGACCGCTGTGGCCAGCGGCCTGGACTATTACCTGGTATGGCCGAAAACTCGTCCAGGTGGTGAGCGGTTGCGTCGATTGAGTGATTTTTTGCAGGGCGAGGCTGATGCGATGGACCTGCCGAAGGTGCAAGTCCTCAGATAGCCATCGCGGAGCAAGCCCGCGAAGAGGCCCTTATAGCCCTGGCAAATCCAGCGCCTTGGCACACGCCTGCAACGACCGCTGCTGACTCTGCGCATACAGCGCCAGTTCATCCTGCACCGACTTGCCCAGCGCCTGTTCAAAGGCATTGCGATTGGCATTGCTGCCGTACTCGCTCTGCGCCTCATCACCCAGGTTGGACTGGAAGATCCCCGCAGCGCTGACCGGCAGGAAGTCTTCATACACCAGCGCTTCGAAATGCACATGCCCGGCGTCGATCAGGTCATCCAGCGCAGTCGGGCGCCCTGCGTCAGCGCGTGCAGCCAGGCCGCGTTCGGTCGGAAAGTAGCGGAAGTACGCCAGGCCTTGCTCACGCATCTGCGCGAGATCATCCGGGAACGCCTGGAAACTGTCTTTGAGCAGCGCCATGTAGCGCTCGGCATTGGCTTCTGCCGGCACCCCACCCAGCGCCGCGCGGGCGGCGTCGAGCAGTTGGTCATAGAGTTGACGCCCCTTGGGCGTCAGCGCTGCGCCACGCTGTTCGATCTCGCCGAAGCGTGCGGTGTGACTGCCGCCCGCAGCGCCTTGTTGATCGCTGAATGCGACCTTTTCCTGCAGGGCCTTGAAGCTGGTCTGGCGCAGCAGGATCGGGCAGCGACGCGGTGGTGGGCCTTCAATCACCGCCTTGGGTGGAATGCCCTTGGCCGGCATGCCCAACTGGATTGCATCGATGTCCAGGGTGCGCGGGGTCAGGTGGTTGATATGCGGGCCCTTGAAGGCCACCACATCGGCAATCAGGCGGTGTTGGTCGTGCAGCTGTTGATACTGCTCGGCAGTCACCGTGGCGTCGTGGTGCCAGCGGAAAGTGTGCAGGGCCTCGTCAACAAAGGTGCTGGCATCGTCGGTGTTCAGGCCGCCATCACGCTCGAACTGTTGGATTAGCTCCAGAGCGCGCGGGGTGAAGATCTGCCGCTTGGCGAGGAGCTGCCGGGACAGTTCACGCAAGGCCGGGTTATCAATCAGCTCCAGGCGCAACAACGAGGTGAAGACCCGGAACGGACTGATGTGCAGCGATTGTTCGTGAACGGCGCGAAAGGCGGTGGAGTGCACCGGTACGCCTGCCGAGCTGAGGTCGTAGTAGCCCACCGGTTGCATGCCCATGACGGCGAACAGGCGGGCGATGGTAGCCAGTTCTTCAGCGCTGCCGACGCGGATAGCGCCGTGACGCTCCTGATCCAGGCGCTCGATCTCACCGGTCCAGCGCAGGGCCTGGGCCACTTCTGGCTGCTGGGCCATGACCTGCTGGTTGATTTCGCTCACCAGCGACAGCAGGGTGCCATACAGCGGCACCTCCTGTTTGTACATGAGCGACATGGCGGCGGAGAACTGCGCGCGAATGCTGTCCGGGCTGACGAAATCTTGAGCGGGCATCGAAAGCTTCCTGGTGAAGTGGGCACCCCTACATGAAAGCGAGGAATGCAGTGCTCCCGCAAGCGAAAAAAAGTCGATCAGTCATTCCGTGGTTTCTTGATCTTTTGGCGCCAGCTCGGCGGCGATCCAGTCGACCAGCGCACGGACCTTGGGCACTTCCGCCGCATGTTCGGCAAACGCCAGAAAATGCGAGCCATTGCTGCGCATGCTGTGCTGCCAGGGTACGACCAATTTGCCTTCGGCCAGCTCCTGAGCCACCAGGTAACGCGGCACCAGGGCCACGCCGCAACCGGATTGCGCTGCGCTCAGGCTCATATAGAAAGTGTCGAAGCGCGGACCGTGGTAGCTGTGGACCGAATGCAGACCTTGTTCGAGGAACCATTCATGCCAGGCCTCCGGGCGCGAGGTGCTTTGCAGCAGCACCAGCTCGGCCAGCTCGCTGGCGTCTTGCACGGTGCGGTCCTGCAACAGCTCCGGCGCACAGACCGGCACCACCTCTTCGCCGAACAGTTCGACGCAGGTCGCCCCCGGCCAGGTGCCCTGGCCGAAGAAGAACACCACGTCGGCCTTGCCCTGCAGCAAGGCGAAGGGCTCCATCTCATTGCGGATATCCAGGTGGATGTTCGGGTGGCGCTTGCCGAAGCCTTTTAGGTGCGGAATCAACCAGCGCACGCCAAAACTCGGTTGAGTGGCTACCTTCAATACTTCAGTTTGCTCGCCATAAGAGAGGATGTAGCGGCTGGACATGTCGACCTGGGTGAGGATCTTGTTGACCTCGGCCAGGTAAAGCGCGCCAGCTGGTGTCAGCTGCAGGCGTCGGCGGATGCGCAAGAACAGATGATGGCGAAGCATCTCCTCAAGTTGTGCGACCTGTTTGCTCACCGCGCTCTGGGTCAGGTGCAGTTCTTCGGCAGCACGGGTGAAGCTCAGGTGCCGGGCGGCAGCCTCGAAACACTGCAGGGCGGCCATCGATGGCACCAGACGTTTGGACATAGTGGTCTCTAAGCGGGTAGATCATTACCTGGCGGAATGATATGCAGAATAAAGGTCGTTTGTTGCGCCAGAGTGATCGGATTAATACTGATCCTGATCACTAATTCAACCACTCATCGCATGCAGGAGAAGAAAATGGTTGATGGACTGCTTGACCGCCTTGGTGTCCCGGCCAATGCCTACACCCGTGGCAACCATCCCGTTCACACCCCTATCGATGGCAGCGCGATTGCCTCGGTACACCTGGAAAGCAAAGCCCAGGTCGTGGCCAAAATCGACAAGGCCGAGCAGGCGTTCCAGGCCTGGCGCAACGTTCCGGCGCCGCGTCGTGGTGAGTTGATTCGTCTGTTCGGCGAAGTACTGCGCGAGTACAAGGCCGATCTGGGTGAGCTGGTTTCCGTCGAAGCCGGCAAGATCACCCAGGAAGGCCTGGGTGAAGTGCAGGAAATGATCGACATCTGCGACTTTGCCGTTGGCCTCTCGCGCCAGCTGTACGGCCTGACCATCGCCTCCGAGCGTCCTGGTCACCACATGCGTGAAACCTGGCACCCGCTGGGTGTGGTCGGGGTCATCAGCGCCTTCAACTTCCCGGTCGCGGTCTGGGCCTGGAACACTTCGCTGGCGTTGGTCTGCGGCAACGCCGTGGTCTGGAAGCCATCGGAGAAGACGCCGCTGACCGCCCTGGCCTGCCAGGCGCTGTTCGAGAAAGCCCTGAAAGCCTTTGGTGATGCACCAGAAGGCCTCAGCCAGCTGATCATCGGTGATCGCGAAGCCGGTGAAGCCCTGGTCGATGACCCGCGCGTGCCGCTGGTCAGCGCCACCGGCAGCACCCGCATGGGCCGTGAAGTCGGTCCGCGGGTTGCCGCACGCTTTGGTCGCAGCATCCTTGAACTGGGTGGCAACAATGCCATGATCCTGGCGCCGAGCGCCGATCTGGACCTGGCCGTGCGCGGCATCCTGTTCAGCGCCGTCGGTACTGCCGGCCAGCGTTGCACCACCCTGCGCCGCCTGATCGTGCACCGTTCGATCAAGGACGAGGTGGTGGCGCGGGTCAAAGCCGCTTACGCCAAGGTGCGTATCGGTGATCCACGCAAAGACAACCTGGTCGGTCCGCTGATCGACAAGCAGTCCTTCAGCGCCATGCAGGACGCCCTGGCCCGTGCCCGCGACGAAGGCGGTCAGGTGTTCGGCGGTGAGCGCCAGCTGCAGGAGCAGTACCCGAACGCTTACTACGTGTCGCCAGCCATTGCCGAGATGCCGGCGCAGAGCGCTGTGGTGCGTCACGAGACGTTCGCGCCGATCCTCTACGTGCTGGCCTATGACGACTTCGAAGAGGCCCTGCGTCTGAACAACGAAGTGCCACAAGGCCTGTCCTCGTGCATCTTCACCACTGACCTGCGTGAAGCTGAGCGTTTCCAGAGTGCTTCGGGCAGTGACTGCGGTATCGCCAACGTCAATATCGGCACCAGCGGTGCGGAAATTGGTGGTGCTTTCGGTGGCGAAAAAGAAACCGGTGGCGGCCGCGAGTCGGGTTCCGATTCCTGGAAAGCCTACATGCGTCGGCAGACCAACACGGTGAACTATTCGCGTGAGCTGCCGTTGGCTCAGGGGATTGTGTTCGACTGATCAGCGCCATCGCGGGGCAAGCCCGCTCCCACAGAGATTCCGGTGGGAGCGGGCTTGCCCCGCGAATAACAAGAACAAAGAAGGAAGCCGGCCATGCCAGAGCTGCGCCAACAATGTCTGTGGGAACACGTAACCAGGCTCGCTACACCGGTCGATAAACTGGCCACCGAACTCAAGGCCGATGTCTGTGTCATTGGCGGCGGTATCACTGGGCTGAGCGCTGCGCTGCACCTGCTGGAGGCGGGCAAATCGGTCGTCCTGCTGGAGGCCTGGACAATCGGCCACGGCGGCTCCGGGCGCAACGTCGGGCTGGTCAACGCCGGTACCTGGATTCGTCCCGACGACGTCGAAGCCACCCTTGGCCTACAGCAAGGCAGCCGCCTGAACAAAGTGCTGGGCGAAGCCCCCGCTGAAGTATTCGCCACCATCAAACGCTTGGGTATCGACTGCCAGGCACACAACACCGGTACCCTGCACATGGCTCATAACGCCACTGGCGTTGCCGACCTCGAAGCGCGTCATCAGCAGTGGAGCCGTCGTGGTGCCGACGTCGAACTGCTCACCGGCGCACGCTGCGAGGAGTATTGCGGTACCGACAAGATTTCCGCAGCGCTGCTTGATCGCCGCGCTGGCACTATCAACCCCATGGCCTACACCCAAGGCCTGGCCGCAGCTGTCACCCGCCTGGGTGGGCAGATCTTCCAGCAGTCAGCCGTCGAGGGCCTGGAGCGTGAAGGCCGCGGTTGGCGGGTGAAGACCGGCCAAGGCTCGGTCAGTGCCGACAAGGTAGTGATCTCTACCGGCGCTTACACCGAAGGCGACTGGACCACCCTGCAGAAACACTTCTTCCGCGGTTACTACTATCAAGTCGCGTCAGTGCCACTGCAAGGCGAAGCCGCCGACAATGTACTCAAGCACGGTCAGGGCTCCTGGGATACCCGCACGGTGTTGAGCAGCATTCGTCGTGATGATGAAGGCCGCTTGCTGCTCGGTAGCCTGGGGCGTGTCGACAACAAGCCGAGCTGGTTCATCCGCAGCTGGGCCGACCGCATCCAGAATCACTACTTCCCGCAGCTGGGCAAAGTCGAGTGGCAAATGCACTGGACCGGCTGCATCGACTTCACCCCTGATCACCTGATGCGCCTGTTCGAGCCGGCCCCGGGACTGGTTGCGGTGACCGGCTACAACGGCCGTGGCAACACCACCGGCACGGTGATCGGCAAAGCCTTTGCCCAGTTCCTGCTGCACGACAACCCGGATGCATTGCCGATTCCGTTCTCGCCAATGAAACCGGTATCGGCCCCGGCGCTGCGCACCGGCTTCTACGAAACCGGGTTTTCGCTGTATCACGCCGGGCAATGTTTGCGCGTGGTGCTGTAACCGCTACTTGTGCAGCCAGCTGAGAAAGCCGCCTTTCTTGATGGCTGCCGGTTTCTGCTCCAGCAACGACTGCCGGGTTTGCTGGCGGATGCGTTGCATTTTGATCAGCGCGGTCTTGATCTCTCCACGTTGTTCCAGGCAGCTGCGCACTTGGGCCTTGTCGATGCGGTATAGCAGGCAACTGGTGAGGGTGCGGAATTCGGCGGTGGAGTCGTCGGCGTCGAGCAAACCTTCAAGGCCTAGAATCTCGCCTGGCCCCATGCGCCCGGCTTCGATCAGCTTGTCGCCGTCGCGGATGCCTGCAGACACCACGCCAGTGCCGATCACCAGCAGATACTCCGAGTTATCCCCAACCCCTAGAATCACTTGGTCAGCCAGGTACTCCACCGAGGTCATGCGCTGGCTGAGGTTGTCTTTTTCCTCGCTGCTCAGCGAGCGGAAGATACGCACATCCTCCAACAGTGCGCGTTGGCGATTCCAGGCCTGCGACGTCAGCGTGTCGGCATTCCAGACCACGCCGGTAGCCTCCAGGTGGCGGTGGGCAAGGTCGAACATGTGATTGCGCACATCGGTTTTCTGGCTCATGGCGCTGACGAAGCCGGTGGCCTCGTACTCGACCGATTCGAGGGTCGAACTCTTGATTGTTACCTTGGGCGGGGGCGCGCTCAGCAGCAAGCGGGTGCCCTGCAAGGTTTTTTCCAGTGCATCGAGAACACGCCGAGGGCGTATCTTGGCGGGAACCACGACGCTGATCGACACACCGTGTACATCGCTGGGCTGGCTAAAGTTGAGCAGTTTGGCCTTGGCCGCCACCGAGTTAGGGATCACCGCCATGCTGCCGTTGCCGGTGAGCAGGCGGGTGGCGCGCCAGTCGATATCGATCACCTTGCCTTCGGTGCCGTCGATGTTAATCGAGTCGCCGATCTGGTAGGGACGGGTGGTGTTGAGGACAATACCGGAGAACACATCGCTGAGCGTACTCTGCAGTGCCAGACCAATGACGATTGCCATCACCCCGGACGTCGCCAGCAGGCCTTTGACCGGCAATTGCAGGACATACGCGGCCGCGGCAACAATAGCGACTAGGAAGATCACCGCACCCAGCACATCCTGCAGCAGTCGCCCGGTGTGGCCGCTGCGTGACCCCAGAACGACCCCCATCACTACCGTAATTGTCCGCGCCGCGAACAGCCACCAACCGATCCCCAGCACTGTCGCCAGCAAATTGCGCGGTACATCCTCGACCCAGGGCGCGGCTTGCAGCGGGCTGACCCCAGCACTGATCAGCACCCAGGTGAACAGCAGGAATACACCCAGCCGCAAACCGATGCGCAAGGGGCGCCGCGTGATTGGGATCACCTGCCAGAGCAGAAGATCGAGCGCGATCAGGGTAATGCCGATCAGCAGCGGATAACTCTGGGCAAAGGCGAACATACCTGTCTCACGACGCTGGGATGTTGCTAGTAAAGAGCAGGTTGGCGGCAATTACTACTGGCGCGTGGGGTCAGAACATCACGTAGACGCTGGCGCTGGTCTGGTCCAGATCGATATCGCCAACTTTCAGCACTTCCTGCTCCAGACGTACACCGATGTTGCGTAATACGTCCAGCTCGACACCGAGGCCGTAGGTCATGTCCAGGTCGCTGCTATCGCCGGCGATATCGTTGTCCGCATCCCAGGCATGCACGCCGGCGCTGGCGAACAGGCGCACGCGTTGACCGAGCGGAATGCCGAAATGCGCGGCGGCCTGTAGCGAATGGCCTTCGAAGTCGCCGTCCTTGCCGCTGAAGTTGCCCAGGTCTACCCAGGCGCCTTCCACTGCCAGATACGGATTCAGCCGGTAGCCGACAAAGGCCTTGTAGGCGTTGTCGTCGTCACTGAGCTGGTGCTCATCGGTTTCCACCCTGGTCAGGCCGCCGCCCAGATAGAGGCCACGGTCATCTGCCACGGCGTTCACAGAACTGAGTACAAGGAGGGCGGCTGCAAGCTGTTTTGCGAAGTTCATCGTTCGTCCAATGGAGTTTGGTTAATGGGAGAAGGGGCTGATCAAGCCGGTTTCTTGGGCAGGAACTCTCTGTCCAGGCGTTCACGGATCATCTGCGCGGCGGTATCCATGGCCGGGTAAATGTCCTCGACCACAGGTGCCTTGTCTTGTCCGATATTCCGGCCACTGGCCCGGTCGACGGCGCGGGCAAGGGTTTCACCGCTCAGGCTGTCGCTGATATCACTGCGCAAGAACAGATAAAGGGTTTCATCGCGTACGCCAGTGGCGTGCAGGGAGAGGCCAACCAGCATGCCGATCGGAATGTATTCGGTGACATTAGGGTCACGCGGTTTGCGTTCAATATCGGCAACCGATACTTGCAGTGACAGCGCCCCCTTGGTGGGTTTGTCGACCAGGCGATAACCGCCGGCGGTCAGTTGTTTTACCAACTGGCTTCGGAAGTGCTGGCGCAGTTTGTCTGCATCGCCATTAAACCTGGCAAGGCGCGGATCGGTACTGTCGAAAGAAATGCTTTTCGGCAAGTTGATGAAAATGGCTTTGTCATGGTTTTTTGACAAAGGCGCATCTGATTTCTTCCAGGCAACAGTAGCGTCATCGTGTTCGATAACATGCAGGGGCGCGTTGGTTTTTTGTTGTTCCGGGGTTATCGCGGTGTCGATGCTTGGCGCCAGCGAACAACCAAACAGGCTCATCGAGAGCAACAGCGGCAAAAGCTTTTTAAAAGGCATGGAGATTCCTGGTGACGTCACGTCAAGGGTGACCGACTTATCCCCACTCTAGGGCCGCAGGAGGGGAAAACAGGAATCAAAAATTGTTATTTGTGGCCGTCGCGGCGGTTCACGCGCCGTGCGCCGCGGTCCGCCATCAATTGCTCATGCAGCGCATCCGGTCAAGCTCAAGGAAGTAGTAGCACAGCGCATCGTTATCGGTCGGGATGATGACCAGGCTGAGAATGGAGCCGAGCCTGAAGTACTGGCGAGCAAACAACAGATCGGAATGACGGCTGACGTCGAACAGTTCTGTCTGGCTACTGGCCTGGATATCTTCAACCTTGATTTTTACTCGCCAGCGCGAGGTATCAACGAGCGAGGCGCCGACGGCAACATGCCGCTCTTTATCGCCCAGGCGCTCAAGTACACTAATGACAGCACTGGGTTCACTGATCGTCAGCGCTTCCTTGGACTCCATGACTTCGTGTGCTATGAAGTTTCGCCCCTCTGTTCGATAAGGCTGGCTGTTAATATAGGGGCGCGGCAGTGTGATCAAAAGCATTACCAGGCATGCCAGAAAAATAATGGCAATAATCAACCCGTGGCGCCATGCGGCTCGATCGTTTTTCATTATGCACCCACACATTTTTTTAACATATCGATGAGTTGCTTATCCTGGTGCTGAAATTCAAAGTTGTAAGTGCGTCCTGTTGTGCGGATGCAGGACATGTTCATGCGCGATCCCTTGCGGCTTATAAAAACCTGGCCTTTAATGTTTTCAGTGGGGAAATTTAAATTTGCTACGTCGGTCTTGAGCTTGTTTACATCGTGCTCGCTTTTGCCGACTGCTGAAATTGAAAGTTCACCTTGTTGGATAACTGCAATATGCAATTCACTGATGGGCTCATACCAGGCAATCAGGCGCCAGATGGACAAGCCAGCCAATACCGCCGCAGCCAGGTATCCGCAGCGCACCGCCGTTCCAATGCCTTGCCGACTGTCAGGCGAGGCTGCGGGGGCAATGGCGCTTGGCGTACTTGTCTCCAGCGGTTCCGCTACAGGCGCCGATGCGGCCTCGGAGTGGCCGACCACCTGGTCACTGTTGAAGCGATAGCCGCGTCGCGGCACGGTGATCACTATCTCGTGATCCTTGCCATCGCCGAGGATGTTTCTGAGCATGAAGATGGATTGGTTGAGGCTGCCTGCCGAGACGACACGGTCATCCCAGGCGAACTCCAGAATCGCTTCGCGCGAACAGATCGCGCCGGGTTCCATCAGCAGAAGTTCGAGTATTCGCGACTCTGCGCGCGCCAGTGTTAATTCCTCTGGCGCACCTTGGTTTTTGCTGATAGTAATCTTGCAGTGCTCGGAATTAAACTCCACAAGGTCGCTGTTTTTAAGTCGAAAATTGTAGATCATCAAACATTACGCGCGTTGTGAAATTCATCACTATTATAGTGGTCGTTATCAGCGAAGCAAGTCGATGAAGGGCGCTTGCCATTGCGTGAGTGCATTAATAAAATATCGGGAACTGTATATTTCAAGATTGAAATAATTGCTCACGCTGTAGTTGTCGGCCGGTACTGCAATGCTTCGGCAAGATGGGGGCGGTCAATGTGTCTGGCTTGCTCAAGATCAGCCAGAGTACGGGCTACCTTCAACAGGCGATGTGCAGCGCGCAGGGACAGGCTGAGGCGTTCACAGGCGCTTTCCAGCCAGTGCTGGTCGGCTGTGGATAACGCGCAGTGCTGGCGCAGGCCCGGCAGGTCGAGAAAGGCATTGGCGCATCCCTGACGCTGTTGCTGAAGCTCCCGGGCGCTAGCGACGTGCGCCGCGATGCTGGCGCTGCTTTCGCCATTGCCTGCAACCGGGGACAGGGCCGTGGCTTCGCGGGCAACGGTCAGGTGCAAGTCGATGCGGTCGAGCAAGGGGCCGGAGAGCTTGTTGCGGTAGCGCTGGATCTGATCGCTGCCACAGCGACAGCGTCCGCTGGGGTCGCCGAGATATCCACAGGGGCAGGGATTCATCGCCGCGACCAGCTGGAAGCGTGCCGGAAAGCGGATCTTGTCCTTGGCTCGGGCGATGACGATTTCACCGGACTCCAATGGTTCGCGCAGCACTTCCAGCACCCGCCGTTCAAACTCCGGCAATTCATCGAGAAACAGCACACCGTGATGGGCGAGGGTGATCTCGCCGGGCTGCGGGCGGCTGCCGCCACCCACCAACGCAGCCCCGGACGCCGAGTGATGAGGATGCCGGAACGGTCGCTGCGGCCAACTGCTCAACGGCACATGGCTGGCCACTGATTGAATCGCCGCCACTTCCAGGGCCTCACGTTCGTCCAGTGGCGGCAAGAGCCCGGGCAGACGGCTGGCGAGCAGGGTTTTGCCGGTGCCCGGTGGGCCGCTGAACAGCAGGTTGTGCGCCCCGGCGGCAGCGACCAGCAGCGCGCGTTTGGCAGCTTGCTGGCCTTGGACTTCATTCAGATCGGGATACGGACGGACCTGCAGCAGCAAGCCATTGGCGGCGTAGGGGTTGAGCGGTGTCTGCCCGTTGAGATGGGCCACCAGCTCCAGCAGATGCCCGACCGCGTACACCACCAAACCGGATGCCAGGCAGGCTTCCTCGGCATTCTCTTGAGGGACTACCAGGGCTCGGCCGGCTGCTCTGGCTGCCAGGGCTGCCGGTAGCACACCTTGTACCGGGCGTATGGCGCCGGATAGTGCCAGTTCTCCCAGGCATTCCAGTTCGCCCAGAGCAGTGACCGGGAACTGGCCATTGGCGGCCAGAATCCCCAAGGCAATCGCCAGATCGAAGCGTCCGCCATCTTTGGGCAAGTCTGCCGGGGCGAGGTTGAGGGTGATGCGCCGGGCGGGGAACTCCAGGCCCGAATTGAGGATCGCGCTGCGCACCCGGTCTTTACTTTCCTTGACTGTGGCTTCAGGCAAGCCAACCAGGGTCAGCGCCGGCAGGCCGTTGGCCAGATGAGCTTCGACACTGACAGCCGGGGCTGATACACCGACCTGAGCGCGGCTGTGGACAAGGGCGAGGGACATGAACACTCCATGATCGATGCGGGGCCGCGTCCTGCGGCTTTGCAAGGATAGTGGGGTGAAGTGGGCAAAGGCGGGAAAGAGTGAGTCTGGCTTTTACAGGCCAAGGAGCCGTACCGGTGGGAGCGGGCTTGCCCCGCGATGCGATGTGTCTGACAGTCTGCAATCGCGGGCAAGCCCGCCCACCGGGGGTGGTTTAGTCGTTTTACTCCGCCGCTGGCGGATTCAGGCGTGCTTCCATTTGCGCAACCTTGGCTTCCAGCGCTTCAAGACGGGCGCGGGTGCGGGCCAATACCACCATCTGGCTGTCGAATTCTTCCCGGCTGACCAGTTCCAGCTTGCTGAAGCCGCTTTGCAGCAGGGCCTTGAACTGGCTTTCGAGTTCAGCGCGGGGTTGCGAGGTGTCGCCGCTGAACAGGCGCGAGGCTTGGTCGCTCAGGGCATCGAGAAAGGCTTTGGGCGCGAGCATGTTCGGCTATCCGCTGTATCCAAGTGGGGCGACAGTGTAGCACGCAGCTTTGCTGACCTTGAGCTGCACGCTTTTTGCGCATTGCAGTGAATCGTTGCGCACTGTAATTGTGCAGTCAGACGGTGCTGACGACTGGCCAATGAGCACTGACTAACGCAAGTACCTGTAATTGGACGATTTAGCGGATCTGGCAAGGTTTCTGCTAAGACCTTAGTGACCATGCACTGATGCAGTCACCGTGACGAGGCGGGGTGCAGGCGGAGCATCAAGCTGTTTCGGTCGACGACGCGTTACAAAGCCAGGCGCTGCGCTTAGACTTGAGTCGGGTTTGTTTTCCTGGGGCAAGTCCACCAATTCGGGAGAGAGTTTCATGAAGCTAGTCACTGCCATCATCAAGCCGTTCAAGTTGGACGACGTGCGCGAGTCGCTGTCTGAAATCGGCGTGCAGGGTATTACTGTCACTGAGGTCAAAGGCTTCGGTCGGCAGAAGGGCCACACCGAGCTGTATCGCGGTGCTGAGTATGTGGTTGATTTCCTGCCCAAGGTGAAAATCGACGTCGCCATCGACGACAAGGATCTGGACCGGGTCATCGAAGCGATCACCAAGGCCGCCAACACCGGCAAGATCGGTGACGGGAAGATTTTCGTGGTCAATCTGGAGCAGGCGATTCGCATCCGTACCGGCGAAACCGATACCGACGCGATCTAAAAAAAAGCCTCACCAAACCCCAACGCCCCAGGAGATAACAACATGACTCTGCGTCAATTCGCAGGGCTAGGAGCCCTTTTGTCCCTCGTAATGCCCGGCTTGGCCCTGGCCGAGGAGGCAGCCCCCGTGCTCAACTCCGGCGACACTGCCTGGATGTTGACCGCCACAGCCTTGGTGCTGTTCATGACCATCCCCGGTCTGGCCCTGTTCTACGGCGGTATGGTGCGTTCCAAGAACGTGCTGTCGGTGATGATGCAGTGCTTTGCGATCACCGGCCTGATCAGCGTTCTGTGGGTGGTTTACGGTTATAGCCTGGCGTTCGATACCACCGGTATGGAGCAAGGTGTAGTCAACTTCAATTCCTTCGTCGGTGGCCTGTCCAAAGCCTTCCTGGCTGGCGTGACCCCGGCGAGCCTGACCTCTTCGGCAGCGCTGTTCCCCGAAGCGGTGTTCATCACCTTCCAGATGACTTTTGCGATCATTACCCCGGCGCTGATCGTCGGTGCCTTTGCCGAGCGTATGAAGTTCTCGGCGATGCTGATCTTCATGGCTATCTGGTTCACCCTGGTCTACGCACCGATTGCGCACATGGTCTGGAGCGGCAATGGTGGCCTGATGTGGGATTGGGGCGTACTCGACTTCGCTGGCGGCACTGTGGTGCACATCAACGCCGGTATCGCGGGTCTTGTCGCCTGCTTGGTGCTGGGCAAGCGCAAAGGCTTCCCGACCACGCCTATGGCGCCGCACAACCTCGGTTACACCCTGATGGGTGCGGCCATGCTGTGGATCGGCTGGTTCGGTTTCAACGCCGGCTCCGCCGCGGCCGCCAACGGTACTGCGGGTATGGCCATGCTGGTGACCCAGATTGCTACCGCCGCTGCGGCCCTGGGCTGGATGTTCGCCGAATGGCTGACTCATGGCAAACCAAGCGCTCTGGGCATTGCTTCGGGTGTGGTCGCAGGCCTTGTCGCCATCACCCCGGCTGCGGGCACTGTTGGCCCTATGGGCGCTCTGGTGATCGGTCTGGTAGCGGGTGTGATTTGCTATTTCTGCGCCACCAGCCTCAAGCGCAAGCTCGGCTACGACGACTCCCTGGACGCCTTCGGTGTACACGGTATCGGCGGTATCGTCGGCGCGATCCTCACTGGCGTGTTCGCAGCCCCTGCACTGGGTGGCTTCGGTACCGTCGAAGACATCGGCGCGCAAGTCTGGATTCAGGCCAAGGGCGTTGGCTTTACCGTGATCTACACCGCGATCGTCACCTACGTGATTCTCAAGGTGCTGGATCTGGTCATGGGCCTGCGGGTTAACGAAGAAGAAGAGTCGGTCGGTCTCGACCTGGCGCAACACAACGAGCGTGGCTACAACCTGTAACCCCTCGAAAAAACCTGCCCGGCTTGCCGGGCATTTTTTTGCCTGCAGTTTGGCGGTTTCAGCGAACGCAAACGGTTTCTTTGGACGCTTTTACCGTTGCTTTTTCGGCTGGCCTCATGCAGGCAGAAAACTTACAGAGCAGAGTGGTAGTTAGGCACTTTGCTTTTTCTCTGAGCACGCTAGAATGCGCGCCGAAGGGAGCTGACAAGCTGTCCGCAAACTTCGTTAGCCTTTGCTAGGCTTGCCAATGAGCAGGCTGATCACGCCAGGGTAGGCCGACGGATTTACTGTCGGCAGCTCTTTAATTTCGTCAGGTCCTGCCAAGAGCGGGACCTGCACGGTGCTCACCAGGCTTTTGGGTGCGCACCCGAGGTGGCGGCAAACCCGCGACCCTTTGAATTTTTTCCGGTGGCTGTCGATTCTCGGCGCTGCTGGTCTATAACTAATCTGCTTTTCGCAAGTCATGAGGTAGAACATGAGCGACGACGATCTGGAAAATGACGACCTCGAAGTAGGCGACGAAGACGAAGGTGATGAAGGCCTCGAAGCGGCAGCCGATGATGTGGCTGACGACAGTGGCGACGATAGCCCGGCACCCGTAGCTAAAGGCAAGAAGTCGGCCGCTGTCTCGGTAGACGAGATGCCGAGTATGGAAGCCAAGCAGAAGGAGCGTGATGCACTGGCCAAGGCCATGGAAGAGTTCCTCTCCCGTGGTGGCAAGGTGCAGGAAGTGGAGGCCAATGTGGTTGCCGATCCGCCCAAGAAACCGGACAACAAGTACGGTAGCCGCCCTATCTGAGTGGTTTCATCAGCAAGAAAGCCCGCCGTCGCTGCGGGCTTTTTTGTGGCCGCGATTCAGCGCCAGCTGTTGAGCAGCTCGGGCAGTTGTGAAAGGCGCTGGATCTCGGCGTCGGGCCGGGTCTCGGCCTCCCAGGTCTTGCCTTGTGGGTTGAACCAGATCGCCCGCAGACCGGCGCGCTGAGCCCCGGTAATATCGTCGCCGGGATGATCGCCGATATGCACTGCTGCATGGGCTTCGACCTGGCCCTGGCGCAGGGCTTCGAGGAAGGGCTGCGGGTCGGGCTTGCCGATCCCCAGGTCCTCGGCACACAGGGCAAACTTGAAGTAGTCGGCAAGCCCCAGGCGGCGCACATCGGCATTGCCGTTGGTGACCACGCCGAGGGTATAGCTGTGGCGGAGAATTTCCAGTACCGGCTGGACCTCAGGGAAGATATCGATCTGATGGCGAGCGTGGAGGAACACTTCAAAGCCTTCGTTGGCAAGCTCGCGGGCTTTGTTCTCGCTGTAGCCGACGTCCTCGAGTGCGCGAAACAGCACGCGGCGGCGCAAGGCGCTGATGCGGTGCTTGAGCCCGGGCTCAGCCTGCACCAGACGTTCACGGATGGCGTACAGGTGCTCCACCGGTACTGCGCCCAGGTCCGGCGCATTGGCGGCCAGCCAGTCACGCAAAATGGCTTCAGCGCTGACAATCACCGGTGCGGTGTCCCACAGTGTGTCGTCCAGATCGAAGGTGATCAGCTTGATACTCATGAATCGCTGCCCTTACTGCGTTTGGCCCGAGGATGGGCGCTGTCATAGACGGCGGCCAAGTGCTGGAAATCAAGGTGAGTGTAGATCTGCGTGGTGGCAATGTCGGCGTGGCCGAGCATCTCTTGTACGGCGCGCAGGTCCTGGGACGACTCCAGCAGGTGGCTGGCAAAAGAGTGCCGCAGCATGTGCGGGTGCAGGTTCTGGCCCAACTCACGCTCGCCGGCAGCCTGTACGCGCAACTGGATGGCGCGTGGGCCGAGGCGGCGCCCCTGGCGGCTGACAAATACTGCGTTGTCCTGCGGGGCGCTGATGCCCCGTAGCGCAAGCCATTGTTCCAAGGCTTCGCGTGCCTTGCGACCAACCGGCAGCACCCGGGTCTTGCTGCCCTTGCCATGCACCTGGACCAGACCAGCCGGTAGGTCGAGCTGGTCGGTATTGAGGCTGGTCAGCTCCGACAAGCGCAAGCCGGAGGAGTAAAACAGTTCGAGCATGGCTTGGTCGCGCCGGGCAAGGAAATCGTCTTCCACGGCGCCTTCGAGCAATTGCAAAGCACGGTCGGTGTCGAGGGTTTTCGGCAGGCGTCGTTCACCCTTGGGCGCCGACAGGCCATTGGCCGGATCATGGCTGCATACGCCTTCGCGGTTGAGGTAGCGGTAGAAGCCGCGCACTGCCGAGAGCAGGCGAGCCAGGCTACGAGATGACTGACCCTGGTGATGCTGGCGGGCGATCAGCTGGCGCAGGTGCTGGATCTGCAGGGCATTCCAGCTGCCGATACCGGCTTTGGCGCAGAACGCCAGGACACTGTCGAGGTCGCGGCGGTAGGCCAGCTGGGTGTGCTCGGACACCTGGCGTTCATTGCGCAGGTGCGCGCTGAAGGCCTGCAGCTGGCGTTCCATCAGCGCACCGGGCGCAGGGTCTGGGTAAAGCGTGGCACCACGCGGCCCAGCACTTCGGCGATGTAGCCGAGGAACAGGGTGCCGACGGTGCTTTTGTAGTGCTGTGGGTCACGGCTGGCGATTGCCAATACACCATGCAGGCCCTGGTGATTCAGGGTGGCGACGGCGGTGGAGCCGACTTCCTTGCGCTGTTCTTCACCAAACAGGAAGTCCAGTTCATGGTCGCGCAGGTTGCCGCTGACCGTCTTGCCGCTGCACAACAGGCCACCGATGGCTTGCTGGGCGTCGGCGCTATTGACCCAACGGCCAACAGGTGCGGCGCTTTCACCGAACAGGATCAGGCTGACGAAGGGTACCTTGAATTCCTGGCGCAGGCTGTCTTCGACGGCCATGACCACGGTCTCCAGGCTGTCGGCGTCGAGCAGGTCGAGAATCAGCCGACGGGTTTTGTCGAACAGCCGGTCGTTGTCACGGGCCACGTCCATCAACTGCGAGAGGCGGTGGCGCATCTCGATGTTGCGCTCGCGCAGCAGCTTGAGCTGGCGCTCCACCAGCGAAACACTGTCGCCGCGCTGATGGGGGATGTGCAGCTCGCTGAGCAGCTCGTCGTGTTCAGCGAAGAACGTCGGGTTGTCACGCAGGTAGGCAACCACGGCCTCAGCCCCGAAGGCGGGCGTCGAGCCCTCGGCGCTAAGGTCGGTGGGCTGTTCGGCAGGAGCCTGGGGCTGATCGGTCATGGTTGGTACTCACTCATAGACGAACCTGTCCTTCAAAGACGCGTACGGCTGGGCCGGTCATCAGTACCGGCTTGCCTGGCCCTCCCCATTCGATGGACAGGCGCCCACCAGGAAGGTCGATCAGCAACGGCGAATCCATCCAGCCCTGGCTGATCGCGGCCACGGCAGCTGCGCAAGCGCCGGTACCGCAGGCCTGGGTTTCCCCGGCGCCGCGTTCCCAAACGCGCAATTGGGCGCGGTGGCGGTCAATGACCTGGATGAAACCGACGTTGACCCGCTGCGGGAAGCGCGGATGGTGCTCGATCTGTGGGCCCAGTTCGTGAACCGGGGCACTGTTGATGTCGTTGACCCGCAGCACAGCGTGGGGGTTACCCATTGACACGGCAGCCAGTTCGACGTGCTGTCCAGCCACGTCCAGCGGGTAGCTCAGGGCCTGGTTCGGAGCATCGAACGGAATGTCGGCCGGCACTAGCCGTGGCGGGCCCATGTCGACGCAGATTTGTCCGTCGTTGCGCACGTCCAGTTCGATGATGCCGCCCTTGGTTTCAACGCGGATGCGTTTTTTCGCGGTCAGACGTTTGTCCAGCACGAAGCGGGCGAAGCAGCGCGCACCGTTGCCACATTGCTCGACTTCGGAACCGTCGGCATTGAAGATCCGGTAGCGGAAGTCCACTTCCGGATTGCTCGGTGCTTCGACGATCAGCAACTGGTCGAAGCCGATACCGGTGTGCCGATCACCCCATTGCTTGGCGTGCTTGGGCAGGATGTGCGCATGCTGGCTGACCAGGTCAAGGACCATGAAGTCGTTGCCCAGCCCATGCATTTTGGTAAAACGCAGCAGCATGGGTTTACTCCGGCAGCAGGCTTTCGCCGGCGAACAACTCGGCTACGGTTTCCCGGCGGCGCACTTCGAACGCCTGGTCAGCATCGACCAGGACTTCGGCACAGCGACCACGGGTGTTGTAGTTCGAGCTCATGACAAAACCATAGGCGCCCGCCGAGTGCACCGCCAGCAGATCGCCTTCGGCCAGGTTGAGCGTGCGCTCCTTGGCCAGGAAATCGCCGGTTTCGCAGATCGGCCCGACCACGTCGTAGGTACGCCCTTCACCGGTGCGCGGCTGCACGGCGGTGACGTTCATCCAGGCCTGGTACAGGGCCGGACGAATCAGGTCGTTCATGGCCGCATCGACGATGGCGAAGTCTTTATGTTCGGTGTGCTTGAGGTATTCGACGCGGGTCAGCAGGACACCAGCGTTGGCCACAATGTAGCGGCCGGGCTCGAACACCAGGGCCAGATCGCGCTCGCCGACGCGCTCGCGAATGGCCTTGATGTAGTCGCCCGCCAGCGGCGGCTCTTCATCACGGTAACGCACACCGATACCGCCACCCAGGTCCAGGTGACGCAGGTGGATGCCGCAGTCGCCGAGGCGGTCGATCAGCGCCAGCAGGCGGTCGAGGGCGTCGAGGAAGGGCTCCAGAGTGGTCAGCTGCGAACCGATGTGGCAATCGACACCGAGCACTTCCAGGTTTGGCAGCTGGGCGGCGCGAATGTAGACCTCTTCAGCATCGGCGATGGCGATACCGAACTTGTTTTCTTTCAGGCCCGTGGAGATGTACGGGTGGGTGCCGGCGTCGACGTCCGGGTTGACCCGCAGCGAAATCGGGGCGCGCAGGCCCATTTCGGCGGCAACCACCTGCAGGCGCTCGAGCTCGTCGGTGGATTCGACGTTGAAGCAATGCACGCCGACTTCCAGGGCACGACGCATGTCTTCACGGGTCTTGCCGACTCCGGAGAAGACCACGCGGTCGGCGCGACCACCCGCAGCCAGGACACGCTCCAGCTCACCACCGGAAACGATGTCGAAACCTGCGCCCAGACGGGCCAGCAGATTCAACACGCCGAGGTTGGAGTTGGCTTTGACGGCAAAGCAGACCAGGTGCGAAACACCTTGCAGTGCGTCGGCATAACTACGGTACTGGGCCTCGATGTGGGCGCGCGAGTAGACGTAGGTTGGCGTGCCGAAACGTTCGGCAATGGCCGACAAGGCCACGCCTTCCGCGAACAGTTCACCGTCGCGGTAGTTGAAAGCGTCCATGGGTTACCCTTACTGATGCTTGTGCGATTGCGACTTTTGACCGTCTTTACTGTCGTCTGGCAGGTACAGCGGGCCCTTCTGGCCGCAGGCGGAAACAAGACAGGCAATCGCGACGAGCGCCGCGAGGGAGGAGATCAGGCGCTTCATGGCGTAATCCTTTGAAATAAGCAGTATTACGCCCGAGTATACCGAGCACCTGCCGCCTTGCCTATGTAGGCAGCCCGCCGTCGGGCGGTGTAGTGGCTGCGCCGGCTGACGCAGGTCGGTATCCTTTGCATTCGGCGCGCCGCGCTCGTATCTTGCCCGGCTTGCGTGTGTGCAGACATTTTTGAGGTTCTTGCAATGAGTTTGACCGAAGCGCGTTTTCACGACCTGGTCGACGCGACCCAACAGGCCCTGGAAGACCTGTTCGACGAAGCTGATCTGGATCTGGACATGGAGAACTCGGCAGGGATCCTGACCATCAAGTTCGAAGACGGCGCCCAGCTGATCTTCAGCCGCCAGGAGCCGTTGCGCCAACTGTGGCTGGCCGACAAGTCCGGTGGCTTCCACTTCGACTACGATGAAACAAACGGTAAGTGGACCTGCGAGAAGAGCGAAGAGTTGCTCGGCGAGATGCTTGAACGCATCGTCTGGGAGCGTGCGGGCGTCAAGCTCGACTTCGAAGAAATCTGAGATGAACAGCGCACCAAAGCCGGCCAAGCCGCTCTACAGCAATGTCAGCCCGGCAGTGCCGTCGCCGTGCATCAGTACCTGTCGGTTGGATGAGCACAAAGTCTGTGTTGGCTGTTTCCGGCATGTCGAGGACATTCGCCAGTGGCGCTCGGCGGATGATGAGCAGCGCCGGCAGATCTGCCGAGAGGCTCACAGCCGTCGTCAGTTGGCAGGTTTGGCTTAAACCCCCCGGGTATTGTGTATTTACTTGGCTGTGGTAGTGTCGAACGTGCTTCGGCTGTGCCGAATTCCTGCAAACCCCGCCCTTGGGCGGGGTTTTGCTTTATATCGCTCAAAAAAAGGAGCCTGACTGGATCATGAGCACCAAGCCTTCCATTATCGTCACCCGATTGGACGTTCAGCGTCTCGAGCGTCTGATCGACAGCCTCGATGAGAAGACGCAGGACTCGAAGGGTGTGCTCGCCTTGCAGGACGAGCTGGACCGCGCCGAGCAGGTCGGTCACGAGGAAGTTCCGGCCGGTGTCGTGACCATGAACTCCCGGGTTCATTGCCGCGAAGAAGCCAGCGGCAAGGACTACCACCTGACGCTGGTCTATCCGAAGGATGCCAATGCCGATGAGGGCAAGATCTCGATCCTCGCGCCGATCGGCAGCGCTTTGCTGGGGCTGTCGGTGGGTGAGCAGATCGATTGGCCGGCACCGGGCGGCAAGACCCTCAAGCTCAAGCTGCTGGAAGTCGAGTACCAGCCAGAAGCCGCTGGCGACTTCGACCTCTGAGCCTTACGCCTGCGCCAGGGCTGCGTTGAGCGCCCGCTCCAGTTCGCCCTTGTAGCGCAGGTAGAGAATGCTTGATCCCAGGCCGTCGGCCAGCAGGCCGGACAGGTCCAGGTCGGTGATGTAGCAACGGTAGCGCTCGGCCTCGCGGCGCTGCCCGATGATCTCGCGGGCGACCACGGCATACAGCTGGTCGCCGTGCTCAAGCTCGGAAAACTCCCGCTGATTGCAGTAAAGCGTGACCTGCACGTCGTCGCTGGCGCCTGCCTGCAAGATCGCCTGTACTTCGTAGTAGGGCTTGTCGAGCGCCTTGATCTCGACCTGCCGCGCATCCACCTGGCGGACCTTGCCGGTACCAGATGGCAACAATTGGTAATAAAGAATCTCCAGCGAGCCCCGGGCCTGCAGGCTGTCCAGTGGCAAACGCGCTTCACGGCGGAAAACGATCGATTGCAAAAAGCGCTGCAACGGCAGCAGCAGGCTGCTTTCATCGTGGTACGGCAGGTGTTGTTGCCATAGAGCGTTGTGCTCATCCAGTACATAGACATCCGCCCAGGCATCCTGCACTCGATAGAAAAGCTGGATGCATTGCGGCTGCCCCAGGGGCAAGACCTGCGCCAGGTCCAGCTCCTGCAAGGCGTTGGCGTCCAGGTGCAGCGGGCTGTAGTCGCTGCGTTCTTCGCTGAGGTAACGCAGCACGGCGTCCTGATCATCAAGCGTGATCAGGTTCACCGCGCCGGCCTGCAGCTCCAGTACATGAGTGTGTTGCTGGACCTGCAGCAGATAGCGATAGTTGAGGTTCTGCACCAGTAGTGTCTGGGCGGTGGTGAATACCTCCTCTACCCGCTGGGCGATGGCCTGGGCGCGGTTGTGGCAGAAGCAGCGCACCCGCACTCTGGGCAGGTGCCGGGAGTCACCGAGGCTGTTGAGGTAGTCGCGCAAGCAGCGCAGCAAGGCATGTTCGCCATCGTAGCGATGGACCTGAACCTCGTTCCAGCTGTTGAGTGTGACCTGGTCCAGCGTCAGCACCAGGTTCTCGCGCACACCGGCATAACTCAGTGAGTCGGTGCGCTCGGTGGTCATCAGAATGTTCAGGTCGCGATGGTGCTGCAGCGGGTCGATGCCGACGTTGACCAGCAAGAGGATCTCGTCAGCCACGCTTGGCTGCAGCAGGCGCTGCTCGCTGACCGTTTGCAGGGGCAGGGCGACGCTCTGTTGCAGACTACCGAGCAGGTTGAACAGTTCATATTCGCTCAGGTCGCTGCTGCCTGGGTGCAAGGCCAGGCGTGTAGTGCTGTCGATCACGCCGTTGCGGTGAGCCCAGGTCAGCAGTTCGAGCAATTCGCGACAGCGCTTGATCGGGGCGAAGTGTTCCCACTCGTGAGCGCCAAGGTTGCCATTGTACAAGCCCCAGTGAACCTGCCCGAGTTCTTTGCGGTTGGGTGACTGGACCAGGGTCAGGGTGTCTTCGGCCAGATCCGGGGCTATCCCCGGGTTGATGAACTCGACTTTGCCGGCGCGGCGCTCGAATGCTGCATACAGGCGCCGTCCGAGGACGCTGAGGTCGCGTTGGTCGATGCGGCTTGTAGCGTTCTGGCTGCGGGCGAACTGGCACAGGAAGCGGTAGCTGTAGTTGAGCTCGGCCACCAGCTCCCGGCGTTCGATAGCCACCTGGCGCACTTTCCACTGACTGCGGCTGTCGAGCAGGGCCAGTTGGCGTTCGTCCCAGCCCCACTCCTGGCTTAGCCGCTGCAGTAGGTCGCGCTGCCAGCTGGCGCTGCGTTGGCGGGGCAGGCCACTGAGTTTCTTGTTCACTTTCAGGTACAGGCTGCGGCGCACCAGCTCCAGGCGTTGGTGTTCGCCGCGCCCTTGCAAGTACTGCTCGATACGCCGGTAGACCATCATGTAAGGATCGAGCTCGTCGAGGTCAAGGCGATTGGCGAACACTGCTTGCTTGAACTGAAGGCTCAGGCACTGCACCTGCGGGTGTTCGCTGGCATACACCTCGGTCAGCAGCAGCTTGAGCACCGATTTGTAGGGCGACTCGATCCCCTTGAACAACTGCCAGAGCCCAGCGCCGACGAATTCGCCGGGTGGGATATGTGCCAGATGGCCCAGGTCGAGGTTGTCCTCGGCGCGCACGAAGCGCTTGGACTGGAGGGTTTCGATGTAGTGGTGATAGCGCGGTTCTTCGTAGACCGGTACCAACCACCACAAAGGGGTACGTCCGGCGAGCCAGAGAGCGGTGCGGTAGAACTCGTCGAGCAGCAGGTAATGTTGGGTGGTGCCGCAGTCATCGGAACTCAGTTGGCCGTTGCGTTCGCCTTTGACGAAGCTTTCTGGCTCGATCAGGAACAGGTGGGCTTCGGTACCCTGACTGGCGGCCCAGACTTCCAGGAGCCGACACTTTTTGCGCAGTTCTGCCAGTTCACTGTCACTCAGATCGGCTGCGTGGCATACCCAGACATCCATGTCGCTCTGTTCGGCCTGGGCAAGCGTGCCCAGGCTGCCCATCAGGAACAACCCGTGAATCGGTTGCGGCGGGTTGCCACGGCGCGCCTTGTAGGAGAAGGAACGCGTCAGGCGTTGGGCTTCGGCCAGCAACTGCGCATCAGGTTCGAAATTCGCGACACCTGCCGGCGTGGTTCCGGACACGTAGCCGGGCAGCAGCGGGTGGTTGACGTGCAAGAACAGCGGCAGCAGGGTCAGCACTTGCTGCTGGCGGCTCGACAACCCTTCCATCGCTCGGGCCAGGCGACCTTGATTGAGCGTCAGGAAGCGTTGGCGCAGCTGGCTGAGCACCTTGCGGTCAATGCCCTGATCAAGGTCGGGGCGAATTTCGTGGGGGTGGTTCATCGCGAGCTAAAACCGGCCGTCAGGGGGAGCAGTGGCAAGTTTAAGCGCTAATTTAATTTTGACGCCATTTTACTAACGCGCTGGGGGCGGATTCATCCGCGAAGGGGCGCGTAGCGGCCCCAAATGACGGGACTGCTGCGCAGTCCTTCGCGGATGAGTCCGCTCCCACAAATTAGTATCAGGCCGGCTGGGCGAGCTTCAGGATGGTCAGCAACTGTTGTACATGCTCGGCAGCATCATGCCCCAGGCTTGTCAGGTAACCACCGTCGGGTTGGTCAGTCAGTTTTTTATCGTAAAGGCGCTGTGCGGCATCGATAACGTCTTTGGAGGCAGTGTTATGGACCTTGATGCCTTCCTGGCTGCTATCCAGGTTGAACAGGGCAAGGACTTCCAGCTCGGCAATCAGTTCGGGGGTAAACGACATAGAGACTCCGACTTCCAGACAAGGAGGGCAGCACCGTCGCCGGTGCCTGGTTTTGCAGTGTAGTCAGGGAAATCCTGCTTTGCTTCAGTCCTTTTCAGGCGGCAGATCGGGCAGGGCGCGTAGGGCGGTTTCATACCATTGGGTATTGAACGCACGGTCGTCCTCTAGCATCGCGTCAATCTCGTAGGCCAGCACGTGGGCCATGAGATTGAGAATGTCTTCGCGCTCGTAACCTACCAGCGTCAGTTTGTTGAACGTGGCTTTGGCGGCAGGTGGATTGTCGCTTTCGATCTGGTTTTCGATCGCTTCGATCAGGGTCGACTCGGCGAACTCTTCTTCGTCGTTGTCGATATCGGTTGGCTCGCTCATGGGCGATCTCCTCTGAGGGGGGGCCAGTTTGCCACGAGCCAGACGTCAATGCCTTGCTATCGACAATCTCCATGATGCTGGTCAGTACCCCGCCATGGGTCTATAACAACCCGGCCAACCCCTTTACGGCCTGGAGGCTGTTTTCATGCTCAAGCTTCATGGATTCGCGGTCAGCAACTACTACAACATGGTCAAACTGGCGCTGCTGGAAAAGGGCGTACCGTTTGAAGAGGTGCTGTTTTTCGGCGGCCAGAGCCCCGAAGCGCTGAAGATCAGTCCACGCGGCAAGGTGCCGGCGCTGGAGACCGAGCACGGCTTTCTCAGTGAAACCAACCTGATCCTCGATTACATCGAGCAGACCCAGGCGGGTAAGGCGCTGTTGCCGGAAGGGGTTTTCGCCCAGGCCAAGGTGCACGAGCTGGCCAAGGAGATCGAGCTGTACATCGAGTTGCCTGCCCGCGCCTGCTACCCCGAAGCCTTCTTTGGTGCTCAGGTCGACCCGGCCATCAAGGACAAGGCCAAGGGCGAGCTGCTGGCGGGTATTGCCACCCTCAAGCGCAACGGTAAGTTCAGCCCGTATGTAGCCGGCGATAGCCTGACCATTGCCGATGTGCTGTTCTGCTTTAGCGTCGATCTGGCTTATGCGGTGGGCAAGAAGGTATTGGGCATCGATGTGCTGGAAGACTTCCCGCAGGCGCGCGAGCTGCTTGAGCGCTTCAAGAACAATCCGAATGTGCAGAAGATCGCGGCCGACAAGGAAGCGCAGATGCCGGCGTTCCTCGAAATGGTGCGTAGCGGCAAGCGCTGACAGCTGATGCAGCAGGCTCGCGGCAGGACGCCGGCGAGCCTGTGCTCTGGCTTAACGGCTGGCCAGCAGCGCCTTGCCGCGTACTACTGCGGCCCGCACCTGGGCCGGTGCAGTACCACCAATGTGGTCACGGGCGTTGACTGAGCCTTCGAGGGTCAGCACGGCGAACACGTCCTGCTCGATCTGGTCGCTGAACTGGCGCAGTTCGTCCAGGCTCATCTCGGCCAGGTCTTTGCCGCTATCAACACCGTATTTGACCGCGTGGCCGACGATCTCATGGCAGTCACGGAACGGCAGGCCACGGCGCACCAAGTAGTCGGCCAGGTCAGTGGCGGTGGAGAAACCACGCAGGGCGGCTTCGCGCATGATCGCGTGGCGCGGTTTGATTGCCGGGATCATGTCGGCAAAGGCACGCAGCGAGTCGCGCAGGGTGTCGGCGGCGTCGAACAACGGCTCTTTATCTTCCTGGTTGTCCTTGTTGTAGGCCAGCGGCTGGCCTTTCATCAGGGTCAGCAGGCCGGTGAGGGCGCCGAACACACGGCCGGTCTTGCCGCGAACCAGCTCCGGAACGTCCGGGTTCTTCTTCTGCGGCATGATCGAGCTGCCGGTGCAGAAGCGGTCAGGCAGGTCGATGAACTGGAACTGGGCACTGGTCCACAGCACCAGTTCTTCGGAGAAGCGCGACAGGTGCATCATTGCGACGCTGGCGGCGGCGCAGAATTCAATGGCGAAGTCGCGGTCGGAGACGCCGTCCAGCGAGTTGCCACCTACGGCTTCGAAGCCCAGCAGCTGGCAGGTCAGTTCGCGATCGATCGGGTAGGTGGTGCCCGCCAGTGCGGCGCTGCCCAGGGGCATGCGGTTGGTGCGCTTGCGGCAGTCGACCAGGCGCTCGTAGTCACGGCTGAGCATCTCGAACCAGGCCAGCAGGTGGTGGCCAAAGGTCACCGGCTGGGCGGTCTGCAGGTGGGTGAAGCCGGGCATGATGGTCTCGGCTTCACGCTCGGCCTGTTCCAGCAGGCCTTTCTGCAAGCGAGTGATTTCGGCCAGGATCAGGTCGATTTCGTCACGCAGCCACAGGCGGATGTCGGTGGCGACCTGGTCGTTGCGGCTGCGGCCGGTGTGCAGCTTTTTACCGGTGATGCCGATGCGGTCGGTCAGGCGTGCTTCGATGTTCATGTGCACGTCTTCGAGGTCGACGCGCCAGTCGAAGTTGCCGGCCTCGATTTCACCCTGGATGGTCTTCAGGCCATCGATGATGGTGTCGCGCTCGGCGTCGGTGAGCACGCCGACCTTCGCCAACATGGTGGCGTGGGCGATCGAACCCATGATGTCGTGGCGGTACAGGCGCTGGTCAAAATTGACGGAGGCGGTGAAACGGGCGACGAAGGCGTCGACGGGCTCACTGAAGCGGCCGCCCCAGGACTGATTGGTCTTGTCGGTGCTCATGGATTCACTCGTTGAAGGCGTGAACGGAAAAGTGGCGCCGATGATAACAGGGTTGAGCGCCGTGCCGCAGGGCGGCGGTCGGGGCAAATGCGTGATTATGTCGCGCCAGAGGCAGGCGACAACACGCGTGCAACAGGATATTTATCGAATGAACGGCAGCGTTCCGGCAACCGTCTACAGTTGGACAGAGGATCGGCATGTTTCCTGCCGACCAGTGAATCTTTAGCCATCGTGCGAGTCTGAGCGTGGATCGCCGTGACGGTCGTCACCTCACCTGTCTACGCTACCCTTGTGCGAGACTCACGCAGGAATCCAGCGCAATATGAATGTCCTGATCGTTGATGACGAACTCCAAGCCCGGGAACGCCTGAGCCGACTGCTTGGCGAACTCGGGGGCTATACAGTGCTGGAGCCCAGCGCCACCAATGGCGAAGAGGCTCTGGCCCTGATTGACAGCCTCAAGCCCGAGGTGGTCCTGCTCGACATCCGCATGCCGGGCCTGGATGGTCTTCAGGTCGCTGCCCGCCTGTGTGAGCGCGAAGCCCCGCCTGCCGTGGTGTTCTGTACCGGTGATGACGAATTCACCGTGCAGTCCTTCATGGACAGCACCCTGGGCTATGTGCTCAAACCGGTTGCGGCCGACGCCCTGCGAGAAGCGTTGAGAAAGGCCGAGCGTCCCAGTCGGGTACAACTGGCGGCACTGACGCGGCCGGCTGCCGAGAGCGGCAGTGGGCCACGCAGCCATATCAGTGCCCGAACCCGCAAGGGTATCGAGCTGATCCCGCTGGATCAGGTGATTTACTTCATCGCCGACCACAAATACGTGACCCTGCGCCATGAAGCCGGCGAAGTGCTCCTGGATGAGCCACTCAAGGCGCTGGAAGACGAGTTTGGCGATCGTTTCGTACGTATTCACCGCAATGCCCTGGTTGCCCGCAATCGCATCGAGCGTCTGCAACGCACGCCGCTAGGGCATTTTCAGTTGTATCTGAAGGGGCTCAATGGTGATGCATTGATTGTCAGCCGCAGGCATGTGGCAGGCGTGCGCAAGATGATGCAGCAGCTTTAGACAGGGATTGGAGAGTACTCCTACCAAGGATGGTTCATTTCTCCTATGACATAGATCTGCAAGCGGGTCGGAATGAACTGTTATCATCCGTTACATCAATCTTGTACGGATCGATCCATGTCCACTCATGAAATCCGCATTGCCACGCGCAAAAGTGCCCTTGCCCTGTGGCAGGCCGAATACGTCAAAGCACGCCTGGAGCAAGCGCATCCTGGTCTGCTGGTTACCTTGGTGCCGATGGTCAGCCGCGGCGACAAGCTGCTCGACTCGCCGCTGTCGAAGATTGGTGGCAAGGGGCTGTTCGTCAAGGAACTGGAAACCGCGCTGCTGGAAAACCAGGCCGACATCGCCGTGCACTCGATGAAAGACGTGCCTATGGACTTCCCCGAAGGTCTGGGCCTGTATTGCATCTGCGAGCGCGAAGACCCGCGTGACGCCTTTGTTTCCAATACCTTCAAGAGCCTCGATGACCTGCCTGCCGGCAGTGTTGTAGGCACTTCCAGCTTGCGCCGTCAGGCCCAGTTGCTGGCCCGTCGCCCGGACCTCGAGATCCGTTTCTTGCGCGGCAACGTCAACACCCGCCTGGCCAAACTCGATGCCGGCGAGTACGACGCGATCATCCTCGCCGCGGCCGGCCTGATCCGTCTCGGCTTCGAAGACCGCATTGCCTCGGGTATCAGTGTCGAAGACAGTCTGCCTGCCGGTGGCCAGGGCGCCGTGGGTATTGAATGCCGCAGCGCCGACAGCGAGATTCATGCACTGCTGGCGCCGCTGCATCACAAGGACACCGCTGATCGCGTGACTGCCGAGCGGGCGCTGAACAAGCATCTCAATGGCGGTTGCCAGGTGCCGATTGCCTGTTACGCCGTGCTGGAAGGTGACCAGCTGTGGCTACGAGGCCTGGTGGGTGAGCCCAGTGGCGGCAAATTGCTGACCGCCCAGGCCCGTGCGCCGCGCAACGATGCTGAAGCTTTGGGTATTCAGGTGGCCGAAGACCTGCTCAAACAAGGCGCCGAGGACATCCTCAAAGCCGTCTATGGCGAGGCCGGTCACCCGTGAGCAACTGGCGCCTGCTCCTGACCCGGCCGGCGGAAGAATGCGCTGCGCTGGCACAGGTGCTGGCTGAACAAGGGGTTATCAGCAGCAGCCTGCCACTGCTCGAAATCGAGGCGCTGAGCCTGGATGAGGCCCGGCTCGGCCTGTTGCGCAGGTTTGATCGCTACGCTGCGATTATCGTGGTCAGCAAGCCGGCTGCTCGTCTTGGGCTGGCTGAACTGTCCCGCTATTGGCCGCAGCTGCCTCGGTCAGCCTGGTTTACCGTGGGCGCTGCATCTGCGCAGATTCTCCAGGACCATGGCTGTCAGGTCAGCTATCCAGCGGCCGGCGACGACAGCGAGGCGCTGCTGCAGCTACCGGTGTTGCATCAGGCCATTGCCGGCCCGGCACCGCGGGTATTGATCATGCGTGGCGAAGGAGGGCGCGAATTGCTCGCCGAGCGTCTCACCGAGCAAGGTGCTAGTGTCGATTATCTGGAACTCTACCGCCGCTACCTGCCGGTCTACCCGGGCGGCACCTTGTCCGCGCGTGTTGCCGGGGAACACCTGAACGGCCTGGTAGTCAGCAGTGGGCAGGGTTTTGAACACCTGCGGCAACTGGCCGCGGATGATTGGCCGCAGCTGGCGCAGCTGCCGCTGTTCGTACCCAGCTCGCGTGTTGCCGCGCAAGCCAGGGATGCCGGGGCACAGAATGTAGTGGACTGCCGCGGTGCCAGTGCCGCGGCGTTGTTGGCAGCCCTGCAGCAAATGCCTGCACCTGCCCTCTGAAGCGCTAAGCTGATTGGCGACGAGCCCAATGCAAAGGATGGATACGTGAGCGAAACTGTCTTGCCCAACGATGACTTGCAATCGACGCCAGAAGCGTCTCAACCCTCCACCACCACACCGGGCAAGCGTTCGGGCAATGGTCTTGCAATCCTGGCCTTGCTGCTCGGTGCTGCGGGCGTTGCCGTCGGTGGTTGGGGGGTATGGCAGGTGCGCCAGCTTCAGGGCGCCGAACAAGGTCAGGGTCAGTACCTGCAAACCTTGAGCGAAAAGACCCAGGCACTGCAATTGCGTGAGCAGCAGATGTCGACGCAGTTGGCAGCTTTGCCTGCAGCCACCGAACTCGAAGACCGTCGCCGTCTGGTGGCTCAATTGCAGGGTGATCAACAGCGTCTGAGCCAGCGCCTGGAAACCATCCTTGGTGCCAGCCGCAAGGACTGGCGCCTGGCAGAGGCCGAGCATTTACTGCGCCTGGCGAGTCTGCGTTTGTCTGCCCTGCAGGACATCGTCAGCGCCCGCGCACTGGTCCAGGGTGCCGATGACATCCTGCGCGAGCAGAGCGACCCGGGTGCTTTTGCCGCCCGCGAGCAACTGGCCAAGAGTCTGGCCACTCTCAACAGCGTCCAGCAACCGGACCGTACCGGCTTGTTCCTGAAGCTGGCAGCCCAGCGTGAGCTCGTGCAGCAGCTCAGTGCCCTGTCGCCGGAGTTCAACAGCGATGCCGATGCACTGGGCGCCTTGACCGCCGATGGCGATGGCGCCAGTCGCTGGTCGCAGTGGTGGGCCGAGTTGTCCAAGTATTTCCAGATTGATTTCAACGCTGACGAGAACATTCGTCCGTTGCTTGCCGGGCAGTCGCTCAATCAACTGCGCCTGGCGCTGAGTCTGACCATCGAGCATGCCCAGTGGGCAGCGCTTAACGGCGAAGCGAAGGTCTATACCCAGGCCCTGGACGATGCGCGTAGCGTCCTGCTGGCCAACTTCAACCCGGACAACCCGCAAAGCAAGGCAATGCTCGACAGCCTCAATGCATTGGCCGAGGAAACGGTGTCGGTGGTGGTCCCGGACCTGGCGGACAGTCTCAGTGCTGTGCAAGCTTACCTTGAGCGTCGGCACCTGCCGGTCGAGGAGGCCAAGCCATGAAGCGCGTCTACCTGTTGGTGGTCGTGGCCATTGTCGCCGCCGCCGCGCTCGGGATCGCGATCGCCAAGCACAGCGGCTATGTGCTGATTTCCTACGGCAGCTTTCGTTATCAGTCAGGACTCTGGGCGGCACTGGCGGTGTTGGTCGGTATCATCCTGGCTGTGCTGCTGGTGCGCTACCTGGTCGGCCTGGTACTGACCTCCAGCGGCGTGGTCAACCCCTGGTCGCGGCGCAATCGCAGCCGTCGAACCCGCCTGGCCATTGAACAGGGCCAACTGGACCTGGCTGAGGGGCGCTGGGCCAGTGCCCAACGCCACCTGCAACGCGCCGCTGAGGCCGAGCGTCAACCGCTGCTGTACTACCTGGGCGCTGCGCGGGCCGCTAATGAACTGGGGCGCAGCGAAGACCGTGACAACCTGCTTGAGCGCGCGCTGGAGCGCCAGCCGCAAGCGGAACTGGCTATCGCCTTGAGCCATGCCCAGTTGCAGATGGATCATGGTGAGAGTGATGCGGCCCTGGTCACGTTGCAGGCCATGCAGGAGCGTCACCCGCATAACGTCCAGGTACTCCGCCTGCTGCAACGGTTGTACCGCGAACGCGGGGACTGGTCGGCGCTGATCCGGTTGTTGCCAGAGTTGCGCAAGGACAAGGTCTTGCCCTCCATTGAACTGGCGGAGCTGGAGCGCCGAGCCTGGGGAGAGAACCTCAGCCTGGCCGCCAGCCGTGAAGGTGAAGAGCAGAGTGCCCGTCAGTCCCTGGAGCGGGCCTGGCAGCAGCTTACTGCCGCCCAGCGTCAGGAGCCGCAGCTGGTCTTGGCCTATGCCGAGCAACTACGTCAGCTGGGGGCGGAGAGCGAGGCCGAGGAGGTCCTGCGTACTGCACTCAAGCGCCAGTACGAAAGCCACTTGGCGCGGCTCTATGGTCTGGTGCGCGGGACCGACCTGGCGCGCCAGCTACAGACCGCCGAAGGCTGGTTGAAGCAGCATGGCGATGACCCTGGCCTGTTGCTCACCTTGGGGCGGTTGAGCCTGCAGAACCGCCTGTGGGGCAAGGCGCGCGATTACCTGGAAAGTAGCTTGCGACTGCAGCGCAATCCCGAGGCCTGCGCCGAACTGGCGCGTCTGTTGGCCGGATTGGGTGATACCGAGCGCAGCAACCAGTTGTTCCAGGAGGGGTTGGGCCTGCTTGACCAGCGCCTGCTGGCGTTGCCCTTGCCGGAGGCTGTTCGAGCTTGAGGTACCCTTGGGCTTGCGCCAATCCGCGAGCCCAAGCCGTTGACGAAAATGCTTACACGCTATCACTTCCTTTTCCGGCAACATCTGAAGAAATTTCCGGCTCACTTCACGACTATTCTCTTTGTAGTCAACGATTTACCCTATTAGTCGCGCCTTGAAACAAGATGCGACTTTCCTCTACCGTTGAAACTTGTCTATCTCGATTCCGGAACTCCCATGCCGTTGGCCCGCTTGCGTTCAATGTTCCTTCCGGCGTTGCTGGCCTCGGTGCTGATGCTGGCTGCTGCGTCCTATCTTGAATGGGGTATGGCGCTGGAGCCATGTCCGTTGTGCTATAGCCAGCGGTTGTGTCTGGGGGGCTTTACAGTGGTCTGCCTATGCGCAGTGGTGCAAGCCCCCGGACGCCTGGGCACACGCATATACGCGGCGCTGGCGCTGTTATGTGCCGCGGGAGGGGCGTTGCTCGCGGCCAGGCATGTGTGGTTGCAAGGCACGCCGCCTTTGAACATTGGCTGCCAGTCATCGATGGGCTATTTTGCCGAGAGCATGCCTCTGAGTCAGTTGCTCAAGATCATGGTGCTCGGCAGCCCTGAATGCATGCCCATCAACTGGAGTTTTCTCGACTTGACGATTCCTGAGTGGAGCCTGCTGTCATTTGTGCTGCTGGCCGCTCTACTCCTCTTGCGCCTGCCCGCGCACAGGCGTTCGCTCATCAGCCATCCGGCAAAAAGCTGAAGCGATAGGGTCCAGGTGCAAGCGACCGGCGGCAAGTCCGAGTGGGATTAAACACTTGTATGAACTTTGTCGCCTGCGTACCTTGAAGCCAAGGGCGCACGGGAATAATCTCCCTGCACGCATACCGAAAACACAGCTGCTCGATGCCGCCTGCCGATTTCACCTTTGCTGCGCACACTTGCGGGCAGGGGCAGGAGCATTACCCAGAAGGGAAGAGATCGCCATGCTAGATAGTTGTCAGAATGCTCAGGAACGCTGGGGTGGGGTTCACAAGCTCATTGACCGCTTGCTGGAAGAGCGTGAGGAGCTGGTGAAAGCCTTTCGTGAGCTGCGCGACGCGAAGCCGGCCTTTGCCGACAAGTCATTGAATGGGCGCTTTTGCGAAATCCTCGTGGATTATGTTTCCGCCTGGCACTTCGAGGTGTGTGAACAACTGGCCAGCGAGGCCAAGGCATTTGGTGACGCGCGCGGGCTGGAGCTGGCCGAACAGATCAACCCGCGTATCGATGTGAGCACTGAAAAGGCATTGTCGTTCAACGATCACTGTCACAAAGGTGATTGCAACGATATTGAGCGTTTCGCCGAAGAGTTGAAAAACCTCGGTGGTCAGCTACGCGAGCGTTTCGAACTCGAAGACTGCCTGATCGAAGTACTGCACAACGCGCACAATGAAGAGGGCGCGTTACAGGCTTGAGTGGTGTGCCGACGCGTCAGTCGGCGACTCCAAGCAACTCGATCTCGAACACCAGTGGCGTATAGGGCGCAATCAGGTCGCCCGCGCCTTCGGCGCCATAAGCCTGGGCTGAAGGAATTACCAGGCGCCACTTCGATCCTGTCGCCATTTCTGGCAACGCCACTTGCCACCCTTCGATCACACTGTCCAGGTTGAACCACTGCGCTTGCTGGTTCTGATCGAAGACAGTGCCGTCTGGCAACTTGCCGACATAGCGAACCTGGACTTTGCCCTTGGCAGTAGGTTTGCCGCCAGTACCCTTGACCAGTTCATTGATGAGAATACCGTCAGCCAATTCGCGGACACCGGCGCGGGCTCGCTCAGTGGCCATGAAACGTTTTTCCGCTGTCAGCAATTGTTCGTTTTGTGCGTGTAGCGCCGTTTCATTGGCCCGGGTTTCATGTTCGCTGAGTATTACCGCCATGCGTTCTTTGCTCAGGGCTAGCGGCTTGTTCTGATAAGCATGACGTAATCCCTCAAGCAAGGCTTCCAACTGCAGGTCGGGAACTTCCGTGCGTAAGCGTTCCCCCAGGCTTGCGCCCAGGCTGTAAGCCAGGTCGTGTTCATTTGTCGTGGTATTGGCAGGCGCTGCCATGAGCGCTGCCGGCAATAGAAAAACAGCTAGTATTAGATAGCGCGACACTGGCTCACTCCTGCTTCAGTGGAAATAAAGTATGCCAGCCTTCGCCTGCGACCTCGTGTAAATATCAGCAACACTTTGTGAAGCATCTACACTTGATTCCAGCTGCAGCGATAACAACTTTGCCCAGGCATGCAACGCGGCGCCTTCGATACTGTCAACATGCCCTAGCGGCGGTAGCAGCAGAAGCATAGTATGAGCCGCACTCTCGTCAGCCAGGAGGTAAACCATGTCGGCCAATAAGAAGCCAGTAAGTACGCCGTTGCACCTGCTCCAGCAACTCTCGGGCAGCCTGCTCGATCATTTGGAAAATGCCTGCTCACAAGCGCTGGCTGATGCTGAAAAACTGCTTGCCAAGTTGGAAAAGCAACGCGGTAAGGCACAAGAAAAACTGCACAATTCTCGTCTCAAATTGCAGGATGCGGCCAAGTCCGGAAAAGCCAAGGCACAGGCCAAGGCCAAGTCGGCAGCAGCTGAACTGGAAGAGTTGCTCGACTCGCTCAAAGAGCGCCAGTCGCAGACGCGTACCTATATTCTGCAACTCAAGCGTGATGCCCAGGAAAGCCTGAAGCTGGCCCAGGGTGTTGGCAAGGTCAAGGAAGCTGCTGCCAAGGCGCTGACTCAGCGTTTGGCAAAACCTGCGCCTGCAGTTGCCAAACCGGCCGCCAAGGCACCGGCCAAGGCCGCGAGCAAACCTGCCGCCAAACCAGCGGTCAAAGCAGCCGCCAAGCCAGCAGCGGCAAAAGCCCCTGTGCGTACCGCTGCCAAGCCTGTAGCGGCAAAAACACCCGCCAAGCCTGTGGTCAGAACTGCAGCGGCTAAACCTGCTGCCGCTAAAGCGCCTGCCAAACCTGCTGCGACAAAACCTGCAGCCAAGCCTGCGGCCAAAGCCGCTGCTAAACCTGCTGCCAAACCAGCGGTCAGGACTGCCGCAGCTAAACCCGCAGCAGCCAAACCAGCAGCCAAGCCAGTAGCAGCGAAAGCAGCGGCCAAACCTGTTGCCGCGAAAGCACCAGCCAGGCCTGCGGCCAAACCCGCAGCGGCGAAGGCACTAGCCAAGCCAGCAGCGGCCAAGCCTGTTACGGCGAAAGCACCTGCCAAGCCTGCCACTGTGCCAACGCCAGCACCTGCAGCCACTGCATCGGCGAGCACAACGCCTGCACCTGCATCCTCGGTAACGCCGTCTCAGACGCCGTCTTCGGGATCCTGAGTCGACTGCATCACGGCGCGCAGCTTGTGCAGCGCGTCGTGGTGCAAACCGGCGTCCATTGGCGCCAGACATTGCAGCCAGTCGGCGCCAGGTTCGGTTGTTGCTGCCCAGCCTTCACAGACCCCCTGCAAGCGCTCCAGCAAGACGCGTTCTGCTTCCAGTTCCAGTCCCTTCACGTGCTCACGCAAGCTCGCCAACTGCGGATCCTGTACGGCCGCTTTGCGCCATTGTTGACGCAGGCTGCGTAGTGGTTTGATCACGTCGGTCTGCCAGGTCTCGGCCGACTCGCGCAGCGCTTGCACCCGTTGATCACTTGCTACTACACCGCGTTTGTTGAGCCACGCCGCGCAAAGCAGCAGGCAGACATCGCCGCCTTGATCCTGCCAGTGCAGGCAGGCCGCCTCCACACCTGGGCGGGCGTAAAGATTCAGGGCAAAATTCCACAGGTCGGTGTGCATGGTCCCACTCGCGCCAGTTGCCGACGAAGCTGGTAGACTCCGCGGCCATTATGATCAGACTATCGAACCTCACTTTACAGCGTGGTCCCCAGCGCCTGCTAGAAGGCGCCGAGTTGACCCTGCACGCCGGTCACAAGGCCGGCTTGATCGGCGCCAATGGCGCCGGTAAATCCAGCCTGTTCGCCTTGCTGCGCGGTGAGCTGACGCCTGATTCAGGCGACTGTCAGCTACCGGCTGACTGGCGTATCGCACACATGCGCCAGGAGGTCGACACCCTCGACCGGCTGGCGGTCGACTATGTTCTCGACGGTGATGCCCGCCTGCGCAAGGTTCAGGTGGACCTCGTTGCCGCCGAAGCGGCCCACGACGGTACGGCGTTGGCACGTCTGCATATCGAACTTGACAGCGCCGACGGCTACACCGCCGATGCCCGTGCCCGCAAACTGCTGGCCGGTCTGGGCTTCACCAACGAGCAGATGGACCGCCGTGTCGGCGACTTCTCCGGTGGCTGGCGGATGCGCCTGAACCTGGCCCAGGCGCTGATGTGCCCCTCCGACCTGCTGTTGCTCGACGAGCCGACCAACCACCTGGATCTCGATGCGATCCTCTGGCTGGAAGACTGGCTCAAGGGTTACCCGGGCACACTGTTACTGATTTCCCACGACCGCGATTTTCTCGATGCGGTGGTCGATCATGTGGCCCACGTCGAGCAGTGCAAACTGACGCTCTATCGTGGTGGTTACAGCGCCTTCGAACGTACCCGTGCCGAGCGTCTGGCGCAGCAGCAACAGGCCTACGAGAAGCAGCAGGCCCAGCGCGCGCACATGGAAAAGTACATCGCCAGGTTCAAGGCTCAGGCCACTAAAGCCCGCCAGGCCCAGAGCCGGATCAAGGCCTTGGAACGCATGGAAGAGCTGTCGGCTGCCCATGTGGACTCGCCGTTCGATTTCACCTTCCGTGAGTCGGAGAAAATCTCCAGCCCCTTGCTTGATCTGTCCGAAGGCCGCCTGGGCTATGGCGAAAAGACCATCCTCGAGAAGGTCAAGCTGCAGCTCACTCCGGGGGCGCGTATCGGTTTGCTTGGCCCCAACGGCGCGGGCAAGTCGACGCTGATCAAGAACCTGGCCGGTGAGCTGGAGCCATTGGGCGGACGCCTGGTGCGTGGTGAGAACCTGTCGGTGGGCTACTTCGCTCAGCACCAGCTGGATTCGCTGGACAACAAGGCCAGCCCGTTGCTGCACCTGCAGCGTCTGGCGCCGACCGAGCGCGAGCAGACGTTGCGTGACTTCCTCGGTGGCTTTGACTTCCGCGGTGGGCGTATCGACGAGCCGGTGCTGAACTTCTCTGGTGGTGAGAAGGCCCGGCTGGCCTTGGCACTGATTGCCTGGGAGCGCCCGAACCTGCTGTTGCTCGATGAGCCTACCAACCATCTGGACCTGGAAATGCGTCTGGCGCTGACCATGGCGCTGCAGGAGTTCAGTGGTGCGGTGCTGGTGGTTTCCCACGACCGTCACTTGCTCAAGAGCACCACGGATGACTTCCTGTTGGTGGCCGACGGCAAGGTCGAGACCTTTGATGGCGACCTGGACGACTACACCCGCTGGCTGGTCGAGTACCGCCAGCGCAACGCGCCGGTCAGTAGCACGCCGGTCAACGCCGACAAGACCGACAAGAAAGCCCAGCGTCAGGCAGCGGCAGCGCTGCGTCAGCAGTTGGCCCCGCACAAGCGTGAAGCCGACAAGCTTGAACGTGAACTGGGCAGCCTGCATGAGCAACTGGCGAAGATTGATGCCAGCCTGGGTGATAGCGCCCTCTACGAAGCTGCACGCAAGGACGAGCTGCGCGACTTGCTGGCCCAGCAGGCCAAGGTCAAAGTCCGCGAAGCAGAGCTGGAAGAAGCCTGGATGGCCGCCCTTGAGCAGCTGGAGACCATGCAGGCGGAGCTGGAGGCATTGTCTTGATGGCGTCGTTGCAGTTGCCAGTGCCGCCGGAGTGGATTACACCGTTCTGGATGGGTTTGCAGATTCTCCTGATCCTGTGCGCCGCATTTGTCCTGCAGCGCCTGGTCGGGCGCTGCCTGAAGCGCCTGGGCGAACGCTATCCCTTGCCCCCCGAGCTGATGATGCCGGTGCGCGGCGGCCTGCGCTGGCTGATCATGGGCAGCGCGCTGGTATTCGTGCTCGAGCGTCTGGGCGTTTCTGCCACGGTGCTGTGGACGGCCTTGTCCGGCTTCGTGGCCGTGGCGGCGGTGGCGTTCTTCGCCATGTGGAGTGTGTTGTCGAACCTGTTGTGTGCGGTGCTGATCTTCACGGTCGGGCCGTTTCGTATCGGCGACGTGGTGGAGCTGGTCGAGACTATCGACAAACCCGGCGTGAAAGGACGGGTGGTGGCCATCAACCTGCTGTTCACTACGCTGATCGAATTGCCGGAGGCCGGTGGGGCGACTGTTCAGGTTCCCAACAGTCAGTTCTTCCAGAAGTCGGTCAGGCGCTGGCGTGGCGCTGAAGTCGTGCCACTGGTCGGCGAAGACAAAACCGCAGGCAGTTGATCGGTAGCTGAAAAAAATCATGGTGCTTTTTTCGCCAGCGCACTAGCTTAGAGCTTTGTAACAAGCTTTGGCCGAGGTGTGCGATGTCGTTGGAAACGTGGCTGGCATTTTTTGCCGCTTGCTGGGTGATCAGTCTCTCACCGGGCGCCGGGGCTATTGCCTCGATGTCCTGTGGCCTGCAGTACGGCTTCTGGCGCGGCTACTGGAACGCCCTGGGCCTGCAGCTGGGCCTGGTGCTGCAGATTGCGATCATTGCTGCCGGCGTCGGCGCCATCCTCGCAGCGTCAGCTACCGCGTTCCAGGTGATCAAATGGTTCGGCGTTGCTTACCTGGTCTACCTGGCCGTCAAACAGTGGCGCGCCCTGCCGGCTGACATCAGCGACGAGTCTGCCGTACGGCCTATCGGCAAGCCCCTGAGCCTGGTGTTTCGCGGTTTTCTGGTCAACGTCAGCAACCCCAAGGCGCTGATCTTCATGCTGGCGGTGCTGCCGCAGTTCATCAACCCCCATGCCCCGCTGCTGCCCCAGTACCTGATCATCAGCACAACCATGGTCACCGTCGATCTGTTGGTCATGGCCGGATACACCGGACTGGCGGCGCGGGTGTTGCGTTTGCTGCGCACGCCTAAGCAACAGCGGCGGATGAACCGTACCTTTGCCGGGTTGTTCCTGGGGGCTGCGACCTTGCTGGCGACGATTCGGCGAGCGCCGGTTTGACCCCTCTGGACTGCTTTGCGGTTCATTCAGGAAAGGCGATCTTCGGGTCGCCTTTCTTGTTTTGGCAGCAACGAAGATGAAATTGTCACTAAATTTTACAGAGATTGCCGCGCAAGCCTTGAGCGATCGTCATTGGAAGTGAACAATGCAATACCTCGCATTGTTATTTGAGATTGGCTCATGATACCCCGTTCCCGCATGCTCGCCTGGCTGCTCTGGCCAGTGCTGGCGCTGAGCAGTTCTGTTCTGCTGGCCGACACTGTCGATAACGCCGCCAAGGCATTGCACCTGCTCGACTACATCGGTGCCGACTATCCGGCGACGGTCGAGGCGGGCAAGGTCGTGGATGACGGGGAATACCGCGAGCAGTTGGAGTTCACTGACGTGCTGCAAGGCCTGGTCAGTGGCTTGCCGGCCCGTGCCGAGCGGCAAGCTCTGGAGCAGGGCGTGGCCAGCCTGCGCCAGGCGATCAAGCAACGTCAGGACGGTGCCAGCGTCGCTCGTCAGGCCCGCCAGCTCGGTGCCAAGCTGGCGCTCGCCTATGAAGTCAGCCAGGCTCCCATCATCACCCCAGACCCCACCCGCGGTGCGCCACTGTATGCACAGCACTGCTCGGTCTGTCATGGCGACACCGGTGCCGGTGACGGCCCGGCGGGAGTAGGCCTGGAGCCGCCGCCGGCCAACCTGCGCAGCAGCGAACGCCTGGCACGACTGAGCCTGTTCGATCTCTACAACACCTTGGGGCAAGGCATCGAAGGCACTGACATGCCGTCCTTTGCCGACCAGCTCGATGAGCGTCAGCGCTGGGACCTGGCCACCTATGTCGCCAGTTTCACCGCGGACCCGGCCAAGGCCAAGGGCGACACAACCTACAACCTCGCTGATCTGGCTCGCCAGACACCTTTGGAAGTTGAAGCTTCGCAAGGGCTGCAAGCGGCGGCTGTGTTTCGTGCCCAGCGCGCCCAGCCACCACAGGTCCAGCGTGGCCCGGCGCAGTTGCTGGACTACACCGCCAGCACGCTGGACAAGAGCTTGGTGGCCTACCAGAGCGGTGACCACGAGCAGGCTTATGACCTGTCGGTGGCGGCCTACCTGGAAGGCTTCGAACTGGTCGAAAGCTCCTTGGACAACGTTGACGCCAACGTACGCAAGGACACTGAAAAGTCGCTCATGGCCTACCGCCAATCGCTACAGGACGGCCTGCCGCTTGAGCAGGTAAGCCAGCGTCTGGAGGCGGCCAAGGCCAAACTCAAGGAGGCTGCCGACTTGCTGGGCGGTGATGGCCTGAGCTGGTCGCTGAGCTATATCTCCGGGTTGTTGATCCTGCTGCGTGAAGGTCTGGAAGCGATCCTCGTGCTGGCAGCGATTCTCGCCTTCCTGCGCAACACCGGCCAGCAGTCGGCGGTGCGTAGCGTCAACGCCGGATGGGTCCTGGCGTTGCTGGCCGGTTTCGGCACCTGGGCACTGGCGGCCTATGTCATCGATGTCGGCGGCGCACAGCGCGAACTGCTCGAAGGCTGCACGGCGCTGTTCGCCAGCGTCATGGTGCTCTGGCTGGGCGTGTGGATGCATGATCGCCGGCATGCGGCAGCCTGGCAGAACTACATCAAGAGCAGCCTGGTCAGCGGTGGAGGGCGATTCGGCTTTGCCTTGCTGGCATTCTTCTCGGTCTACCGTGAACTGTTCGAAGTGATTCTGTTCTATGAAACGCTGTGGTTGCAGGCGGGACCCGCCGGGCATCAGGCGGTACTGGCGGGTGGCGCTACGGCGCTAGTGCTGCTGGTCGGGCTTGCCTGGGTGATCCTGCGCGGTTCGGCGAAGTTGCCGCTGGCACTGTTCTTTAGCATCAACGCCGCGCTGCTGTGCGCCTTGTCGGTGGTGTTTGCCGGTCACGGGGTCAAGGCGTTGCAGGAGGCTGGCGTGTTCGGTACCCGTCCGGTGGCTTTCTTTGACTTCGACTGGTTGGGTATCCACGCCGATGCCTACTCGCTGGCGGCGCAAGTGGTTGCCTTGCTGGCCATCGCGATTCTTTACGGGCGCAGCCGTCTGGCCGAGAAACAGCGCGTGTCAGCGGGTTGATTTGAAGCCGAGCGGGCGAGCGGGGATACTGTCGGCCCGTTTTTGTTGGAATTTTTTGTCATGCGTATCTGGATTGATGCCGATGCCTGCCCCAAGGCGGCCAAGGATCAGGTCGTCAAATTTGCCCTCAAGCGCCAGCTGCAAGTGGTGCTGGTGGCCGGGCAGAGCCAGATCAAGCCGGCGTTCGCCTGCGTCAGGTTGATTGTCGTGCCCAGTGGGCCGGATGCTGCCGACGATTACCTGGTCGAGCATGCCGTGCCCGGTGAGCTGGTGATCTGCAGCGATGTGCCGTTGGCCGACCGGCTGGTCAAGAACGGCGTTGCCTGTCTCGATCCACGCGGGCGAGAGTTCGACGAGCGCAACATGGGTGAACGCCTGGCAGTGCGTAACCTGTTCACCGACCTGCGCGAGCAGGGGCAGGTCGGTGGCGGACAGGCGCCCTATGGTGACCGTGAGAAACAGGCCTTCGCCAATTCCCTGGACCGCATCCTCACGCGTCTGGCGCGTGAGTTTCCGGTCTGATCGCGGGGCTGTGGGGGCCGACTCAGTCGGCTTCGTGGGTCAGCTCCAGCACCCGGTCGACCAGCTTGTAGATGCCGCCAGCGGCTTCGCTGATCGACTGTGCCAGCATGTAGGCCGGGGTGCTGACCAGCTTGCGCTGGGTATCTTCGACAATGTCATGGACATCGCATTCTTCGTGGGTACCGCCCATCTTGACGATGGCTGCGCTGGTGTCGGCGTCGTTGCCGATGGTGCAGACCACGCCAGGACCGTAGATCTTCGCCGCCAGGGCAGGTGAGATGCAGATCAGGCCGACCGGCTTGCCCGCTTCGGCAAACGCTTCGGCCAGGGCCAGCACATCCGGGTGGATGCTGCAGCCCGAGCCTTCAACGGCAAAATTCGAGAGGTTCTTTGCCGCACCGAAACCGCCGGGCACGATCAAGGCGTCAAAGTCCTTGGCATCGGCTTCACGCAGGTCCTTGATGTTGCCGCGGGCGATGCGCGCCGATTCCACCAGGACGTTGCGCGATTCTGGCATTTCTTCGCCGGTCAGGTGATTGAGCACATGCATCTGCGCAATGTTCGGCGCAAAGCACTGCACCTGGGCACCACGCTGATCCAGGCGCAGCAGGGTGATCACGCTCTCGTGAATTTCGGCGCCGTCATAGACACCACAGCCGGAAAGAATCACTGCAACTTTTTTTTTGGTCATGCTCACTACTCCCGAGTCGAGGCGCTAAATGTCCTCTAAATTGGCAGATGTCGCCATAGGGTTTCCTGCAAACCAGGCCTAATCTTGGGCAATAGCCTGGAGATGGATGACCCATGGATCTGATTCTGTTGGCGGTACCGTTCTTCTTTGTCCTGATTGTGGTCGAGTTGATCGCCGACCGCCTGCGGGGCATGCGCACCTACCGTCTGGCTGACGCTATCAACAGCCTCAGCACCGGGGTGCTGTCGACGACCACAGGCCTGCTGACCAAGGGTGTCGGCCTGGTCACCTACGCCTTGGCCTGGGAGCATCTGGCGTTGCTCAAGTTGTCGGGCGATGCGCTCTGGGTCTGGGTAGCGGCCTTTGTCTTGTACGACCTCTGCTATTACTGGCTACACCGCTTCGGGCACGAGCGCAATATTCTCTGGGCGGCGCATTCGGTGCATCACCAGAGTGAGGATTACAACCTGTCCACGGCCTTGCGCCAGACCAGCAGCGGTTTCCTGCTGTCGTGGATCTTTTACCTGCCGCTGGCGGTGCTGGGCGTGCCGCCGCTGGTGTTCATCACGGTCGCGGCGTTGAACCTGCTCTATCAGTTCTGGGTGCACACCCGGCACATTCCCAAACTGGGCTGGTTCGAGTGGCTGTTCATCACGCCGTCCAATCATCGCGTCCACCATGCGCAAAATCCTCTGTATCTGGATCGCAACTACGGTGGAGTGTTCATTGTCTGGGATCGCCTGTTCGGCACCTTTCAGGAGGAGGACGACAACGAGCCGGTGATTTTCGGCGTGACCACGCCGCTGGCCAGCTGGAATCCCTTATGGGCCAACCTGCAGTTCTACGCCCAGCTATGGCATGACGCGCGCCACGCCGAGCGTTGGTGGGACAAGGTGCGTATCTGGTTCATGCCCACTGGCTGGCGTCCGGCAGATGTTGTGCAGCGTTTTCCGCAACCCAAGCAGGACCTGAGCCGTTTTCGCAAGTTTGAAGTGCCGCTGGGCTGGCCGCAGCAGGTGTATGTGGTGCTGCAGTTTGCCGTGTACGTTGCCTTTGGCAGCTACCTGATGGAGCACGCTGAACAGTTGTCTGGTGCGGCTTTGCTGCTGGGCTGGGGGGTGATGGCGTTCGGGTTGTTTGTGTTCGGCACGGTGCTTGAGAGTCGCCCCTGGGCCTTTAGGCTGGAACTGGCACGGCTGGGGTTGAATGTCCCGGCCATGGTTCTGGCCGGGATCACCGGCTTATGGCCGGTCACCGTCCTGGTCTGGGTCGTGCTGCTTGGCTACAGCCTGCTCAGCTTGCTCGGCCTGTATGGCAGCCGCCTCCTTGCGGGCGACGCGCGCCGCCTTGAAGCGACGACGCAACCACAGGCAGCCGCCGAGGGCCAGCAGGCCGCCGAGCACCCATAGCTCGTATTTTTTCACGTTGCCCAGCAGGCCTTCGAGAATGGCGCCAAAGTGATAGGCGGCGGCGCCCAGGGCCAGGGCCCAGACCGCCGCACCGATACCGTTGAGCAGCAGGTAGCGGCGTGGTGGGTAGCCGGACAGGCCTATGGCCACCGGCATGACCGTGCGCAAGCCGTAGACGAAGCGGAAACTCAGTACCCAGATGTCCGGATGGCGGCGAATGTGCTCCAGCGCCCGGTCGCCCATCAGCTGCCAGCGTGGTTTGCGCGCCAGCAGCTTGCGCCCGTGCTTGCGACCCATGAAGTACCAGAGCTGGTCGCCGGCATAGCTGCCGAAGAAGGCCACCAGGACCACCAGGTTGATATCCATGTATCCGCGGAACGCAAGGAAGCCTGCGAGAACCAGGATGGTCTCACCTTCGAAAAACGTGCCGAGAAAAAGGGCAAAGTAGCCAAAATCCTGCAGGAATTGTTGGAGCATTTTCTGGGTGCTGGCGAAATGAACGCGCAGCCTAACCCTTCGTGGCCGTTGGGGAAAGTATCCAAATGTGTCTCGACGTTAACATTTCCTACAAGGACAATGGCTGCGTCCTCAAGTCGCAGGGTTGTCCCAGACTGTCATTCAAGCGTCATAATGGCTGCTTATAACTGTCGCGCTCGCCCGCCTGCGCGGGCTCAGGAGTCTGCCGTGAGCTTTACCCCCGCTAACCGTTTGTTTCCTGCCACCCGTCTGCGTCGCAACCGTCGTGACGATTTTTCCCGTCGCCTGGTTCGCGAAAACGTGCTGACCGTTGATGACCTGATCCTCCCGGTGTTTGTCCTCGATGGCGAGAATCGCCGCGAGGAAGTGGCCTCGATGCCAGGCGTCGAGCGTCTGAGCATTGATCTGTTGCTGGAAGCTGCACAAGAGTGGGTGAAACTGGGTATTCCAGCCCTGGCCCTGTTCCCGGTGACGCCAACCGAGAAAAAATCCCTGGACGGTGCCGAAGCCTGGAATCCGGACGGTATCGCCCAGCGTGCCACCCGCGCCCTGCGTGAACGTTTCCCGGAGCTGGGCGTGATCACCGACGTCGCCCTAGACCCGTTCACCACCCACGGTCAGGACGGTATTCTCGACGAAGAAGGCTACGTACAGAACGACATCACCGTCGATGCTCTGGTGCGTCAGGCCTTGTCCCATGCCGAAGCCGGTGCCCAGGTGGTAGCCCCTTCGGACATGATGGACGGCCGTATCCAGGCCATTCGTGAAGCGCTGGAGCTGGCTGGACACGTCAACGTGCGTATCATGGCTTACTCGGCCAAGTACGCCAGTGCCTATTACGGCCCATTCCGCGATGCGGTCGGCTCGGCCCTGAACCTGGGCAAGGCTAATAAGGCCTCCTACCAGATGGACCCGGCCAACAGCCAGGAAGCCCTGCATGAAGTGGCTGCGGACCTGGCCGAAGGCGCCGATATGGTCATGGTCAAGCCAGGGATGCCGTACCTGGATATCCTTTATCGGGTCAAGGATGAATTCAAGGTCCCGACCTTTGTCTATCAAGTCAGTGGCGAGTACGCCATGCACATGGCCGCGATTCAGAACGGCTGGCTCAGTGAAGGAGTGATCCTGGAATCCCTCACGGCCTTCAAACGGGCAGGAGCTGATGGCATCCTGACCTATTTCGCTGTTCGCGCTGCTCAATTGATGAGAGGGCAGTAACGCCCTTCAGGAACGCCAGATGAATAACGAAGTACTCAGTGATATCGAGATGAAGCAAGCCCAGCCCGTGCCGGAGCAGATGCTCGAAACGCCGCCGGAGCCTGCTGCGGTGCCTGAGCCTGTGGCTGAGCTCGAGGCGCCTGCGCCAGCGCCTGCCCCGGCGGCACCGGCCATCGCTATCCCCGGTTTGGATGACAGCAGCCTGTACATTCACCGCGAGTTGTCCCAGCTGCAGTTCAACATCCGCGTGCTGGAACAGGCGCTGGATGAGAACTACCCGTTGCTGGAGCGGCTGAAGTTCCTGCTGATCTTCTCCAGCAACCTGGATGAGTTCTTCGAAATTCGTGTGGCGGGCCTGAAGAAACAGATCACCTTTGCCCGTGAGCAGGCCGGAGCCGATGGCCTGCAGCCGCATCAGGCGTTGGCGCGGATCAGTGAAGTGGTACACAGCGAAGTCGATCGCCAGTACGCGATCCTCAACGATGTGCTGCTGCCGGAGCTGGAAAAGCACCAGATCCGCTTTATCCGTCGCCGTCACTGGAATACCAAACTCAAGATCTGGGTGCGGCGCTTCTTCCGCGACGAGATCGCACCGATCATCACGCCGATCGGCCTCGACCCGACGCACCCGTTCCCGTTGTTGGTGAACAAAAGTCTGAACTTCATCGTCGAGCTTGAAGGCGTGGACGCCTTCGGCCGCGACTCTGGCCTGGCGATCATTCCGGCACCACGATTGTTGCCGCGGGTAATCAAGGTTCCGGAGGAGGTGGGTGGTCCTGGCGATAACTACGTCTTCCTCTCTTCGATGATCCATGCTCACGCCGATGACCTGTTCCAGGGCATGAAGGTCAAGGGTTGCTACCAGTTCCGCCTGACCCGTAACGCCGACCTGGCGCTGGACTCCGAAGATGTCGAAGACTTGGCCCGGGCCCTGCGTGGCGAGCTGTTCTCGCGCCGCTACGGGGATGCAGTGCGTCTGGAAGTGGCCGACACCTGCCCCAAACACCTCTCGGACTATCTGCTCAAGCAGTTCAGCCTGAGTGAAAGCGAGCTGTACCAGGTCAATGGTCCGGTCAACCTGACCCGGCTGTTCAGCATTACCGGCCTGGACAGTCACCCTGAGTTGCAATACACCCCGTTCACGCCAGCGATTCCCAAGCTGTTGCAGAACGCCGAGAATATTTTCAGTGTGGTCGGCAAGCAGGACATCCTGCTCATGCACCCTTTCGAGTCGTTCACGCCAGTGGTCGATCTGCTGCGCCAGGCCGCCAAAGACCCGCACGTCCTGGCCGTGCGCCAGACCCTGTACCGCAGCGGCGCCAACTCGGAGATCGTCGATGCGCTGGTCGATGCGGCGCGTAACGGCAAGGAGGTCACCGCGGTGATCGAATTGCGCGCGCGCTTCGACGAAGAGTCCAACCTGCAGTTGGCCAGCCGTCTGCAGGCCGCCGGTGCGGTGGTGATCTACGGTGTGGTCGGCTTCAAGACCCACGCCAAGATGATGCTGATTCTGCGTCGCGAAGCGGGCGAGATCGTTCGCTACGCGCATTTGGGTACCGGCAACTACCACGCTGGCAACGCTCGCCTGTACACCGACTACAGCCTGCTGACCTCGGACGATGCCTTGTGTGAAGACGTCGGCAAGCTGTTCAGTCAGTTGATCGGCATGGGCAAGACGCTACGCATGAAGAAGCTGCTGCACGCGCCGTTTACCCTGAAGAAGGGCATGCTCGACATGATCGCGCGCGAAACCCAGTTCGCCCTCGACGGCAAGCCTGCGCACATCATCGCCAAGTTCAACTCGCTGACCGACCCGAAGATTATCCGCGCCTTGTACAAGGCCAGCCAGTCAGGGGTGCGTATCGATCTGGTGGTACGCGGCATGTGCTGCCTGCGTCCGGGGATTGCCGGGGTGTCGCACAACATCCATGTGCGTTCGATCATCGGTCGCTTCCTGGAGCACACCCGGGTGTTCTACTTCCTCAATGGCGGCGAGGAGCAGATGTTCCTCTCCAGCGCCGATTGGATGGAGCGCAACCTCGACAAGCGGGTCGAGACCTGCTTCCCGGTCGAGGGCAAGAAGTTGATCCTGCGCGTGAAGAAAGAACTGGAAGGGTACCTGACCGACAATACCCACGCCTGGATCCTGCAACCGGACGGCCGCTATGTGCGCAGCACGCCAACCGGCAACCAGAACCCGCGCAGTGCCCAGGCGGCTCTGCTCGAGCGCCTGAGCAACCCGGTCCTCAGCGTACGCTGAGGACGAAGCCGACCCGGGCCAGCCACTCGGCCTCCAGGCCGAAGTCGGCCTGGGTCAGCTGATTCTGTTCCAGCCAGCCTGCTGGGAACTCGACATCCAGGCTGTCGCCAGCGGCGTGCAGGGTGACGGTGGGCATTTGCTGGGTGCCACGGATGTGGTGGAACAGGATCGCAAAGCGCAGCAGCACGCACAGGCGAATCAGCTTGGCTCCGTCTTCGCCGAACTCGGCGAACTTGTCCTTGGGAATATTGCGTCGGTGACCGCGTACCAGCAGCGCGAGCATCTGTTGGTCTTCGCGGGAGAAACCTGCCAGGTCCGAGTGTTCGATCAGGTAGGCGCCGTGCTTGTGGTATTGATAGTGGGCAATGTCCAGGCCCACCTCATGTACCTTGGCCGCCCAGCCGAGCAGCTCACGCCAGATACCGTCCTCCAGGTCCCAGGCTTCGGCCACCTGGTCGAAGGCGTGCAGGGCCTTGCGCTCGACCCGGGCGGCCTGCCCCTGATCGACGTGATACCGCTCCATCAGCGAGGTCAGGGTGCGCTCACGCACGTCTTCGTGGTGATGGCGGCCCAGCAGGTCGTAGAGCACGCCTTCGCGCAGGGCGCCGTCGCAGTGGTCCATGCGCTGCAGTTCCAGCGCATCGAAAATCGCTTCCATGATGGCCAGGCCCGCCGGAAAGATCGCCCGGCGGTCCGGCTTGACGCCGTCGAAGTCAATCTTGTCGGTCTCACCCAGCTTGAACAGTTTGCGTTTGAGCCAGGCCAGGCCCTCGGCGTTGACCTCGCCGTTGCCCATGCCGCCTGATTTGAGCGCCAGGCCGATGGCGCGGATGGTTCCGGAGGAACCGATGGCTTCGTCCCAGGTCAGGCGGTGCAGGGCATTTTCGATGCTCATCAGCTCCAGGCGCGCGGCGGTGTAGGCCTGGGCGTAGCGCGCCGGGGTGATTTTTCCGTCACGGAAGTAGCGTTGGGTGTAACTGACGCAGCCCATTTGCAGGCTCTCGCGCAGCAGCGGCTCGAAACGCTGGCCGATGATGAATTCGGTACTGCCGCCGCCGATATCGGCAACCAGGCGTTTTCCGGGGTTATCGGCCAGGGTGTGGGAAACACCGAGGTAGATCAGGCGGGCTTCCTCTCGACCGGAAATCACTTCTACCGGATGGCCGAGAATTTCTTCGGCGCGGCGGATGAACTCGCCGCGGTTGCGCGCCTCACGCAGGGCGTTGGTGCCGACGATGCGCACGGCGCCGTCTGGCATGCCGCTGATCAGCTGGGCGAAACGCTTGAGGCAATCCAGGCCGCGTTGCATGGATTCTTCGTTGAGCTGGCGCTCTTCGTTGATCCCGGCGGCCAGCTGAACCTTTTCCCCGAGCCGCTCAAGGATGCGGATCTCGGTATGGTGGGCCTTGGCCACAACCATATGGAAACTGTTGGAGCCCAAGTCGATGGCAGCGATCAAGGACAGATTCTTGGCTGTGGTTTGCGGCATGGTCATGGTTTCTCGGTCGATAACCCGGCAATCCTGCCACGATCCAGGGCTGACGCCAACGCGCAGCTTATCAAGGCTTGATATGGGGCAGGTTGATTGAGGAAATATGACTTTCCTTGACGGCGATGATATGCGCGGTCATGCACAACTATAGTTACACTCAATCGTCCGCGACTTCCTGTAAGTCGCCGGTGCGGCTATGATGGGCCACGTTTTTTTGCTTACGACCTTGGAGACTTCCATGAGCAGCGATCTTATCAAACACGTCACTGACGCCACCTTCGAAGCCGAAGTCCTGAAGGCTGAAGGCCCGGTGCTGGTCGACTACTGGGCTGAATGGTGCGGCCCTTGCAAAATGATCGCTCCGGTTCTGGACGACATCGCCGCTTCCTACCAGGGCAAACTGACCATCGCCAAGCTGAACATCGACGATAACCAGGAAACCCCGGCCAAGCACGGCGTGCGTGGTATCCCGACGCTGATGCTGTTCAAGAACGGCAACGTCGAGGCCACCAAGGTCGGCGCACTGTCCAAGTCTCAGCTGGCAGCCTTCCTGGACGCCAATATCTGAGTCAAAAAAGCCCCGCATTCGCCGGGGCTTTTCTTTATCGGGTGACTAGACGCCAGAAAAAGCAGGTGTTACATTCGGCCTCGCACTGTTTCTTCGGTGCCCTCTGCACGCCGTCGCCGACGCATCCCTAATTCGAATCAGTACGCGATCCTGTCGCCTTCTTTGCGGCGCGGCTTCATTAAGCCAGAAGCTTAATTTCCCCTTCTTACATGATTACGTCACTCCCCTTATGAACCTGACTGAACTCAAGCAAAAGCCGATTACCGATCTGCTCGAAATGGCCGAACAGATGGGCATAGAAAATATGGCCCGTTCGCGCAAGCAAGATGTGATTTTCTCCCTGTTGAAAAAGCATGCGAAAAGCGGCGAGGAAATCTCCGGTGACGGCGTGCTGGAGATTCTCCAGGACGGCTTCGGCTTCCTGCGCTCGGCTGACGCCTCCTACCTGGCAGGCCCGGACGACATCTACGTGTCGCCAAGCCAGATCCGTCGCTTCAACCTGCGCACCGGCGACACCATTGTCGGCAAGATCCGCCCGCCAAAAGAAGGCGAGCGTTATTTCGCCCTGCTGAAAGTCGATACCATCAACTTCGACCGGCCGGAAAACGCGAAGAACAAGATCCTGTTCGAAAACCTGACGCCGCTGTTCCCTAACAAGCGCCTGAAGATGGAAGCCGGTAACGGTTCCACCGAAGACCTCACCGGCCGGGTTATCGACCTCTGCGCCCCGATCGGCAAAGGCCAGCGTGGCCTGATCGTCGCTCCGCCAAAAGCGGGCAAGACCATCATGCTGCAGAACATCGCGGCCAACATTACCCGTAACAACCCCGAGTGCCACCTGATCGTCCTGCTGATCGACGAGCGCCCGGAAGAAGTGACCGAAATGCAGCGCACCGTGCGCGGCGAAGTGGTTGCCTCGACGTTCGACGAGCCACCAACCCGCCACGTGCAGGTTGCGGAAATGGTCATCGAGAAGGCCAAGCGCCTGGTCGAACACAAAAAAGACGTGGTCATCCTGCTTGACTCGATCACCCGTCTGGCCCGTGCCTACAACACCGTGATCCCGAGCTCCGGCAAGGTCCTGACCGGTGGTGTCGATGCCCACGCCCTGGAGAAGCCAAAGCGTTTCTTCGGTGCTGCACGTAACATCGAAGAAGGCGGCTCGCTGACCATCATCGCCACCGCGCTGGTTGAAACCGGCTCGAAGATGGATGAAGTGATCTACGAAGAGTTCAAGGGCACCGGCAACATGGAGCTGCCGCTGGACCGCAAGATCGCCGAGAAGCGTGTGTTCCCGGCCATCAACATCAACCGTTCGGGTACCCGTCGCGAAGAGCTTCTGACCGCCGACGACGAGCTGCAGCGCATGTGGATCCTGCGCAAACTGCTGCACCCGATGGATGAAGTGGCGGCCATCGAGTTCCTGATCGACAAGCTCAAGCAGACCAAGACCAACGACGAGTTCTTCTTGTCGATGAAACGCAAGTAAACGAGTGCGTTACGCAAGAGCCGGGGCAACCCGGCTTTTTGCTATCTGTACTTTGGCTATTCTGGCTGGCCGGGTTAGGCGATACACTTTGCACCCCGACCGGTACGGCGAATACGAGGCTTTTGCATGCAGTATCGCGATTTGCGCGACTTTATCCGTGGCCTGGAACAGCGCGGCGAACTCAAGCGCATCCAGGTTCCGATCTCTCCAGTCCTGGAAATGACCGAAGTCTGCGACCGCACCCTGCGCGCCAAAGGCCCGGCGCTATTGTTCGAGAAGCCCACGGGCTTCGACATTCCGGTGCTCGGCAACCTGTTTGGCACCCCGGAGCGGGTGGCCATGGGCATGGGCGCTGAATCGGTCAGCGAACTGCGCGAGATCGGCAAGCTGCTGGCCTTTCTCAAGGAACCTGAGCCGCCCAAGGGCCTCAAGGATGCCTGGTCGAAGCTGCCGATCTTCAAGAAGGTCGTGTCCATGGCGCCGAAAGTGGTCAAGGATGCTGCCTGTCACGAAGTGATCATCGAAGGTGGCGACGTCGACCTCGGCATGCTGCCGGTGCAGCACTGCTGGCCGGGCGATGTGGCGCCGCTGATCACCTGGGGCCTGACAGTGACCCGCGGGCCGAACAAGGAGCGCCAGAACCTGGGGATCTACCGCCAGCAGGTAATTGGCCGCAACAAGGTGATCATGCGCTGGCTCAGCCATCGCGGCGGCGCGCTGGACTATCGCGAGTGGTGCGAGAAGCACCCTGGCCAGCCGTTCCCGGTGTCCGTGGCCCTGGGAGCGGACCCTGCGACCATCCTCGGTGCGGTAACGCCGGTGCCGGACACCCTCTCCGAGTACGCCTTCGCTGGCCTTTTGCGCGGCAATCGTACCGAGCTGGTCAAATGCCGTGGCAATGACCTGCAAGTACCGGCTACCGCTGAAATCATTCTCGAAGGGGTGATACATCCGGGCGAGATGGCGCCGGAAGGTCCTTACGGCGACCATACCGGCTACTACAACGAAGTGGACAGCTTCCCGGTGTTCACGGTCGAACGCATCACCCACCGGCAAAAGCCGATCTACCACAGCACCTACACCGGCCGGCCGCCAGATGAGCCGGCGATTCTCGGTGTGGCGCTCAACGAAGTGTTCGTGCCGATTCTGCAGAAGCAGTTCCCGGAGATCACCGACTTCTACCTGCCACCCGAAGGCTGCTCCTACCGCATGGCGGTGGTGACCATGAAAAAGCAGTATCCGGGGCACGCCAAGCGCGTCATGCTTGGTGTCTGGTCGTTTTTGCGACAGTTCATGTACACCAAGTTCGTTATTGTCACTGACGACGACATCAATGCCCGTGACTGGAATGATGTGATCTGGGCGATTACCACACGCATGGACCCCAAGCGCGATACGGTGATGATCGACAACACCCCGATCGACTACCTGGACTTCGCTTCGCCAATATCCGGCCTGGGTTCGAAGATGGGCCTGGATGCGACGAACAAGTGGCCAGGAGAAACCACCCGTGAATGGGGGCGGGTCATCGTCAAGGATGAAGCTGTCACCCGGCGGATCGATGAGCTGTGGAACCAGTTGGGAATAGACTAAATGCAGGTAACCTTGCAGCCGTCCGGGGCGGTGTTGGTGCTCAACCCCGGGGAAAGGATTCTGGATGGGGCACGGCGTCTGGGCTACGACTGCCCGCAGAGCTGCCGCAATGGCAACTGCCATGTCTGCGCGGCGTTGCTGGTTGAAGGACGGGTGCGCCAGGATGGGCAGGAGCGTGACCATGGCGAGCTGTTCACCTGCATCGCCGAGCCGCTGGAGGACTGTGTCTTGTTATGGGATGGCGTGCTCGCGTTAGGCGAGTTGCCGGTACGGACACTGGCCTGTCAGTTGAGTGAGTGCGTCGAGGTCGGTGGCGACGTCTGGCGCGTGCGCCTACGGGCGCCAGCGGGCAAACCTCCGCGCTACCACGCCGGGCAGTACTTGATGATCGAGCGCGAAGCGGGCGACAAGGCCGCCTTCTCCCTGGCATCGGCACCCCACAGCGGACGCGACCTTGAGCTGCACGTGTTGGCCCGCGAGAACAGTGCTGTAGAGTTGATCGCTCAGTTGCAGCGCAACCGTATGGCGCGGCTCGAGATGCCGTTTGGCGATACTCACCTGGCCGAGCTTCCCGATGGACCGCTGGTGCTGATTGCCGCGGGCACCGGGATGGCGCAAATGCACAGCTTGATCGAGCATTGCCGGGCCCAGGGTTTCAAGCATCCGGTTCACCTGTACTGGGGGGTGCGCCTTCCTGAAGACTTCTATCAGATTGAGCATTGGGCTGAATGGCAGCGCTTGCCGAACCTGTTCCTGCACAAGGTGGTCAGTGATCTGTGTGGTTGGGAAGGGCGCTGCGGGATGCTGCATGAGGCCGTCTGCGAAGATCTGAGCGACCTGGCGGGTGTCCATGTTTATGCCAGTGGTTCGCCCAACATGATCTATGCCACCCTCGATGCCCTGGTCGAAGCCGGCATGGATGCTCACCAGATGCGCGCCGATGTATTTGCTTATGCGCCTCGCGGTTGAATGACGGAATAAGGCACGCCGCAATAGCGTGCCGGCGTTAATAGCCAGCGTTGTTTGCCCTCGGCAGGGGGCGGCTATTATTGCCAGTAACGTAAATAACTTTCGCTACACTTGAAACAACACCCCGTGGTTTTCTCAAAGCCTCGCTACAGGGCGCTTTCTGGGTGTGGTGAGGCTTGTATTCAATACACAATCTGCCGTACGGTAAGTGCGCGGATGATGTATTCGTTTACAGTGACTCACTTCAGTAGTTCACGAGGAGTTCTGGCGGCAGCTATGTCGGCGATTGAAACTGCATCTTTGAATGTGGCCTATCCTCCGTTGCTCGACTTCGGACAACAACTGTCTCGCGAGCAACTTCAGTTTTCGGTACAGCACACCATGTCCCGCCACCAGGGTGGCCCGGTCTGGCTGTTTGCCTACGGTTCGCTTATCTGGCGCCCGGAGTGCAATGCCGCCGAGCGCCGACGCGCCAAGGTGCATGGTTATCATCGCGGCCTTTACCTCTGGTCCCATGAGCACCGGGGTACTCCGGAGTGTCCGGGGCTGGTCTTCGGCCTGGACCGGGGTGGCTCGTGCGGCGGATTTGCCTATCGCTTGCCGGACGAGCACCTGGAAGACTCCTTGTTGGCTCTGTGGCAACGCGAGATGCCTTACCCGGCTTATCGGCCACACTGGCTTACCTGTCGCCTCGACGATGGCAGCAAGGTCCAGGCTTTGGGTTTTGTGCTGGAGCGGCATCTGCCGTGCTACGCCGGCAACCTGCCGGATGATCTGCTCAGTCAGATCTTCGCCAATGCCAAGGGGCGCTATGGCAGTACCCGTGACTACGTCGAGCAGACCCTCAATGCCTTGCGCAGTCACGCCATGCCGGATCGCAACCTGGAAGCCCGGTTCCGGCGCTGCCATTCTCTCGGGCAACTATAGGGCGGGAGTCCTACCTCATGGTCACTACCAGCTTTCCCACCGCTTTACGCTGACCGAGCCTGTCGATGGCTGCCCCGGTCTCGGCCAACGGGTAGGTCTGCGACACCAAAGGCTTGAGCCTGCCCTCGGCGAACCAGGTAAACAGCTGCTTGAAGTTCGCTGCGTTGTCGGCCGGCTGGCGCTGGGCAAATGCGCCCCAGAACACCCCGAGCACTGCCGCACCCTTGAGCAGCGCCAGGTTCACCGGTAGCTGCGGGATGCGTCCACTGGCAAAGCCCACCACCAGCAGGCGGCCATTCCAGGCAATGCCGCGCACTGCCTGGTCGAACAAGTCGCCGCCGACGGGGTCGTAGATTACGTCGACGCCATTGCCGCCGGTCAGGCGTTTGATCTCATCCTTGAGGCTGTGCTCGCTGTAGTTGATCAGTTCATCGGCACCGGCGGCCTTGGCCACGGCGAGCTTCTCGGCGCTGCTGGCTGCGGCGATGACCCGCGCGCCCATGGCCTTGCCGATTTCCACCGCCGCCAGCCCGACACCACCCGAGGCGCCCAGCACCAACAGGGTCTCGCCAGCCTTGAGCTGGCCGCGTTGCTGCAGGGCATGCATCGAGGTGCCGTAGGTCATGCCAAAGGCGGCTGCGCGGGTGAAGTCCATTTGCTCAGGAATCGGCAGCACGTTATAGACCGGTACGGCCACCTGCTCGGCAAAACTGCCCCAGCCGGTCAGGGCCATGACCCGGTCGCCGACCTTGAGAGTGGTGACCATTTCACCTACCGCGCTGACGATGCCGGCCGCCTCTCCACCGGGAGAGAAGGGCAGCGGCGGCTGGAACTGATACTTGCCCTCGATGATCAGGGTGTCCGGAAAGTTGACCCCGGCTGCATGCACATCCAGAAGGATCTCGTTTTTCTTCGGCACGGGACTTGCGACCTCTTCCAGGACCAGGTCCTGAGCCGGGCCCAGGGTTTTACACAGCACTGCTTTCATCGGGACTATTCCTTTGCGCGTAGTGGCCGATAAGTGTAGGTGGGTCAGGTGCCGGGTCAACGAGCATGGCCCGTCCTGATAGGCCGGCATAAGCCCGGGCTTGGGTTTGACCGGTGCGCTGGGTATGCTGGCGCCAACTGTTTGAGGAGCGAATTCGTGAAAGCGTGGATCTTGATGGTACTGGCGCTGATGCTGCCGATGGCGGCCATGGCCGAAGAAGCCAAGGAAGGGGAGCCGAAGGTCTCCTACATCTCTCTGAGCCCACCGTTCGTTGGCAACTATGCCCTTGATGGCGGTCCGAAGCTGCGCGTGTACAAAGCCGACGTAGCCCTGCGGGTCAACAGCGATGCGGCCGCGACTGCGGTAAAACATCATGAGCCGCTGATCCGCAATCAGTTGGTGGCGCTGTTTACCCAACAGAACCTGGAAAGCATGAGCAATGTCGAGGCCAAGGAGAGGCTGCGTCAGGAAGCCCTGAAGCAGGTCCAACAGGTACTGGAAAACGAAGAAGGCAAGCCGATGGTTGATGATCTGTTGTTCAACAACCTGATCGTGCAGTAACCCGCACGGTCCCCAGGACGTCAGGCTGCGGCGAAAACGTCCCAGGATAGCGGCAAGGCGTTTCGGGGTATGTTGGCTCGTCTGCCCCGTTTAACGCAGTGCGAGTACTGCGGCCCATTGTTCAGGGGTAACCGGCATTACCGACAGACGGCTACCTTTCTGAACCAGTGGCAATTCGGCAAGGGCCGCCTGCTGTTTGAGGTAACCCAGACCCAGGACTTTGCTGAAGGTCTCCACATGGGCAACGTCGACCGCACTCCAAGGGTTCTTCTCGTCGTTGGCCTTGGCATCGAAGTAATGGCTTTGCGGGTCCAGGGCCGTCGGGTCGGGGTAGGCGGCGCTGCTGATCCGGGCGATACCGGCGATGCCGGGCTCGGGGCAACTGGAGTGGTAGAAGAAAAACTGGTCACCCGCCGCCATGCTGCGCAGGAAATTGCGTGCCTGATAGTTGCGAACGCCGTCCCAGCGCGCTTGCTGCAGGCGCGCCAGATCCTTGATCGAGAGTTCGTCGGGCTCGGATTTCATTAGCCAATAGGCCATGGGTGCTGCTCCTGGCGAAGTTAGAAATAACCTGTTGCATGAAACCGACAGTCGGTTGGCGTCAAGGTTTGCGTGTCGTCTCAGGTTGTCGGAGAATGCGCCACTTTTAAGCTTGACGCTGCTGCAACCATTTAAAAAAAGTTGCTGACACGTGATCAGTTTGCCTGAGGGGGGCAATCGATGAATCGCAAACCGGACTTGCTCTGGATCCTGGTGTTTCTCTTCGGTTTGGGTGTGGTCACTACCGGTTATGCGCAAAGCCTTTGGGAGCGCAAGCTCGACGCTCCTTACCAAATGCCGGTCAATCCGCAACAGCGTTGATCACTTCGCTGGCGCTTCGTAGACAGGCGCCAGGTACCAACCACGGTCCGAGACCGTTCCTTGTAGCGGCACGTCCCAACTGGCCAGGGCCAGACGTTCGACTTTCTGGCATTCATGGGCCAGGCCCAGCAGCAAGGGTTTTTTCCAGGCTTTGCGACGGGTCTGATAGGCCAGGCTTCGATCATAGAAGCCACCCCCCATGCCCAACCGGCCACCTGCTTGGTCAAACCCCACCAGCGGCAGCAGGATCAGGTCCAGCGCCCAGATCGGTCGTTGTCGTGCCAGGCTGATGTGTGGTTCGGGAATGCGAAAACGGTTGGGGCGCAGTTTTTCGCCGTGCTCGATGCGCTGGAAGACCATTTTGCTTTTCGGCCAGGCGTGCAGCACCGGTAAATAGGTGCGCTTGCCGCGCCGTTGGGCTTCACGCAGCAGCAGGTGTGGGTTGATCTCGCAATCATTGGGCAGGTACAGGGCGATGTGTCGGGCGCGGCGGAACAGCGGATGCTGGGCCAGTTGCCGGTACAGCCCAAGCGCTGCCTGACGTTGCTGGGCCGGGCTCAAGGCGCGGCGGGCATCGCGTAACAGGCGGCGGAGTTGGGGGCGGGTGAGCGGCGCGGTGTCGGTCATGGCACGGGCGTTCCCAGAGAGGGCTGTCGCGCCAGGGGCGACAGCTCGATTTGCCCGCTTGATGGCGCGGGCAAAGGTAATTCAGGCTCCCCGACGAACCGCTGTCGGTGTAGCCCTTGAACCCGAAAGTTCAAGGTGGAGATTGCAGGAGGCGTTAAGGCTTTCCGTCAAGCGGACATGCACACCGGCCCCACGTGCAACCCCCGTGGTTGTGCGTATCGGCTCAGGGACATGACCGACTGGCAAGCACTCCAGGGAGTGGCGCCAGTATACCGATACTCAACCCTTATTTGAATCTTGATCGTCGGCCAGCGCCTGATCGACGCGATCGAGCAGGTCACGTACCTGTTCACGGGTGGCGCCGCCTGCTGGTACTTCAGGGCGTTCCTGATTGTGCAGCAGGTCGTGGGTGATGTTCAGTGCAGCCATCACAGCTATCCGGTCGGCACCGATCACTTTGCCGCTGCTGCGGATTTCGCGCATTTTGCCATCCAGGTAGCGCGCGGCGCTGACCAGGTTGCTGCGCTCTTCAGGCGGACAGATGATCGAATATTCTTTGTCGAGGATCTGAACAGTGACGCTATTGCTTGAACTCATGAGTCTTGCTCCAGGGCCTTGAGTCGCAAAATCATCGATTCGACCTTACGCCGGGCGATTTCGTTTTTTTCGATGAGGTGGGCGCGCTCCTCGCGCCAGGACTTTTCCTGAGCTAATAGGAGTGCATTTTGCCGTTTTAGTTGCTCGACTCGCTCAATCAGCAGTTCGAATCGGCCCATCAGCGCTTGCAGATCGTTCTCTTGCATTGGTTGCCACTCGATTCGGTCTGGCGGGTGGTTGCCCGGTTTGTGCCCCGGCCTGCCCCGAGTTGGCCACGTCGATGGTCTTGGCGCGCCTGCCGGTGCTAGGATACAAGGTCTTCATTCTAGTCATTGCGCCGTCTGGCGCCTAGTTGCCCATGCCCAATACCAATTCGCCGTACACCGCTTTCGCCACCTTGCTCAGCAGCAACGGGCATCCTGTTTCCCCTGCCGAACTGCACGGGCTATTGCTCGGACGCAGTTGCGCCGGTGCCGGCTTCGATGCCGAGGCCTGGTTGGCCGATGCCGCCCACCTGTTGGAAAACGATCCGGCAGACAACGTTCGCAACGCTTTGATCGGCCTGCAGGAGATGGTCAAAGGCGAACTCACCGGCGACGATATCACTGTTGTATTGCTGCTGCCGGGCGATGAAGCCGCGCTGACCGAGCGGGCTGCCGCCCTGGGTGAGTGGTGCAAGGGCTTTCTCTATGGCTTTGGCCTGAACTCAGGTGGTCTGAGCCTGAGCGGCGAAGCCAAGGAAGTCTTGCAGGACCTGGACGCGATCTCTCAGGTCCAGGACGCCCTGGAAGAGTCCGAAGACGGCGAAAGCGACTATATGGAAGTCATGGAATACCTGCGTGTCGCACCGCTGCTGCTGTACACGGAGCTGGCCAAGCCGGTCGCGCCTGCAGCCAAACCTTCGCTGCACTGATTGTAGAGGGACCCCACTGCCCATGAGCCATATCCCCAAGTCGGAATACGCCCGTCGACGCAAGGCGCTGATGGCGCAGATGGAGCCCAACAGTATTGCCATCCTGCCCGCTGCCGCGGTTGCCATTCGTAACCGCGACGTCGAGCATGTGTACCGCCAGGACAGCGATTTCCAGTACCTCAGCGGCTTCCCCGAGCCCGAGGCGGTGATCGCCCTGATCCCCGGCCGCGAGCACGGCGAATACGTGCTGTTCTGCCGTGAGCGCAATCCGCAGCGTGAGCTGTGGGATGGGTTGCGTGCTGGTCAGGATGGTGCGATCCGCGACTTTGGCGCCGATGACGCCTTTCCCATCACTGATATCGACGACATCCTGCCCGGCCTGATCGAAGGCCGTGACCGGGTCTACTCGGCCATGGGCAGCAACCCGGAATTCGACCGTCACCTGATGGAGTGGATCAACGTGATCCGCTCCAAGGCCCGTCTTGGCGCTCAGCCACCGAACGAGTTCGTTGCCCTGGATCATCTGCTGCACGACATGCGCCTGTATAAATCGGCAGCAGAAGTAAAAGTGATGCGCGAAGCCGCAGCCATTTCCGCCCGGGCCCATGTACGGGCCATGCAGGCCTGTCGTGCCGGCTTGCGTGAGTACAGCCTGGAAGCCGAGCTGGATTACGAGTTCCGCAAAGGTGGGGCGAAGATGCCGGCCTACGGCTCGATTGTCGCGGCCGGGCGCAACAGCTGCATCCTGCACTACCAGGAGAACGACGCGCTGCTCAAGGACGGTGATCTGGTATTGATCGACGCCGGTTGCGAGATCGACTGCTACGCCAGCGACATTACCCGTACCTTTCCGGTCAGCGGGCAGTTCTCGCCGGAGCAGAAGGCGATCTACGAACTGGTGCTCAAGGCCCAGGAAGCGGCGTTTGCCGTCATTGCGCCGGGCAAGCACTGGAACCACGCCCATGAAGCGACGGTTCAGGTGATCACTGAAGGGCTGGTGGCGTTGGGGCTGCTCAAGGGTAAGGTCCAAGACCTGATCGAAAGCGAAGCCTACCGGGCCTTCTACATGCATCGGGCCGGACACTGGTTGGGCATGGATGTGCACGATGTTGGTGAGTACAAGGTCGGTGGCCAATGGCGCGTACTTGAACCGGGCATGGCCCTGACGGTGGAACCTGGCATCTATATCGGTGCCGACAACCAGAGTGTCGCCAAGAAATGGCGCGGCATTGGTATACGTATCGAGGATGACGTAGTGGTAACAAAGCAGGGCTGTGAAATCCTGACCTCAGGTGTGCCGAAGACGGTCGTCGAAATCGAGGCCTTGATGGCTGCCGCGCGCAGTGCTGCGGCATGAATCGGGTGAACCTGGCAATCATTGGTGGTGGCCTGGTCGGCGCCAGCTTGGCGCTTGCCTTGCAAGCCGGTGCCAAGGCCCGCAGCTGGAAGATCCTGCTGATCGAACCCTTCGCACCGGGTGACACTTACCAGCCAAGCTATGACGCACGCTCCTCGGCCTTGTCCTTTGGCACCCGACAGATCTACGAGCGCCTGGGCCTGTGGCAGCAGATCGCCCGCCGGGCCGAGCCTATCCGCCAGATCCAGGTCTCCGACCGTGGCCGTTTTGGCGCCACGCGTCTGGATGCGCTGGAGGAAGGTGTTCCTGCTCTGGGTTATGTGGTGGAGAACGCCTGGCTGGGTCAGTGCCTGTGGAAAGGCCTGGATGCCGAGGTGGTGAGTTGGCGCTGTCCGGCTGAAGTAACCGCCATGCAGGCGCTGGAAGACGGTTATCGCCTGTCGCTTAACGACGACACCCTGGTTGAGTGCGACCTGGCGGTGCTGGCCGATGGTGGTCGCTCCGGGCTGCGTGAGCAACTGGGCATCCATGTCAGCCAGAGGCCTTACAACCAGAGCGCGTTGATTGCCAATATCACCCCGAGCGAAGCCCACTGTGGCCAGGCTTTCGAGCGCTTCACCGATGAGGGGCCAATGGCCCTGCTGCCATTGCCGGAAAACCGCTGTGCGCTGGTCTGGACCCGCGCCGGCATGGACGCCAAGCGCCTGGCCGAACTGGACGAGCGTAGCTTTCTTAGCGAGTTGCAGGGTGTGTTCGGCTACCGTTTGGGCACGTTGCGTCAAGTCGGCGCACGGAATCTGTACCCCTTGTCGCTGATCGAGGCCCAGGAGCAGGTGCGTCCACACCTGGTGGTCCTGGGCAATGCCGCCCACAGTCTGCATCCGATTGCCGGGCAGGGCTTCAACCTGTCCCTGCGCGATGTGCAGTCGCTGGCCGAAGGATTGCTGGCAGGCCCTGCCGTTCCTGGTGATTTTGCTACGCTGCAAGCCTATCGCGAGCGTCAGCGCCTGGACCAGGACTTGACCGTGGGTTTCTCCGACCGGGTCACCCGTTTATTCGGCAACGCTCAACCGCTGATTGCCACCGGGCGAAACCTGGGGCTGCTCGGGCTCGATCTGTTGCCACCGGCCAAGCGCTGGTTTGCCCGCCAGGCCATGGGTCTGGGAACCCGTCCGGACCCACGGAGCTGAGCATGGGCGATCCGCGCAAACTGGCACGGCGTGCGCGTATGCTGCGCTGGATGCTGAATATTTATCCGCCCTACATCGGTGCCGGCATTCGCGTGCAAAGCATTAGCCCGGACTTTCGCCAAGTGAAGGTGCGCATGGGCCTGGGCTGGTTCAATCGCAACTATGTCGGCACCCAGTTTGGCGGCAGCCTGTATTCGATGGTCGATCCGTTCTACATGCTGATGCTGATGGAGCTATTGGGCCGCGAATATATTGTCTGGGACAAGGCGGCCAGTATCGATTTTGTTGCTCCGGGCAAAGGTCCGGTGTTCGCCGACCTGCGCATCGACGATGGGTTGCTGGCCGAGATTCGCGAGCACACCGCAGGCGGCAAGAAATACCTGCCACGACTTCAGGTCGGTATCCGTGACGCTGCCGGTGAGTTGGTGGCGCAGGTCGACAAAATCCTTTACGTGCGGCTAAAGCCGCAAGCGAGACAGGCTTAAGGCATGGAAATGCGCGCAGATCTGTTGATTGTCGGTGCCGGTATGGTCGGCAGCGCCCTGGCCCTGGCATTACAGCACAGTGGCCTGGAAATTCTCCTGCTCGACGGCAGTCCGCTGTCGATCAAACCCTTTGACGAGCAGGCCGCCTTTGAGCCACGGGTCAGTGCCCTGTCGATGGCCAGCCAGCGCATTCTCGAACGCGTGGGGGCCTGGCAGGGGATTGCGCAGCGACGTGTAAGCCCCTACTCGGACATGCGCGTCTGGGACGGCAGTGGCACCGGTCAGATCCATTTCTCGGCGGCCAGCGTGCATGCCGAGGTGTTGGGGCATATCGTCGAGAACCGGGTGGTCCAGGATGGTCTGCTGGAACGCCTGCATGACAGCGAAATTGGCCTGCTGGCCAACGCGCGCCTGGAGCAGATGCGTCGCTCCGGTGACGAGTGGCTGCTGACCCTCGCCGATGGCCGTACGTTACGCGCGCCGCTGGTAATCGCGGCCGACGGTGCGAACTCGGCGGTGCGGCGCCTGACCGGCTGCGAGACCCGCGAGTGGGATTACCTGCACCACGCCATTGTCACCAGCGTGCGCTGTGCCGAGCCGCATCAGGCCACAGCCTGGCAACGCTTTACCGACGATGGGCCGCTAGCCTTCCTGCCACTGCAGTGCGATGGCCGACAGGATTGGTGCTCGATCGTCTGGTCGACTACCCCGGAACACGCCGAACGCCTGATGAAGTTGGACGATGTTGATTTTTGCGCGCAACTCGAACGCGCCTTCGAAGGCCGCCTTGGCGCTGTGCTGCAGGCCGACCCACGGCTCTGCGTGCCGCTGCGCCAGCGCCATGCCAAACGTTATGTGGCCGAAGGCCTGGCCCTGATCGGTGACGCTGCGCACACCATTCACCCGCTGGCTGGGCAGGGGGTCAACCTGGGCTTTCTCGATGCGGCCGTACTGGCCGAAGAGTTGCTGCGTGCCTATGAACGGGGTGAGCGGCTGGCGGATGTGCGCGTATTGAGCCGCTATGAGCGTCGTCGCATGCCGCATAACCTGGCGCTGATGGCGGCCATGGAAGGTTTCGAACGTTTGTTCCAGGCTGATCCGCTGCCGTTGCGCTGGTTGCGCAACAGTGGCCTTAAATGGGTCGAGCAACTGCCTGAGGCGAAAGCCGTGTTCGTTCGTCAGGCCCTGGGCCTGAGCGGCGACCTGCCGGAACTGGCGCGAGCCTGAAGCCAGGTCTTTTTTTTCGTAACATCTGGTAACTCCTCCCCGGTGAGTTCAGTTGAGAAGGCAAATAGGATTAACTACCATTTGCGCCTCTATTTGAACTCCGAGGACTGCACCATGTTGCCACGCAAGCACGTATTGGCCGCCCTGGCTCTGACCCTGTTGGGCGGCACCGCCCAAGCGGCGGACGAGGTGGTGGTGTATTCCTCGCGCATCGACGAGCTGATCAAGCCGGTGTTCGATGCTTACACGGCCAAGACCGGGGTCAAGGTCAAGTTCATCACCGACAAGGAAGCTCCGCTGATGCAGCGGATCAAGGCCGAAGGGCAGAACGCCACCGCCGACCTGTTGCTCACCGTCGATGCCGGCAACCTCTGGCAGGCCGAGCAGATGGGCATCCTGCAGCCGATCAAATCGGACGTGATCGACGCCAACATTCCCAAGCAGTACCGCGCCTCGTCCCATGACTGGACGGGTCTGAGCCTGCGTGCACGAACCATCGCCTACTCCACCGAGCGGGTCAAACCCGAAGAGTTGAGCTCCTACGAAGCTTTGGCCGACAAGAACTGGGAAGGTCGCCTGTGCCTGCGCACGGCGAAGAAGGTCTACAACCAGTCGCTGACCGCTACCCTGATCGAAACCCACGGCGAGAAGAAAACCGAGGAAATCATCAAGGGCTGGGTCAATAACCTGTCCACCGACGTGTTCTCCGATGACACTGCGCTGCTGCAAGCCATCAATGCTGGCCAGTGCGACGTCGGTATCGTCAACACCTACTACTACGGTCGCCTGCACAAGGAAAACCCGAAACTGGCGGTCAAGCTGTTCTGGCCAAACCAGGCTGACCGTGGCGTGCACGTCAACCTGTCGGGCATCGGCCTGACAAAATATGCCCCACACCCGGAAGCCGCCAAGAAACTGGTCGAGTGGATGACCGGTGAAGAAGCCCAGAAAATTTTTGCTGGTGTGAACCAGGAGTTCCCGGCCAATCCGAAAGTCGTACCTTCGGAAGAAGTGGCGGCCTGGGGTTCATTCAAGGCTGACTCCATCCCGGTTGAAATCGCGGGTAAACGTCAGGCTGAAGCGATTCGTCTGATGGATCGGGCTGGCTGGAACTAAGCGCAAGGCTTTATCCTTCGCGGGGCAAGCCCGTTCCCACAGATTTCAATGTGGGAGCGGGCTTGCCC
>NZ_JBOICA010000021.1:0-90716 GCF_050739775.1 Pseudomonas sp.
ATTCCTTGCGGGTCTGCTTGCGCTTGCCGGCGTACTCGGCGTCGGCGAAGGTCATCTGCTTCATCAGGTGTCTCGGCGTTTGAGGTTAAGCATTCTGCCAAATCTGGAAGTCTTCTTCAGAGTTTCCATAGAGGCGCTCACCTGGCGCTACTGTAGTTGCATACATGGTCTTATCGAAAGTTGTGAAGCCGTTCTTCAATCCAAGCTGTTTAGAGGATGCGCTGATATCCGGCCAACCCATGGCAATATCACCAAAAGCATCTCTGGGAAAATTTTTAAGCTGTGGATATTTTTCCTTCGCAAATTCATCCACCCAATCCGGCCTATTACGCCTAAACAGCTCCAACTCAGCCGCCTCCCGCTGCCCCAACACATGCGTATTATCTCCAACCCGCGCACGGTAGGCGTTATCACCCTCTACCCGCAGGCGATTAACAAGTTGGTCAAGCAGATCCTGTGCAGGACGCAAGGCTTTCGCCAAGCCTGCGTCGGCCTTGTTACGCACTTCGATCATTATTGTCCAGAGTTGTTCTATCTGTACCCGTACCGACTGCGGCACCCATGTCTTGACCGAATCAAAAACGCCTCGTGCAACCTGCAACAGTTTGTCAAAAACCTCCAACAACTTCTCGACGGTTAAAAGTCCCTTGGCTTCCTGCAGCTTGTCGGCCAAGTACGCAAAAGGATTGTGCACGTTCATTTTCGCCATGACTTTACGCACCATAGGATTATCCAGATGGCGTTTCAAACCCGTTATGGCGCTATTGATAACGGCCGCATCGACTTTCAACAGGGAGTTTGGCGCTTTGAACAATGCCTTGCGCAAGTAAAAGAACAAAACCTTGAAGCAACCTTTGAGCAATGAACCGAAAGTAGGAAACAAACCCACCAAGGTCAGTATCAAGGCCACCCAGGCCCAGGTATCGTCGCTGTCTTTGTGGATTTTCTTGCAGTTGGCGATCAGATCGCGCACATCGCCGATCTGGTCCACCAACGGGATCATGGTGATGACCGCGCCAGTGACGGTCTGAGCCGTGCTCGGGTTTTCATGGAAGTCCCCTTGCAGGGTTTCCCACAGCCAGCGCCATTTGCCTTCAACACCCGAGTAATCATCTTCAGGGGCTGGCTCGTAGAATGCCATGGCATTTTGCAGATCCTAGTTCATACAGCGTCCATTTCAAGAATAGAAACAACGGCTACCGGGCAGCCACCTGCGCGGGAACAGCCGGAAATTGGTAATTCAGGCATACTTCCACAGGCTCCAACCTTTAAACATCTCAATGGAAAGCGCGAACGCCAGGACGATCAAAACAGGCCAACCACTCACCCCGTTCAACAGCAGCGGAATCGACGGAACGAGAAAAAACAAACGTAATGGAATTTGTACGAAACCGAAGTAACGCGCCGATCTATAAGCCAGGACAAACAAAACACCCGTCAACACGATGGATAATTGCAGCCCCCAGGACATAAGGCCGTAGAGCAACGCCCCACCCCACTGCTCGCTCACAACCACCATAGTGGTAAAGTCGGTCACGTAAGGAACATGTCCCAACTTCCAACTATGCAGGCTGTACCAGAGCACATGGAAAACATCCAGGCCGCCCCATAGCCGTAAAACAGTTGCCCGCGAAAGATTCATTGTTGTTTTCCTTGTTGTTCGTATTCCGTATCCGCTACGGGTGGTTGCCAATACCAGGACTTGCCGGACACTTGCCAACTGTCATTGCCTTCCAGATACGTTTGCTCAATTCGGCGTTGTTCACCGTAGCGGTGTATGGCGGAGTTACCGGCGAGGTATTGCTTATCTGCCGGCAACGCCTCCCAGACCTGTATGACGGTGCGCTTGGTGTGACCGTAGTCTTTACCGTCCGAGCCAAATACCCGGCCTTCATCGCCCATGGAGGTCATGCGGTTAAGGAACATCTGCCCGACGTTGCGAGTGCCGTGGTAGTCGAGTTCTTGCGTCACCCACTTGCCCGGACCGCTCAAACTGGGGGACGAGGTTTTTGATCCAAGCGTGGCCTGAAACGCCTCATGGTCAGCCCACGGCTGGTCAGGTGTGGGATCCGGTAGCAGGTACTGCACCTGTGCCGGGCTATCGGGGACCGGACTGTGAAGCGCACGCCCCTGGTCATCGAGCGTTCCCTTGAGCACCGGGCCGCTGTCGAAAGTAAGGGTATAAGGCACATCGGCCAGGGGTTGCGCTGTCGCATCGGCAAAGTTCAGCACCAGCCGGTTGGCTTGCTCCCCCAGGGGCTCGGCCATGGGCGCGAGCGCCGTGTTCAACCGGCCCGGCGCCTGGACGTAGTCAAAGTGCGGTGACTTGATTTCCACCTCGCCCGGTGAGCCGACCTCGATGCGATAGGGGTCGAGGGTGATGTAGTTGCTGCCAACATTGAGGGTGATTTTCTGTTTTGCGGTTATGCGTATTTCATCCTCGGTGCTGCTGATATCCAATCCTTTGCGCGCCAGCAGCTGCAGACTGTCGTTCTGCGCCTGGATCGACACTGCGCCCTGGTTGGCGACCAGCTTGATGCCCAGGCGTTGCGCGAACAGGCCGATGGCCTGGCCTGCCGCCACCGTAAAGCGCTTGAGTACACTGAAGTCGGTGTTGTTACTGGTGGCGGCGAGCGTCTGGCCCGCCGCCAGCTGCAGGTGCTCGGGCGTCACCAGGGCTATGCCCGCAGGTGCCGAGACCAGAAAGCCTGCTTCCTTCAGTTGCCCGAGGGCCTCTTTGAGGTGTGCCGGTACGGCTTCATCCGCCTCCAGCGCCCCCACTGAGGCAGCATTGCGCGCCAAGCCCTGCACACGTCGAAGCGCTTCCTCCAGTTGCCCTACAGCCTCGGCCATGCTGAGCATGTCGCCCTGGGCTTTGGGCTGCTTGTCGGCACTGATGAAAATGCCGCTGCCGGCGCGGATCGCAGCATGGCCATCGGTGCGCAGTTCGGCACCCTGGCCGCGGGGTTTGCGCTCGGCGTCGACCAGGTGCCCCAGGTTCAGCTGACTCTTGCCACTGTGTTCGGTACTGAGCTTGATGTGCTCCTCACCCCGGGTGTCGTCCAGGCGCAATTTGTTGTTGGCCGGAGTGCGCAGCACGTTGCGTTTGTAGTTGCGCAGGCTGACGTGGTCGGGGTGGCGGTTGTCGTGCAGGGCGTGGGCGATGTACGGGCGGTCCGGGTCGCCCTGTTCGAAGGCCACCGCCACTTCGGTGCCGGCCAGCAGCGGCAGGTGCAGGCCATGGGTGTCGCCGGCATAGGGCCGCGCCAGGCGCAGCCACATGCTTTCGCCACCGGGTTTCCACGGGTCGCGGTTGAAGAGGAAGTTGACCTTGTAGCGGCCTTCGATATCGATATGGCCGTAGGGGTCGTTTTCCCGCGTGCTGGTGACCCGCGCCGGCAAGGTGCCGGCGATCCGTGGTTTGGCCAACAATGCCGGACGAAAGCACACCCGTTCGGCGTAAGGAATGGCCTCGAAGCTGGCCTGGAAACTGCTGTCACGACCAGCGCGGACGTTCAGGTGAATGAGCACTACGCCGGGGGCGAAGGCCTGTGGCGCGTTGCCGTCGATCTTCAGGACCTGGCCGGGGGCCAGGGTCGGACTGCTGCTGACGCCGCTGAGTCTGGTCTGCTCGTTCAGGTAGCGCTCATGGCGCAAGCGCGCATAGAAGTAGCCGCTTTCGCTGAGCAGGTCTTCGTCCTGGTCGAGGGCATCACCGAGCACGGTGTAGGGTTCGGCGTAGTGGTAGGCCTCGCCGTAGGTGGTGCGTGCGCCACGGGTCTGGTCGATTTCCGCATCCAGATAAGCATTGGCATCGCGGTGGTGGTAGGCGCGGATGTTGATGTGTTTTTCCACCACCTGGTGGCGGGTCTGCAACTGCCACACGCTGTCCTGGCCGCTGCTGCTCAGGCCGGATTGCGGGCGGTACGCCAGGGTCACGCCGAACTGGTAGCGGCGCTGGTCGTCGTGAAACTCGACGACCTCGATCTTCAGGCGTTCGTCGCTGGTGAAGCGATACCAGATGCCGACTTCGGCCAGCAGGCGGCTGATGAAGGCCAGGTCGCTTTCCTCGTACTGCATGACCTGGGCGCGTTTGGGGTACTCGCGCAGCAGGTTGAAGTAGAAGTCCTGGCCTTCGAAATCGTGGCGGCTGCGCAGGATACCCTCGACGATCTCCGGCACGGACTGGTGCTGGTACAGGCGCGTCTGCTTGCCACGGGCGAGCAAGGCCAGGCGCGGTTCCAGGGTGACTTCGTAACGGGCTTCGTCGTTGGAGCCGGACAGGCGCTGAAAGCCGCTGATCACGCCGAACAGGGTACGCAGGGCTTTGGCTTCGGGTTCGTCGGGGAACTTGAACAGCAGCGGTTGCGGCGCGGCGTGCAGGCTGAAACTGGCGTCTTTGCCGAGCAGCTGTTCAGCGGCGAGGTCGTGCTCGCTGGAGGTGAATTCGATCAGGTACTTGAACGGCTGGCTGAGAAATTCGTCGCCACTGAAGGCGAGGATGTCGAGCCCGGCATCGATGCCGCGCACCTTGAGCTTGTGCCGGCTGTGGTCGAAGAACGTCCGTAATTCATTGAGCATGTTCGAGCCTCCCTGGTCTGTTTGTGGCGTACAGGGGGCCTGGCTTCCTCCCTCGTTAGCGCGCGGGGAAGCCTTTCACGATGCTGCAGAGGGTGATATAGGAAAAACCCTATACTGGTGCGTGAATTTTCTGAGAGCCTGCATGAGCATGCCGTACGAAGCGTCGGCAGCTTTGTAGCGTCTTGCAGTAGCAGGTCTAGAGACTGGGAGTGTCTTGCAATCGCGGGGCAAGCCCGCACACAGTGTGCCCTCCCCGTCGTGGGCCTTATGGCTCCAGCCCGATCCCGCGCAAGATCACACTGGTCACCGTCTGCACCGCCCGCTCGAACTGCAGGTCGGTGAGTGGCTGGTGATCGTTGAGCAAACCGACCTGATGGCTGAAGTCGGCATAGTGCTGGGTCGAGGCCCAGATCATATACAACAGCCCCGATGGCTCCACCGCCAGGATGCGGCCATCGTCAATCCACTGGCGAATCTTCGCTTCCTTCATCTTCGCCCAGTCATACAGCGGGTCGTCCAGCGCGGCGCCGAGGTTGGGTGCGCCATGGATGATCTCGTTGGCCCAGACCTTGGAGCCATAGGGACGGGTGCGCGAATGGTTCATCTTGGCGCGGATGTAGCTACTGAGCACGATGCGCGGATCGTCGTAGAGCTCAAAGCACAACGCATCCTGCTTCCACACGTCGAGCAGGCCGAACAACACTGCCTGGTACAGCTCAGCCTTGGTGCTGAAGTAATAGTGCACATTGCTGCGCGGCAACTGCGCCGCTTCGGCGATATCGGCCATGGCGGTACCGGCGAAGCCTTTTTCAGCAAAGACCTGCTCGGCCGCCAGAAGGATGTTGTCGACATTGCGTTGGCGAATGCTGAGCTTGTGCTGGGTCATGACCAGATCCATTGCGACTGACGCTGCAAGGCTACCACCAGGCTCTGCCGATTCGTGCGTCAGCGGTAAAAAAGTTGTGTCGGTGCAGGGAATTTTCCCGATGCACGCAGTCGCAATACTGCACGCCTGTTTTTCAGCAGCCCTTCACAAGGAGCCTATTCATGTCCATTCCCAAATCTACGGCAACGAAGCCGAGGTCGGCCAGGCAGTGGCCGCTAGCGGTATCCCTCGTGACGAACTGTTCCTGACCAGCAAGATCTGGATCGAGAATCTGGCCGCCGACAAGCTGATCCCGAGCCTGAAGGAAAGCCTGCGCAAGCTGCGCACCGACTACCTGGACCTGACCCTGGTCCACTGGCCATCGCCCAAGGGCGCCCGTCCCGCTCAGTGAGTTCATGGGCGCCCTGGCCGAAGCCAAGGCCCAGGGCCTGACCCGGCAGATCGAACTGCACCCCTACCTGCAAAACCGCAAGCTGGTCGAGTTCATGCACAGCCAGGGCATCGCCGTGACGTCGTACATGACCCTGGGTTATGGCAAGGTCCTGCACGACCCGGTGATTCAGGCTATCGCCGAGCAGCACCACGCCACCCCGGCGCAGGTGACCCTGGCCTGGGCCATACAACTGGGCTACGCGGTGATTCCGTCCTCGACCCGCCGCGAGAACCTGGCCAGCAACCTCAAGGCCAACGAGTTCAAGCTAAGCGTTGAGGACATGGCGAACATCGCCGCCCTCGACAGTGGCCTGCGCCTGACCAGCCCAGAAAGCCTGGCACCGGCCTGGGACTAATCGTGGCCGCTGCAGGCCTGCGCCAGCTTCAGGTAGTGCAAGGTGTGTTGCCGGCCGGCGGAGTCGAGATAGACCATACTGGCCTGCACCACATCGCAGAGCTGAGTTGCAGGCTCGCTCATCTGCACCACACGGGCGATATCCAGCGGCATGCCGTAGTGATACACAGCGATTGATTCGTAGGCCTGGGCTGTAGCCGTCAGCAACACACCCAGGCCCAGCAGAGTTCGCAGGTACATGGCGACGCTCCTGTATGCGCAAGAGGTTCGCCGATGTGCCGGAGAACCCCGACTTCTAAAGTGTGGCGCGCCTAGGCCAAGGCGTCGGCCCAAGGGATCAACGGCAGCTTCAGGGTAAATCGGGTAATCTCGGTGTCCGTCAATGGCGCACGGATTCACCCCAGCATGGAACTTCACATCAGCCTGCAAGGCAGCAAAGGCCTGGCCGAACAGCTCTACCGACAACTACGCGAGGGTATCGACAGCGGGCGCCTGGCAGCGGGCACACAACTGCCGCCGACACGGCTGCTAGCCGAACAGCTGGGCGTGTCGCGCAAGACCGTGGCCGAAGCCTATTCGCGCCTGACCTACGACAACCTGCTCAGCGGCAAGGTCGGCAAGGGTACCTTCATTACCCCTGCCTCGACCCGTTCGCCAACACCCACCCCGGCCATCCCCCTGGCAAGCGCCCCGACCCTGGCCAAATGGCGTTCGCGGGCCAACCTGCTGGCTGACCTGGCGCCAGGTACCTTGCGCTACGACTTCATCGGCGGGGCGTCGAGCAAGGCCCTGTTCCCCTTCGATGACTGGCGCCGCTGCAACCAGTATGCGCTGCGCCAGATCCGTCGCGGCAGCACCCGCTATGCCGCCCACCAGGGTTTGCCGGAGCTGCGCGAAGCCATCGCCCGGCATATCGCTTTCGCTCGCGGGGTACGTTGCCACAGCGCCGATGTGCTGGTGTGCAACGGCGCCCAGCAAGCCCTGGACCTGATCGCCCGGATACTGATCGAGCCCGGCTGCCGGGTGGCCATGGAAGACCCCGGCTACCCCCCTGCACGCCAGCTGTTCCTGTCTCAGGGCGCGCAGTTGCAGTACGTGCCGGTAGACGACCAGGGCCTGTGTGTAGAGCAGATTGCCGAAGGCACCCGGCTGATCTACGTCACGCCCTCACACCAGTTTCCGCTGGGCATGCCGATGAGCCTGGCACGTCGCCAGGCGTTGCTGGAGCGCGCGGCGGCATTGGGCGCGATCATCATCGAAGACGACTACGACAGTGAGTTCCGCTATGAGGGGCGGCCCACCGACTCGCTGCAGAGCATGGATTGCCACGGCCTGGTGGCCTATGTCGGGACCTTCTCGAAAACCTTGTTGCCGGAGCTGCGCCTGGGCTACACCATTGTGCCTGATGCCCTGCGCGAAGCCATCTGTGCCGCCAAACAATTGACCGATTGGCACACGCCGACCCTGAACCAGTGGGCCCTGGCTCGCTTTATCAGCGAAGGTACGTTGCTCAAACACATCCGCCGCGTGCATGAGGTCTATGCCGCACGTCGCGAACGGATCCTGCAGCGAATGCAGGGGGACCTGGCGCCCTGGTTCGAGGTGATACCGGCCACCGCCGGCTATCACCTGAGCGCCCTGACCAAGGGCGACCTGGAGGTTGAGTTACTGATCAACATGGTGCGCAAGGTCGAGGTCGGGCTCTACTCCCTGGCCCCCTTCCATGCCCAGGCACCGGTACGTTCGGGGCTGTTACTCGGCTTTGGCGCGATCGAACTGCTGGACATCGACCCGGCCCTGGACCGGGTGCGCGACACCCTGCAGAGCCTTGGCTGATTGGCCTCCTGAGATTCGGCGCAATTGGCTATTCGAGCCTCACCGCAGCAGCGCTAAGGTAGCGCCATCACCGCCTGATGAGCAACTGACCGGAGCACACAGATGAGCAATCGTATCGAATGGGCCAAGCACTCGCCTGAGGCCTACAAGGCCATGCTCGGCCTGGAAATGGCCCTGGACAAGTCCGGGCTGGAAATTTCGCTGTTGGAGCTGATCCGCCTGCGCGCTTCGCAGATCAACGGCTGCGCCTATTGCGTCAACATGCACGCCAATGATGCACGCAAGGCCGGAGAAACCGAGGCCCGCCTGCAAACCCTGAGTGTCTGGGAAGATACCGCCTACTTCACCCCCCGTGAGCGCGCCGCCCTGGCCTGGACCGAAAGCCTGACCCGCCTGCCCGAGCGGCATGCGCCGGAACACCAGTACCGCGCCTTGCTCGAACACTTCAGCGAAGCCGAGGTGGCCAACCTGACCCTGGCCATCGCCACCATCAACGCCTGGAACCGTTTCGGTGTCGGCTTTGCGATGATCCCGAGCTGACAGCCTGCAATCGCGGGTCAAGCCCGCCCCCACCAGAGTTGTGCTCAACTTGTGGGAGCGTGCTTGCCCCGCGATGAGGCCCGAAAGAACTACTTAAAACGTCATCTCTTTCACATCATCCGCCACGATCAGCTTGCCAGCGGTCTTCTCGATGATCTCTTCCACCGTCACCCCCGGCGCGGTCTCGCGCAGGATGAAGGCGCCGTTGTCGATTTCCAGGTACGCCAGGTCTGTCAGCACCTTGCGGATGCAGCCGGCACCGGTCAACGGCAGGCTGCAGCGCGACAGCAATTTGGACTCGCCGTCCTTCGACGCATGCGTCATGGTGACGATGATGTTGTCGGCGCCAGCCACCAGGTCCATGGCCCCACCCATGCCCTTGACCAGTTTTCCCGGGATCATCCAGGAGGCGATGTTGCCCTCCACGTCCACTTCGAAAGCGCCCAGCACCGTGAGGTCAACGTGACCGCCACGGATCATGGCGAAGGATTCGGCGGAGTTGAAAATCGACGCGCCACGGCGGGCAGTCACGGTCTGTTTGCCGGCGTTGATCATGTCGGCGTCCAGCTGCACTTCGGTAGGGAATTCACCCATACCCAGCAGGCCGTTTTCCGATTGCAGCATCACATCCATATCGGCCGGGACGTAGTTGGCCACCAGGGTCGGGATGCCGATGCCGAGGTTGACGTAGTAGCCGTCCTTGAGTTCGCGGGCGACGCGTTGGGCCATTTGTTCGCGGGTAAGTGCCATGGTCAGGATCTCTTTGTTGTTCTGTTCGGGGACGGTTCAGGCTTTGAGGGTGCGTTTTTCGATACGCTTCTCGAAGGTGCCGACAATCACCCGGTCGACGTAGATACCCGGGGTATGGATCTCGGTAGGCAGCAGGACACCCGGCTCGACGATCTCCTCGACCTCGACCACGGTGATCTTGCCGGCGGTAGCGGCCAGCGGGTTGAAGTTCTGCGCGGTGTTGCGGTACACCACGTTGCCATAGTGGTCGGCCTTCCAGCCCTTGACGATGGCGAAGTCGCCGGTGATGGCTTCTTCAAGGATGTACTTGCGGCCGTTGAACTCACGCACTTCCTTGCCATCGGCAACCGGAGTGCCGTAGCCGGTAGCGGTGAAGAAGGCTGGGATGCCAGCGCCGCCGGCACGCATTTTCTCGGCCAGGGTGCCTTGCGGGGTCAGCTCCACTTCCAGTTCGCCGCTGAGCAGCTGGCGCTCGAATTCGGCGTTCTCGCCCACATAGGAGGCGACCATCTTGCGGATCTGGTGCTCCTCAAGCAGCACGCCCAGGCCAAAGCCGTCGACGCCGCAGTTGTTCGAGACCACGGTCAGGCCCTTGACGCCGCGGCGCTTGATCTCATTGATGAGGTTTTCCGGGATGCCGCACAGGCCGAAACCACCCGCCAGTACGGTCATGTTGTCGGTCAGGCCTTCAAGGGCCTGTTCATAGGTTGCTACGCGCTTGTCCAGTCCGGCCATGCTGATCCGCCTTTTGTAGTTGTTGAACCGACAGAGGTGTCGGCGAGCGTTTGACGCATCTTCACCTCTACAGACTTATTTGTTAATTTTGTTTTTATGATGGTTTGATTAATTTTTCAAAAGAATAGACCACGCCGATGAACGTCAAACAGCTGCGCGCCTTTGTCACCGTCGCCAAATACCAGAGCTTTGCCCAGGCCGGTGAACACCTGCACCTGTCGCAACCGGCCCTGAGCCTGACCATCAAGGCCCTGGAAGACAACCTCGGCGGCGCCCTGCTCAGCCGCACCACCCGCAGCGTCAGCCTGACCCCCGAGGGCGAAGTGCTGCTGCCCCTGGCCCGGCAACTGCTGGCCGATTGGGACAACAGCGAAGAACTGTTGCGCCAGCGTTTCACCCTGCAGCTGGGGCGTGTGTCGATCGCCGCCATGCCGGCCTTTGCCGGCAACCTGCTGCCGGCGGCGCTCAAGGTGTTTCGCCAGCGCTATCCGCGGGTCAACGTCACCGTGCACGACGTAATCAACGAACAGGTGCTGGAACTGGTACGACACCGACGCGTCGAACTGGGCATCGGCTTTGAGCCGGAAGCCAGCGAGCCGTTGCGCTTCACGCCGCTGTATCTGGACCGTTTCGTCGCAGTGGTGCCGGCCGATTCACCGCTGGCCCTGCAGCCCCAGGTAAGCTGGCGCGAACTGCTGGCCGAAGACTTCATCGCCCTGCAACGCCCCTCGGCGGTTCGCTTACTGCTTGAGCAACACCTGGCCGCCGAGCACGGCAAACTGGCGGTGGCCTTCGAAAGCCATCAACTCTCGACCATTGGCCGCATGGTTGCCAATGGCCTGGGCGTGAGCGCCGTGCCGGCCCTGTGCATCGGCCAGATGCAGGAACTGGGCGCGCGCTGTGTGCCTCTGGTTGAACCGAGCATAGAACGACGCATTGGCGTAACCCTGCTGGCCGACCATAAACTCTCGGCAGCGGCCCAAGCGCTGCTCGACGTCCTGCTTGAACATATCCGCCCACAGGAGGTGACATGCGTACCGTGAAACTTGCCGGCAACAACGTCCCGGCCATTGGCCAGGGCACCTGGTACATGGGCGAAGACCCAGGCTCGCAGCACGCTGAAGTGGCGGCCCTGCAGCAAGGCATCGAACTGGGCTTGACACTGATCGATAGCGCCGAGATGTATGCCGAGGGCGGAGCTGAGAAGGTCGTCGGCCAGGCCATCAAAGGGCGCCGCGAGCAGGTGTTCCTGGTCAGCAAGGTGTACCCGCACAACGCCAGTCGTAACGGCATCCCTGCAGCTTGCGAGCGCAGCCTCAAGCGCCTGGGCACCGAGCATATCGACTTGTACCTGCTGCACTGGCGCGGCCAGTACCCGCTGGAGGAAACCGTCGAGGCCTTCGAGCGCTTGCGCGAGGCGGGCAAGATTGGCCGCTGGGGCGTGTCGAACTTCGATGTCGACGACCTGCGCGAGCTGCACAACCTCGACTGTGCCACCAACCAGGTCTTGTACAACCCGGCCCAGCGCGGCATTGAGTTCGACCTGCTGCCCTGGAGCCACAAGCGCCAGTTACCAACCATAGCCTACTGCCCGTTGGCCCAGGCCGGGCGCCTGCTCAAGCACCCGACCCTGATCGAGATCGCTGAGCGCCATGGTGCCACGCCGGCCCAGGTGAGCCTGGCCTGGGTCATCCGCCAGGACGGTGTGATCGCCATCCCCAAGGCGGTAGCGCCGGAGCATGTACGCCTGAATGCAGCGGCAGCCAGCCTGACTCTCAGCAGCGAAGACCTGCGCGCCATCGACCGGGCCTTCCCGGCGCCGACACGCAAGCAGCATTTGGCGATGGTTTGAGTCGGCCTAATCGCGGGGGGCCTGCCCCGCGACGCTCTAACGAAAATCCCGGCTGCGCACATCCAGCCCCTGCAACAATGGACTGAGGTCTTCCAGCCGCTGAGCAATCAAATGCCGCACCCCGCTTTCACACTCAAGCCGCCCACTCACCCGCAGCAGCTGCGACCCCACCAAAGCCTGGCGCTGTCGCTCGGCCAGATCACGCCAGACCACCACATTGACATTGCCAAACTCATCCTCAAGGGTGACAAAGGTGACCCCACTGGCCGTCTGCGGACGCTGGCGGCCGGTAACCAGGCCAGCCACGCTGACCTTGTCGCCATGCTCGGCACCCTCCAGCGCCTGTGAGCTGCGACAACCCAGGATATCGAGACGGCGGCGCAACAAGGTCAACGGATGTGGACCCAGGGTGGTGCCGACACTGGCGTAGTCGGCAAACAGATCCTCGCCGGTCGACGGCTGCGGCAAGAGCGCCTGCCCTGCCCCCCGGTTCCAGGCTGCAATCCCAATCGCTATGGCAGGCATCCACTGGACGGATCTCGATACGGTGGCGGCGGGCATCCTGAAGAATCTGGTCGGGGCTGTAGAAGCCCGTCGGCCAGCTGTTGATCAGCGCACACGCATAGATTGCCGGCTCATGGCACTTGAGCCAGCAACTGGCGTAGGTCAGCAAGGCGAAGCTGGCGGCGTGGGATTCAGGAAAACCATAACTGCCAAAGCCCTTGATCTGCTCGGAGATACGCTCGGCGAACTCGCTGCTGTAGCCATTGGCAAGCATGCCGCTGATCAGCCGTTCGCGGTGCGGTTCCAGGCCGCCATGACGCTTCCAGGCGGCCATGGCCAGCTCCATCACCTGCTCCTGGAACAGCGGCACGCCCAGGGTGCGCTTGAACACCTTCTCCAATGCCGGCGACGGATAGCTCACCGGTTCCAGGCCCTGGCGCCGACGCAAGTAGGGATGGACCATGTCGACCTGGATCGGTCCGGGGCGAACGATCGCCACTTCGATCACCAGATCGTAGAAGTCTTTTGGCTTGAGCCGCGGCAACATGGCCATCTGCGCCCGCGACTCGATCTGGAACACACCGATGGTGTCGGCGCGGCCGATCATTTCGTAGGTGGCAGCGCAGTCACCGGGGATCTGCGCCAGGGTCAGCTCACGGCCGCGATGGCGATACAAGAGGTCAAAACAGCGGCGCAAGGCACTGAGCATGCCCAGAGCGAGGATGTCGACCTTGAGCAGACCGACCAGGTCGAGGTCGTCCTTGTCCCACTGGATCACCGTGCGCCCCTCCATCGCGGCGTTCTCCACTGGCACCAGGCTGTCCAGCGGCTGCTCGGAAATCACGAAACCACCGGGGTGCTGGGACAGGTGCCGGGGAAAACCGATCAGCTCGCCGGTCAGCGCCAGCACCCGGCGCAGTAAAGGGCTGTCCGGGTCGAAGCCGGCTTCACGCAACTGTTCGGGCGGCGGCAAGCGATCGCTCCAGCGCCCGCAGCAGTCAGCCAAAGCGTTGATCTGCGCCACCGGCAAGCCCAGCACCCGGGCGATATCCCGCACCGCACCGACGGCATGGTAGGTGCTGACCACGGCGGTCAAAGCCGCACGGTGACGGCCGTAGCGACTGAACACGTACTGCAGGACTTCTTCACGACGCTCGTGTTCGAAATCGACATCGATATCCGGAGGCTCATCGCGCTCACGCGACAGGAAACGCTCGAACAACAGGTGGCTGCGCATCGGGTCCAACTCGGTGATGCCCAGCACGAAACACACCACCGAGTTGGCTGCCGAACCGCGCCCCTGGCAAAGAATGCCCTGGCCGCGGGCAAAGTTGACGATGTCGTGAACCGTGAGGAAATAGCTTTCGTAGTTCAGCTCGGCAATCAGCCCAAGCTCGTGTTCCAAAGCCTGGCGGGCCGTCTCTTCGAGACCGCCGGGCCAGCGCCAGCGTTGCCCCTGCTCGCACAAGTGGCGCAACCAGCCGCTGGCCGTCTGACCATCGGGCACCAGCTCGCGGGGGTACTGGTAGCGCAGTTGGCTCAGGTCGAAACGGCAACGGGCGGCGATGCGCAGGGTTTCGTCGAGCAAGGCCGATGGATAAAGCTCGGCCAGTTGCGTCAGTGGCCGCAGGTGACGTTCGCCGTTGGCGAACAGGCGTTGCCCGGCCTCGGCCACCGTGCAGTGATGACGGATCGCCGTCATGCTGTCCTGCAAGGCACGCCGCCCACGGGCATGCATATGCACATCGCCCGTCGCCACGGCGGGGAGTTCCAGGGACGCAGCCAGGGCCAGCAGCTGTTGCAAACGCTGTCCATCGTCGGCACCGCGGTGCAACTCCACGGCCAGCCACAGGCGCTCGGCGAAGCGCTCACGCAACCAGTGGCCGACCGTCAGGTCCTGATTGCCTTCGTCAGGCACCCACAGGACCAACAATCCCTCCAGCGGGACGTCGAAGTCTTCACGCAGCAGCCGGTAGGCGCCCTTCTGCGCCCGTCGCCGGCCCAGGGTGATGAGCCGGCACAGGTGCTGGTAACCGACCAGATTCTCCGCCAACAGCACCAGCTTGGGCCCATCGTGCAGGTGTACTTCACTACCGACGATCAACGCCAGCTCCACCGCCCTCGCGGCCTGCCAGGCCCGGACGATCCCGGCCAGGGTACACTCGTCGGTGATCGCCAGGGCCTGGTAGCCCTGTTGGCGGGCGCGGCGGAACAGTTCCTCGGCTCTGGAGGCACCGCGCTGGAAGCTAAAATTCGACAGGCAGTGCAGTTCGGCATAAGCCGCTGGCGTGGTCATGCAAACCAGCCCTGCAACCACAACGGTCCTTCTTCACCGAGGTTGCGGTAGGCCCAGACATACAGCCCGGCGGGAGTCTGCACCCGGTAATAATCGCGACGCACATCGCCTCCGTCCCACCAGCCGGACTCGATCCGTTCGGCGCCTGTCAGCAGTTGCACGCCCACACCCGGCAAGACCTGGGGCTCGGCCAGCAACCAGCCCGGTCGTAGCGCCGCAGGAGCAGGTGACGGCAGCTTGGCAGCGTTGTCCAGACACCAGGCGCACTCAGGGCGGTGATCGGCCTGGGCCGACAGGCTGTGCACCGCGGAGTCGCCCAGGCGCGCGCGCAGGCGTTCGCGCAGTTGCTCCCAGGGCTGGTTCTGCTGCGGGCGTGGGTCGAACAGTTCACGATGCTGCGGGACAAAGGCCGGCAGATCTTCGGCCTGCAGGCGCAGGTTGCGCACCGGGGCCCTCAACTGCAGTTGCTCAAGACGCCCGCGGGCCAGCTCGAACAGCATCAGCGGGTCACGCTCGGCAGCCAACAGGCCAACGGCCACGCAGGTGTCGGGCCCCTCGGCGTGCTCCAGGTGCAGGGTAAAACACTGCACGCCACTGTCGCGGCCAGCGAGGAACGCGGCCAGGTCGTTGATCAGGCGGCGCAGCGGAAAGAGCAAAGCTTGATGAGACTCGACATCGAAATTCAACTCCAGGCGGGCATCGAAGCGATCCGGCGGCAGGTAGAACGTCAACGCCATGGGCCGCAGCCCCAGCAGACGGTCCAGGTGCAGTTGCACCGCAGCGGCAAAGCGCCGGGCCAGGGCCTCACGGGGCAGCGCCATGACCTGGCCGAGCCTGCGCAGGCCCATACGGGCGAAGGCACTGGCCGCCTCCGCTGGCAGACCGACCCGTTCGATGGGCAGTTGCTCAAGGGCGGTGCGCGTCTGTTCGGGGCATTCGAGCGCCAGGCCATCGTGGCAGTTGGCGAGCATACGCGCAGCCACCGGGTTGCTGGCCAGGACAATGCGGTGGCGAAACCCCAGGGCACTCAGCTCGGTTCGCAAGCGTGCCTCGAACGCAGGCCAAGGGCCAAACAGGCCGAGGCTGGACTCGACTTCCAGCAACAGTACCCGCGGGTAATGCAGGCTGACCTGAGAGCTGAACCGGTAAGCCCAGGCGGCGAGCAGTTGCTGCAAGGCGTCGATGGCGGCCGGGTCATGGTCGACGCAGGCGAAATTACCCGCCAGCGCCTGAGCGCTGGTCAACGGCTGCCCGGCGCGCAGACCGAGGGCCGCCGCCGGGTTGACCGCCTGCAGTAGCCGTCGCTGGGGCGGGCCACTGAGCAGCACCAGTGGGGTATCGGGATCGGCACGCCCGCGCAGCACGGCGTCGAGCGCCAGCTGCGGCAGCAGGATACAGGCCCAGAGCATGATCCATCAGCCTCGCCCGGGGCAGGCAATGGGCAGCGCCGGGGCCAGGCCGCCCCGGCATTTGAGTACCCGCCACTGGGCCGGGCGGGCATCAATGGCAATGCGCAACGCCGCAGGTGAAGGGTTCAACGCCGCCTGCAGAGGCCGCAAGGCAAAGGCCAGGGTCTGGCCGCTTTCGGCGGCCACCTGCAAACGGCGCAAGGCGCGGTCGTCGGCCTTGTGCGGCCAGCACAGTACAGCACCACAACTGCCCGAACGCAGGCATTGTTCGGCAGCCCAGAGCACCTCGGCCGGTGCCGTCTCGACCAGGGTCAGCCACTGTAGATCGATCCCGGCGGCCTGCCAGGCGGGTGCGTAAGGAATAAACGGCGGCGCAACCAGCACCACCCGCTCACCACTGGCGGTCAGGCGTGCCAGGCTGGGCCAGAGCAATTGCAGCTCGCCACAGCCCTCGACGGCCAGCAACACCTCGGTGAGCGCGGCGGGCGGCCAGCCACCGCCCGGCAGGGCCGTATCCAGCGTAGCATGGCCAGTAGGCTGCAAACCCTGGGGCTGGGGCCTGGGGGCGCCCTTTCCAGACCCGTCGCTGGTCGAGCAGCCCGTCGAGGCTGACCACCGCGCCCATCAGCCGCGCCTCACCAGGCCGCAGAACACGCCCTCGATGACAAAGTCCTGGCCGGGGCCAACCTCGATCGGGGCATACGCCGGGTTGCGCGGCAGCAGGCGATACTGCTGGGCATTGACCCGCTCGAAACGCTTGATGGTCACCTCACCATCGAGGCGAGCAACGATGATCTGCCCGTCACGGGCTTCGGACTGTTGCTTGATACCGACCAGGTCGCCGTCGAGGATGCCGTCGTCAAGCATCGAGTCACCACGCACCTTGAGCAGGTAGTCGGGCGAGCGGCTGAACAGCTGGGCGTCGAGCATGAGCTGCTCGTGGATATCGACGTCCGGGCCGATCGGCCGCCCTGCGGCCACCTGGCCCAACACCGGAATTTCCAGCACTTCGGGGCGGCGCAGGGCCCCGGCCAGGCGAATGCCCCGGGCCTGATTGCGGGTGACCTCGATGAAACCGGCCTCGGCCAGGGCCTGGATATGCTTGCGCGCCACACTGCGCGAGGCAAAGCCGAAGGCCGTGGCGATGTCGGCCAGGCTCGGCGGCTGGCCATGGTCGGCAATCCGCTCACGGATGAAGGTGAGGATGGCGCTGCGTTTGGGCGATAGTCTGCTCATGGAGTACATTTGTACTCTTTTCGGCGCGCACTGACCAGCCCCTGTGATCGGGTTATGATGAGCGGCCACCGCAGCGGATACCCAGAATGCTTGAAGCCTTGTTGTTCGATCTCGACGGCACCCTGACCGATACCGACAAACTCCACCTGCTGGCCATGCAACAACTATTGCAGGAAGAGGGCCGAGTGCTCACCGAGGCAGAGTTCGACGCCCATGTCAGCGGCCGGGCCAACGCCGATCTGTGCCGCTATCTGTTCCCTGATCGCTCGCTGGCTGAGCACCAGGTCTTTGCCGATCGCAAGGAAGCGCGCTTTCGTGCCCTGTCACCGACGCTGCAGCCCATCGCTGGTCTGATTCGGCTGCTTGAGCATGGCGAACAGGCAGGCATCGGTATGGCCGTGGTGACCAATGCACCACGGGCCAATGCCGTACATATGCTCAATGCCATGGGCCTGGGCGAGCGTTTCGAGCATGTGCTGGTGGCCGAAGAGCTGCCGCGGGCGAAACCCGATCCACTACCCTACCTCACCGGCCTTGAATGCCTGCAAGCACGGGCCAGTCATGCCCTGGCGTTCGAGGATGCAGTGCCCGGGGTGACGGCGGCCAGCCAGGCCGGGATCTTCACCGTGGGTCTGTCCACCAGTCAGGCGCCCGAGGCGCTGCTCGCTGCTGGAGCGCAGCTGGTAGTGGCGGATTTCGAGGATCCGCGGTTATGGGCGTTGATTGGGCGGATGTGAGGGGTCACCCGGAGATACAGCGAGTCGCTGCGGTCTTCACGTCACCCAGGCGCAGGGGGAAGTTGTTCAGGCGTTCGTACAGCTTGATGCTGCTGCCACTCCCGCGTTCGTTGATGTCCACCAGAGCAGCAGGCCCGGCACCGACCTTTTGCGGCACGACCAGACGCACGCCATCGTGGCGCGGCTCCACTTCGAGGGGACCACGGGTTTCAGCCAATTGCTGCTCTACGCAGGTAGCGTACTCCTGGGGCTTCTTACCGGAAATCACGTTCAATGTTTCTGGTGAGCTTTCAAGCTCCGACACGCTGACGCAACCACCCAATGTAACTGCCAACGCCGCTACAACCCACTTCATCAAGCTACACCTCCACCATGGAAAAAGACTCTGACCGCGCCCAGACCATTTTGCTCCCTTGATTGGCAGATTTATCCTGGGTCAGGCACGAAGGGCGACAGTGTAACCGTTGATCATGGTATCGTTTTGATTTGCCCAAAGATCCATTGCGGAGAGCAACATGAAATTCGTACACCAGCGCGAACACCTCAACGAAGACGACATCGTCGTCATCGAGTGTTCCCAGCGCTGCAACATCCGCCTGATGAACGACGCCAACTTCCGCAGCTTCAAGAATGGCGGGCGCCATACCTACCACGGCGGTGCTTTCGTCGACTTCCCGGCGAAGATCACTGTGCCCAGCACCGGTTTCTGGAACATCACCATCGATACCGTTGGCCCGCGTGCATTGTCGGCAGTGACCAAACCGACCTTTACCCACAAGATCAAGTTCATCCGCCGTTCGTCGTCGAGACTGAGATAAGCCATGAGCCAGACCACCAAGTACGTCATCAAGTACAAGATTGATGGTGAGCGTCGTTTCGACTTCGCCCAGTTGAGCAGCGATGCACCTGAAGCGGTGCAAGCCGCGCTGGAAAAGCTCCACGGCGAAGACGCGAAAAAGATCACCGATATCAAGGTGAGCAAAGCCCTGTAACACGCACCGCGCACAAGGAATCCCAGGCATGAGCCAATGGCCGGACCCCCGTCTTCTCGATCTGCTAGGCATCGAACTGCCGATCCTTCAGGCGCCCATGGCCGGCTCCAGCGGCTCGGCCATGGCCATTGCCGTGAGCAATGCCGGCGGCCTGGGATCGCTGCCCTGTGCAACCTTGAGCCTGGATCAGATCCGCGCCGAGCTGCAGGCCTTCAAGCAGGCCAGCAACGGCCCGCTCAACGTCAATTTCTTCTGCCACCAGCCGCCGCAGCCCAACCCGGCCGGCGATGCGGCCTGGAAACAGGCGCTCAAGCCTTACTATGACGAGCTGGGTGCCGATTACCACGCACCGTCACCGGTGTCCAATCGTGCGCCGTTCGACGACGCCACCTGCCAGCTGATCGAAGCATTCAAGCCAGCAGTGGTCAGCTTCCACTTCGGCCTGCCCGAGGCCAGCTTGCTGGCACGGGTCAAAGCCACTGGGGCGAAGGTGTTGTCCAGCGCCACCACCGTGGACGAGGCGATCTGGCTGGAGCAGCACGGCTGCGACGCGATCATTGCCATGGGCTATGAGGCCGGCGGCCATCGCGGGATGTTCTTGAGTGCCGACCTGAACACCCAGGTCGGCACCCTGGCGCTGGTGCCCCAGGTGGTCGATGCAGTGAAGGTGCCGGTCATCGCCGCAGGCGGCATCGGCGATCATCGCGGCATTGTTGCCGCCCTGGCCCTGGGGGCTTGCGCAGTGCAACTGGGCACCGCCTACCTGCTGTGCCCCGAAGCCAAGGTGTCGGCAGCCCATCGCCAGGCGTTGCGCACTGCCAAGGACAGCGACACGGCCCTGACCAACCTGTTCACCGGCCGCCCGGCCCGCGGCATCACGACCCGGATCATGCGTGAGCTGGGGCCGATCAGCGACCTGGCGCCACGCTTTCCTCTGGCCGGTGGTGCCCTGATGCCCCTGCGCGCGATCAGCGAACCCGTCGGCAACAGCGATTTCAGTAACTTCTGGTCAGGTCAAGCGGCGCGTCTAGCCCGGGCATTGCCCGCAGGCGAGCTGACCCGTAGCCTGGCGGAAAAAGCCCTGGCCCAGCTGCGGCGTTAAAGCAGTGCTTCCCGTTTGTCGGGTAAACGCTATATATTAATGTATATAACGATTACCCCTCAGCCCATGGAGCTGTGTTTCATGAGTAAGTGCGCACCGCGTTTTGCCCTGGCCGCCCTGGCCACCTTCATGACCATCAACAGTGCCTGGGCCGATGAGGTCCAGGTCGCTGTCGCGGCCAACTTCACCGCACCGATCCAGGCCATCGCCAAGGATTTCGAGAAAGACACCGGTCACAAGCTGGTCGTCGCCTCAGGCGCTACCGGTCAGTTCTATACGCAGATCAAGAACGGTGCGCCGTTCGAAGTCTTCCTCGCCGCCGACGACAGCACCCCGGCCAAGCTGGAAAACGAAGGCGACAGCGTCAAGGGTTCGCGCTTCACCTATGCCGTCGGCACCCTGGCGTTGTGGTCGGCCAAGGAAGGTTACGTCGATGCCAAGGGCGAAGTGCTGAAAAAGAACGCGTTCAAGCACCTGTCCATCGCCAACCCGAAAGCTGCACCTTACGGCCTGGCCGCCACCCAGGTGCTGGACAAGCTCAAGCTGACCGAGGCCACCAAGGCCAAGATCGTCGAAGGCCAGAACATAACCCAGGCCTTCCAGTTCGTTTCCACCGGCAATGCCGAGCTGGGCTTTGTGGCTTTGTCGCAAATCTACAAGGACGGCAAGGTCACCGAGGGTTCGGCCTGGATTGTCCCGTCCAGCCTGCATGAACCGATCAAGCAAGATGCGCTGATTCTCAACAAGGGCAAAGACAATCCTGCAGCCAAGGCCCTGGTCGAGTACCTCAAAGGTCCGAAAGCCGCCGCGCTGATCAAGTCCTACGGTTACGAAATCTGATGCCACTGGATGCCAGCGACCTGGGTGCCATCTGGCTGACCTTCAAATTGGCCAGTCTGACCACGTTGATCCTGTTGCTGGTCGGCACGCCCATCGCCTGGTGGCTGGCGTGTACGCGCTCCTGGCTGCGCGGGCCGGTGGGCGCGGTGGTCGCCCTGCCCCTGGTACTGCCACCGACAGTGATCGGCTTTTACCTGCTGTTGGCCCTGGGGCCCAACGGCTGGATCGGTCAGACTACCGAGGCGTTGGGGCTGGGCACGGTGGTGTTCAGCTTCAGCGGCCTGGTGATCGGTTCAGTGATCTACTCCATGCCCTTTGTCGTGCAACCGCTGCAGAACGCCTTCAGCACCATCGGCGAGCGCCCGTTGGAAGTGGCGGCCACCCTGCGAGCCAGCCCCTGGGACAGTTTTGTCCATGTGGTGCTGCCGCTTGCCCGTCCCGGTTTCATCACCGCCAGCATCCTCGGCTTTGCCCATACGGTGGGTGAGTTCGGCGTAGTACTGATGATCGGTGGCAACATCCCCGACAAGACCCGGGTGGTGTCAGTACAGATCTTCGACCATGTCGAAGCCATGGAATACCTGCAAGCGCACTGGCTGGCCGGCGCCATGCTGGTGTTCTCCTTCCTTGTGCTGCTGGCGCTGTACTCCAGTCGCCAGGGCAAATCGGCCTGGGGCTGAAGCGTGCACAAGATGATTCATGCCCGGCTCAAAGTCGCCCGTGACACCTTCGATCTGGACGTCGACCTGCAATTGCCCGGACGCGGCATCAGCGCCCTGTTCGGCCACTCGGGCTCGGGCAAGACCACCTGCCTGCGCTGCCTTGCAGGCCTGGAACAGGCGTCCGAGGCCTATATTGAAGTCAACGGGCAGATCTGGCAGGACTCGCGACGCGACCATTTCATCGCCCCGCACCTGCGCCCGATCGGCTACGTGTTCCAGGAGCCCAGCCTGTTCCCACACCTGACCGTACACGGCAACCTGACCTTCGGCTGGCGACGCATCCCGGCCCAGGCGCGCAAGGTCAGTCTCGAGCAGGCCTGCGCGCTGCTGGGCATCGAGCACTTGCTCGAACGCAAGCCCGCCACCCTGTCCGGCGGTGAGGCCCAGCGCGTGGGCATCGCCCGGGCCTTGCTCAGCAGCCCGCAACTGCTGTTGATGGACGAGCCTCTGGCCGCCCTCGACGGCCCACGCAAGCGCGAAATCCTGCCGTATCTGGAGCGTCTGCACGATGAGCTGGAAATCCCGCTGATCTATGTCAGCCATGCCCAGGATGAGGTGGCCCGGCTGGCTGACCATCTGGTGCTGCTGGAGCAGGGCAAGGTCCAGGCCAGCGGCCCGATTGCCGCCACCCTTGCGCGCCTCGACCTGCCACTGGCCCAGGGCGACGATGCTGGCGTGATCATCGAAGGCCGGGTCAGCAGTTACGATACCAACTACCAGTTGCTGGGCTTGCAACTGCCAGACAGCACGCTGGAGCTGCGCCTGGCCCACGAACCGCTGGCACTGGGCACGCCATTGCGCCTCAAGGTGCAGGCCCGGGATGTCAGCCTGAGTCTGGCCGAGGATGCCCGCTCGAGCATCCTCAACCGGTTACCGGTGCGGGTCAGTGGTCATCAGGCGGCGGACAACAGTGCCCATGTCCTGGTCAGCCTCGATGCCAGCGGCAGTGTGCTGCTGGCCCGGATCACCCGCTACTCGGCTGACCAGTTGGGCCTGCACAGCGGCCAGCAGCTGATGGCGCAGATCAAGTCGGTGGCACTGCTGGGCTGATCGTGCGGTGCATCTACCTCGATGCCAGCGGTCAGCGCATCAGCACCCTTGCCGTCCCCCCTTGAAAGTCGATACACAAGACCTTAGTTCTCATATCATGCAGAGAAATTTCCCATATTCGCTCAAGCCCCCTATGCTTGCGGGTATGAGCAGCGTTCGCTGCCGCGGAACGCTCATTCGCCCCTTCGGGCACCTGCGACTAAAGACTCACTACAGATTCTGTATTCGGGGGAATTCCTATCCGCCGAAAGCGTCTTTAATAAAGGAAAAGAGGAGCGCGTTCCGCGTGTTCCCAGCTTGTGCGGGCACGACCTGCAAAGCAATTTACGTTACCAAGGAGATATACATGCTGATACTCACCCGCAAGGTTGGCGAAAGCATCGTCATCAACGATGACATCAAAGTCACCATTCTGGGCGTCAAAGGTATGCAAGTGAGAATCGGCATCGATGCACCCAAAGATGTTCAGGTGCACCGTGAAGAGATTTTCAAGCGCATTCAGGCCGGCAACCCGGCACCGGAAAAAGGAGACAGCCACCACGAGTAAGGTTCGCTGATTCAAGCCGCACGGATGCGCTTGACCCTGACCACGTCCAGCCCTGCCAGTGGGCCGCAATGGCCTCATGACGACGTGGGTGGGCGGAGCAGTTCGTTAACCGTGGCGATCAACGTGGGTATATCAAAGGGCTTGTCGAACACTGCCGCGAACAACTCAAGACTACCCCACCCCTCGTGCGCCTGGCGCCACTTGTCAAAATCACCGACAGAGGCTGCGACTGATAGCTCATAGGCCAGAGAAGGCCGGTCCAGACCCTCCCCTGCGGTTGACTCAACTATAACGATGGGTTATAAAGCTCGCTTGATTGCGGAGGAAATACGTTTTCTCCAGGGCTTCGATCCACCAACGCGCCCCGGTCGCCAGACCCTTTCAAACCTGTGCGAGTGTGGTGGAATTGGTATACACAGCAGACTTAAAATCTGCCGGCGTGAGCCTTGCGGGTTCGAGTCCCGCCACTCGCACCATCTTTTGAAGAGGCGCCTTTGAGGCGCCTTTTTGCTGCCTGCAATTCCCTGCCCTGACGCAAAGGCGGCAATCCACTGCTAAGGTGAGATAGCCCGATAACAAAGGAAGGTGGCCATGCGTTATACCCTGTTCGACAACCAGCGTGATGTGATCATTTTGCTCGCGCGTATTCTGCTGATGATCCTGTTCATCATGTCCGGCTGGAGCAAACTGACCGGCTTCGATGGTACCGTCGATTACCTGACCTCCCTGGGCGCCCCCATGCCCACGGTCGCGGCCGCGGTCGCGGTGGTCATGGAGTTCTTCGTCGCGATCCTGCTGATCCTGGGTTTCTACACCCGCCCGTTGGCGTTTCTGTTCGCCTTGTTCGTGATCGGCACCGCGGTGATCGGCCATCCGTTCTGGTCCATGGTCGATCCGGCGCGCGCGGCCAACAGCGTGCAGTACTTCAAGAACCTGAGTATTTGTGGTGGCTTGTTGCTGCTGTCGGTAACCGGCGCTGGCAGGTTCTCGGTGGATGGGCGATAGCTCGGCGACTTGCGCCTACAGATCATCAAGCGGGTCGACACCCTCATCCCAGTCCATTTCATCCAGGGCGTCGGCTTTCTCGTCGTCCTGTGGATCGAACAATGGGTCGACTTCGTCCTGCAATGCAGGATCGACTTCATCGAATTCATGATCGAGCAAGTGATCGTGTTCAGGCTCGTGAATATCCAGCTCGTCGCTCATCATCAGTTCCTACAGTAACGCTTTTGGCAACAGGGACGCCTGTATAAGCCAGGGACTGCAAATCGTCAACGCCGGCGAACAACCGACATTACGCTGTCGACCCTCAGCATTCCTGGTGTTGGTGGTCTTTGCAGTATCAGGCGCGGTCGAAACCGCAGCGCTGGCCTACACGATCTACGTGCAGCACAGAGATGGTGATATTCCGATGACGCGACTGGAGCAGTGGCGAGCTTATTTTCATACCTCTGGTCGCCTGCCTCACAGCTTTGTTGCAGCCACCCGAATGGATGACTAATAGTTAGTTGTCTGCCTGGGGAGGCGCAAAAAATGCTACCAAGATTCGTTATCGTTCCGGCGGTTCCAATAGAGCAGGAATCCTTCCGCGCTGGCACCCGCTTCTACGCCAAAACCGTGTCAGGCGGCTTCGACATCTACGACAACCAGGAAAAAGTACGGCTCAAGCCAAGCTACCTGGGCAAGGAAGAAGCATTGACGCACTGCGCCCGAATGAATGCTGAGCACACTTCAAGCCCAGTGAACGGTCCCGCTTACTTGATGCAAACCCTGGCCAAGTAGCGCTCACATCAAAAAGCAGCGAACGAGTGAACTGGCCGGGCATCCAGAATCGAAAGCACTGCGCGGGTGTGGACTTCACTTTGCTGAATTTATAATTCGCGCCATTTCCCGTGCAAAACCTTCCGGGCCCTCAAGCATCATAAGATGCCCCACTCCAGGCAGAACTGTCATGCTGGTTGCCAGCTGCCGGGCCCATTGTGGAACATCCCAATTCGCCAGGGAACGCTCACCCGCAACCAGATGTATCCGGACGGATGAAAAAAGCGCCTTCAGACCAGGCAAATACCCGGGATCAGACGTTACCTGCACCACTGACCGCGCCATGGCCTGTAGCGTTCCCGCCGGTTGATAGTTCAGCCAGGCAGTGGCAGTCGCTAACCGTTGGGAATTCACCTCGATGCCGGAACGCGCCAGCCAGCCGCCGGTATCCGCTCGAAAACCAGTCAACATAGACTCAGCGTGCTCGACGGTCATCTGCGCGACAGATGAAGACCAGAATGCATCGTTCAACGTGAAGTTGCCTTCGATGCTGACAATGCTGGCCACGCACAATGGATACCTGCGGGCAAACTCCACCGCGACCACACCACCCACCGAGTGCCCGATCAGGTGCACCCGTTGGCCAGGAGAGCAATCCTGCAGCGTTCGATGCAGATGTTCAACCTGGGCGGCGATATCGATCTCATCCGCTTCAACCGCATCCAACCGGCCGTAACCGAGCAGATCCGGGGCAATGACCGACCGCGGCACCAGCGCATCATGGAGGAACGGGTAATCCAGACAGCCGATCAAGCCATTGATCAAGACAACGGGGAAATCCTTATCCATATAGATCTCTGTTTCAGTGGCGAAGAAAACCACAGCATACAGACTCTCTCGGGTGCAAGTGACTGCGCTGTTGAGACGATCTCCAACTTAGGGCAAGCTCCCAAAGACTCATGGACCAGCAAAGGATTTCCCGGATGCCATTTCCACCGAACGAGCGAACCGCACTGCTAGCGCTCAAAGGCGTAGGCCCAACCGTCATTGCCAGGCTTGAGCAAATGGGTATCGAATCGCTAGTAGAGCTAGGCAAATCGCATGTGAACGACATCCTGGCTCAAGCATCAGCCGCATTAGGATCAACCTGCTGGAAGAACAGCCCTCAAGCCCGAGCGGCAATTACCGCAGCCGTGGACCTTGCGAAAGGCTCTATAGCAAGCGACCCAATCCGGTAGACTCGTTCGATCGCCTCCCAGTCGGGTTGCTTGGTTGTCATACCTACCCCATTTATCTCATAGGGTTGAGCCTTTAAGCCGGCCGTCACCTTTTTCAATCATCTCGGCGTTAAATGTTGCCGTGTGATGCTGGTCGGCTTTATCAAACCAATCGCAGGTCACCTGGACGCTGTAACCTTCGCTTGTGTCGTTATCAACATACCTAACAGTCATAACAGGGCCGCCACTGTTCAAAACCACTAGATCGCCCTTCTCGAAATTCGACATGGCCTAACTCCATGAATAATTGAGCATCCATCATGGACTGCAGCAAACCTGAGCTCAATTGCCCCTGGCAAGCTTCAACGACATGGAACTCACCCATGAACCTCAAACGAATGGCCCTGCAGCGCCCAGAGTTGTCAGTCCTGCTCGATCAGCTCGCAAACGCCATTCGCGCCACCCTTACCGGTGTACGTCACATCAGGCGAACCGTCGGGCTTGATCGTGAGCGAGATCGTTACTCCGCTGCCTTTCGCTTCGAAATAGTTTTCATTGAATTTCTTCAGCTTCGCCTCTTTGCCGTTGATGAAGATCGGACCGCCTTCATCGGCGTGCACTTCAATGTTTCCGGGGCAGGTTGCGTTAACCAGCGGAATTCCCGCATTGGCGAAACCAGCGGCAGAAACCAGCAAAGCGCCCAACAGTAGCTGCTTCATCGAATCACCTCCTGATTCGGCCAAGTGCCGAAGCATCAGCAATAACCCACTTCAGCGAATCACGCCACCCCGGCGAGGGAGGTAGCTGCCTGGAGATCACCATGAGCCCATTCGCAGCCTTCGGAATGACCGCCGACGTAGCGCCGGCCGAGGCCAGGAAGACAGGCAAGTGCCGCAATCTGCGCATAAGGGCCACGTGCGAAATCACTGACGCCAAAGGCAAGCCGGTGATTGGCCGAGCAACTACAACGCTCAAGACTGGAGTAACGCCCTCAGTTGCTCAGGAACCTCAATAATTTCTCTGGTAACCGGTGAGATGCAAACGTGTGTAAGGCTAGAAGTAAATGCCATAACACCTGGCGCCACATTACCCTCGACTAGAAATGTGAACGAGTGAAGCCCAACACGGGAAACACTTACCTTCATAGAAAGTTCGTCATCCCAAGTGACCGGATGAAGAAACTCTAGCGAGAATGCCCTTGCTGGCGGCAGTAAATCAAAGCCTAGCAGGGTTCTCAATCCAGGACCGGACAGCCAAACTGCAAGTGCATCATGAACGGCCTCAATAACGAAGTAGGAAAACCTAGGTGTATAGACAATCCCCTCCGGATCACAGTCACCGAACAATACCTTTCTCTTAACAATCACTGCGTTCGGCACAAGATCAATCCTTAATATTGAGTGACAGAGCGCTAACAACCACGTCGCAGCTTCTGTTTTCCTAGGGTAGACGATACCTCCCTCTCATCTCCACTGCATAGCCGCTATAGCGGCAAAGGAACAGTCATGCCTGAAGAAATGAAGCAGGATGCTGCAGCAGCTGATCGAGTGCTGCTTATACTTGCTGCCAAAGCTAGCCGCATCGAAATTGAGCCTTGTCTGTATATCCAAACAGTTCTAATAGATAGCACCGTGATCATCGAAGACGACAGCTTCGCGCCGGGCATGCCCACGCCTGTTCAAATGTTGCGTCAGCATGCGCGCCTGGCCTGGTTCTCGGCCAGTGCCCAGGCCTGCTTATCCTCGGAGTCACGGTCGGCCCAGCGCACCTGCCACTCGGCATCCATGGTCGAGCGGCCATGCTGGTAAGTGCCTCAGAACGCCCAAGCCACCAGCGCCAGCGACACCGCGGCGCCGATTGTACGAGCGCTGATCACGCGGCCTCCAGAAACAACGGGCGCTCAACCGCCTACTACTTTGCAGGATCCTGAAGAACTATCTCTTGATCGTGCCGCAGGATCACATCCTTGAGCTGCCTCGTGATCGCGGCGATATCACTTGATTCGCCCTCCAGATCCAATAGCAGCCCATCAATCCTGCTCCGACTCAATCTATTGCTGCGCCATTTGCGCTCAAAGCCACCTGCCGCAGCCATACCAGTTAAAGCTGCGGCTATGGCTGTGAGTGTAGAGGCTGCTATTTGATATTCATCCGGTCGGACCTGAATGAGTGCGCCCGCCGTAATGCTGGCGACAATGGAGCCAAACAGGGCGACGTGATGTGCAGCGCTCCACCAAGCCTGCCCGTGTCGGAAATTACTTCTCCAGAACTCACAGTCAGCTTTCAGCGTCATCTTATCCATTCCAGGCTCCTGCAAGTTGCACGCAGCGTGATAGAGCTTGATCGTTTTACTCAGATACTCAAGCAATAGCCTAGTGTGCTGTTCGCGCAATAAATTTCTCCATGCTTGCACTACACTTCAGGTGCCATTCCTACCTTGGAGAGTTCCTGGTGAGCGCTCTGGACATTACGCTTAGCCCCGAAGAATTTGCCGAACTGAGCCGTCGCGTACGTTCCGCCACCATCAGTCAGCGCGATGGCCGTCGAGCCCGCGTCATCTTGCTGGCAGCGCAAGGATCAACGCGAGAAGAAATCGTGCGATTGACAGGTTTCTCTCGCCCTACGGTCACCGACTGGTGCCAGCGTTTTCAGGCGCTCAGATTGGAAGGCCTGCTCGACAAGCCTGGCCGAGGACGCAAATCCCCTCTGCCTGCTGACACGATCCGCCGCGTGCTCGAACAGGTCACTCAACCTCGTATCGGCGAGCCCCGCTGGAGCTGCCGAAGCATGGCCCGTGCCGCCGGCATATCAGCGACCACCGTGCATAAACTGTGGGCGGCCAATGACTTGAAACCTCATCTGACACGTACCTTCAAACTGTCGAACGACCCACAGTTCGAGGAAAAATTCTGGGATGTCATCGGCCTGTATCTGGCCCCGCCAGACAAGGCGTTGGTGCTCTGCTGCGACGAGAAAAGTCAGGTGCAAGCCTTGGAACGCACACAGCCTGGGCTGCCTCTGGGGATCGGTCATATCCAAACAAAATCCCATGATTACACTCGCCACGGCACAGTCACGCTGTTCGCACCGAGCGATTAAAATAGCGGTTTCTGGCGTTACCAAGTGCAGCATTTCCGGGGGTTCCGCCTCTCCACTACGCATCAAAACGCATACATTGGCCCAAGAATTGGCCCAAGCTCCATTCCCTCCTCCGGTGTCCTGCCGACCGATCAGCTCCATCTTTCAACGCCGATTGACAAGCCACATACTCCCGACGAAGAGGTCACATTCGCAGCGCTCGAAGTTTTTTCACCGCTGCATCAAAGTCATTCAGGCTTCAGCAATGATAGATTCCGCTTGTGCCTTGACAGAGAGATCAAAAACGCTTCGATCACTGCCACGCTCGATCCAGGCCAGATATGAGCGTGCCGGCCTGCCGCCAGCGACTCATCAGTCACCTTCCGCCCCAAGAAACTTGAATTACCCGCTCAGTCCACTGGCTATAGTTGAGGCGTGATGATTGTTGTGATGGGGCCGCAGGTGAGCCAATCGGGGGCTGTCCCTCGGTTTACGTTATTCGGGATATCCGGGAGGGTGCCATGGCAGCTGTTACTGATACGCTGAAGCTGTTTCTCGCCGGCGACGTCATGACCGCCCGCGGCATCGACTCAATACTGCCGCATCCTGGCGATCCGCGTCTTTACGAAGCTTATGTCAAGAATGCCGGCGATTACGTCCGGCTGGCAGAAAGACTCAATGGCTCGATTCCCCGCCCAGTCGATTTCACCTATGTCTGGGGCGCTGCGCTGGATGAGTTCGAACTTCGCCAGCCACATGCACGCATCATCAATCTGGAAACTGCGGTGTCCCGCCGCGGACGACCGGAGCAAAAGGGCATCAATTACCGCATGAGCCCGGAGAACTTCCCGGCCATCAGCGCAGCCGGCATCGACTGCTGCGTGCTGGCCAACAACCATGTGCTGGACTGGGGGGCAGCCGGCCTGGCCGATACGCTAGATACCCTATCGAGCAACGGTATGTGCAGCGCCGGCGCCGGGCACAACCGGCAATCTGCCGAAGCGCCCGCCGTGCTAACGCAACCTGACGGGCAGCGTTTGCTGGTGTTTGGCCTCGGCGCACCCGACAGCGGCATTGCGCCGGACTGGGCTGCCACGGATAGGTGCGCGGGCGTCGCGCGGCTGGAGGATCTGTCGATGCAAAGCCTGCGCCCTGTGGCCAAACGGATTCTCGAGGGCAAAAATCCGGGGGATCTGGTGGTCGCCTCCATTCACTGGGGCGGCAATTGGGGGTTCGATATCCCGCATGAGCAAGTCCGGTTCGCCCATGCCTTGATCGACGAGGCCGGAGTTGACTTGGTGCATGGGCATTCCTCGCACCACGTCAAGGGCATCGAGGTGTACCGTGAACACCTGATTCTCTATGGCTGCGGTGATCTCCTGAACGATTACGAAGGCATCGAGGACCACACAGCCTTTCGCGGCGACCTGGGGTTTCTATACTTTGCCTCGTTGGACCCGGGCGGGCACCTGCAGTCGCTGGACCTGATACCCACTCGCCTGCGTCGCTTTCGCATCTGTCGCGCCGAAGGGGATGACCGTCAATGGCTGTACGACACCCTTTCTCGCGAGTGCGCACGCTTGGGCAGCAGCATCCATCTGGGCGCGAAAAATGCCTTCGAGTTACGTTGGTAGAAGAAAATAGGGGACAGACCACGATGAATCTGTCTAAGTTTCAACTTGATCTGACAGCTACTCAGGCTCTGGATGTGGGTCAGTTTTCAATCAGCGCCAACATGCCTGATTTTACTCAGTAAATAATGGTCGGGACGGAGTGATTCGAACACTCGATCCCATGCACCCCATGCGTGCAGGATGCTTGGAAAGCCTTTAAATACAAGACCTTGTGCGGCTGCTCGCTGCAAACGATGCCGCACTGTGCTGTACCGGTTCCTACGGTCCCCCGAAAAAGTCCCCACACATTTCTCCCCGCCTCCGGCGTCCTGCCGACCTAAGAGGGTGTAGACAAAATAAACTAAACTCAGTGCTCCTTCTGCCTGGATGGCCATGAAGTTATGCCTCGAACCGGACGCCCTTCACCGGCAGATCGACGCCCGCATTGATCTGCACCGCCAGGGCTGCCGCTGCCTGGGTCGCCGTTGCGCCGCTGGTCACCGTCGCCTGCACGCGCGCACCGCCGACATAGAGGTTGAGCAAACCACCCGAACCGAGGTCGCAGCAAAACGCGAACTGCTTGAGCGTGCTCGCGAAGCAGCCAAAACCATGACCCTCGACGAGGCCTATCGCGCCCTGGGCATGAGCCGCACAGAGCTGCACCGCATGACCAAGGAAGCAGGCTTCTACTTCCAGAGCAATGACAAAGAACACAAAGCCCGCGAGGTTGCCCGCCAAGCCAAGGCCGAAGAAAGGGCCAAGCTCGTCGAGCTGATCAGGGCAAACAGCGGCATCGGCCTCAGCCGCAACTTCGTCGCCAAGAAGCTCGGCATCAGCAATCACACCTTGGTGAAGCTGGCCGAAGAGAACGGAATCGACTTTCCGCGCTGGAGCGACAGGCCTTGAAGCGAATCAACAACCGCGTCCGGCACGGCCGGCGCCAGCAGTGGATCAAACTGCCGCCCAGCGGCTTGCGAGGTATCGGCGATGGCCGAGGAGAAGACGGGAGCAGCCAAGCACTCGAAAGACTACCGCGACCGGAAGAACGCCGAGGCCGAACGCCTGGGCATCGAGACGGTGAAGGTGGACGTGCCGCTGGGAACAAGGGGCGGCCTGGACATAGCCCGGAAGACCCATGGTTACACTCAGCTGCAGGAAATGCTGCAAGACCTGCAGCTTTCGTTCCTAGCTGCCAGTCCCGAGGAGCAAGCGCGCCGCTTGAAACGACCTGACGCACCAGCTTTTAAGATATCGCCAAAGCTAGCGCGACAGTTCGAGACGACCAGCATGGCCGAGCTTAAGCGGGATTCGGGAGACCACGTAATTGCCCCAATAGTCACCGCATCATGACGTGCACTTCATAGCCTTTGCCGTTGGGCCAGTCCTCTCGGACAACCTCAACCATTCCCCGCCCTACGTTCTCACTTCCGTGCTCGCCCTTCTTGATGAGTTCGATGACGGAGGTTGGCAGTGTTCCACCCAGGGCGCGCTGGGCAAGCTTCTGCGATGCCGCAACCAAGGCGGTCGTTCCAGCATCGGGCTTACGCGGCTGGTTATAGTTCAGAACCAGCTTCACCTCCATCACGTACTTCCCAGCACCACTGACGTAGTACGCAAGGTTGTTCGCCAGCGGCGCGCCGGAGCCAATATCCTTGTAGTCGCTCGCACACCCTGATGAACCGTCACCGTAATCCTCAACCCATTTCCGGCCCTTCAGGCCGATGTCGGCGAGGTAGCTGCAAATCTTCACCGGGGATGGTTCGGCAATCTCTGCCGACGCATTTGCCATCACCATTGAGGCCAGGCATAGAACAACCAGCTTCTTCAAATCATGCTCCTCAGGCCGTTCCTCGGCCAAGCTGGAGCAGGTAATACCCCATCCACCCCCAAATTGCCACCATGCCGCATCCGGCCACGGAGGGCGGCGCATGCATGGAGAAAGCCATGAGCTACTTCTACAAGACCGAATCCCCTGCTGTCCTGGCCGCAGTACGCGCCTGGGACGATAAGAAAGCCGCCTGGAACGCCCAGCGGGAGAAGTTGGGCCTGGTCTTCGGCGGTGCGGCCTCGCCGATGTTCAGCAGCACCCGCAGCTACGTCGGCGGGATCAAGCTCAACGGTCACACCTCGCTGGACGTGCACTGGTGCCGACCGGACCAGTATGGGTACCGAGCGCTGCGGACCTCTCCGAAGCACGCCAAGGGCACCGACAAGGAGGTGCGGGCGACTGAGAAGGCTGAGCACCAGCGACTTCGCGACCTCTGGGCCGAACACTGCCCGGCGAGCATCGACCAGGATGAGATGTGGCAAGCGATCGGTGTGAACACCGGCAGCATCTGGTTGGCGGGTGGAGTGTGCTTCGAGCACAGCGGCCAGGCCTTCATGAACCTGGGCTGTCAGGCAGATTGCAATGAGGTCGACGGATTGGTCGAGATCGTGAGCAGCGAGTACGAAGGCGCACGGCAGCGAGTACTCAGCGCTCGTAAAGCCGCCTGACCCCACGGCGCTGCCCGCCAGCGCCTCAACGCTTACTGGATGCTCCCGGCCCCCAAGCACTGAAGAAGATGATGTTCGCAAGCAGCACAACGTATAGCCAATGCGAGCTCGGGTACACAACCAGGCCTACGCCCCAGATTGCGAATAGCGCGACGCCTACGATGCGCCGACGCCGGGGGGTAAATCTCTCCTGGAAGTCTTCCAGGTGTTTCCGCAAAGCCATTACCACACTCCCTGTTTGGTAGAGCGCAAAGCATATCACTCACTTCAACGAATCACGCCACCCCGGCGAGGGCGGCGCCTGCAATGGAGGCCTCCATGAAGATTCAGATCAGGACGCTCTACAAGTGCTGCCGCTGTAGCGAAGTCCACAACGATGAGGATGGTGCCTTGGAATGCTGCCAGCCCGAGATCGCCGAGCTTTATGAGTGCCCAGCCTGCAAGGGCATCCACGACGAGGAAGACGCTGCCCTGACGTGCTGCGGTATCGATTCCGTCAAGTGCCCGGCCTGCCACCGTGACTACGCATCAATAACGCTTTCCTTCCAGGCCATCCAGATCGCCGGCCACCGCACCACCTGCAACCCGATGTTCACCATCGACCAGCAGCAGGCCATTCAGGATCTGCACTACCGCGAGACGGGGCGCCGAGAGCATCTCTTTGACTGACTCACCCTCACCTACTGCGCTGAATGGCAGGAATAAAAGTTACTTTCGATCACGACCCTATGTGCGAAAGCTCTTCGTCAATGACTCGCTCTGCCTGCTTCGCAGCGGTCGTCGCAAACTCGTAACAAACCCAGAAATCCTGTTCTGTTACGGATGTAGATCCCTGCAAGTTCTCTAGGCAGCGTGTTAATGCATGCTTTATCAAGCCGTTATTTAGAACATTGCAGGCTGCCTCTTCGCCTTCAGCTGCTCGAATGGCATCTTCGGTTTCTTCGATCTGCTTAATCTTGTCCGCCAATGCGACCTTGGCGAACGCATCTCGCTCGATGATTTTGGTCCACGAGTGATCAACTATCAGCGTCTTCATTAGCTTCCCCTGTCGTCTGGGTTCACACCGGGTCATCAACAAATAGTCCACTTAAACGAATCACGCCACCCCGGTGAGGTTGGTGGCTGCCTGGAGATAACCATGAGCACATTCGCAGTCTTCGGCATGACCGCCGACGTAGCGCTGGCTGAGGCCAGGAAGATCACCAAGACAACCAAGTCGAGCGGGCTAGTTGGCTGCCCCCCCCTAGAGCTGACGCTGACTGAATGGGAGCGGGCTGTTGCCGATTGCGCGGCGGCGATCATGGCTGGCGAGAAGGTGAAGCAACTGAGTCAGATGTTCGACGCGCCGCAGTATGCCCAGCAGTTCATGGAACTTGCTAGGAAGACAGGCAAGTGCCGCGACCTGCGTATCAGAGCCAAGTGCGAAATCACCGACGCCAAAGGTAAGCCAGTGATAAACCCCAAAACCAATATGCCGAAGATCGGGTGGACGGATTACTCACCCGACTTTTCGCGAGTTGCTTAGGCGTAGATCGCCGTTATGTCGGTAATCATGGGGATTGGGCGTGCCACCCTGCTGGCCTCCAGCCACCCTCTAGTCCGAACCACATCAAGCCTCTGCTGGTTGACTAACAGCAGGCGCTCTAGCGTTCCAGAAAGCCGGTAGTGCCCACATCCATCGCTACACCGGAGCTCAGTCCAGTCGCCAAGAATTGGAAGTTTTTCTGACTCAGCACTGCACACGAAGCATTCCATCATCAAGCCCTCCTTTGAGTGGCCAAATGACTTTAGCCTATCCATGGCGAGGTATCCTCATGCCCACCGCAATCGATCTGTTCGCCGGCCTCGGCGGATGGAGCACCGGCGCGCGCGCCGCAGGCGTCCAGGTTCTCTGGGCGGCCAACCATTGGCCTGAAGCCGTGAAATGGCACGCTGCCAACCACCAGGATACCGAGCACGTCTGCCAGGATCTGCACCAGGCCCGCTGGGAGCAGGTACCGGAGCACGACCTGTTGCTGGCCTCTCCGTGCTGTCAGGGCCATTCGAAGTCCCGGGGCAAAAAATCCGGAAACCCGCAGCACGACTCTTCCCGATCGACAGCCTGGGCTGTGGTCTCTGCACTGGAATTTCACCGGCCCGAAGCGGCGCTGGTGGAGAACGTCGAGGAGTTCACCGACTGGGCGCTGTACCCGGCATGGGTGTCGGCGGTGCAGGCGCTGGACTACCAGGTCGCGCCGCACGTTGTGGACTGCGCCGATCTGGGTGTGCCGCAGCACCGCGTGCGCCTGTTCCTAGTCCTGACTCGCAGCAAAGCGCCGCTGATGCTCGAGCTGCACCGGCACCAGCACGTGCCGGCCGCAAGCTTCCTCGACTTCGACGCCGGACGCTGGTCGCCGATCGACAAACCTGGCCGGGCCCAGGCCACGCTGGACCGTGTGCGCAACGGCCGCGCCAGCTTCGGTGACCGCTTCATCATGCCCTATTACGGCAAAGGCTCGGGCACCACCGGCCGCGGCATCAACCGGCCAATCGGAACCATCACCACCCTGGACCGCTGGGCCCTGGTCGATGGCGACCGCATGAGGATGCTCAGCGCCAACGAGGCCCTGGCTGCCCAGTCGTTCCCCGCAGACACCCTTCGCCCGGAAAATCACAGGCTGACCATGCACATGGCCGGAAATGCAGTACCACCCCTGGTCGGCCAGCGAGTGATCGAAGCATTGCTGGAAGCCGCATGACCTATTGAGCCACCGAAGTGCCGACTTGGGCGCCGATGGCAAGCCGTTCACAAAAACCGAGCAGGTGCACATGTGCGGGAACAGCGTCAGCCCGCCGCCAATGGCTGCTCTGGCCCGGGCGAATGATCCGTGGCGGATAGCTGAGCAGCACGCGGCGGCTGCCTAGGACTCATCAGCGAGCCGGAATTGGAACTGCGCTGGAGATCCCGGAGCCTTGAAATAGGACTCTTCGACATGCAGTGCCCCACAAAACTCGCAGTTGAAGACTTGCCCATCGGTTTCGCTGTCGTGGCGTAACTTTACTTCAGTCTCCTTACCGCACTTTTTGCAAGTCAGCTTCAGGTTCATAGCAACCTCCCATTCCAACCATTCAAGAATAGCTGAGGCCTCCCCATGCCCATAGAAAACCGATCCAGCAACACCGAACAGATGGTCGCGTGTGACGACGGCCTGCACTTGATCCAGCTCGACGAGAACTCGAGCCACTTCGGATGGGTGTTCCGAAAGATCCAAGGAGGCTTGCCCTACTCGGAACCCTGAGCGGAGGTTGGCATGATCGCCCTCGCCTACATGGCCTACCTGATCTACAGCGGGCCGCGACCATGATCGTCAAGATTTCCTTTAACCCCGATAGCCTGGCTCCCAATGACGAGGCTTATCCCGCCTTCCAGGCGGGCGGACTGACGCTGAAGTTCTGGGCGCTGTACAAGAAGCACTTCATCACGGACCAGCACTTCCGCGAGTCGCTTGCGGGACTCTCTACGCTCTTTGAGCGAATGGTGGACATTGATGATCGCGAGGTGCTGCCTTACACGAACATCGACGAGTTCGTCCGCTTCATTGGCTCATGCGGCATCCACGGCAACCTGCTTATGGGTCCCATGAGCAAAGAGCTGATTGCCTGGGTGGTTCGTTACTGGGACTACTTCAATCTCTCAGTCCAGCGCCAGGTGCACCTGCAATACAAGGTTGCGAAGGAAGTCGACGAAGTGCTCACGGTCACGTCCTTCGGCACCGAAGCAAAAGCCTAACCCCTCCCCTACAACTCAAGCCCGCCGACATGCGCGGGCGAGGATGAGCTATGTCCGATATCACCGTGAAGTGCTCCAGGTACCGGAACCAGCACAACGAGAGCGAGCGCGTGCTCGCGCCCTGCAAGTGGCTCAAGGGAGCCAGCACGATGGTGTGCCCGCGATGCCGGTGCACCAGTTATTACCGCGTCGATGCTGCTCCGGCAACCTGACCACCAACCTGCCGCCACCGGCGGCGTGGAGACCATCCCATGGAAACCGAGATCCTTTCGGACGAAGAGCTGGCCGACCTGACCGGCTACAAGGCCAGGGGCTGGCAGCGCCGCTGGCTCAACGAACGCGGCTGGCATTTCGTCGAGAGCCGCGGCGGCCGCCCTCTGGTGGGCCGCCAGTACGCCCGTATGAAGCTGGGCGTGACCCTTGAGGTGGTGCCGCTGGCACCGCCTCCCCCGCCATCGGCGCCTATGTGGACGCCAGATATCTCGAAGGTAAGGTGACATGCGCCCCAGGAGCACTGAGAACAGGGACTTGCCACCCGGCGTCTACCGGCGCAAACGCACCAGCAAAAGCAACAAAAACCCCGGCAAGAGCTGGATCAGCTACTACTACCGAGACAAGTCGGGCAAGGAGATTCCGCTGGGCACCGACTTGAGCCTGGCCCGGCTGAAGTGGGCGGAGCTGGAGGCGAAGGAGAAACCCAAGGACCTGGTCACCATGGGCGCGATCTTCGACCGGTACGAGCGCGACATCATCCCGAAGAAGGCGCCGCGCACCCAGAAGGACAACCTGGCCGAGATACGCCAGCTGCGTAACTACTTCGAAAAGGCGCCAATCGACGGCATCACGCCGGCCCATGTGGCGAAGTATCGCGATGCCAGAACGACACCAGTCAGGGCGAACCGCGAGATTGCCACCCTATCGCACATCTTCAACATCGCGCGGGAATGGGGGCTGACCACCCGGGAGAACCCCTGCCATGGGGTGCGCAAGAACAAGGAAGTGCCGCGGGACTTCTACGCGAACGATGCGATCTGGAGCGCGGTTTATGCGAAAGCGGTGGATGAGCTGAAGGTCGCCATGGACTTGGCGTATTTGACGGGACAGCGGCCGGCGGACGTGCTGGTGATGAGGAAGGACGACATCGAGGACAAGGCCCTCGGCGTGAAGCAGAAGAAGACCCATAAGAAGCTGCGGATCTTGCTGGAGGTGGACGGTGTTGAGAGCAGCCTTAACGCGCTGATCAGGACGATTTTGCAGCGAAACGAGCCACACAGCTCGCCCTACCTGATCCTGACGGAGAATGGAAAGCGCGTAACCGCGCCGATGCTCCGGCACCGATGGGACGACGCCCGAGAGGAAGCAGTGAGGGAAGCGGTTGCCGCCGGTGACCAGCTCCTTGCCAGCCGTATCAGTCAGTTCCAGTTCCGGGACATCCGCCCGAAGGCCGCCTCGGAAATCACCGACGTTGGACATGCCAGCCTGCTGCTCGGGTGCCCCCTTGCACCCCATGCGTGCAGGAGCCATGGAGCCCCTGTAAATACGGCATCTAACTCGACGCTCGCTGCAATCGACTGCCTATAGGTGTTCTCAAATGTCACGCAGAGTCACGCAAATCTCACGCAGCATTGCTGCCCCTCTTCCGGCGTCCTGCCGACCAAAAAATTAATTGCAGGAAACCTTCCACAACTGATCCAGCCTGGTGGTGAAGCTTTGGCTCATCATCTCGCGACGCATTCCCCAATCCGGGTTAACCGGCACACTCGCTGCGCGCAATGTACCTCTGACCGGTCTGGGTCAGTTCATTGAAGCACTGCTTGATCGCCGGAAAGTGCAGGGCGTACTCAACTCCCGCCTCATCACCAACGACTCGGGCCTGCGGATGAGCTGGGAGATGCTCAGAAATCGGTTCAGCGAAGCGCGAGACAAGGCGGCACGGAAGCCCACCTCTGATGGCAACATGGACCTGGCTGCCAAAGTTCGGCAGTTCCAGTTTCGCGATATTCGCCCGAAGGCGGCATCGGAGATCGAGGACATCAGCCAGGCCAGTAGGCTGCTGGGCCACTCCAAGGAGGAAATTACGAAGCGCGTTTACCGACGTGTTGGCGAAGTGGTTAGCCCGACCAAGTAATACGCTGATGCGGAAGTGATGCCTGATAATGCGGAAATGATCGGCTTTTCCGACCCATAAAGAAAAACCCCGCAGACGTTAATCTGCGGGGTTTTCAATAATGGAGGCCGAGGTCGGAATCGAACCGGCGTAGACGGATTTGCAATCCGTTATCAGCCTCATATTTTGCTGGGGCAAAACCAGCAAGGCCTTGCAAACAAAAGGATTCCCCTAATATTCATGCATCTGCATTCATCACCATTTGGGACATAAACTGTCCCAGATTTGTCCCGCGCCTCACGCCATGGCTTTATGGCTCAATCCAACCCGTGACGTTCAATTGAGAGGTGGTGCGAGAGGCTGCCAGCGCTCCGGCGTTGTAGTAGTAGAAGTATTGCGGGTAAAGGAATGGAACGGTGACTCCATCGTGCACGTAGGAAACGCTGGTTCCGAGCGACTTAACAGAATACTTGGTCTGAACAATATGGTTGCCAGAGTCGGGATCATAGTATTCAGCCGCATCACCGGTGCTTGCCGTACTCAATACGGCCGTACTGTCGATGATAACTGCTGTCGCCAGGGGGCAAATGTACCCAGCGCAGTTGATCTGTACGCCAGGTGCTGGAATCGACCCATTAGTACTCGGGGACTGAATGAAAATCCCTTTAGACTTCACGATTGAGCCGGAGTCGTAGATATTCCGAACCTCGGCGGTATCCATGTAGAACGATCCAAGGTAGCCAAATTCGGTGAAACCTGGAGGCGCTGGCAGCAACATGTCACCAAAGGCCAGAGCGCCAACGACATCGAGCGTGATACTTCCCGCTACGTTGGCCGTGATCGTTGCAACGCGACCAGAGAATCCCCCACCCTCACTGATAACCAGGCATTTGCGGCCTGCCAGATTGTTCGTCGCGCCCCAGGCATAGGTTTGCGCCTGGGCAGTGTGAATACCCTCACCAGCTTTGTTCAGATTTACGACCAGCCCTGCAACGCTACGAACGCGTAGGAACGGCATCGTTTTGATTGTCGCGGTTGTATCACCCGCGTTGGCGCAGGCAAACCCGGCATACCAGTTCTCGGTCCTGAACGCGCTTTCAGCGCCAAGCCCTGCAGGAGCAGTGCTGGCGATTTGGGTCGCCATCGGCAAGACACGACCACGACCGCCAGTGAAGCCGGCCATGAAGCGGAATTCGCCCATGCAAGCGGTCTTGGCATGCATGGTCACAGAACTTGCCGACGCATAGCGGATTACAGGTCGCGGGTTAAACGGGAACTGAAACAGGGCTGCGTTTTTCGCATCGCGCGCAGTGTCGCCAAGCGGGATCTCGGCACCGCCACCAGTAGGAAGAACACTCCCTGCCAAGTTGCCAGTTGCATCGATGCTCGGACGCCCTACCTTGGCCGCGTTGAATGCTGCGTCGGAGGTGTAATCGGCTCGGCTTACAATGTCACGCAGCTTCGACTGGACGGTACGCTTGATTGTGCTCGCACCCGCAGCGATGTACCCGATCAGGCTTGAACCTGAATCGCCTGACATTGCTTGAACGGTGGTTATGTTCCCATCGGGATCGACATACAGAACGTTGGCCGCCGAGTTGATAGGCCCCTGTCCTGTCCCGATGATGTCGGCGATCAGGGTTTCAGTCCACTTCTTGGTAGCTGCGTCCTGTGATTCCTCTGGGTCACGTAGGTCACGGATACCGTTGTTCTTGGCTCGATACCACCCGTTCCCGTCGACGTCATTGTCACCGAGCATCAGTGATCTGGTTGCCCAGCGCAGTAACTGCTTGAGCGCCTGCCAGATCCTGTCAAAGTCCCGGTTAACGGTGGTCGAAAGAAAGTCACCGTTCTCCTGGTAGTCGTTCAACCTCTCGAAAGGAACATTTAGCTGCAGCAAGATGTCGGCACCATCCGCCGGAGCCGGCGTGAAGGTGATGGTGCTGGTGGGGTTCCCGGCTCCAGTAATGACGTAACCTGATGTCTGCGTTACGCCATCAATAAAAACTTCCAGATCAGTGGGCAGAATGAGCAGAAACGGAATGGTGAAGATCGTGGTTACACCGTTGCCGACGTAACGCTTTTCGGTTGGTCCTGCTGGAACTGCCATGATCTGCCCCCTGGGTACTGGCGGGCTAGTAATCGACTTGCACCTCGTGCACGCCCGCGTTGGTGCGCCAATCGTCCCGCTGGGCCTCTGTCGGTTTCCCGACTATTCGGCCAATGCGAACAGGGGTTTGACTGATGGCGCCTGATCCAGAATCGAGGTAGTCGTCGTCCTGGTCGGACACGGCTGGGTTGAAGTCGCGCATCTGGTCCCACAGTGGGCCGCGTAGCACATCGACGTGGGCCCACAGGAAGCGGGCCGATAATGGAGACTCCAGGGCGTCGAGGATGCGTTTCTGTTTGTTGACGGTGCTGTGCTCTTCCCCTACCCCGCAGCCCGTTCCCTTCAGGGCCTGGCGAAGGATGGTTGGCACAAATCCGCCGGGGCCGTTGGTTTCCACAACCACGCGCGGAATCTGGTACTTGATCACCAGCTCGCGGACCTGCCAGACCTGGCCACCGATGATCCGGTCTCTGTCGTCGAACTCTGCCAGCTCTCCTTCCAGGGCTTTGCACACCTGCCAGTACAGCTGGCCGCGCGCGTCCGTCAGGATCAGGGAGAAGGCCGAGGCGTCCGACTTCACCTTACCCAGCGAACAATCCCAGTACGCCACGGCGCCAACGATCTGGGTGCCACCCAGGAACATGGCTGCCGCATTGTTCGCCCGGCGGATCTCCGGTTCCAGGGCGTAAGGGATCATCCGGGCCGGATCGAGGCGAACCTCGGTAACCGGCTTGCTGTGCAGCTGGTACTGGCTGTCCCATTCGTTGATGGTGCGGGTTTCGCGTCGGCGCTGCTCGAGCGTCTCCATGTCGAAACGCTTGGGCCAGGCGCTGCCGGCGTAGCAGTCGATCAGCGTGCAGGGGGCCTCGAAGAATTCGATTCCGCCCTCGATGTGCCGGAAGTCTTTTCCTTCCACCAGCACCCGAGCGTGCTTACCGATTCCCGAGAACACCACATCAGGTTTGAACGGAGTGCGATAGGCCGTGTTCTTGGCGTTCTCGATCCTGTGCTCATGCTTGAACATGCGGATGGTCAGGCAGTCCGCACCGAGACCTTCCAGCTCGTCGTACAAGCTGTCGTGGGTGTGCGGGGTACCGATGTACAGCTTGCTGCCACCGGGCACCAGGATGTGAGTCTGTTCGCCCAGGCGGTACCGGAGCTTTTCCCTGGCCTCAGGCGTCTGGATGTTGCGCGGCACCTCCACGTCATCGTTCTGGCACTCGTCCGCGCGGGCCGAAGTGACGTTCGATAGGATGCCCTTGGCGAACATGCTGGCGTTACGGAAGTCGGCGGCGCCCTCAACCCACCACTGTTCAACCGTACCCTGATTGGGCGGCAGTAGGTGACGGGTCAGCGGGTGGTTGCGGATGACGTTCTGGGTGTCTCGGCTGGTCTTGTAGGCCGTGCCGTCAGCTTCAGACTGATGCAGGATACGGAAGGTGGGGGCGCGGTAATACCGCCAGGCGTTGTAGATCGCCAGGATTGTGGACTTGCCGAAGCCCCGGAAACAACGCAAAACGGCCAGAGACCCTTTGGCCTCCAGCCACATCAGTGCCTGAACGTGAATGTCCGGCACTTCCCACCGCATCCGCTTTGCCCAAATCAGGAAGAAGACCAGCAGGCTTACCTTCTTCTCCGGGTCAGTGGACATTACCGTTTCGCTGCATCCGCTCGATGATTGCCTGGGCTTCGCGTTCGGCGGCTGCCAGCTCACCGTCCAGCTCGTCTACAGCATCACCAGCATCAGGCGCAGGCCTTTGTCGGTTCAGGATGCCGGCGATGTTCACGACCTTCAGCAGTAGCGTCATGGTCGCGGCGGCGTTCTTCTTGCACCAGTACCGATCACCCCGCTCCTGCTGGGTCAGCTCTGCCAGGCCCTTGTCGGCGCCCGGCCACTGGTGTGGATCGATCTCATTAATCACCACTTCACCCAGGCGCTCAGTCAGGGCCTGCAGCCTTACAATCTGGTCGTCACGCATGTCAGCGGCCTCCTACTGCGGCGCCAAGGCTTGGCGCGCGATCTGGTGTGGTATCGCCCGGCTCCCACCAGTATTCCTGGCCGAACTCCTTACGCGCCCGGCGGCGCATGTTGCGCAGGTAGCCGGGAGAGAAATACTCCTGCAGCTGGTGAAAGATCATGTGATCGGTCGCGGCCTTGGTATACCAAAGGTTCGCGGCCGGTGTGTGGCTCTTGAGCAGGCGCACCAGGTTGCCACCGGTAGAGTCGACATTGCCGTCAGCCGCGGTGCCCTTCAGCTTGAAGATCGACTCAATGTCGCCAGCGATTGGGCCACCAAGCGCAGCCAGAGCAGACTGCCCGCCCTGGGTCTGGTCACTGAACAGGAAGTCGCCATAGAGCCCCAGGGAGCCGCCCTTCAGGAACGCGGCCGCCCCAAAGCGCAGGCCAGGCGCGCCCAGGGCACCATCGTCCAACATGTTCTTGGGGTCGCGGCCACTGGCAATCTCGTTGAGCTGGATGGCCATTCCGCCCAACACGGTGGTGCTGGCCATCAGCGCGGCCATGTAGCCGGCCTTGCCCCAGCCCGTTTCTTGGGCCATTGCCCGCTTGAAGTGCCGCATCATCATGGCGATGGAGAATGATTTGAACTGCCAGAAGCTGCGCATCAATTCCCCCTTAACCGTACCGCGCTGCACACCGCCATGCATAAAAGCCTTCTCCCGGGCGCCCGGCTCAATGATCGCCATGTTGGTTTCATCCAGAACGGTGCCGAGCAGTTTGGTTGCGGCCTGGTCCTTAAGTCGTTGCGGGGTGGTCTTCAACTGCCTGGCCAGCGGCACCAGGTCAGCATTTGGGATGCGATAGATACTGCCCGACGTCAGCACCTGGTCACCGACGCCCCGCCAGTCCTCAGGCTGCGCCAAACGCCACACGGACCAGTCGGTCTCATTGACGCCGAGACGTTCTAGGTATTTGACGTCAACAGGGTCCATGACGGAGAAGTCCTTCAGGCGCCTCGTCATGCTCCCTATCGTATCCATCATGGTTGCGCCAAAGGCGCGCTGCCCCCCGGCTGTCATGGCGTTCATGGCGGAAACCTGCATGACCTTGCTCGCCATTGTCTGCGAGTACTTGGCGGCCCGGCCTGCGATGGCCTCAGTGGTGCCCAGCCCGTCAGCGCCGAAGCGGTTCAGGCTGCCGATCATCTGGTTGAGCCCAAGTCCTGCGCGCATTGCCAGTCGGCGGTCGGTGGCGTTCGCCGGGTTCAGCATGCGCGCTTCGTTGGCGAACACCTGCATTACCGGCATGCCATTCATGGCGGCGGTCAGGCCCAGGGTTCCCTGGTCGGTGATGCCGGTGATGACAGCAGAGCCCAAACGGCTTGCCACGTTGAGGGCGCGATAGGTGTCGAAGCCATTGGCAATGGCAGCCGAGGCCGGTGGCTCGCGGGTACCGGCCACTTCCTCGTAGAGGTATTCGATGCGCTTGCGCTGTTTGGCGGTCTTGTCTGCCAGCTTGGGCTTGGCTTCGTCTGTGGCTTTCTGGCCAGCATCCAGGAAGTAGCGCATCTGGTTGCTGGGGTTTGGGCCCAGACCCTCGACAAGCGCGATATCCCGGGCAGCACCGCCGATGTGCCCGGTCAGCAACTCCAGCAGGTTCTTTTCGCCGTATGCCTTCTGCGCAGCAATAAAGCTTTCGGCGTCCTTGTAGTGGATCTGGCGCGATTCGCTGCCACGGTTGGCGCGCATGCCATTGCCCGCGGCATTACCTGGTTCCAGCTTGTTCGTACCACCGGTGGCCAGGGTCTGCCATGCATGGTTCAGGAACTCGGTCAGCTGCTGATCATTCATCGGCGTGCCGTCTTCGTTCATGTACTTGCCACGGTTCGCCCACTTCACGTGGTCGCTCACCCACTGCGCCTGGTCCCGCGCAACCTTCACCTGTGAGTGATCGCGAGGCATCGACCAATCGTCGAGGAAACCGACGTCACCGCCGGCGCGGTTGAAGCGCTGGCGCAACTGCTCAGCAGTGTCTTTGAACTGCTTGGCCGCGACCTTGGCCGCCGCGTTGCCCGAGTCTTCGCCATGCAGCTCGCGCACCAGGGCGAGGTTGCCGGCTTCGTCCTGGAACAGCCCAAGGAACTTGCCCTTGGTCACATCGATAACGTCGAGCATGCCGCTCAAGGCATCATCACGGATTGCCCGGGTTGCCGACTCGATCGACTGGATTCCGCTCTTGCCATCGCTGGAGAACGCCAAAAGCCGGTCCAGGCCTTCCAGCGGCTGATCAGGGAACCGCTGCATGTAGCTTTCGATGCGGTCGTGGGCAAGGATGGTCAGCGCCACACGCTTTTTCTTGAGGTCGGCCTCGGCCACCAGGTCTTTTGCCGACTTGGTAGCGGCTTCGTTTAGGCGGTCAGCCGCAGACTTCGACTGCCAGGCCGGGTCGGTCTGCGCCAGTTGCTTCATGTTGCGACGTACACGGTTTTCGATGCCCTGGATTTCGGGCTGTGTGAGGGGCCGGCCAATCGCCTGGGTTACGGCCTTGATGCATTCGGGGCGCATGGGCTTGCTCCTGGTGGTATGGAGCAAGCCTATGGATGGGAGAGAGTCGGTTTCCCGACTATTTAGAGACCTCGCTGCAGGAAACACGCGGCTGCAGCGGAAAAGCCACGGGCATCCTGCTGGGCGGCCTGAATCTCGGCATCGGCCTGGGCCAGCAGTTCGCGCGCGGAAACGGTTACCGGTTTGCCTTCAGCATCCAGAGCACCAGTGGCAAGGCGCATATCATCCATGCGCGCCAGCACCTCGTCGGCCAGCTGGATGGTTGGGTCAGCATCGGCCTGGCTTGGGCCGCCGAGGTCGGCGCCGTCGCGCTCGGCTGTTGCTGGTTCCTCCTTCATTGATGCGTTTTTTGCCGATTCTGATGCGGGTTTGGCCACTTTTGTTGCGGGCTGTTGCTCAGGTGTTGCGGCTTTCGGCGCACCAATATCCAAGGCCCTGGCCTGCAACTGAGGCTGTGCCAGATCCTGGTCAGCGACAATCCTGGCCATCTCCTGCCGGATCGCCTGCGCAACGTTCAGGCGATTGCCTTCAGCCACGGCGCCCGCCAGCGGCTTCTGCTCAAACCCTTTAGCGATGGCGTCGGCGCGCTGCTCTATGCGTACCTGCAGGCGCTGGGGCACTTCACCACGCTGAATGGCGGCTAGGTCCGCCCGGGCAAGTTCGGCGGTTCGGTTACCAGAAATGGAGTCGCCAAGGGCCGTTACCCGATCCGTGAGGTCCAGACGTTCAGCCTCAATAGCCTGGCGGGCTGATGCCTCGGCACGTTTGCGGCTCTGTCCTTGCGCTTGGAACTCCTTGGCGCGGCCGCGAAACGTGGCGTCCAGGCCATCCAGGGACCTCTGCACGCCCGCCAGCTCTGTGCGGATGTCTGCCACATTGGGCAACATGCCAGCTGCCTCCTGCTCCAGCTCGACGCGCATGGTGGGTTCGAGGTCCTGACGGGCCGTGGCCAGCGCCTGGTCACGGGTTGGGGCCACCGGCCTGGGCGTATCGCTCCCACGAAGAAATTCAGCACTGTGGATGTTATCCGGAAGGACCACGGGTTCTCCGCGGCTCAGCTGTGCGATGGCGGTAGACAGTGCTTCCTGATGGGCCATTGCAGAGCGCGGAGTGGTGGGCAGACCTGGGGCCGTATCTATGTCGGCGTGCTGGGCGTTGCGCTCGGTGAGGGCTGCATCGATCTGTTCGGTAGTGGGGCGGCGAGACATTGCCCGACCAAGACCCCAGAATCCGAGGGCCATCACACCATCGGTAAGCATGGCGGTGCCATCCATAACGCGATACTGCGCTGCCTGGGCGTGATATCCGTTCGACTCAAGGATCTCTGCCATGGCTCCGCGATTGCCCATTCCGAGGCCAATGTTCGCGCCAGCGGCGATCCCGAGGTCGGCAAGTCGGTTACCCACGAAACGCCCTGTCGGCAACAATGCTCCGACGCCGGTGGCCAGCCCTTGCGTCCAGCCCATCAAGGTTGCGGTTTCCTCGTCAATCCCTTCGGCCATGGCAACTTGCTTCGTGCTGTACCCCGCCGGGGCCCCAGCCGCCACCGCCATGCCTGCAGGTCCAGCAACAACAGAGCCCGCCACGGCTCGCGGGAGTACTGCGGCCGCCTCCCCGAGGATCTGGCCAACTACGCCGACCTCAGCAGGATCAGGGCGCAGCGCCATGACCTCCTGCGCGGTACCCCGCCCTAGAGTTTCCTGGCTGGAACGCTCGGCGCTGGTAACGTCAGGCGTGCCGCCGAACTTGGGTTCGGGCAGCAGGATGTCAGCTGCGGTATTCAGTCCGGCCTGCCAGAGCGAGCTGAACCCCGATTCAACCGCTGCACCCGCCTCCAGGCCACCACGAAGCAGGCCAGGCCCCACAACGTCGAGAGCGCCAGTAAAGGCGCCCGGTGCGAGACGTTCCGTTGTGCGGTCCAGGCGCTGGTCCTGGCTGACTACTTCGCCTTCATCGACCATTCCGTCAAGCCAGCTCATTTCACCCTCACAATCATCGGTTCGTTGGTCTTGGGGTCTACCTGGATGCGCCCGGCATTCAGCAGGTAGTAAACCCCCTCCTTACCCGGCACCGGCGACAGCGGCATGTCTTCCAACTGGCCAAGTGGGAACTCCGTACGCTTTGCCAAGCCTTCCAGCTCGATGTCTACGATCTTGCCGAAGTCGCTGTCGCTCATGCCGTAGGGCTTCACGACCTTGGTGCCAGCCCGTTCGGCAATCCCGCCAGTGATCATGTCGACGGCCTTCTGTGTGGTTTCCTTGTCCAGGTCATCACCGGCTTCATAGCTCTCACCTTTCGCGGCGGCAGTGCTTGCATATAGCGCCTTGAAGCCCTGGTAGGCCTGCTCGCGCTGTTGGGTGCCCGGCTGAAGCGAAGCGCCAACATGTTCATCGAACGCCGCCCGCATCAAATCTTCCTTCGGCTTGGGCGTCGACTTGTCGGCCAGGATCTTCTGCCCTTGTAGCAGCATCTTGGGCACGCTGGCGCCATCGGCACCTTTCAGGTCGCGGTACTGAGCCATACCGGCCAGGACGGTGACCGGCTGATCAGCGGCCAGCGGCTTCACCGAGGCAGCGAAGTCGGCGCCGGTCGGTGCTGCAGCGGCAAGCGATCCGAAGATCTGAAGCTTGGTGCCGTCGTCGGCCTGGGCCAGGGCGGCGGCAAGCATGGCCTGCTCTTGGGGCTTCCACGGGTTGCGGGCGACCTCGGGGCCGTATGCCTTGCGCACCGAGTTGACCACGTCGTAACGCTGGCCCAACTGTTCCACCAAGCGCTGCTGCCCTTCAGGCGTGCCGATGCCGCTGATATCCAGCGGCTCAACATCAACCCCGGTACGCATGGCGTTGAAGGTCAGTGGGTCTTCCTTCATCAGCTTGATGTTGTTGTCGATGGCCGACTGCAGGCGGTTCAGGTTGGACACTTGGGCAACCGATCCGCCGGTGGCGGCCATTTGCCGGCGCTTGTCGTCCAGGTACTGCTGCTGCTCGAGCATCGGCAATCGCAGCAGGCCCTGAACTTCGTTCATCTCTTTCACGCGCGTGGCGTACTCCCCAGCGGCAGAGGTGCCAGAGAGCGCGGCTTTCCATCGCTGCTGGTCTGCTGGGGTTGGCGGAATGCCGGTGGCGGCCTGGCGGTCCATCTGCGCCAACACGCGCTCGGCCTTCATCTCACGCATTTCGGCCTGGCGTTGCTGGTGCTCCTTCACTTGGTAGATCCGGCCAGTAACAGTGTTCAGCAGCTGGTTGCGTTTTTCTGGGTCGAGCTTCTTGGCATAAAAGCCATCCGCAGAGGTAAGGTCATGCTCGATCTGCTGCAGGGTGCCGAGGCCATCACGGGCAGCAACCACACGCTGGGTTGCCTGGGTGGTCCAGTTCGAATCCTTGAACTCCTGCTTCTTGGCGGACCACATCTCACCAAAAGCCAGGCGCCCAGCGATGTCGATGTCTTCGGCATCCATCCTGGCGTTGATCTGGTCGATATCGGCACCAGGCAGGGCCGCATCCTTGCCGAGCATGTCCATGCGCACAGCCAAGTCACCGCGCGCGGCATCGGTACGGGCGCCAATGGCAACCTGCTTGATATCGTCCAGACCCTTGAGATGGAAGCGCTTGGCCGCAATGCCCATGGTTTCCTGCTCGGCCTCGTTCAGCCCCGGCGCGGTGATCGGCTCAAGCTTGGAAACAGCACCGTTGTAGGCGTCCTCCAGCTGGTCATAGCTGATCTTGCCCAGCTTCACCTGCTCACGCAGGTCGCTGGTGATGGTCGATATCTGGGTCTCGCGGTCCAACAGCGTGTTGCTGGCCTTAACCCGGGCCAGGGCCTGGTCCTCGCGGCGCTGTTGGGCCAGGTAGTCGGTTGCGGCTCCCATGACAGCGCTTGCGACCTGCTGGGCACCTCTTGCCTGGCCGCTGGTGTCCACGGTGATGACGCGATTCTGCTGGGCTTCCGGCAATACCCGCGGAACGGGTGGGCCGATTGGAATAGCAGCCATCAGTAACCTCCTACGGTAGAAATCTTGCCATTGTTGCCAGCGGCTGAGGCCTTCCAAGCCATGCCGGCCTGTGCCCCTGAGGACAGCACAGTGCCGATCGACTGTGCATTGGCAGCAGACCGGGCTTGCTTCCCACTCAGGGCCAGGTTGCTGGAGTCAACATAGCCACGCTTCTTCGCCTCCTGGGCATTGAAGATGGTCAGCGCTGCATCTTCCTCGGCATTGGCATAGATCTCTTCGTTGATGTTCAGCGCGGTACCTTCGCCAACCTCAACTCCGGATGCTGCCAGGGCGGCATTGGCCTGGCTGGCCTGACTGCGGGCCAGGCGACGGATGCGGTCGGCCTGGACCGTGGCGGCGCTGGCCGCTGCGTCTGCATCAAGCTGCGCCTGCTCGGACTGTGCGTTGGCGTTCAACTGCGCCTGCTTGCCGGCCTGTTGCGTGCTGTACACCGAGTAAACGGTTGCAGCGGCCATTGCCGCATAAGCGGCGTAGCCGGCGGCCCCTACTGCTCCTGCTGCCATGATTACAACTCCTGCATCAAAAGGGGGCCCGTCACGCGCAGCCCCATGAATTCGTAAAGCCTGGTTGCCCCATCAATGTTGACCCCAGTGCCAATCCCCATTTGGATCTGCTTGGCGCCCTTCATCTTTGCCCAGGCCTGGAATGCCGCAATCAACCTCGCAGCAACAAAGCCCTGGCGCTTGCCCGGCTCGACAAACAGGGAGTAGTCGTAGGCGATCAGGTCATCGTTGAACCACTGGTCAACCAGGCCGCCAGCCATCCCTCCGATGATCACCCCGTTCTGTTCCGACACGAACAGGACACCATTGGGGCCATCAATGAGCCCATGCAGGAACGCTGCGGCCTTTGCATGGTTGTAGGGCATGGATGCGTAGGAGGTAGTCGAGTGCAGAACGACCCCGAGCTCGATCAGTCGGGGCACGTCTTGATGGTTTGCTGACCTGATCATGGGCACCTCAGTCGTTGATTGTGATTTTCTTGATGACGCACAGCAGGTGGAACGGCAGGGGCTGTTCCTGGGTTATCTCAATCGAGGCCTGGCCCCGCTCCCACCCAAGGTTCTCCAGCCTGTGGTCGCCGCTGAATAGCGGTGGCGGTTGGTCGAGGGTGTTGGCGCCCAGATTGCGGAAGGCAATTGTTTGCCCGTTGACCTTGCAGCCGGTGGTTTCGAGAAAGCGGAGGATCACTTCATTGATCCGCATACTGTTGCCCTGGGCGCTGCCGGTGGAACTCTGCACCTCTGGGGTGAGAGTCTTGACCTTGGTTTTGAAAGGCAGGCCTGCCTGTATGTTGTATGCGGTCCGTGGCAGCGTGATCTGGCCTGCGACAACGACCTGCTGCTGCATCACGACACCATCGGCGACGATGTCCAGGGTCTCCCCTTCGAGGTGACCAAGGCCATTCCACACGGTCTGGCCTACTTCGTTGCTGGCAGAAACACCGTCATCTACCTGGCATCCCTCAACAAACCGCTCGATGTAGCGAACGTTCTGGCCACCGATGTTTCGGCGAACGACCGCCCACACCTGATCACCACCAGCAGCCGGTATTGCCGCTACCGACTCGTAGAAACCGTCGGTGGTCTGCCGAGCCCATCCAACGACATCTTGGTCACGGTCAACCGTCATCGTGGCCATGATCCCATCAGCTCGAACGGCAAACAGGATCGATTCAGGCTCTTGCTGGTAGGCCATAGAGACGATGCCGGATTTGGTGATGTGCTCGGACAACACCGACATGTCAGGTGATCCATAAGCGTCGGAGTCGTATTTGTAGGCCATGGCTCGAAGCTTGCGGCCTGCCCGCTGGACGAAATACAACTCGTTGCCGATGCGCACCGGGCGCACCCGGTTGCAGCCGTACACCGATTGGTTCTTCACCTGGATGTTTGTAGGCGTGATTGGCTTTTCAACGCCGCCAGTGATGGTGAACTCACCGCCATACGTCAGTGCGGCCAGAGTCTTTACCTGGCCCAGGTGCAGAATCGGGTTGATCTGGTCGGAAGAAACCGTGAACGACATGGCGTCGTCATCTTTGGTGCCCAGCTCGAAGTTCAGGTACTCGCTGGTGCGTGACTGCCAGATGGTCTGCGGGAAGTTCGGCGAGCCGGCGACCGCCAGGCGCTGCTCGTATAGCGTACCAGTGCCTGGATAACCATCCACGCCGTTCCAGACACTGGCCTCAAGCGACCAGGCGTTGGCCGGCGATGCTGTTGCAGATGTTGGTGCTGATCGGATAACACCAGAAACCACGGTCGGGCTGGTGTAGACCGTTACCTCAAGCAGACCGCCGTTGATCTTCACGAACTTGCCCACATCACTTGAACGCCAGCCATCGGCAGCCAGGGTCATGGTCACCGTTGCCCCTACTGGTGTGAAGGCGCTTAGGGTGTTGGATGTCTGGGGACTGCCCTTCAATGACCAGGACGGACGACTGGCAGAGGGGAATGCGTTCAAGATTTCAGCAGTTGCCACGGTAGCGCTGGTAACCCCAGTGATCTTGGCCACACCTGCTCCTGACCAGATCTCGCGACCCACGTCCGAAGCAAGGAAGGCGGACACCGCTGAAGTGAAAGTTCGGCCAGTACCAACCGTTGGGTCGCTGATCGTCAGCGTGGTACTGAACTCGACACCGCGCTCGTCGAAAGGCTTGGTAACGAACGGCGCCGGGGCAAGACTCCACTCGGTGTTGGTGATCCGCCGTAACCGGTGGACTGGAACCCCCGTATGGAACAGGAACATGGTGTCAGCACCCTGCACATACTCAACACCGGTCAGCATTGACTGACTGTATGGGCTGACCAGTTCTACGCCGGTGAATGTTCCATCTGGGAAATAGATCCGCACGTACAGGTCACCGAACTCACACATGAAGGCCTGTTCGGTGTTGAACACATAGGGCACCAGGATGGCGCGCTTATCGGCGAACTTGGCAGCGCCACAGTGCAGGGTTCCGTAACGACGCATAGCCCCGCCATGGACGACCGGCCATGCGTTCTCGATGATCATGGCACCATTCTGGTACCTGGCTATATCGACACGGCCGTACATGCGCGGGGAGAGCTCGCCGGCGGTGAAGTTGGTTTGAATAAGGGTTAGCCTGGCCATCAACCGAATGCTCCAAAACGGGCGCCGAGCAAGCGCTCATCGCCGAGCGTCTGTGGCGGGTCTTCCTGGCCGTCCACGGCCTTGGCGAATCTCAGTGCCTCCCTGAGCTCAGCCTTTCGGGAGTCGCGCTCAGAAGTAGACGTGGTGACCGGGTAGGCCAGGACTGCCGCCATGGCAATGGTCATCAGGTCGATCAGGTGGGCATCCCAGCTACTTTCCACTTCATTGCGGAACACATAGCGAAGCTCAAGCACAGTGGTATCGGCCTGAATGGTCCGTGCCTCGACCAGATAATCGATCTGGCATCCGCCTGTTCCTACCTCCAGAACTCGGAGGCAGTCGGCAGGAAGCTCGAAGGCGTGTGAAAAGCCGAAGGCAGGTGCTTCAGCAACGGGTGCCAGAACAATGCGCTTGATGCAGCAGTTCCAGGGATGGGCCCGCAACATCGTGTCGCGCTGGGTCGGGTAGAGGTTCGCGCAGAGTTTCGCCCGATCCAGGTTGGCTTGGTCGGCAAAGTCGTTGATGGTCTGGGCACCGAGCATCAACAACGCGTTAGAGCAGATTGAAACAGCGGTTGCCATCGTCATGCCTTGTGTCTCCGGATAAAAAGACCGGGGCACTAGGCCCCGGAAAGGTGGTGTGCCGTCCGTGGCATCCGCGCTCAATTGCCGTCGAGGTATTGCATCCGGAGAACCAAGGTGCCCGCGCCAGTAGCCGCAGCGGTCAGGGTGATCGCCACGTCATACTGCTTGCCGGGGTCAGAGGCCAGGCCCAGCGCCTGCCAGATCTGCTTTTCCACATCAGCCAGGCCGAAACCAGCACCGGCATCAGCTGCGTCTGCTTCGTGGGTGACGTCGGTGTTTACCAGGGCCGAGGTCAGCGCCTGGGCCGAGGCAAAGAAGTCGACGTCTACCACCGCACCGGCATTGACCGATGCGATGTCATACAGACCGATATCACCCACGGCGGTGGTGATGGCATCGCAGGACAGCAGCAGGCGCGAAACGCGGTCGCCCGAGTTGATGCGCACCAAGCGATAGGTGGAGCCGATCGAATCGGTGGCAGTTGCCTCGGCCACGCCTACACGCTCGCGCAGCCGGCCGCCGTCGATCTTCTGGGCGGTCAGGGTTTGAGGGAATGCGTCACCAGCGGTGACAGCAGTGGATTTCACGTTGACTACAGCCATGGTTTTGACTCCTGATCAGTTGGGAGAAGACCAAAGCCGCTTACGCGGCCTCGGTTACAGAGATTTCGACGACCTTCTCTTCTTCCACCCGCACCGAGCCAATCGACTGTTTGGCGTAGATCCGGACGTTGAAGCCCTTGCCCGGGTCCTCGCCAACCTTGGTGGTGATGTCAGCGCCCTTGCCCAGAATTACGCCGGACTTGGTCCAGGCATACAGACGGCGAGTCGACCCGTCGAACGGGGTGCGCTCGGACGGAATCCAGGTGAACCCCATCCACCTGCCTTCAACATCGCCGTCCTGCAGGAACTTGCCAGCCAGGTAGTCCTGGCTGGTAAGTGTGGTGTCGGCGAGGATGTCGGCAGCCGCGGCGGCGGTGTAGGTGATGAACAGCTCTTCACCGTTGTGGTTGTCGGCCTCGTTCTTGCGGAACAGCTTGCGTGCCTGGATGATCTTGGCCTTGGTCAAACCGGTGCCGCCAACCGCGATCTTCTGGGTGGCAGGCAGCAAAATGCCGCCGGCAGTCGCGCGGGAAGAACCACCCATGGCTGCAATGATCACGTCATCCTTGGCTCGGTTCAGGGCTGCCACCATTGCCTTGACGTAATCGGAGGTTGGATCAACCAGCATGCGGATCTTGTCCTGATCATCGACCATGTCGCCATCTTCCCAGTCGAACAGGTCGACAAAGCGGGTGCTGTGCGGTTGATCGTTGATCGGGGTATCGCCATGTCGGGTGGTGCGACGCTTGGCGGTACGCTGGCCCAGGCGGTTGACCGACTTGGACATGCCGACGATGTTCGGCTCATGCGAGACGTGCGGCTCGAACCGCGATTGCATTTGCTGGGCGACGTGGCGGAAGTTGTCAGCGAACTGCTGTACAAACGCCTCGGTAATTTGCTGTGACATACGATGCACTCCAATGCAGATAGTGGGTTGCCTGCAGGGTGTCCAGCTGGCGGGCCGGGCCTGTATTCCTGGCGTGCATCGGCACTGCTTCGCCTGGGGCATTCCGGGTATCTGCGTGCCACCGCAGGCCGGCCCGGTATCGCTACCGGGTGCCTGTGATGGTCGGAGTTAAGGGGTGTCGGTTTCCCGACTATTTGCGGAGGGTCAGCCGAGGCGGGATTTCTTCGGGGTGTAGCGTCGTTCGTACATCTCGTTCAACTGCTGCTGAATGCCGGCACGCTTAGGATCATGAGGTGGCATCTTGGCCAGTTGCTCGCGTAGCTCGGCGGTCTTGACGTTGAAGTCGGCTTCGTTGACCGCGCCGCCACTGATCTGGGTGTCCTCGTTCAGCTCCTTCCCGATGTTGGCGGTAAAGGCGATGAAGTCAGGATCGTTGCCGTACTTGCTCATCAGGCTTTCGAAGTTACCAGGCTTGCCGGCCTCGCTGGCGAAGGTGTGGGCCGCACGGTAGGAGGCCTGCACGTTGGTGGTCATGGTCTGCGGATCAGCCCAAACAGCCTGGAGCGCGGCGGTGCAGTCCTGCTGGGTGAGCTGCGCCGCGCCACCGATCAGCCCGGGCGCTGCCTTCAGGTACTCACCGATCACATACTCGACCTGGGAATTGCTCAGCCCCTTGGCATGGGCTCCCTTCAGGAACGACTGGGTGCCTTCATCCTTCTTGAACTCTTCCCAGTCAAAGCCCTCGGCCTCAATCTTGGGCGCGTACTCTTCGTGGCTCTTGGGCGGCGCATCGCCGGAGCCAAGGCGGGTTTCCAGATTCCGGTAGGCGTCGGCAACCTTCCGCGACGATGCTTCAAGATCAAGGCTGCCATCCTCCTTGTTGGTGCGGTACTTCTCGGGCATCCAGTCATTGTTTACGCCAGTGCCTAGGACGGTACTGGTCTGCTGGGTCTGGGTGGCCTGGGTGGCAGCGCCGCCGCTTTGCTCGCCGTCCTCGCCCGCCACATTCTGCAGGAAGTGGCCGAGTCGGTTGTGGATGAACCAGTTCATCGTTATTCCTCTTGGTTATTGGGGTCGCTGACCCCGTTTGCGCGGTTGATGCGAAGCATGATGTGGTCAAGCACCTCACGGGCTCCGGACTGCTGGTACGTCTTAAGGATGGCGTCGATACCACCCACGGTTACTGCGTTGCGGGCGAACCGCTGGATCAGCAGGTCCAGGCATATGCGGCCTTCGTGGTGGTCCTCGAAGACACGCTTGAACATGTCGTCAATCTGGCTGGGAGTGAAGTCGGTCACGCTGCGGCTCCTGGTGCTTGCTTCATGGCGGCTTCGGTAGCTGTCTGCTGCATGGCAATCTGTTGCTGCTGCTCGATAGCAGCCTGCTGGGCCTGGGCCCGCTCTTCGCGCAGGCGGTCGCGGTCGGCCTGGCTGCGGATGACGGACGAAGGAACGCCCAGGGCTTCGCCACGGAAGCGTGCGGCGGCGTCGAGGTCGACGTTGTCCATGGCGTCAGGCTGCTGGCCGGCGGCCACCTGGGCCTGAGCACCTGCAGCACACCCGGCGACGAACTGGTCAATGGCGCTGACCTCTTCCAGCTTCTGGGCACGGGCCAGGGGGCTGAGGTAACGCACGGTAAAATTGCGACCGGCGAGCGATTCCGGGGCCTGGCCGAGGATGCCGGCACGGTAGGCAATGCCGAAGCAACGCTCGATAAGGGGTTGTAGGTACTCGGTTTGCAGGCGGCCATAGACCGGGCCCAGCAACTGGCGGATCAGGTTCACCCGCACGTGCACTTCGGTGGCGGTCATGGCCGGGCCGTCCTGGGCCTGCAGCTGATCGGCCATCAAGGTCTTGCGGATGGCAGCCTGCAGCCTGGTGATGCGGCTGTCGGAGTAGTTGAAGTTCGAACCGCTCTGCAGCGGCTTCATACTGTCGACGGAGTTGGCCACGATGATCTTGCGCGGACCGACCTTGACGGTTTTTGGGTTGAGCACCCCGTCGTCCTCGGCGATCCACATACCAGCAATGGCCAGGTCACCGGCCGCCAGGTCCATACGCACCATCTCGTTGAGCGTGCGAGCGTCTGGCAGGGCATCAGCGACAGGGCCGGTGGCGTACACGCTGTCGGGAATCATCATCCAGCGCGGCACGACCACTGGCATTTCATGATAGCCAGATTCGCTCACGAGCTTCTTGGCGGCCACCTCGACCTTGCAGGAAGCGATAGGCATGTTCTTGGCCAGCTTGGCGCCGACCATGTAGGTGGTGCGGGGATAGATCGCGTGGATGAACTCAATCAGCTCCTGCGGCTTGTCCTTGGCCAGCTTGCGGGTTGATTCGCTGAGGTTGTCCTCACCGAACTCGTTGACCGCCTGTTCAGCCGTGAGCTTGTAGGTGCGGTAAACCGTGTCGATCTTGCCGCCGGCCTTGGACGCCGAGCAGAACACGCTTGCGATGGGCCACAGATCGAAGGTGAAGCCGCCACGCTCTCGGTCTGAATCGATGTACAGGGCAAACCACCCAGCACACACAACGTCGAGCAGCCCCTCAAAGGCGGCCGCGTCGAAGTTGGATGCGTGGATGTTCTGCCAGATGATGTCGGACGAGTCGTCAAGCCAACGGCGCTCATCTTCGCTTTCCTGGCCAACGTCCATGCCGAACCAAAGGGAGTTGGCCGGGGTTAAGCCGGACTGCACCGACGACGACAGAATTCGAGCCGCGTCGGTGGTGGTACCGTCGAAGATCTTGGCTTTGCGGTTCAGGGCCTCCTGCGCGCTCATCATCTCGCAGTAGAACCCGTTCCCGCGCACGGGGTAGGTGTGGTCGAAGCAATCGCGCCAGACCTGCTCATGCGGGCTGCGCAGCGACTTCAGCGTGCTCAGGGTCTTGCAGATCTGGTCAGGGGTCATGATCCGAGGGTTCTCTTTCCTTGCTCAATGACGGTGCCGGCGGCGCCACCAGACGACAGCAGGCTACTTTCCGACTTCCGCTTCTTGCGGATTGCGGTTTCTTCGTTGGCCTTCTTGGCCGCTTCGTCAGCCGCTTTCTGTGCAGTGACGGCCGGGTCTTCTTGCTCAACGACCTTTGGCTTGCTTGGCTTCGATCCCATGACCCTTACTCCTTGGCCAATGGCTCAGGGCACAACCAGCCTTCGCTGGTCATAACAGCCTGCTTGAGCCTGGTGGCGTCGACCGCCGGCGCGGTGGTGGGTTTTGGCTGCTCCAGAGCAGCAAGCTCTGATTCGCGGGTGGCATCGATGATCAGGGGTTCGCCGCCTTCGTTCAGGCGCTGGGCCTCGGCCTCAGCCAGCTCCTTGGCGCCCTGGCCTGTCGCCATGAAGTCGCTGAACCAGTCCGGAGCGCCTTCGACAGGGGTGTGCCAGATCTTCCAGCGACCGCCGCCGTTGTGTTTGGCGATGTACAGAGGCGCTGCCGGTGGCTGTTCGGTGGTGGTCGCCGGCGCGGTGGTGGGCTGGATGATTGGTTCGCCGGGAGTCTGGACGTTGAGGTTATCGGGGGCTGGCATGGGTTGGGCCTCGGTGATTGGTGATGATCAACGAGGTCCAGCATCAAGGCGTGGCGGTGTCGGAATCCCGACTATTTGGCGGGGCACGCCGCGCGCACCCACTCCTGTAGTCCGGTCAGGGCCCGGATGGCGTCGTCACCATCGTTGGCGGCTCGGACAATTCGTTCAGCAGCCGCTGGGTCAAGTTCGGCTCGCGCTTTTGCATCATCCACGCCGGCGGCGGTGGTGGCGGTTCGCACAGCGGTGCACTTGGTGGTGAGGACTGACAGCCGGTGCTGGCCAGCAGCGACAGCAGCACGAAGGTTGGCGTTGTTCTGGTTCGCACGTTCACGCTCCTGGGTGTGTTCGGTGTCGAGTTGGGCCAGCAGGCGCTGAGTGTTCTTGCGGGATTCGGCAGCGCTCTCCAGGGTGATGATGCGTTCGTCCGCGGCGTCGATGGCAGTCGCCTGCCTCTGGATCTTCTGCCACCCGCCGTACATCAGCAGGCAGCACCCAACCAGGGCAGCGATGAGGTAGCGGGTCATGGTCGCTCTTCCACGATCAGTGAGAAGACCCCGGCACTGGTGCCTGATACCCCAGGGAGATTGCTCAACTGAAGGTAATAGGTACTGCCGGCCAGGCCCCGCTCACCGAACGTGCTGCCGCTGACCGTTGTAGCTTGCGCGGTAGCGTTGGCCGCTCGAACCCGGGTTGTCTCGACGGCAATGTCAGGTGCGCTCGGTGTGAACGTACCTCCAGTGGTCACAATGCTCTGGAAGGTGTAGGCCGACTCTTCCGTCATGAAGTTGACCGAGTACAGCGGAACCGTAGTTCCGAATGTTCCGCCCTCGGTACCCTGCCCTGTGCGGTAGGCGCGCAGAGCACAGCCACCTTCATCAACCGACAGGGCCTGGTGGTGGATGATGAAGTTCACCGGGACAACGACCTTGAGAACGATTGGCGTGGCACCCAGCGCCGTGAACTCAAACGAAATGCGCCACATGCGGCGCTTGAAGAAGCCAGTCTGACCAGGATCGACACGCAGGCGCAGATTGGGGCCATGCCCGTCCGTGTACATGTCGATCGGTCGGACGACATAGCCATCAGGTCCAAAGGTAACGTTCGGCATGGCTTATCCCCCAGCGCTATTGCGCAGCCATACACTTGGCATGGCGTTCAAGCTGCCGAGACCAGACGCCCCAGCAGCGATTATTGGGCTGGCCATTGACCTTGGTGGAGCAGTCATAGCCGGCGGCGAATCGGTATTTGAGCAGGTCGTGGCAGGACTGCACGTAGTTGCCGGCCAGCAGGTCGCGGCGCATCGACGACGCCCGCCAGGTTCCAATCCCGTACTGGCCAACAAAGTCCATGTACAGGTCGAACTCTTCCTGGTTCAGCTTCACGCTGGGCATGGAAGCGGCGAAAACCTTTTCATCCTGGGTCAGCAGGTTGCGGGCCAGTACCTCGGCGCGCTGCGGGGTGATGGTGTCGCCCATCCTGACCCTGGTGCCGTCCTCGTAGCGCGTCGAGCCGTGGCCGAGGGTGGGAACGTCCCCCTTGGTGGGGATCACGGCAACACTGGTGAAACCCTCGTTGACCTTCCAGGCGCCGAACCCAGCCACGCTCATGCTCAGCAGGCCTACTGCTATGCGGTTTCGGATGCTCATCGCTGGCACTGCTCGCGCAAGGCCTGGATGCGGGCCGCGCTTTCGGCTGACTCCCGACGATCACGCCGAGACTGAAAGTAAACGTTGACCAACAGGCCCAGCACAGCCACGGCCACGCCGGCGATACCGATCCAGTTGACCTGGGAAAGCCAGCCAAAGAAGCCGGTGGCAGCGCCAACCAACATGCCCTTGTTGGCCACCGAGGCCCCGACCGCCTCTACGATCCCTTCTGGGTGATTCGCCATGCTTCTGCTCCTGACTGGGGCTTTCATGGGGCCTCCAGGGTGGTGACAAAGAGAGCCCCGCTCGGTGGCGGGGCATCGATGACACGGAGAATCGGCGCTGCGGGCTGTCGGAATCCTGACTATTTCGAGTGGTAGGCCCACCAGTCCCCTGTGGCGACCATGGGCAGTGAAGAGCGTTCCAGGCCGGTGACCTGGCACCAGAGCAGCACCAGGCGCTCACCTTCGCTGTAGCGCGGCTCGGCACCCTGCTTCCAGCCAATGAGCGTGGTACGGGCCACTCCAATCGCGTCAGCGGCCGACTGAATCGAGTAGCCCGAGCGCAGCACAGCCGTGATCACCCGGAACCAGTCGATGCGCCTTGGGCCAGGTCGGGCTACCTGAGCTGCCGGCGGGCGCACGGGCACGAACACCCGTGGTGCCGGCTCGGCGAACAGGGCCATCTGCTCAGCCACGGGCGGCTTCACCGGGCTCACCAAACGCGCACGCGCGCGAGGCAGGGACCGTTTGAGCAACAACCCGAGTGACTTCGCCGGTTGCCCCGTTGAACTGCAGCAACGGGTACTTCACGCGATCAAGCACCTCGCTCATCTCTCCAATAACCTTTGCCAGCGCCTGGGGGTCTTCGTCGACCTGGAATGGGTGGAATGCGCGGCGGTGGCCGAACATGCTCTCGGGCTCATTCGGCCCGGTCAGATCCTGGTCAGCCGCGATCATCAGCCAGCCATCAACGCCGATTTGTTGGCAGAACCAAACAGGCTTGCTCACAATGGGAATCCTCCGACGCGAAGAACATGGTTGATCGCCAGCATGGCGATGGTGCCGAGAACAGCTCCGGCGATAATCAGGGAGTTCTTCATACGTCCTCCTGCAGCAGCGGAGTGATCTTGACGTGCACGCCCGGCGTTTCTCCGTAGCGCTTGCGCACGAACGCGTCGACGACCTGAACGTCGTCCTTCCACACAACGCCGTTGAGGCCGTCGTAGATGGCCTTGATGACGTTGTCCATATCGGGCTTCTTGGTAGGGAAAATTTCGCCTGCCAGGGCCTGCGACTTCCACTTTTTCGACTTGGATTGAGGCACGGCCATCACGATCCGCAGTTCGACCATAACGGCGCCCTCCAGCAGCGTCCGTCCGGCCATGGCGTTGGTACCGGCCAGGGCAATCAGCCCCTCATAGCTGGCAGTCTTGGCGGGCGTGAACATGCGGGCGTGGTTACCGACCTTGCCAATGCGCGGCCTACCCTTCCCTACTGGCTCGCCCGGGACCAGGAACTGCACTGGATTGAGATCAGTCATGGCTCAGATCCCCACCGCTAATGGTCTGGCGCAGCACCAGGACGTGGCAGCCCCGGCAGGTATTGCCCATCATGGAATCGATGCGGAACTCACCATGACACTGAACGCATGTGACCTTACGGTTGCCGTCCGGCTCTTTCCAGTACTTGAAGCCAGCGGCCTGGCGGGCCTTCGAGCACTTGTCGTGCTTGTGATGTGCGCGGGATTTCCCGCATACGTCACAGCGCCCGCTTTGGTATTTGACCTGTGGATCAACGCCCCGCGGGGAGCGCACTTGTGGTTGGTAGTTCATGCCGGTCTCCGGATGCCCATCTTGGCCAGTAGCAGAGCGCGTGCGGCCTTTGGGTCTGTAGGGATGTTCTGTGCGGCCATCAGGTCGCGGGCTTCCTGGTGCGAAGCGGCCAGCTGAACCTGGCGCGGGGTCTTGGATTCGTGGCCGATGCCGGCGGGGATCTTCCCGTCGAGCGACTGGGCGTTCTGGGCGCGGCGCTGGACGATGGCGTAGTTCCGCTCGAAGCGCTGATACAGCGCCTTGTCGGTGGCCTTGGCCTGGCGGAGGTCGAACGTTCCGGTGGCCTCTGCGGCAACGCGCACCGCTTCGTGGGTGTACTTGCCCAACAAGGCCTCATGCCACGCATGCTCAGCCGGCGGCATGTCATCAACGCGTCGGCACAGCTCCAGGAAGTCGCACGGTGCTGGTGGAAACTTGCACTCAACGACAAGGCGGTGCAGTCCGCGGTCAATGGCTTCATCGCTCACACCGGCGATGCTTGAAAGCCATACGCGTCGAGCCATTGCCTCGGCCTTCTCATCGCCGTAGTGCTTCTCGTACCAGGCTGGGAACGTGATCTTGAGCGTGGCGAAGATGCGGCGCACAGCGCGGCGGGCTTGTTGCTCCAGCGGTGATACGTTGTCGGCCACAGGCTCACCAATTGGTGTCGGTGAGGATGTCGTGAGCGTTGCGCGTGCGGCTTCGAGAAGATCGTCCACGGGTTTCATGGGAATAGCCCTCGGTGGATTGCTGGAGACGGGATTGGCGTTTCAGTTGCTGGGCGAGCGCGTGCTCCCACTGGGCCTGCGTCCGGTGACGATCCGGGTTGGCGATCCAGTAGGAGCGGAATTCAAGGAGTTGATCGGGGTGGAAGGTCTGCCCGGCCATGCCGTTTCGGTACAGCACACCAGTGAACGTCGTGGGGATTGGCTCCCACGCATCCGTCATCGCGAATTTCGCGTGCGCGGTATGTGCTGTGTATGTATTAACGGATATCGGAGGTAGGTTGTTCCTCTCACCTCCGGCTGTTTCTCCTGCGGTTGCTGCTCCACCTATAGGAGCGGAGAACCCCCCGTGTTCATTTGGCTCTAGCCACTCTTGGCTTGGTTGTTCCTCTGGTTGTTCCTCTGGTTGTTCCTTGGTTGCTCCTGTTTTGGGCAGACCATCCCATGAGGCAAGTGGGAGTTCGAACACCAGGGGGCCAATAGGCTTCGTCATGCCTATGGCTTCAAGTCGCTTGAGGAGGGACCGAACCTTCTGCCGGGTGACTTCTGCTGGTGCATGGCGACCAGGTAGAGGGGCAACATAGAGCTCTTCCCGAAACATCTGCTCGCTCAGCCTACGCTTGATTCCTGCAATGCCCGTCCGATAGTCCATGAACCGGCGTATCGCGCAGTACAGCTTCAGCAGCTCAGCCGGTTCCTCGGCCAAAGCGCCCCACTCGTCGTCATTGATCTGGAAGGCTGGCATTGCTCAGCCCTCTTCCAGCTGATCAAGGCCCTGGACATGCTCCATCCAGCGCTTGGACCCGTGAATGAACATCTCAATGTCGCGCTCGTTGAAGCAACGCATCTCGCTCGGCACAACCTTCAGGCCCAGCACAGCAAGAATCTGCGCGAACTGCTCGAACTTCTCCGGGCGCATGCGGCTGACCGTCGCTTCGTCGCAACCGATGGCAAGCGCGATCGGCGCGTTACCGACTGACGTCACCCGCTGCAAGATGAAGTGAAGATTCTTGCGGGCTCTTGCAGCCTGCTCCGGGTTTAATGCGGTCGTCGACATGATCAGGCCGCCGCCCCGGACCATGGAAAGGATGGGCAAAGCGCTTCTCGTCTCACCTGGCCATCGGTCAGGTTCTCAATTTGAACAGCACGGGCAGCAGGGATCGGCCGAACGCCGGAGCACCACTGGTTGACGGTTGGTGGGCGGACATCGAGCAGCTTGGCCATCTTGGCTTTGTTGCCCAGGATGCCGGCTGCCTGGGTGGCGGCCTCTGCTGGGGTCATGACGAGGGTTCTCCGTTGAGTGATGGAGAAAAAATAAGGCATTGGCTAATTTTATGCAAGCCATTGCCTACTCGCGATGCTGAAAGGCTTAATTAGGCAATGCTTACAGGTAAAGAATTGGGTGACGCGATCGAGGCAGCTCGGATCGCTAAAGGTGTTTCAAAAAAGAAACTCGCGGATGACTTCGGCGTGGCGCCTCCGTCTGTCCAGGGCTGGGTGAAATACGGGCGTATCGATAAGGGAAAGCTGTTTCAGCTGATCGAGTACTTCAAGGACGATGTGAAGCCTATGCACTGGGGGATCAGTGCCGACCAGGCCAAGCTGGTATCCGGCGGGGATTCATGGGTAATGCCCATCCTCACGGAGTCCAAAGTGATAGTAGGTGGTGCCGCACGGAACCTTCGCATCAAGGAAGCCGGCGGAATGAATGCGCTCATCAAGGACATTGTCACGAAGGCAAGCTTCACTGCAGTCCTCAAGGGGGTTGCTGACGAGTTACCAGGACTGGATCGCGATTCAGCTGCCGAATTGGCTGAGACCTTCATGGGCTTCCAGCAACACCCGGAGAAAGTCCTGAACCTGTTTGTCGCCATTGCTGAGGCCGCATCAGTCGGCGCGCTGGATGCTGATGAGCTTGACGCCTTTATCACGCTGATTCGCAAGCGCAGGAACGAAAAAGTCCACAGCATCGCCCCTACTGAGCAATAGTCAAAGACACCAACATAGGGAAAGTGAGGGAAAAGTATGCGCCTGTACCTAGCCGCAATTGCTTTGTCGGTCTTTGCTACGTCTGCCGTTGCCTGGACTGGTTCCGATTCAGATACCGCTGGAACAATTGAAATTGAGTCCGGAAATCTCGTCCGACAGGGAGAGACGATCGATTTCTACGATAGCGACTCTGGAGACTATCGCTCGGCCGATGTGGAATCCGTGAACAGCGATGGCGGCACGACCGAGGTCGAGGTCTATGATCATGATGCTGGCGAATACCGTACCTTTGAGATGGATGACTGAGGGATGCTATGAAAATTCAACACGCATTGGCTGTTCTGTTTTCGGCATTGCTTTGTTCCTGCGCGTCTAACAGTGACCTAGTAGCCATGACCTCTGGGGTGATCGGGTGTCCGAAATCGGAAACCGTGGTGAAAGATACGGAAACTGGCTGGACGACCTTTTCTTGGGTGGCGACCTGTCGCGGACAGACGTTCTACTGCACCAGTTTTGAAGGCGGCGCATACACCTGCGCCAAAGAGATTGCCCCCACCAAGTCATAACGCCAGGCCCAAGTCGAGAGCCCGCCCCGAGCGGGCTTTTTTGTGCCTGCACGAAAAAAGTTAGGCATTACCTATTTACAAGAATTAGGCATTGGCTTACTTTTAGCTCATCCGAACCGCACAACGCGATCCGGATGGGCCCTCAGCGCACCCCGCCGAAGAGCCCAGCGCTCTTTAACAGTTAGCGATTCAACGCTGAAGGCTTGGAAAGGCTTTGACGCGCTGGGCGTGGGCGACTCCCACACCGGCTGCGCCGTATAGACCTCGGGGCCATCAGCAAAACGGAATTTTTCACTGATGCACCTGGGCAACCGGGTGCATTGGGAAACCAACCGGAGCACACCCCCATGAATGAAGCACTCGTACAGCAACTCCTGGCCCAAGCCCGCAAGTACCTGCTGGCTGGTGACAAGGCTTCCGCAATCGCTTGGCACGCCATGGCCAAAGACGCCAAGGCCTGCAGCCACAAGATCTGATTTCACTGGCAGCCCTTCTCACAAGGGGCTGACGGGAAACCAACCCGACACAGGAACCACGCAATGAACGCACAAGCGCAAATCACCCCACCCGCCATCGGCGAAGTCTGGACAGGCCAAGGCGGAATCTATGCCGGGATCATGCCGGCGCGCGGCGACGCCAAGCCATACCACCTGATCCTGGGTGAAGAGCTTGGCCGCTTCGAATGGGGCCCGTACGACGATGAGTCGCCCGCTACCAGCCTGATCGATGGCCAGGCCAACACCATGGCGCTGCTCGAGCATGGCGATTACCCGGCAGCAAAGGCCGCCGCTGCGTATGCCTCCGATGGCCACAACGATTTCTACCTGCCAGCCATCGCCGAGCTGTACGAGATCTGGTTGAACCTTGGTTACAGGGACGGCTACTGGCTTTGGTCATCTTCGCAGCGCTCCGCCATCAACGCATTCCACATGCACTTCGATGATGGCAATCAGGACCTCTACGGCAAGGACGGCGAGCTCCGCGTCCGCCCCGTCCGCAGGTTGTTCATTCAGTAATTCATTCCTTCATCTCGATTCCACTGGCTGGCCTTCCACCGAGGGCCAGACGGGGAGTTAACCGAGGAACCCATCATGTTCAACAAAACCGCCCGCCAGCTGTTCGATGAACGGCTCAGCAAGGTGCATACAACGCCGCCGGGTGATCTGGTGGCGACCGAAGCTGAACTCGGCTATGCCGCCGGCATGGCCGCATACGCCCTCTTCTGCGGCGACATCGGCCACGAAGAGCACAACCTGATCAACATGCGCATCGACATGGCGCGCCTGGGTGCTGTTGCCCGGCAGTGCCGCCAGCACCGCGCAGAACGGACGGGCACGCAATGAGTGCCTACGACATGTGGCTCGACCCACCAGACGACGTGCCGGAAACCCTGGAAGATGATGCCGAGCCGGACGATTACCCGTTTGAGGTCGGTGACTGGCGCTCCGATGAGCGCTGCATGCTGCTGGAGCGTCGCTATGAGTAAGTGTCGAACCATCATCGCTAGAACTTGCAAAGAAGTCGCCGAAGCCCTGCACCGCCAGGGCTTTTTTCTGGTCGCCGACCTGCCGCCGCAGACCCGTATTGAGATTCGTCGCGGGATGATCGTGGTTCGTATGCCATGACCGCCGCCCAGCGCCGCCGGCGCCGCTCGATCCGCACCACCTCAGCCATCACCGGCTTCCTGTTCATCACTATCACCCTGATCGGTCCCGCCATCGGCGGCCTGGTCGCACCTTAGGAACCACGCTTATGAGCGATCTAGCCATCAAACCCACCTTCAGCCTGGCACCGCAGAACATCGATGAAGCGCTGAGGTTCGCCGACTACCTGGCCAAGTCCACCATCGTGCCGAAGGACTTCGCCAACAACCCCGGCAACATCCTGGTTGCCATTCAGTGGGGCATGGAGCTTGGCCTGCAGCCGATGCAAGCCATGCAGAACATCGCGGTTATCAACGGTCGCCCTGCCCTGTGGGGTGACGCGGTGATCGCCTTGGTTCGCAGCTCGCCACTGTGCGAGTACATCTACGAGAGCGACGACGGTGAGACGGCCACCTGCCGGGTGAAGCGCCGCGGCGAAGAAGAGCAGGTGCGCACCTTCAGCATGACCGACGCCAAGTTGGCCAACCTGGTGGGCAAGCAAGGGCCCTGGAGCCAGTACCCCAAGCGTATGCGCCAGATGCGTGCCCGGGCATTCGCCCTGCGCGACGTTTTCCCCGACGTACTGCGCGGCATGCCCGTGGCCGAGGAAGTGCAGGACATCCCCACCGAGCGCGAGCTCAACCAGGCCCACGTCCGCAAGGCCGATGAGCCGAAGCAGTTGCCGGCGTACTCCGATAGCAAGCTCGAGGAGAACGCCGAAAAGTGGCGCGGGATGATCGCCGCTGGCCGCACCAGCCCCGAACACCTGCTGGCGAACCTGACCAGCAAATACACCGTTACCCCCGAGCAAATTGAGCGCATCCAGGCGCTTGCCCCAATTGAAGGAGATCACACCGATGCAAGTGCATAACGTTCAGCAGGGCACGCCTGAGTGGCACGCCCTTCGCTCCAGCTACTTCACCGCTTCGGAGGCGCCCGCGATGATGGGCGCTTCGAAGTACCAGACCCGTACCGACCTGCTGGCCATGAAGAAAACCGGCATTGTTCCGGAGGTCACCCCTCAGCAGCAGGCCATCTTTGACCGTGGCCATGCCACCGAAGAGCTGGCCCGCCCTCTGGTCGAGGAAATGATCGGCGAAGAGCTCTACCCGATCGTTGGCACCAGCGGCAACCTGCTGGCGTCGATGGACGGCGCCACGATGCTTGGCGACACCCTGTTCGAGCACAAGTTGTGGAACCAGAACGTTGCCGCGCAGGTTCGCGCCGGCGAGCTTGATCCCCACTACTACTGGCAGTTGGAACAGCAGCTGCTGGTCAGCGGGGCCGAGCGCGTGATCTTCGTCTGCTCGGACGGCTCTCGCGACAACTTCGTGCACCTGGAGTACACGCCGGTTGCCGGCCGCCGTGAGCAACTGGTAACGGGCTGGGCTCAGTTCGAGGAAGACCTGGGCGCGTTTGAATTGAAAGAGGCCAAGGTTGAAGTGCTTGGCTCTGCCCCTGATCAGCTGCCGGCGCTGCGCATCGACGTCACTGGCATGGTGACCGCCAGCAACCTGGACGCCTTCAAGTCCCATGCCTTGACCGTGATCGGCAACATCAACACCGAGCTGTCGACCGACAAGGACTTTGCCGATGCAGATGCCACTGTGAAGTGGTGCGGCGAAGTTGAGAGCAAGCTGAAGGCTGCCAAAGAGCACGCGCTGAGCCAAACCGAGAGCATCGACGTGCTGTTCAAGGCTATCGATGACATCAGTGCCTGCGTGCGCACCAAGCGCCTGGAACTGGACAAGCTGGTGAAGGCTCGCAAGGACATCATCCGTAGTGACATCGTCATGGATGCGGCCAAGGCCCTGCAGGACCACATCGACCAGATCAACGTCACCCTGGGCGGCAAGATCCGGATGCCTCGAGTTCCCGCTGACTTCGCCGGCGCCGTCAAAGGCAAAAGCAAGGTCGACAGCCTGAAAGAGGCAGCCGGCAGCGAGCTGGCCCGGGCGAAGATCGAGGCCAGCCGCATTGCCGACGGCATTCGCGCCAACCTCGTCAACCTGCAGGAGCTGGCCGGCAACCATAAGTTCCTGTTTCACGATGCCCAGGAGCTGGTGATGAAGGCCAACGACGACCTGGTGGCACTGATCAAGGTTCGCATCAGCGAGCACGAAGAGCAGCAGGCCGAGCAGGCGCGCCAGCAGGCAGCCCAGGAAACAGCGGTACAGGAAGAGGTCAAGCAGCCGGCGGTCGAGCAGATCCATAGCCCAGAACCAACACCGGCTGTCACGCCGATCACCAGCGCAGCACCTGCAGTTCAGCCCGTAGCAGACGACGGCCAGCGCATCAAGCTGGGCGATATCAGCACCCGCCTGGGCTTCACGCTCACCGCTGACTTCCTGAGCTCGTTGGGCTTCGACGCAGTAGCGCAGGAGCGCTCGGCAAAGCTGTACCGCGACAGCGACTTCCCGCGCATCTGCGCCGCCCTTGTCCATCACATCCAGGCAGTGCAGGCCCAGCGAGTCGCTGCCTGATCAGGAGCGCCACCCATGGCCAGTCAGACCGTTGAAGAAATTTACGATCGGATCGAGGAGTTCAGCTCTCTGCTGGCCGCCGCAGAACTTCACGCGGACGGCGCCTGGGAAGAAGAATTCGTCGAAAACCTGCGGGTCAACTTCAAGCGCCACGGCCCCCGCACCCTTCTAAGCGCTCACCAGCAGAAGAAGCTGGAAGAGGTCGCCAAATACTGAGGAAAGCTCATGAAACCTGAAATGATCACCCTGAAGCACGGCGATACCACGATCAAGATGCCGGCGTCTTCCCTGGCTAAGTTGGCGGTGGCCAGCGTGTTCGCCCAGGTTCTACCGCCTGCGGCCAATGTGCAGCCGATCACCCAGAACGACATCCCTGCTGTCGGCCAGCCATGGCCGGGCCAGGGAGGCATCAACGGCGGCCTGGTGGCAGCGCGCGGCGATGTGCCTGAGCACTACCTGATCATCACTGCAGAAGACGCTGGCAGCCATGAATGGGGGCGCCGCGGCGAAACCTCTGGCGCCACAAGCAAGACCGATGGTCTGGCCAATAGCGCGATCCTGCTGGAGGAAGGCAGTCACCCTGCCGCGCGCGCTGCGAGCAAGTACACGGCCGACAACCACAACGACTTCTACCTGCCCGCCACTGCCGAGCTGTACCAGGGCTGGGTGAACTGCCCTGAGGTGTTCGTCCAGGATTGTTACTACTGGTCGAGTTCGCAGCGCTCCGCCTTCACCGCATTCGGCCTGCACTTCGCTGTTGGCAATCAGCTCAGCCTCGTCGAGGACGACGAGCTCCGCGTCCGCCCCGTCCGCAGGTTGTTCATTTAATCCTTCATTCATTCGAACAGGGGCGCATCAGCGCCTTTTTTGTTGCCTGCAAAGGAGCAGCACATGAACGCAGTAGATACAGCAGAACCTGCAGTACAACTTCCCGAGATCGGCCAGGCCTTCGGTGGCGGCTTCTTCTCCGGCATCACCGTCGAGAACGGCCAGCGCTTCGCCAACATCACCGCCAGTGCCGAGCATGAGCTGGTCGGTGAATGGGGCAAGTACGGCGAGAAGATCGACGGCGCCGACAGTTTCACCGACAGCCGCAGCAACACCGAAGCCATGGCCGCAGCCGGCAGCGAGCTGGCTCAGAAGGTGCTGGCTCTGGATATCGGCGGTTTCACCGACTGGGCGATCCCGGCGCGCGACGTGCAGGAGCTGCAGTACCGCCACTTCAAGTCGACCAGCCGTGAGAACTACTGCTGGAACCGTGACGGCGACAACCCCAACAGCCTGCCGGTTGGCCTGCTGTACACCGAAGAGTCGCCAGCCAAGACCCAGGTGCCAGGATTCGCCCAGGGTGAGCCTGAAGCGTTCCAGGCCGACTGGTACTGGTCGAGTTCGCAGCGCTCCGCCAACACCGCATTCACCATGACCTTCGCTGATGGCAATCAGCTCAACAACGGCAAGAGCTACGAGCTCCGCGTCCGCCCCGTCCGCAGGTCGCTTATCGATTAATTCGTTCATTCAATCCGGCCGCTTGCGGCCGGTTGCTCAAGGAGGAGCAGCCGCATGGCAATGCACACCGATCTATCGATCTACAAGTCATCGCTTGGCCTGCTGCAGATGGCCACGAACCTGACCCGAAACATACCGCGTGACCTCAAGCAATCATTGGGTAAGCGCGTGATTGATGAGTGCATCGACGTACTGATGCTCATTGCCCGGGCCAATGCCACGCAGGACAAGCGCCCGCACCTGACTCAGTTGGTCGAGAAGGTCCAGGTGATCGAATTCCTGATGCGGCTGTTCAAGGAAAGTCGATTCATCAGCGTGCCTCAGCATGCCAAGACGATGGAGGTCACTACCTCAATCGGCAAACAGGCCAACGCCTGGAAACGCTCTACCCCAACCGCGCCCGCTACCTGAGAGCCAAGGCTTTCTGGTCTGTGCGAATTGAACCTGGTCGTGCCGCTGACCTTTGGTCACCGCTATGCGCACCCTGGATACCGCCGGTCTAAAGCGTCCGCGTAGGTCCAGCGCAGTTTCCCTGCTGAGTATTCGGCAGGGTGACGTAGATAGCACGACAGGTCGCAGCGCTCCGCCAACAACGCATTCAACATGAACTTCGATGATGGCAATCAGAACAACAACGACAAGAACAACGAGCTCCGCGTCCGCCCCGTCCGCAGCTTCAACGCCCTACCCGTTCAGCGATCTGGTCCAGGCTTACTACGACTGCCGGCGCTCCAAGCGCAACAGCGCCAGCGCGCTGGCTTTCGAAATGAACCTGGAGCAGAACCTGACGGCGCTTCACGGCGACCTGGTGACCGGCCAATACCGGCCAGGCCGCTCAATCTGCTTCGTGGTCACCCGGCCCAAGCCGCGCGAGGTGTGGGCCGCCGACTTCCGCGACCGCATCGTGCACCACCTGCTGTACAACCACATTGGCCCGGCTATCGAGCGCAGCTTCATAGCGGACAGCTGCGCTTGTATTCCAGGGCGAGGCACGCTGTACGCCGCACGGCGCCTTGAGGCGAAGGTCCGCAGCCAGACGCAAAACTGGTCGAAATCTGCCTTCTACCTGAAGTGCGACCTTGCCAACTTCTTCGTGGCCATCGACAAGCGAGTATTGGCCCGCCAGTTGGAGCAGCGAATTACTGAGCCGTGGTGGCAGGCACTGGCGGACCAGGTGCTGATGCACGACCCGCGCGAGAACTACGACGTTCGTAGCCCGGCGCACCTCTTCAACCGAGTACCGCAGCACAAACGACTGACCGCGCAGCCCTCGCACCTGGGTCTGCCGATCGGCAACCTGTCATCGCAGTTCTTCGCCAACGTCTACCTCGACGCCTTGGATCAGTTCTGCAAGCACCGGCTCGGGGTCAAACACTACGTACGCTACGTCGACGACTTTGTGCTGCTGCATGAATCACCGCAGCAATTGAACGCCTGGAAAGCCGATATCGAAGCCTTCCTGCCAGCCCTTGGCGCCCGGCTCAATCCGACGAAGACCATCTTGCAGCCGATTGACCGTGGCGTGGATTTCGTCGGGCATGTGATCAAGCCCTGGCGGCGAATCACCCGGAAGCGATCCGTGGCCCAGGCCATGAAGCGCACTGCCGCTGTACCAGCCGAGCAATTGCGCGAGACCGCCAACAGCTACTTTGGCCTACTCACCCAGGCCAGCCACAGCCAGAAGGACCGCGCCGCGCTGGCCAACCTGGTGCTGCAGCGCGGACACGTCGTCAACGGCGACCTGACCAAGACCTACAAACACCGCTGAACAAAATCAGTAAAACCACGGGCGTCTTCGGACGCCCTTTTCGTGCCAGAGGAAAACACCATGTCCGAACTGATCTGCATCTTCGACACCGAAACCACCGGCCTCCCGCTGTTCCGTGACCCAAGCGACGACCCACGTCAACCCCACATCGTCGACATCTGCGCCCTGCTCTACACGCCCCAGGGCCAGCTGGTCGACAGCTTCGAAGCCATGGTGCGTCCTGATGGCTGGGACATTCCCAACGAAGTCGCGGTAATCCACGGCATCACCAACGAATTCGCGCTTGAGCACGGCATTCCGGAAAAGGAAGCGCTTGAAGGGTTCATGGGTATCTGGCGCCAGGCTGGCCTGCGGGTCGCTCACAATGTCTCGTTCGATGACCGCATCTTGCGCATTGGCCTGATGCGCTTCCAGGGCGAAGAAGTGGCGAACCAGTTCCGCGAAGGCGACAAGTTCTGCACCTGCCAGGCCACCACCAACATTGTGCAGTGCCCGCCCACTGACAAGATGATCGCCGCCGGACGTGGCAAGCAGTTCAAGCAGCCCACCGTTGCCGAGGCATTGAAGTTCTTCACCGGCGAAGACCTGGTCGGCGGACACCGCGCCCGCCCGGATACCGAGGCCTGTGCCCGCGTGTACTTCGCACTCCAGGCCCTGAAGTCGGCTGCTTAACCAATACCGCGCCGGGCAACCGGCGCTCGCCGGAGCCCAACCATGAACCAAAACGCCCAAGCGGCCACTACCAAGGCCCGACAGCCTAACTCTGCGCCTGTCATCAACCGCGTGATGCTTCTCGAAGGCCGCCGCGACGCCACGGAAATGGTGTTCGCCCAACGCGACACGCTCAAGTTACCCAACGGCCTGGCCCAGGTCATCACCAACCTGAAGAAACTCGCCGAGGGCCGGCCACCGAGCAGCGCCGCCGGAATCGCCGAGGTCGTGGAGCTGCTGGAGAGCCAGCAATGACCGTTCTTCGCCGCAAGACCGTTATCCGCGGGTGTCCCATGCGCCCGCTCGACCTCCCCGCCGTATGCGACATCTGCGATAAGCCGCGCAACCGGGGCAACCACAGTAAATGCAGCGCCGCCCGCCAGCAGCGGGCGCAGGAGAACCAGCATGAGCAATGACAAGAAGATGTGCGACTACAGTCAGGGGCGAATGCCCTGCACCTGCAATGGAGCATCAACCGAACAGTGCCAGGATTGCTTCAGTGCCGGTGACATGGCCGACCAGGGTGCCAAGGCGTTCGCTGCGCGGGATGGTGAGATGGAGCGGCTGCGGGCCGAGCGTGACCAACTGCAGGCCGACCTGACTGCGCGGGATGAGGAGAACGACGAACTGCGTAATGGCTTGGTGCGGATCCTCCAGGTAACGAGCCTCGGGGAGGCAGCGTTCTCCATCGCATGTGAGGTGTTGGGGGAGCTGGATGCCAAGGCACTGCCCAACGATGAGGTGCAGCTATGAAAGTCAGAACCATCATCGTTTGTCTGGTTGCCGCCCTGGTGCTGGGCTTCTACATCGGGACCATCGCCGGTGCCTTCGCCGGCACCCAGGCCGAAGAGCAACATCAACCGCCGACTGGCGACCAATTCGACGATGGGACGGTGCTTGCGCGCCTGCCCAGCGCAAACCTGGTCACAGCCCGATTCATCTTTTGAGGGGGTCACATGGAGCAAGAGGTAATCCACATCCCCGAGCTGGCGAAGATGCTCGGGCGGTCGGAGTCTTCAATCAGGAGCGCCAGACAGGTCGGGGCCAGCTGGCTACCGCCATTCTTCAAGCAAGGCAGCCGCATTTGCTGGAGGGTGAGTACAGTGCGAAAGTTTCTGCAGGAGTACGAGCAGGGCCTGCATGTACAGGCCAAGTCGGGGCGCAAGCGTCATGCCCCGCCGACACTGGCCAGCGTCCGCTAACCCAGTTTGTCGGCCAGCGTGTCCGGGCACAGATGCGTGTAACGTTTGAGCATACTCATCGTCTTGTGCCCCGTGATACTTGCCACTTCCATGATCGAAAGCCCTTTCTCGAAGAGCCTGGAGGTTCCTTCGTGGCGCAGGTCATGGAAGTGGAGGTCTTTCACCAGAGCCGCTTTACAGGCCCTGTTGAAGTAGAGGCTGACCGAGTGAGGGGCCAGGGAGAAAACATTGCCATCAAGCCGGTACGGCAGGCTTTCGAGAGCCGCCCGGGCTTTCGATGACAGCGGCACAAGCCGCCTGGTCCCGTTCTTCGTGTCTTCAAGCAGGACATGCTTCTCTTTGACGTTCTCGCGGCGAAGGCCGCAAAGCTCGCCACGGCGCATGGCCGTTTCGACGGCCAGCTCGATGAACGCCGGCATCTCGGCGTGAATCTCTCCCGCCTTCTTTATCACCCCGGCGAGCTCAATGCTCATTGGCCGGCGGTCCCGCTCCTTTGCCCCCTTAGGCATACGCAGTTTGAATATTGGGTTGCTCAGCCCCTCGATCCCCCAGTCCTTGATCGCCACTGTGTACATGTGGCTGATGATCGCCAGGTCAAGTTTGACCGTGGACACGGACCTACCCTCCTTGAGCTCACCATCCCTGTACGCAGCAAAGTCGCTGGACTTCAACACGGCAAGACCCTTGCCGGCCAAGGCGTTCTTCTTCCACTTGTTGATGCGAGTCAGCTCCTGCTTAGCGCCCTTCTTCGCTACGCTGACCTCGTTCGCATAGCGGTCGAGTGCCTCGGCCAAGGTCGTTCGCTCGGCTTCGCGCATATCAACAAATCTTGCTCGCGACATGTCACCTTCAATCTCGGCCGCCCAGCGCTGGGCCTCGGCCTTGGTGTCGAAGGTTGCGGAAAGTGCGGGGTATCCTTTTCGGCGGATCTTTGCCCGCCATGCGCCGCCTGGGCGCTGTTCGTAAGTAGCCATGAAGCGGAGTTTGCCGATGCGCTGCGGGACACGCAATTTCCATCGGTGTCCCAAATTTGTCCCAAACTGGTGGCTTTCGATAATCCGCAGGCATGAAAAAAGCCCCGCAACCTCAATGATTGCGGGGCTTTCTGTAATGGAGGCCGAGGTCGGAATCGAACCGGCGTAGACGGATTTGCAATCCGGAGCATAACCACTTTGCTACTCGGCCTCAAATGCCCAAGACCCTTTGAACAGCGATCTCAAACATATACAACTCTTTAGGGAAACAACTCAATACGACCGCTATCCCCTTGAAAACGCTAGGCTTTTCAGTCGCCTCGTTTTCGATGGACGCAATTATGGACTCATTCGATTGAGCTGGCAACCCCTTGAATTCAAAAAGTTTATTTTTTCCTCTACGGGCGGCTCAGGGGCCGTGCTACCTGGGTTCGAACGCAGGGTTCGGGGTGACGCATGCCCGGTAAAGCGCCTTATCATACAGGCCATGTCCCCTGCCCGCGTCGTGAATTGTCGTCGATGATGCAAACCGAGCTGGATCTGTTTGACCCTCAAGATCCACTGCAACCGCAGTGGGTCGGCACACAGGCGGTGGTATTGCCAGGCTTTGCCCTGCCCCAGGTGCAGGCGTTGCTGCCGGTACTGCGTGAGGTTGTCGCCCAGGCGCCCTTTCGCCATATGCTCACACCCGGTGGACTGAAGATGGCCGTAGGGCTGACCAATTGTGGTGCGCTGGGCTGGGTCAGTGACCGTCAAGGCTACCGCTACAGTCCGCTCGACCCCCTGAGCAATCGGCCCTGGCCAGTATTGCCCGAGGTGCTGCTGGAGCTGGCCAACCGCGCGGCCGCCAGGGCCGGGTTCAGCGATTTTCAACCCGATGCCTGCCTGGTCAACTGTTATCGCCCCGGCAATCGCCTGAGCCTGCATCAGGACCGCGACGAGCGCGACTTCACCCAGCCGATCGTGTCGGTGTCGCTAGGGTTGCCCGCGGTGTTTCTATTAGGTGGATATGTCCGCAATGAACCCACCCAGCGGATTAGCCTACGTCATGGTGATGTGCTGGTCTGGGGTGGCGAGGACCGTCTGCGCTTTCACGGGGTGCTACCGCTCAAACCAGGCGCGCATCCACTGTTGGGCAATCTGCGGATCAACCTGACCCTGCGCAAGGCTGGATGACGACACGCCTGAATTGAACGCCACTGACTCAAGCTTTACAGTCTAGCCCGCACACCTCATCAGCAATGAGAATGACTTACAAGTCATGAGCAGTTTCATTCTCAATAAACAACCCATACACGCTTCTGAGACCCATCGCCCTTGAATAACAAAGCCTTGAGTCGAGCCCAATACCACATCGCAGCCCGGCAGCTGCCTGTCTATCCGCATCTGATGCAGGCTGTTGAACAGTCAGGCTTGGCCGCTGGGAGCATCGCCGTGGACGTTGGTTGCGGCGCAGGTCGAGATACCCGCTATCTGCTCGAGCAAGGCTTTGTCGTGCATGCCTTCGACCAGGATGCCAATGCCCTGGCGCATCTGCAGGACCTCAGCGAGCACCCTCGACTTGAAGCACAACAAAGCCGCTTCGAAGACTTCGATTACCCGCAAGCCGACTTGATCAGCGCATGTTCCAGCCTGTTCTTCTGCCCGCCTCAGGCCTTCGAGCAGGCCTGGCAGAAAATCGTCCGCGCCTTGCGTCCGGGGGGCGTGTTCTGCGGGCATTTCATGGGGCCGCAAGACAGCTGGGCGCAACTGGACCGTGGCGACCTGAGCATCCATGAGCCCGAGCAGGTCGAGCAGCTGTTCAGCGGTTTCGACGTGCTTGATTTGCATGAACACAATCAACCGGGACAGACCCTGCTCGGTCGTAGCAAACACTGGCATACCTGGTCAGTGCTGGCACGCAAGGCCGGCGCCCGGTGACAACCGGAGGCAGGATCCTCGCCAGCAGCCCTGAAGCTGTATATACATACAGATAAAACTTGCCAGCCCTGTCAATCCTGCGCATCCTATGCTTCACCCCAGCCATAGAATGACACCCAGCCGGCATGCGTCTGTTTCTCTGCGAAAAGCCCTCCCAGGCCAAGGATATCGCCAAGGTCCTCGGTGCCAACCGCCGCGGCGATGGTTGCTGGGTGGGTCCTGACGTCACCGTCACCTGGTGTATCGGCCACCTGCTCGAAACCGCACCGCCCGACAGCTACGACGCCCGCTACAAACGCTGGGTGCTGGCCGACCTGCCGATCATCCCGAGCCAGTGGAAGATGCTGGTCAAGCCGAAAACCGCCAGTCAGTTCAAGGCGGTCAAGCGTCTGCTGGGCGAGGCCCGGGAGCTGGTGATCGCCACTGACGCCGACCGCGAGGGCGAGATGATCGCCCGTGAGCTGGTTGAGCACTGCCGCTACCGCGGGCCGGTCCGCCGCCTGTGGCTGTCGGCCCTGGACGACGCCTCGATCCGCAAGGCCCTGGCTGCACTCAAGCCCGGCAGCGAGACCTTCAGCCTGTACCATTCGGCCCTGGGCCGCTCGCGCGCCGACTGGCTGATCGGCATGAACATGAGCCGCCTGTTCACCCTGCTCGGACGCCAGTCCGGTTATCAGGGCGTACTGCCGGTGGGCCGGGTGCAAACCCCGACCCTGCGTCTGGTGGTGGACCGCGACCGCAGCATCGCCGATTTTGTGCCGGTGGCTTTCTGGGCCATTGATGTTGTGCTCGACAGCGCCGGAACACGTTTCGCCGCACAATGGCGCGCCGCCGAAGACACCTGCGACGATCAGGGGCGCTGCCTGAACCAGGCCCTGGCTCAACAGGCAGCCGCTGCTATCAGCAATGCTGCCCATGCACGCGTGGTCAAGATCGCCACCGAGCGGGTACGCGAAGCCGCGCCCTTGCCCTTCGACCTCGGCACCCTGCAGGAACTGTGCTCGAAAAAATTCGGCTTCGGTGCCCAGGAAACCCTCGACATCGCCCAGGCGCTGTATGAAACCCACAAGCTGATCACCTACCCGCGCAGCGACTGCGGCTACCTGCCACAGAGCCAGCACGCTGAAGCGGCGGCCATCCTTGCCGCGCTGCTGCGTGCCGACCCCAGCCTTGCGCCGCTACGGGGGTACCTGCAGGCCGAGCACCGTTCACGGGCCTGGAACGACGCCAAGGTCAGTGCCCACCACGGCATCATCCCCACCGCAGCGGCCAGCGACCCCTCGCGCTTGCCAGCCAAGTACAAGGCGGTCTATACCCTGATTCGCGCCCGCTACCTGGCGCAGTTCCTGCCCAACCACGAGTACGACCGCACCCAGGCCGACTTCGACTGCGCCGGCCAGGCCTTGCGCGCGGTAGGCAAACACATCGTCGAACCGGGCTGGCGCCGCGCCCTGCCTGAGGCCCTGACCCCGGCCAAAGGCCGTGAGGCTCCAGTCGCGCAGGTGCTGCCAGCCTTGCACCAAGGCCAGGACTGCGCCGTGGCCGAGGTCAACCTCAAGGACTTGTGGACCCAACCGCCCAAACCCTTCACCGAGGGCGACCTGATCAAGGCCATGAAAAACGTGGCCAAACTGGTGGACGACCCGCGCCTCAAGCAAAAGCTCAAGGACACCACCGGCATCGGTACCGAAGCCACCCGTGCCGGGATCATCCAGGGCCTGCTGGATCGCGGCTACCTGGTCAAACAGGGCAAAGCGCTGTGTGCCACGCCCGCGGCCTTCAGCCTGATTGACGCCGTGCCCCGGGCCATCGCCGACCCGGGCACCACGGCAATCTGGGAACAGGCCCTGGACATGGTCCAGAGCGGTGAGATGAGCCTGGAAGAGTTTGTCGCCAAGCAGTCGGCATGGATGAGCAAGCAGGTGCAGCGCTGCGCAGGGTTGAGCCTGACCATCAGTGGGCCGGCGATGCCGCGCACGCCTTGGAAGAAGAAGCGCAAAGGCAGTGCGGGTGCGGGTAAACGGGTGGTTAAAACGCGGACCAAGGCGAAAATGGCCGAAAAAAAACACACCCTCGATTGAAAATCCTTGCGCCGCTCCTACAAGTGCCAGTCTTGCTTGTCGGCAAAGAACGCCCGCGCATTATCCTCCAGGCTCTCCAGGTGATAACCGCCTTCTTGAACGATCAGGCATGGCACACCCAGCCCACGAATACGCTCACCCAACCTGGCGAAACCTGCGCAGGTAACAGCCACCTTGCTCTGTGGGTCCAGCTCATAGATATCAAAGCCCAGTGACAGCACCAGCACCTCGGCGCCGAAGTCCGTCACTGCCGCCAACGCCACGTCCAACTGGCCAAGAAAGTCCGCCTCACTGGCACCGTGGGCCATCGGCAGGTTGAGGTTATAGCCCTGCCCCGCACCACTGCCGCGCTCGTCGGCAAATCCGGCTACGCCTGGGTAGAAGTTGGTCGGATCACCGTGCACCGAGACGTACAGGACATCGTCGCGCTCGTAGAAGATTTCCTGGATGCCCTGGCCGTGGTGCATGTCAGTGTCGAGCACCGCCACTCGGCTGAAGCGCTCGCGCAGCACCTGGGCGGCAATGGCGGCGTTGTTCAGGTAGCAGAAGCCTCCGGCCGCTTCGGCTCGGGCGTGGTGCCCCGGTGGACGGCACAGGGCATAGGCTGCCGGTTCGCCATCGAGCAGGGCCCTGGCACCGGCCACCGCGCTTTGCGCCGACCAGTAGGCCGAACGCCAGGTCAACTCACCCACCGGGCAACTGCCATCAGCCAGATAGCGGGCAGCCTGGGCAAGGATGCCGCGCAAGGCATTGGGCTCACGCACGAAGATGTTCGACATCACCTCGTCGCCCCAGTCCTCGGGGATCTCCTTCCAGCGCTGGTGAGCCTCCTCGAGAAAGGTCAGGTACGGCGCACCATGCACCACCAGCAACGGCTGCAGGCCGGCGTCGATGGGCTGCGCGATCTCGAAGCCGAGTCCTTGGGCAGCCAGCAGCAGGTGCCGGGCACGCTCGGGCACTTCCTGAGGCGTGCGCATCTGGCCGCGGGAGTAGTAGCTGCGCGGATGGTGCAGAAGCTGTTCAGGGTGGAAGTAGCAACGCATGAGCTTGTCCTTATTCGACCCGGCCGGCGCGAGCCAGCACGGCATTGAGCAGTACATCGGCGCCCTGGCGCACGTCCTCGGGCAACACGTCTTCAGCCTCGTTGTGGCTCAGGCCGCCAACGCAGGGGATGAACACCATGGCGGTCGGGCAATAGCGCGCCAGCAGGATCGCATCGTGACCGGCACCGCTGACAATCGATTGTTGGGCGTAACCCAGGCCATCCACCGCCTGTTGCACCGCTGCCACGCAGTCGGCGTCAAAAGGTGTTGCCGGGCTGACCCAGTGGCGGCTGATGCTGACCTTCAGGCCACGTTGAGCGGCGATGGCTTGCAGGCGTTTATTGACCTGCTGCTCCATGTCGTCAATGGCGCTGTCGAGGTGATGACGCAGGTCGATGGTGAACTGCAGCCGTCCGGGAATGGTATTGCGCGACGACTTGCTGATACTCAGTTCGCCCACCGTGGTCAGGCCCTGGGGCGCGAAGTCGCAGGCCAATTGTTCAATCGCCTGGATCATCGGCGCGGCGCCGTAGAGGGCGTCCTTGCGCAGCGGCATCGGCGTGGTGCCGGCGTGAGCGGCCATGCCTTCAACCTGCACGTCGAGCCAGCGGATGGCCTGGCCGCCACTGACCACACCGATGCTCCTGGCGTTGTCCTCAAGGATCGGGCCCTGCTCGATATGCGCCTCGAAGTATGCATCCAGCGCACCGCCCAAGGGACGTTTGCCGGCATATCCGCTGCGCTGCAGCGCTTCGGCGACACTGACGCCATCGGCATCGCGCACCGCCAGGGCATCCTCAAGCCGCATGCTGCCGGTGAACACCGCCGAGCCGAACATGGCCGGGGTGAAGCGGGCGCCTTCTTCGTTGGTCCACACCGCCACTTCCAGCGGCTTGCGGGTCTGGATCTGCAGGTCATTGAGACGGCGCACCACCTCAAGTCCGGCCAGCACGCCGTACACACCATCGAAACGCCCGCCTTCAGGCTGGGTATCGAGGTGGCTGCCGATCATCACCGGCGCGGCTTCAGGATCGGTGCCGGGGCGACGGGCAAAAAGGTTGCCGATAGGGTCAACGCTCAGGGTCAGGCCCGCTTCGCGGCACCAGTGGGCGAACAGTTCGCGTCCGGCCTGGTCTTCTGCGCTCAGGGCCAGGCGGCAACTGCCGCCACGGGCCGTCGCGCCGATTTCAGCCATGGCCATCAGGCTCGCCCACAGGCGTTCGCCGTTGCTTTTCAACATCGCAACTACTCCAGTAATCGTTGAGGGATCAGGCCATTTCCAGGCGATGGGCTGCAGCATGGCGGCGCGCCAGGGCCAGCACGCAGAGCAACGAGATCGCCGCAATCACGCTGTAGAACAGCGCCATCGGCCACCACTGACCAACAAACTTGTGCGCCAGCCAAGTGCCCACCAGCGGCGTCAGGCCACCGGCGATTGCACCACACACCTGGTAAGCCATGGAGATCGCCGTGTAACGCACGCGGGTGTCGAACATGCCGCTGACGTAGCCGGCGATCACCGCGTAGAAGGACGCCATGCACACCACCGCCAGGGCGATACCGACAATGATCAGCGGCGCCTGGCCGGAACTGACCAGCACAAACATCGGATACGGCGAGGCCATGGCCAGCAGCGACACCAGGCAGAGGAAACGCGTGGCGCCGATCTTCTCTGCCACCCAGGCCGCCATGGGCTGGATGCAGAACTGAATAATCGCCACCACGAACAGGCATTCCAGAATCAGCGAGCGCGGCAGGGCCAGTTGCTGGGTGCTGTAGGCAATCATGAAGGTGTTGGTGAAATACACCCCGGCGATGCCCAGGGTATTGGCGCCAATACACAACAGCAGTGGGCGCCAGGCGGTGCGCAGCACCTCCATCACCGGTGCCTGCTCCTTACGCTTGGCCTTGCTGGCCTGCTCGCGGCTGGCGAGGAATTCCGGCGACTCGTTGACCCCCAGGCGAATCGCCAGGCCCACCAGCAGCAACAGGGCACTGGCCAGGAACGGCAAGCGCCAGCCCCAGCTCATCAGGTCTTCTTCAGGCAAACGGGTGACTGCGCTGAAGGCCAGCAGCGACAGGATCAAGCCAGCCGGGCTGCCCAACTGAGCGAAGGAGGCAAAGAAGTTCCGCCGGCCCTTGGGTGCATGCTCACCGGCCATCAACACCGCCCCGCCCCACTCCCCGCCTACGGCAATGCCCTGGACGATGCGCAGCAGAATCAGCAACACCGGCGCGGTGGCACCGATCTGGGCGTAGGTCGGCAACAGGCCGATGCACACCGTGACCACGCCCATCATCACCAGGGTGATCACCAGCGATTTCTTGCGCCCGATGCGGTCACCGATATGACCAAAGACAATGCCGCCCAACGGCCGAGCGAAAAAGCCCACAGCAAAAGTGCCGAAGGCAGCCATGGTGCTGAACAGCTTGTCGTCGGAGGGGAAAAACAAGGCGCCGAACACCAGCGCTGCGGCCGTGGCGTAGATGTAAAAGTCGTACCACTCGATCATGGTACCGATAAAGGCGGCAGCCGCCGCCCGGCGCGGCTGAGGCGAAGCAGAAGGTGTCATGGGTCAGGCTCCTTTGATTATTTTTCTGGCAGGAGAGCACGGTGCGTGCGGGCGCTCTAGGTGACGCCGTGTGGGAACGATTTTTCGTCCCGGGGCTATGATTAGTCAATTTTCTATTTATTATTCAAATTATTAACCACCGTTATATTTACGTCACAGAGCCCTGCCATGCCTGACCGCCTGCTCAACGACCGCCTGGACTGGAACCTGCTGCGCACCTTTCGGGTGATCGGTCAGGAACTCAGTATCAGCCGCGCCGCCGCGCGCCTGCATTTGACCCAACCGGCCGCCAGCCAGGCCCTCAAGCGTCTGGAGGAGCAGCTCGGGCGCCAGTTGATCGCCCGCCGTGGCCCGCGCTTTGCCCTGACCGAAGTGGGCGAGCAGATCTTCCACCTGGCAGGGGAAATCTATGGGCAGATGTCTCAGGTCAGCGGTGTGCTGGAGCAGCCTGCCGACGAAGTGATCGGCAAAGTGCGCCTGCTGATGATCAGCCGGATCTTCTGCGAGCGCTTCGACAGCTTTCTTGCCGATTTTCATCGCCAGCATCCGCGGGTCGACCTGGATATCGAGGTAATGCGCAGTTCCGACATCGTCAGCGCCCTGCAGGAAAAAACCGCGACCCTGGGCCTGAGCCTCAACCGCCGGCCGCAGCCGCGGCTGGAGCAGCGCCTGTTCCTGCGTCAGCGTTATGCCTTCTTCTGTGGCAAGCACCACAGGCTGTTCGGCAAGCAGGACGTCGCCGAGGGCGACCTGCAACGGGAGAACTTCGTCAGCTTCGCCAGCGACCAGATCGGCGGCATGCTCTCGCCACTGACCATTTTTCGCGATCAGCAGGGGTTCAGTGGACGCATTGTCGCCTCGTCACCAAGCCTGGAAGAAGTGCGGCGCCTGGTGATTGCCGGGTTTGGTGTTGGCTGCCTGCCGGCCCATGTGGTGGCCGCGGATGTCGAAGCGGGTTTGCTCTGGCCGCTGCCGCCGCATGACGGGATTGCCGATGTGGACATACATCTGCTGTGGAACCGCGAACAGCGCATGAGCCGGGCGGAGGCGGTGTTTATCGAGGCGCTACAAGCGTCTCTGTAGGTGCCGATAAAATCCTGTCTATTTTAATAGACACCTCCACCGACCCAATCAGCGTTAAAAGCCGCAGGATAGAGCGATAAATCCGCGAGCAATGGAGAAAAGCAAACTCAGCCTTGAAGGAATTTGTGAGATTTTAATTGACACACCCATCGCACTCTTCTTACTTTCCCCCTGCCTCTGGGCACATAAAAACAATTTCAAACCAAAGTAAGCGCCATCCCTCATGCCAGTCTCTTCGCGTGTACCTGGAACGGCAGCACACAGGACCGTCTGCATGGCATGTGCAAAGCCTCGGCTATCAACATCGCCCTCTGCCCACCGCCCTGTAACCACAAGGACGTCACCATGCTGCTGCGCCGCCTGCTGATTCAATGGAAGATCACCCTGCTCGCCGGTCTCTGCCTGCTGGCCATCGTCGGGCTGCTGATGGCGGCTGCGTTGTTTCAATCCAACCGCAGTGCTGCGCTGGTCAACAGTGCCAACGCACAGATGCTCGATCAGAACGCCCGCCTGCGCTTGCATACCTATGCCCAACTGCAGGCGGTGCGCATCCAGCGCTATTTCAAGGACGCCTACCTGTATGGCAATGGCGTTTCTCACCTGCTGCTGGCGCTCAAGGCCCAGGGCGTCGACAACCTTCGCCAGGTACTGACCCAGCAAACCAGGACGGCACTGGGTGATAACCCTGAGCTGCTTGGCCTGTACCTGGTCTTTCTGCCCAACGCCCTCGATGGCAATGACGCCGGGTTTATCGATCAAACGGCCGTAGGCAGCAATGAAACCGGGCGGTTTTCCCTGTATTGGTCACAGCCGCAGGCCGGCCAGCTGGAGTCCGAGGCGATGCCCGAAGCCATGCTTGCCGACACCAGCCTTGCGGCCAACGGCTCCGCCTACAACCGCTGGCTGACCTGCCCACTTGAAACCGCTGAAACCTGCGTAGTCGACCCCTACTTCGACAACGTCGGCGACCGTACACCGCTGATGACCAGCATCGCCATCCCACTCAAGCAGGACGGCAAGGTCATTGGCGTGATGGGCCTGGACATCAGCCTCGACAACCTGCAGCAGTTGAGCCTCGACGGTCGTCAGGAACTGTTCGACGGTAACGGCCAGGTCAGCATCGTCAGCCCCGCCGGCCTGCTGGCTGGGCACAGCCGTGATGGCACCCAGTTGAGCAAGAAAATCGAAGCGGTATTCGGCCAACACGCCAGCGCCCTGTCCACGCAGATGCGCGCAGGCAAGGCGGCAGAATTCACCGACAACGGCATACTTCAGGTCAGCCAGTCGTTCGCCCCGGTTCCCGGCGCGCAGCCGTGGAGCGTGTTGCTGGAAGTGCCCGAGCAGGTCCTGCAGGCGCCAGCTCTTGAACTCAACGCCCGTCTTGACGCCCACAACAGCAGCGCCAACCTCAGCAGCCTGCTCATGGCCCTTGGCGCCGCCGTGCTAGGCCTGGTGGTGATCTGGATGACCGCCCGTGGCGTGACGCGCCCGATCCTCAACGTTGCAGCGATGCTCAAAGACATCGCCAGCGGCGAAGGCGACCTGACCCGCCGCCTGGACTACGCCCGCAAGGATGAACTGGGTGAGCTGGTGGCCTGGTTCAACCGTTTCCTCGACAAACTGCAACCGCTGATCGCCGACGTGAAGGCCTCGGTACAGGATGCCCGCAGCACAGCCGACCAGTCGGCGGCCATTGCCAGCCAGACCAGCGCCGGCATGCAGCAGCAGTACCGCGAAGTCGACCAGGTGGCCACCGCCTCGCAAGAAATGAGCGCTACCGCCCAGGATGTCGCGCGCAACGCTGCGCAAGCCGCCGAGGCAGCACGCGGCGCCGACCTGGCCACCCGCGAAGGCCTGGAACTGATTGGCACCACTACCCGCGCCATCGAACAACTGGCCGGCGAAATGACCGCCGGCATGCAAGAAGTGCAACAGCTTGCCAACCGTAGCGAACAGATCGGCTCAGTGCTTGAGGTGATCCGCGCCATCGCCGAGCAGACCAACCTGCTGGCCTTGAACGCCGCCATCGAAGCGGCGCGTGCAGGTGAAGCAGGCCGCGGTTTTGCGGTGGTCGCTGATGAAGTACGCAACCTGGCCCGACGCACCCAGGACTCGGTCGATGAGATTCGCGTGGTCATCGAAGGCTTGCAACAAGGTACGCGTGACGTGGTCGGCTCGATGCACGGCAGCCACCGCCAAGCCCAAGGCAGCGTGGCCCAGGTCGAACTGGCGGTGCCGGCCCTGCAGCGTATCGGCGATGCGGTAGCGGTAATCACCGACATGAACCTGCAAATTGCTTCTGCGGCCGAGGAACAGAGCGCCGTGGCCGAAGAAGTGAACCGCAACGTAGCGAGCATTCGGGACGTGACTGAATCGCTTTCCGGACAGGCGGAGGAATCGGCGCAGATCAGCCAGGCATTGAACCGCCTGGCCAATCATCAGCAGGGGTTGATGGCGACGTTCAAGGTGTAGTCAACCTGCATTGTGGGAGCGGGAACTTCAGGTGATGGGCCAAGTCTATAAAGCCCCTGTATCAGTGATGACAGGACAGTGAACCAACCCCAGCCGAGCAGCGCTGAAGGTTTGTTATGCAACAGTGCCGTCCGAGATCAGCCGAGTCCGCCCCCCCGATGCCCACCAAGAGTTTTCTGCCAGGTCTCATCCTGGCGTTCTGCACCGCCGCATCGCTTTGCTCGGTTGCTGCCGAGCGAAGCGCCTCCTCGCAAAGTAACAACGCATCAACCACCCTGATTGAAACCGCCTCGCAGCAGTATGCAGAGGGCCAGCTGGACCAGGCTGCGGCCACGCTGGAGCGTGCGCTGCACATCCAGCCGAACAATCCCGCGACGCTGCACTACCTCGGTGTGCTGCGGCTTCAGCAGGGGGAGTACCAGCAGGCTGAAACGCTGGCGGCGCGCTCGAACCTGCGGGTTGGTCGCAACGTGCAGTTACGCAACCGCAACTTGCAACTGATCCAGGCGGCGCAGCAGGCCCAGGCTTCGGGTACCCCACCCAACGCCGAACAGGATCGGGTTGCGGTACAGCAGGGGCTGAAAGCGCAAGCACAGGCAGAGAGGGAGTCGGAATCGCAGACGGTTGCCAGGCCCGATCCTGACGGGCCTTTTCAAATGACTTTCGCAGCGCCACAAGCCGAGTTCGACGCCATGGACATTCCCCGCGGCCATTGGCCGCCGCCGGGCAAATGCCGAATCTGGTTTGCGGATCGCCCGCCCGGGCATCAGCCCGATCCCGGCAGCTGCAAGAAGCTCAAACATGAGGTTCCGCTTGGGGCCTATCTGGTGGGTGGTTGAGTCGGTATAGGTACTTAACCGCTACGCAACACACTCGACGTAGCTCGACTCCCCGCCCCCCGTCACACCCGACAACCAGCCCCATACGAAGGACAGCGTGGTACGCCCTGCGTGATCAACGCCGAGCGTGCCGCGGGACCAGCCGCAAAGCAGTTCACCCTCCTTGGTCAAGCACTGAAAAAGCAGCTCGATGGTATCCGGGCCTGTCGCACGGCCAACCTGGTTACCCAGGCGGATATGGCCGCCTTGGTAAGTACTGGAAATGGCATCGCCCTCGACCTGGTAGTGAAACACTGTGCGTGCATCGGATAGCCCAGAGACGTTGTCTGCTACCGCGAATTTGCGATTGTTCAGGCGCTCGCTGATTTGAGGGAAGCGGATGTCCATAAATGTCGTGTCCTTTGGTCGAGATGTTCCATTCCAGTCTTCGATCAGACTAACCGATCGGGTTGCGACTTAAGAAGGCGCTGCTTTGAATTGACTTCGGCACAGCCCACCGCATACTGGGCAAAATGCTATCACCCTTGGCCGTGCCGGCCCTACCTCCTGATGGAAAGGAATGGAGCATCAATGCAGCAGAAAGTCAGCTTTGCCGATGTCGTACGTACCATCCTGCGTGACCATCCTGAGGGCATGACCCCGCAGGAAATTCGAGAATTAGTCAAAGTTCACTACCCTGAGTTCTACGGCACTGAATCCCATCTGCGTAACGTCCAAAATGGTAATTACAAGGACATCGACCATGCCGTACTCGCAAGGATTTACATCACTTGCCGTAATGCTAGCGACATCTTTGCGGATAAATCCTTCAAGCCCCACAAAATGTCCATTGAAGCCAGTGTTGAACGTCCCGAAGTTGAGACCGACACTCTCATCGAAGACGAAAACCTCGAAAAACTTGCAGCTGATATCGGCACCCTCTATGTGCTGGGTACCAATCTATTCACCGCTGAAGGCAGCGAAATCATCAAGATTGGCATTACCACCGGCTCCGTCGAAAAGCGCATCGCCCAGCTGTACACCACCGGCGTGCCCTATCGCTTTCGGGTGATCTCCCAGTTCGATACCAACAACTACTCCAAGCTTGAACAAGCCTTGCATTGCCTGTTCGACAAGTACCGGATCAACCGGGCGCGGGAGTTCTTCACCGATCATTGCCTTGCGCACATCGAGGACCTGATCAGCATTCATAACCGCATCGAAAGCAACTGACCGCAACCTGGCCGCGACGGTACAAGCGCTCGACAACGACCGCGCGGCCCTGCAGCACCACCATTCGTCGCATTCAAAAAGCCGACACCCACTCCCCGCCACCGACTGGCTTGCCTATTGCACAAGCCCGCCCCAGCGGCCCCGAAAAGACGTAATTCTGACGCGGCAGCGGCCAAAATTAACGTTTGAGGGCGCCGATCAGACGCCTGCTCAGCTATCGGAGATGTAATGTGTCAACGCTCAATGAAATCGCAATGAACCACGCGAGAATGGTCAAAAGGCTGGCGGAGGAATCGATCGTACTGGAACAGCGGCAGCCCATCGTCGTGGGCGGTTTCGAGGTTACATCCATCGACACGCCAGCCCCCATGCCGCTGCCCTTCATCATTGATGTTGCAGACAGAAACATCGAGCTGATGGCTGCCGCGGTCTGATCGCCAGACTGCACCCCTGCTTCAACACTGGACCGGCTCTCACTGCCAGAAAACCGGTCCAGCCTTACGCTGATGCTGGCAAGCCATGCGCCAAATCTTCGACTAGTGCCTTGGCCATCCCTACCAGATAATGCGCCGCCCATGCCGACGTACCGTCCTGCTCAAGGCCGGCTTGCAACGTCAGCTGGTAGGCACAGCCCATCATGATCGATACTTACTCCAGCACAAGCGCCGTGCCCTGGCTCGACCCGAAACAACCGCTCAGCACCTGTCCCGCCCTCGCCTTCAGCGAACGTGCTGTACACTGATCGAACGCTCGATGGAATACACAGCAAGCCTCAATTAAGAGGTGCATCTCATCGTCAGGAATACCTGTCTATCCATACACCATGCTACTATCTCCGTTTTTTGAGCAGCTCCAGACTTGCGGCTGACATAGGAGACAGAATGAGCCTTTTCACGTCATTGGAAATGTGTGCTGGAGCTGGCGGTCAGGCTCTCGGGCTCGAGATGGCGGGGTTTGGGCATGAAGTACTGATCGAAATCGAACCTCCTGCCTGCGCCACATTGCGCCTGAACCGCCCCGAATGGAATGTACGGGAAGAAGATCTCCGTCAATTTAATGGCTTGCCTTACTTTGGAGTAGATTTGGTTGCAGGAGGAGTACCATGCCCGCCATTTTCGAAGGCAGGTAAACAGCTTGGTGCCGATGACGAACGAGATTTGTTTCCCGAAGCACTTCGTCTCGTGGACGAATGCCGCCCAAAAGCGGTGATGCTAGAAAACGTCCGCGGTCTTCTTGATCCTGTATTTGCTGACTACCGCACTAACGTCGAGAACCAACTCAAAAAGCTTGGATACGTTCCCGGCTGGCGCTTGCTAAATGCTTCTGACTTCGGGGTTACACAGCTACGCCCACGGGTAGTTTTCGTTGCTATTAGGAAAGACTACTCCGAAGGTTTTTCTTGGCCCGAGCCTAATCTGTGCACTCCACCTACTGTCGGCGAATTATTGCATGACCTTATGAAAACAGGTGGTTGGCAAGGAGCCGATGCCTGGAAAGAGCAAGCCAATACCATTGCTCCAACGCTAGTGTTCTGTCTCAAAAATAAATTTCCTACTTGAGCTACTCTTCCATAGTCAGCCGTGACATGGAGTGCCGCTATGAACTCTCAAGACATCGTGCTCAGTGACGACGAACAAGTTGAGCTGAAC
>NZ_JBOICA010000022.1:0-89488 GCF_050739775.1 Pseudomonas sp.
GGGCAAGCCCACTCCTACAGGAGCGGGCTTGCCCCGCGATGAAGTCAGGTCCGGTACTCGGCGTTGATTTTCACGTACTCGTGGGACAGGTCAGTAGTCCAGATGGTTTCGCTGCACTGGCCACGACCCAACTCGATACGGATGGTGATTTCCTCTTCGGCCATCACCGCTGAACCCTGGGCCTCAGTGTAGCTGGCACTGCGGCCGCCCTTGCTGGCGATGCAGACATCGCCCAGATAAACGTCGATCAGGCTGACGTCCAGCTCAGGCACACCGGCACGACCAACAGCAGCAAGGATACGGCCCCAGTTCGGGTCGGAGGCGAACAGCGCAGTCTTGATCAGTGGCGAGTGGGCCACGGCGTAACCGACATCCAGGCATTCCTGATGGTTGCCGCCGCCGTTGACTTCGACGGTGACGAACTTGGTTGCGCCTTCGCCGTCACGGACGATGGCTTGAGCCACTTCCATGCACACCTCGAACACGGCTTTTTTCAGCGCCTCGAACAGTGGGCCGCTGGCCTCGCTGACTTCTGCGACATCCGCCTTGCCGGTAGCAATCAGCATGCAGCAATCGTTGGTCGAAGTATCGCCGTCGATGGTGATGCGGTTGAACGACTTGTTGGCGCCGTCGAGCATCAAGTCCTTGAGCACCCGAGGTGCGACCTTGGCGTCGGTGGCAATGTAACCGAGCATGGTGGCCATGTTCGGACGGATCATCCCGGCGCCCTTGCTGATGCCGGTGACGGTGATGGTCACACCGTCATGCTGAAACTGACGGCTGGCGCCCTTGGGCAGGGTGTCGGTGGTCATGATTCCGGTAGCCGCAGCAGCCCAGTTGTTTTCCGACAGATCGTCCAGCGCGGCTTGCAGGGCGCCTTCGATTTTTTCGACGGGCAGTGGCTCACCGATAACACCGGTTGAAAATGGCAATACTGCACTGGCCTCGACGCCAGTCAGCTCGGCCAGCTTGGCGCAGGTGCGCTCGGCGGCAGCCAGGCCCGGAGCGCCGGTACCGGCATTGGCATTACCGGTGTTGGTCAGCAGGTAGCGTACGGTGCCTTGCACGCGTTGCTTGGCGAGGATCACTGGCGCTGCGCAGAAGGCATTGAGGGTGAACACGCCGGCAACGCTGGAGCCTTCGGCGCAGCGCATGACCACCACGTCCTTGCGCCCCGGGCGCTTGATACCCGCAGAGGCGATGCCGAGTTCAAAACCTGGAACCGGGTGCAACGTTGGCAAAGGACCAAGACCAACAGCCATGTAAGCGCTCCTAGAAAAAGTACACCGGGTCGAATAGGCCGGTGCTTGAGATGGAACAACGCCGCGACGGTACGGGCCGGTCGCGGCGCGGTGTTCGTGGATCAGCGGACTGCCGGGCAGATGTCTTTAGTTGATCTGACCGTGGCAGTGCTTGAACTTCTTGCCCGAACCACACCAGCACAGTTCGTTGCGACCCAGCTTCTGGTCGTTGCGCACCGGGGCAGCGGCGACGGCGACTTCAGCGCCCTCTTCCTGCGCCTCGGCTTGCTCCAGACCTGGAACTGAAGCATGCTGGAACTGCATGCGCGCAGCCAGTTCCTCTGCCTCGTGGCGCAGGCGGGCTTCTTCTTCGGCAGGATCTTCGCGACGAACCTGAACGTGCGAGAGCACACGGATGGTGTCACGCTTTATCGAGTCGAGCAGTTCCTGGAACAGGTTGAACGACTCGCGCTTGTACTCCTGCTTCGGGTTCTTCTGCGCATAGCCACGCAGGTGGATACCGTGACGCAGGTGGTCCATGGTCGACAGGTGGTCTTTCCACAGATCGTCCAGTACGCGCAGCAGAATCTGCTTCTCGAAGGTGCGCAGGGCTTCGGCGCTGGCCTGCTCTTCCTTCTCGTTGTAGGCCGCCAGCAGCTCGCTCATGAGCTTCTCGCGCAGGGTCTCTTCGTACAGGTGATCGTCTTCGTCGAGCCACTGCTGGATCGGCAGCTTGACCCCGAAATCGCTGGCCAGCGCTGCTTCCAGGCCTGCCACGTCCCACTGCTCGGGCAGCGATTGCGGCGGGATGTGCTGGGCGACGGTGGCGTCGAGCACTTCCTGACGGAAGTCGGCGATGGTGTCGCCAATGTTGTCGGCTGCCAGCAGGCTGTTACGCATGTGGTAGATGACTTTACGTTGCTCGTTGGCCACGTCGTCGAATTCGAGCAGCTGTTTGCGGATGTCGAAGTTGCGGCCTTCGACCTTGCGCTGGGCTTTCTCGATGGCGTTGGTAACCATGCGGTGCTCGATGGCCTCGCCGGATTGCATACCCAGCGCCTTCATGAAGTTCTTCACCCGGTCAGAGGCGAAGATACGCATCAGACTGTCTTCCAGCGACAAGTAGAAACGGCTGGAACCCGGGTCACCCTGGCGACCGGCACGGCCGCGCAGCTGGTTGTCGATACGACGGGACTCGTGGCGCTCGGAGGCAATCACATGCAGGCCACCGGTTTCGATCACCTGCTGGTGACGCTTCTGCCAATCGGCCTTGATCTGCGCGATCTGCTCGGGGCTCGGGTTTTCCATGGCCGCGACTTCCACTTCCCAGTTACCGCCCAGGAGGATGTCGGTACCACGACCGGCCATGTTGGTAGCAATGGTCAGCGCACCTGGCCGGCCGGCCTGGGCGATGATCTCGGCTTCTTTCTCGTGGTACTTGGCGTTCAATACCTTGTGATCGATGCCTTCCTGCTTGAGCAGGTTGGACATGTGCTCGGAGGTCTCGATGGTGGCAGTACCGACCAGCACCGGACGGCCCTGGGCCATGCTTTCCTTGATGTCGGCGATGATCGCCGCGTACTTCTCGTCAGCGGTCAGGTAGACCAGATCGTTGAAGTCCTTACGCGCCAGCGGCTTGTTCGGCGGGATCACCATCACGTTGAGCTGGTAGATCTGGGCAAACTCGAAGGCTTCGGTGTCAGCGGTACCGGTCATGCCGGACAGCTTGTTGTACAGACGGAAGTAGTTCTGGAAGGTGGTCGACGCCAGGGTCTGGCTTTCGGCCTGGATATTCAGGTTTTCCTTCGCTTCGATGGCCTGGTGCAGGCCTTCGGACAAGCGGCGGCCCGGCATGGTACGGCCGGTGTGCTCGTCGATCAGCAGGATCTGACCGTCCTGGACGATGTACTCGACGTTGCGATGGAACAGCTTGTGCGCACGCAGGCCGGCATAGACGTGGGTCAGCAGGCTCAGGTTATGCGCCGAATAGAGACTCTCGCCCTCGGCCAGCAGGCCGACCTGGGTGAGCATCTCTTCGATGAACTGGTGACCGGCTTCGTTGAGTTCGACCTGACGGCTTTTCTCGTCGATGCTGTAGTGGCCTTCCTGGGTAACTTCGCCCTCGACTTCCTCGATGTGCTGCTTGAGGCGCGGGATCAGCTTGTTGACCTCGATGTACAGCTTGGAACTGTCTTCGGCCTGGCCGGAGATGATCAGCGGGGTCCGCGCTTCGTCGATCAGGATGGAGTCGACTTCGTCGATCACGGCGAAATTCAGCTCGCGCTGGAATTTCTCTTCCATGCTGAAGGCCATGTTGTCGCGCAGATAATCAAAGCCGAATTCGTTGTTGGTGCCGTAGGTGATGTCTGCAGCATAGGCAGCGCGCTTTTCTTCCGGCGGCTGGAACGGCGTGACGACGCCGACGGTCAGACCGAGGAACTCATACAGCGGACGCATCCAGTTGGCGTCACGGCGGGCCAGGTAGTCGTTGACCGTGACCACGTGCACGCCCTTGCCGGACAGTGCGTTGAGGTACACGCCCAGGGTTGCGACCAAGGTCTTGCCTTCACCGGTGCGCATTTCTGCGATAGTGCCTTCATGCAAGGCCATGCCGCCGATCAGCTGGACATCGAAGTGGCGCATGCCCATGACCCGCTTGCCGGCCTCGCGCGCGACGGCGAAGGCCTCCGACAGCAACTGGTCGAGGGTCTCGCCTTTGGCCAGGCGCTCTTTGAACTCTGCGGTCTTGGCACGCAGTTGTTCGTCCGAGAGGGCGACCATCTTCTCTTCGAAGGCATTGACGGACTGCACCGCCTTGAGCAGGCGTTTCACCTCGCGCTCGTTCTTGCTTCCAAAAAGTTTTTTTAACAAAGGCGCAAACATATCGGCAGGATCTTCCACACATAGGGATGGAGGGCGGCCCCGTGAGTCGCCCGTGCAGCCCTTATGGCCGCATGCGAACGAGCATTCTACCCGGAAACGACGGTGAGGAAAGTGGCGGATTTCCACGATGCTGGCACAGCGCTTTGACGGGGCTTTTTTACAATAAGGGCTTTTTCCACAACTTCAACCCATCGGCTACATGAAGTTTTCCCCCAGGCACCCGGACAAGGCGCACGCTGGGGGATCTGATAAGATGCCGGTACTGTAACTTCAGGTGTCCCTTCATGGCTTTTCGCCCCTTGCCGGCTCGCGCCCCCGCTGTTCTTCTGCGCGAAGCCCGGCCGCTCAAAGCCCTGTTCAGCCAGGCCCAGCGCCTGGCGCAACTGCAGAAGCTGCTCGACAGCCAGCTGCAGCCGGCTGCCCGTGAGCACTGCCACATTGCTTCCTGGCGCGAAGGTACCCTGTTACTGATCGTCACCGATGGCCACTGGGCCACCCGCCTGCGCTACCAGCAAAAACGCCTGCAACGCCAGCTGCAGACTCTGGACGCCTTCGCCAGCCTGACCCGGATCCTCTTCAAGGTGCAGCCACCCACCACCCAGAGCCGTGCAGCAGTGCATACCGCCGACCTGTCCACGCGTGCTGCCGAAAGCATCCAGGCGACCGCCGAAGGTATCAGCGATCCGAAACTGCGCGCGGCGCTGGAGCGTCTGGCCAGTCATGCGCGGGACAAGGATCTGTCGAACGGCTGATGCCCAAAAAACAGGCATAAAAAAGGCCACCCGAAGGTGGCCTTAATCACTAGAGAGAGTGTTCGAACTTACACTGCCGCAACCGGACGCATGTAAGAGATCGGTGCCGTACTGGCATCTTCGAAGGTCACCACTTCCCAGGCATCTGTTTCCTCGATCAGCTTGCGCAGCAGCTGGTTGTTCAGCGCGTGTCCGGACTTGTAGCCCTTGAACTCGCCGATCAGGCTGTTGCCCAGCAGGTAGAGGTCGCCGATGGCGTCGAGGATCTTGTGCTTGACGAATTCGTCTTCGTAACGAAGGCCGTCTTCATTGAGCACGCCGTCCTTGTCGACCACGATGGCGTTTTCCACGCTGCCGCCGAGCGCGAGGTTGTGCTTGCGCAGGTACTCGATATCGCTCATGAACCCGAAGGTCCGGGCGCGACTGACTTCCTTCACGAACGAGGTGCTGGAAAAGTCCACGCTGGCACTTTGGGTCCGGTTACGGAACACCGGGTGATCGAAATCGATCTCGAAACTCACCTTGAATCCGTCGAACGGCAGGAAAGTGGCGCGCTTGTCGCCGTCTTCCACTGTCACTTCACGCAGGATGCGGATGAATTTCTTGGCTGCGTCCTGTTCTTCCAGGCCGGCAGATTGAATCAGGAATACGAAGGGTCCTGCGCTACCGTCCATGATCGGCACTTCGGACGCGGAGAGCTCGACGTAGGCGTTATCGATGCCCAGGCCAGCCATGGCCGAGAGCAAGTGCTCAACCGTGTCTACCTTGGTATCGCCATTGACCAGTGTCGTCGACATGGTGGTCTCGCCGACATTTGCCGCGCGGGCGGGAATTTCCACCACGGGGTCGAGGTCGGCACGGCGAAATACGATGCCGGTATCCACAGGTGCAGGTTTGAGGGTCAGGTATACCTTCTCCCCGGAGTGCAGGCCGACACCTGTGGCACGGATGATATTCTTCAGGGTGCGTTGTTTAATCATGGCATTGGCCGCTTCAGCGCAAATTGCGAACTGGTATCAACAAAGGCTGAGGATAATACCAGACCCGGCCTTTGCTGAACACCAATCACCCTTATACCCCTGATAAATTTCATCAATCGGCCTGACGACGCAGGAACGCTGGAATGTCCAGATAGTCCAGATCGTCTTGCGGATTGAGCTTGGCAGCGGCGGCTGCACCAGCATGCGCCTGGTTGCGCATCACGGTCGGACGCTCCAGATCACGGTAGTTCACCGACGCTTGCTCGTGACGAACAGGCGCCGGAGCGGCGGTCTGCACGGCAGCAGTTTGCAGGGTGTTGTCGATAACCTTGAGCGGTTTCTCGATCTTCGCGCCCAGACCAGTGGCAACTACGGTCACGTGCAGCTCGTCGCGCATGTCCGGATCGATTACGGTACCGACCTTGACCATGGCGTGATCGGAAGCGAAGGCTTCGATGATGCTACCCACGTCCGAGTACTCACCCAGCGACAGGTCGGGACCTGCGGTGATGTTGACCAGGATGCCGCGAGCGCCCTGCAGGTTGACGTCTTCAAGCAGCGGGTTGCGGATCGCCGCTTCAGTCGCTTCACGTGCACGGTTCGGACCGCTGGCACAGCCAGTACCCATCATCGCCATGCCCATTTCGCTCATCACGGTGCGCACGTCGGCGAAGTCGACGTTGATCATGCCCGGACGCTTGATGATGTCGGAAATACCGCGAACGGCACCCGCCAGTACGTCGTCAGCCTTGGCGAACGCGGACAGCAGGCTGGCGTCCTTGCCAAGGATGGTCAGCAGCTTCTCGTTCGGGATGGTGATCAGCGAATCGACGCTGTCTGCCAGCGCACGGATGCCTTCATCGGCGATCTGCATGCGCTTGCGGCCTTCGAACGGGAACGGACGGGTCACCACCGCAACGGTGAGGATCCCCATCTCCTTGGCCACTTCGGCGATGATCGGCGCAGCACCGGTACCGGTACCGCCGCCCATGCCGGTGGTGATGAACACCATGTTGGTGCCCTGCAACACTTCGGCGATGCGCTCACGGTCTTCCAGCGCGGCCTGACGGCCGACTTCCGGATTGGCACCGGCACCCAGGCCCTTGGTCACGCCGGTACCCAGTTGCAGGATGGTACGTGCGCCGATGTTTTTCAGCGCCTGAGCATCGGTGTTGGCGCAGATGAACTCGACGCCTTCGATGTTGCTCTTGACCATATGATTGACGGCGTTGCCACCGCCGCCACCGACGCCGATCACTTTGATGACCGGACTTTGCGGGACGTTGTCTACGAGCTCGAACATTTTCCCTCTCCTTACAGTTCTCTAGTTTTTGCGCCTACTACTACTGCTTTGAAACTTTAAAAGTTGCCTTTGACCCAGCGTGTGAAACGCTCGAACGCTGGTGCCTTTGGTTCATCGCCATAGTTGTTGCTGCTGTTACCGGTCAGGCTGACGCCGTCGGACTGCTTGAGCAGTCCGTAGGTCAGTAAGCCCACACCAGTGGAATAGATCGGGTTGCGCACGACGTCGCTCAGGCCCCGAACGCTATGCGGCACGCCCAGGCGTACCGGCATGTGGAAAATCTCTTCGGCCAGTTCTACGGCACCTTCCATCTTCGCCGTGCCGCCGGTCAGGACGATGCCCGCTGGCACCAGGTCCTCGTAGCCACTACGACGCAGCTCGGCCTGGATCAGGGTGAACAGCTCGTCGTAACGTGGCTCGACCACTTCGGCCAGGGCCTGGCGCGACAGTTCGCGCGGCGGACGGTCGCCGACACTCGGCACCTTGATGGTTTCACCGGCACCGGCCAGCTTGGCCAGGGCGCAGGCGTAACGGATCTTGATCTCTTCGGCGTACTGGGTCGGGGTGCGCAGGGCCATGGCGATATCGTTGGTTACCTGGTCGCCGGCAATCGGGATCACCGCGGTGTGGCGGATCGCGCCTTCGGTGAAGATGGCGATGTCGGTGGTACCGCCACCGATGTCCACCAGGCACACACCCAGCTCTTTCTCGTCATCGGTCAGCACCGAGTAGGCCGAGGCCAGTTGCTCGAGGATGATGTCGTCGATTTCCAGGCCACAGCGGCGCACGCACTTCTCGATGTTCTGTGCCGCATTGACGGCGCAGGTGACCACGTGGACCTTGGCTTCCAGACGCACGCCGGACATGCCCAGGGGTTCGCGCACGCCTTCCTGGTTGTCGATCACGTAGTCCTGCGGCAGGGTGTGCAGGACCCGCTGGTCAGCTGGAATGGCAACGGCTTGAGCGGCGTCGAGGACGCGCTCAAGGTCAGCCGCACTGACTTCACGGTCGCGGATCGCGACGATGCCGTGGGAGTTCAGACTACGGATGTGATTGCCGGCCACGCCAACGAACGCCGAGTGGATCCGGCAGCCGGCCATCAGCTGGGCTTCTTCCACCGCGCGCTGGATCGACTGCACGGTCGATTCGATATTGACCACCACGCCCTTCTTCAGGCCGCGAGAAGGATGGGTGCCGATACCGACGATTTCCAGGGTACCGTCGGCCGCGACTTCGCCGACCAGCGCCACTACCTTGGAGGTGCCGATATCCAGCCCGACGATCATTTTGCCGCTATGCGCATTTGCCATGGTCCTGCCTCTCTCTAATTCTTCGCAACGGCGGGTTGGGCCGTCGTCGGTGCAATCGGTTCCCGCCAGCCAACGGCCAGGCCATTGGCGTAACGCAGATCGATGCGGGCGATATTCGTGATCTGTTCTTTGAGTGTCTTGTCGTAAATGGCAATGAAACGGCGCATTTTTTCCACCAGATGATCGCGCCCCAGCAGCAGTTCGATACCTGGCCCGGCGCTACCGGCGCCAGTGGTCAGAAACCAGCTGCCGCGCTCGCGCACCTCCAGCCGGGCAATCGAAAAGCCCATTGGCCGCAACATCTGGCTCAGTACCTGATATTGCTGCATCACTTGTTGCTGCGCCCGCTGCGGCCCGAACAGCTGCGGCAGGTGCTCATAGTTGGCCAATTCGCGCGGGGTGAAGGCCTGCCCCTGGTTATTGAGCAAGGCTTCCTCGCCCCAACGCGCCACTGGCAACTGTTCTTCCAGGCGGATCACCACCTCGTCCGGCCAGACCCGACGTACTTCGGCATGGGCGATCCAGGGCATCTTCTCCAGCTCTGCGCGCATGCTCGCCAGATCAACGGTGAAGAAGCTCGCCGCCACATAGGGGGCGATTCGCTGCTGCACCGCTTGCTGGCTGATGTAGCTGAGGTCGCCCTGCACGGCAATCTTGGTGATCGGCCGGTCGGCGTACGGCATCAGGCGTTGCGCGCCTTCATAGGCGGCAAAACCTGCGGCAACCAGCAGCACCGGCCAGAGCAGACGCTTGAAGACGCTGAAATTGGCCTTGGGCAGGCGCGCCGACAGTGGCTCCTTGGCCACCATCCGGCTGGCACCACGCGGCACCGGCTTGTTGCGGCCGGTGGCGGGTTGCTGATGACGTAACATCGCGCCTTGCATGGGCTTAACCTCGCGCCTCGACGCTGGCCGCCAGGATCGCCAGCACCAACTGCTGGAAGTCCAGACCGGCCGCGCGTGCCGCCATGGGGACCAGGCTGTGATCAGTCATGCCTGGTGCGGTGTTGACTTCGAGCAGCCAGAAACGCCCCTGCTCGTCCTGCATGACGTCCAGGCGCCCCCAGCCAGCGATGCCGATGGCGTCGCAGGCACGAGCGGTCAGGTCGATCAGTTCTTGTTCCTTCTGTGCGCTCAAGCCACAAGGGATCTGGTACTGGGTATCGGAAGCCAGGTACTTGGCGTCGTAGTCGTAGAACGTGTGCGGCGTGCCCAGAGCGATCGGTGGCAATACATGGCCACGCAAGGTCGCGACAGTGAACTCAGGACCGTGAATCCATTGTTCGACCAACACTTGCGAATCGTAGGTAGCGGCGTCCTTCCAGGCGGCGATCAATTCGTTGACACCGTTCACTTTCGCCATACCGATACTGGAACCTTCATGGGCCGGTTTGACGATCAAAGGGAAGCCCAGTTCCGCACCTGCAGAAATACAGTCGACTTCGCTGGTGAGCACGGCGTGACGCGGGGTCGGAATGCCCAGGCTGTGCCAGACCTGTTTGGTCCGCAACTTGTCCATGGCCAGCGCCGAAGCCAGGATGCCACTGCCGGTGTAAGGGATGCCCAGGCACTCCAGCAGCCCCTGCATGCTGCCGTCTTCACCACCACGGCCGTGAAGGATGATGAAGGCGCGGTCGATCTTCTCGCGCTGCAGGCGATCGAGCAGGTCATCGCCGACATCAATGGCGACCACGTCGACACCGGCGCTGGCCAGCGCTTCGACTACTGCAGCGCCGGATTTCAGCGACACCGGGCGCTCGGCGCTCTTGCCGCCATAGAGCACGGCAACGCGGCCGAAGTCTTTCGCAGCAATGGTCGAGTGCAACGTGGCGTATGCGTTATCAGTCATTTCGACTTCCCCTGACTGGTAACAGCACCAGCGAACAACGGACTCTTGAGTAATTGCGGGGCCAGGCCACCAATATCTCCGGCGCCCTGACACAGCAGGATGTCACCGGCACGCAGCAGCGGCTTGACCAGCGGCGCCAGTTCGATGCCGCGCTCGATGTAGATCGGGTCGAGCTGACCGCGCTGACGGATGCTGTGGCACAGCTGACGGCTGTCGGCGCCGGGGATCGGCTCTTCACCGGCTGGATAGACTTCCATCAGCAGCAGTACGTTGGCGTCGGCCAGGACCTGGACGAAGTCGTCGTACAGGTCGCGGGTACGGCTGTAACGGTGCGGTTGATAGACCATCACCAGACGGCGCTCCGGCCAGCCACCACGCACGGCCTTGATCACCGCGGCTACTTCGGTCGGGTGGTGACCGTAGTCGTCGACCAGCATGACGCTGCCCCCGTCCACCGGCAGTTCGCCGTAGACCTGGAAGCGTCGCCCTACCCCCTGGAACCCCGACAAGCCCTGGACGATGGCTTCATCACTGATGCCTTCGTCGGTGGCAATGGCGATGGTCGCCAGGGCGTTGAGCACATTGTGGTTACCCGGCATGTTGACCGACACGTCCAGTGGTTCGCGGTCGCGGCGCAGTACGGTGAAGTGGGTCTGCATGCCCGACTGGCGAACGTTGATCGCACGCACGTCGGCTTCTTCGCTGAAGCCGTAGGTGACCGCCGGACGCTTGACCTGCGGCAGGATCTCGCGCACCACCGGGTCGTCCAGGCACATCACCGCCAGGCCGTAGAACGGCAGGTTGTGCAGGAACTCGACGAAGGTCTTCTTCAGTTTGTTGAAGTCGCCTTCGTAGGTCGCCATATGGTCGGCATCGATGTTGGTGACCACGGCCACCAGCGGCTGCAGGTGCAGGAAGCTGGCGTCGCTCTCGTCGGCTTCGGCGATCAGGTAGCGGCTGGTGCCGAGCTGGGCATTGGTGCCGGCGGCATTCAGACGGCCACCGATGACGAATGTCGGGTCCAGGCCACCGGCGGCGAACACCGAGGCCAGCAGGCTGGTGGTGGTGGTCTTGCCATGGGTACCAGCGACTGCAATGCCGTGGCGGTAGCGCATCAGCTCGGCGAGCATTTCAGCGCGCGGCACCACTGGAATACGCCGCTCAAGCGCGGTGGCGACTTCCGGGTTAGCAGGGTTGATGGCACTGGAAACCACCAGTACATCGGCGCTGGCGGCGTTCTCGGCACGGTGACCGATGAAAATCTGTGCACCGAAGGATTCCAGGCGCTCGGTGACCGCTGAGGTCTTGAGGTCCGAGCCCGAGACCTGGTAACCCAGGTTCAGCAGTACCTCGGCAATCCCGCACATGCCTACGCCGCCGATACCGACGAAGTGGATGCGACGGATACGGCGCATTTCCGGGTGAGGCATGGCTTTTTGAGTTTCAACCATGGGCCACCTCCAGACAGATATCGACCACGGTGCGGGTGGCCGCAGGTTTTGCCAGGCGCCGGGCAGTGGCGGCCATGGCGGAGAGTTTTTCCGGTTGCATCAGCACCTCGTTCAGGCGTTCAGCGAGTTGCGCTGCGCCAGTTGTCGCTTGTGGCATCAGGAAGGCAGCGCCTTCACGGGCCAGATAATGGGCGTTGTGGGTCTGGTGATCGTCGATGGCATGAGGCAAAGGCACCAGCATCGATGGCAAGCCGGCCGCAGCCAGCTCACTGACGGTCAAGGCGCCTGCGCGGCAGACCACCAGATCGGCCCAGGCGTACGCCTTGGCCATGTCCTTGATAAAGGGCTCTACCTGAGCCTCGACTCCAGCCTCGCGATAGCGCTCAGCGGTAATCTGGTCATGCTGCTTGCCAGCCTGATGGAACACCTCGGGACGAATGTCCGCGGGCACCTGAGCCAGGGCCTGGGGCAGCAATTTGTTCAGCGGTTCGGCGCCCAGGCTGCCGCCCAGCACCAGCAAGCGTGGCCGGCGCGCGCCCAGGGGCTCGCGCGGGGTTTGCATGAACAGTTCGCTGCGCACCGGATTACCGGTGGTGCGCAACTTGTCAGACGCGGTAAAAGTACCGGGGAAAGCTTCGCAGACTCGACCGGCCAAAGGCACCAGCAGCCGATTGGCGGTACCGGCGCGGGCATTCTGCTCGTGAACCACTACAGGTACACCACAGAGCCGGGAGGCAACGCCGCCCGGGCCGGTCACATAGCCACCGAAGCCGATTACGCAAACCGGCTTGAGCTGACGAATGATCCGCCGCGCCTGCAACACAGCCTTGATCAGGGTGAACGGTGCCTTGAGCAGCGACAGCTTGCTCTTGCCACGCAGGCCGGCAACCTGAATCAGGTGCAACTGCAGACCCACCTGGGGTACCAGTTCGTTCTCGATACCACGCGGGGTGCCCAGCCAGTGCACGGCATAGCCGCGCGCCTGGAACTCACGGGCACAGGCCAGCGCCGGGAACACGTGGCCGCCGGTGCCGCCTGCCATGATCAGTACATTCTTGCCGTCAGCGGCCATGATTCGGCTCCTCGGCAAAATCGCTTTCATCAAATTCGTGTTCTTCGCTACCCAGGTGGGTGCGACTTTCCCACTCGATCCGTAGCAACAGCCCGACACAAGCGCAGCAAATCACCAGCGAGCTACCGCCGTAGCTGAGGAACGGCAGGGTCAGGCCCTTGGTCGGCAGCAGACCGACGTTCACGCCGATATTGATCAGGAACTGACCAATCCACAGAAAGGCCAGACCAAAGGCCATGTAGGCGGCAAAGTACTGCTTGGCTTTCTCGGCCCACAGGCCGATGTACAAGGCGCGTACGGTGACAAACACAAACAGCGCCACGGTGACCAGCGAGCCGATCACACCCAGCTCTTCGGCGAGTACCGAGAACACGAAGTCGGTGTGCGCTTCAGGCAGGTAGAACTGTTTCTGCACGCTGTTGCCAAGACCAACGCCAAGCCACTCGCCACGCCCGAAAGCGATCAGCGCCTGGGTCAGCTGGTAGCCGGAACCGAACTGGTCGGACCAGGGGTCAGTGAAGGTGATCAGTCGCGCCATCCGGTAAGGCTGAGCCTGAACCAGGACAAACACTGCCGCCACCGCCAGTACCACCATCAAGCTGAAGCGGAACAGGCCCACCCCGCCGAGGAACAGCATAGCGGCGGCCGCGCCCATCATTACCACGGTGGCGCCGAAGTCCGGCTCCATCAGCAGCAGACCGGCCATCGGCAGCAATACGATGAACGGTTTGAAGAAGCCCATCCAGCTTTCGCGCACCTCGGTCTGACGCCGGACCAGGTAACCGGCCAGGTAGATCACCACGAAGACCTTGGCGATTTCCGAAGGCTGCACGTTGAAGAAGCTGAAACCGATCCAGCGCATCGAGCCGTTTACTTCGCGGCCGATGCCCGGCACTAGTACCAGCACCAGCAAACCAAAGGCGCCGACCAGCATGGTGAAGCCCATCTTCTGCCAGGTGGCGATCGGCACCATCATGGTGACGAGGCAGGCGAACACGCCGATGGCCACATACACCAGGTGGCGGAACATGTGATACAGCGGGTTGCCCGATTGCGCCGCGGCCACTTCCGAGGACGCCGAGGTGATCATCACCAGGCCAAGGCCGAGCAACGCCAGGCAACCGGCGAGCATGGCGAAATCGAGGTCTATGCCGCGACCGCTGATCAGCGGTGACGGATAGGGCTTGATCATGCCGAAGATCATGCCAACCCTCCTACGGCTTGAGCGAACAGGCGCCCACGCTCTTCAAAGTTCTTGAACATGTCGAGACTGGCGCAGGCCGGCGAGAGCAATACGGCGTCGCCAGACTGAGCCAGTTCGGCCGAGCGCTGTACAGCTTCATCGAGGGTCTTGACGCGAATCAGCGGCACTTCATCACCCAGCGCCTGGGCCAGCAGTTCAGCATCGCGACCCAACAGCACGACAGCGCGGCAGTGAGCCGCAACCGGGGCACGCAGGGCGCTGAAATCAGCACCTTTGCCATCGCCGCCAGCAACCAGCACCAGCTTGCCGTCAATATCGGCACCCAAACCTTCGATGGCCGCCAGTGCCGCACCGACGTTGGTGGCCTTGGAGTCGTCGTACCAGTTCACGCCGTCGCGCTCGCGAATCCACTGGCAGCGATGGGCCAGGCCCGCGAAGGTACGCAGGCTGGACAACATGGCGTCCATCGGCAAACCGACCGCATGCCCCAGGGCCAGCGCCGCCAAGGCATTGGACTGGTTGTGAGCACCGCGGATTTTCAGTTCGCGTACCGGCATCAGATTCTGGAACTCGAACGCCAGGTACTTCTCGCCATTCTCTTCACGCAGGCCAAAGGCCTTGAAATCAGGCATGTTCAGACCAAAGGTCCAGACCGGTTGGCCCTCGGCCAGCAACGGACGGCTCAGGGCGTCCTGGCGGTTGACCACCACTTGCCGCGCACCACGGAAGATCCGGTGTTTGGCCAGATGATAGGCCGGCAGGCCGCTGTAGCGGTCCATATGGTCTTCGCTGACGTTGAGCACGGTGGCGACTTCAGCGTTGAGCTGGTCGGTGGTCTCCAGTTGGAAACTCGACAGTTCCATTACATACAGCTCAACATCGTCGCTGAGCAGCTCCAGTGCCGGGGTACCGAGATTGCCACCCACGGCCACGCGCTTACCCGCCGCAGCCGCCATTTCACCAACCAGGGTAGTCACCGTGCTTTTCGCGTTGGAGCCGCTGATCGCAATGATCGGCGCCTTGGCATTGCGTGCAAACAGTTCGATATCACCGGACAGCTTGACGCCACGGGCAGCGGCTTGCTGCAGCGCCGGGGTGGCCAAGGCCAGGCCAGGGCTGACATACAGCTCGTCTGCGCGGCAGAGGAACTCTACGTCCAGGTCGCCACAGCGCACTTCCACCTGCGGGTAATCGCGGCGCAGGGTTTCCAGCTCCGGCGGTTGCTCACGGGTGTCGGCGACCGCAAAGGCAACGCCCCGGTTCGCCAGGAAGCGAACCAGGGACATGCCGCTCTTGCCGAGGCCGACAACGATGCGGAAGTGGTCAGAAGCGATCAGTGACACGCGTTTCTACCTCAGTTTCAGGGTGGCAAGGCCGATCAGCACCAGAATCACGGTGATAATCCAGAAGCGGACGATCACCCGAGGCTCGGGCCAACCCTTGAGTTCAAAGTGGTGGTGAATCGGGGCCATGCGGAACACCCGCTTGCCGGTCAACTTGAACGAAGCCACCTGGATTACCACCGACAGGGTCTCCATGACGAACACGCCGCCCATGATGAACAGTACGATTTCCTGACGAACGATGACCGCAATGGTGCCCAGCGCCGCACCCAATGCCAGGGCACCGACGTCGCCCATGAACACCTGGGCCGGATAAGTGTTGAACCACAGGAAGCCCAGACCGGCACCGATCAGCGCGCCGCAGAACACGATCAGCTCACCGGCGCCCGGCACGTAAGGAATCAGCAGGTACTCAGCGAATTTCACGTTACCCGACAGGTAGCAGAAGATGCCTAGGGCGCCACCGACCATGACCGTAGGCATGATCGCCAGGCCATCGAGGCCATCGGTCAGGTTCACCGCGTTGCTCGAACCGACGATCACGAAATACGTCAGCACCACGAAACCGATACCCAACGGAATGGTGACATCCTTGAGCATCGGCACGATCAGGGTGGTTTCCACGCTGGTCGGTGCAGTCATATAAAGGAAAATCGCCGCGCCCAGGCCGAACACCGACTGCCAGAAGTATTTCCAGCGGCTTGGCAGGCCACGCGAGTTCTTCTCGATCACCTTGCGGTAGTCGTCGACCCAGCCGATGGCACCGAACAGCAAGGTGACGATCAGTACCACCCAGACATAACGGTTGGTCAGGTCGGCCCACAGCAGTGTGCTGATGCCGATGGCCGAAAGAATCAGGGCGCCCCCCATGGTCGGGGTGCCGGACTTGGACAGGTGCGATTGCGGGCCGTCGTTACGAACCGCTTGGCCGATCTGGCGAATCTGCAGGGTACGAATCATCCAGGGGCCCAACCACAGGGCCAGCGACAACGCGGTCAGTACACCGAGAATTCCGCGCAGGGACAGGTACTGGAAGACCGCGAAGCCTTTGTAGAACTGTTGCAGATACTCAGCCAGCAGCAGCAGCATTAATGTTTCTCCCCGCTGGAACCGCACAAAGCCGCCACGACGTTCTCCATCGCAGCGCTGCGCGAACCCTTGATCAAAATGGTGGTGTTGCTGGCCTGCTCGGCGGCGCTAACGGCGTCGATCAGGTCAGCTTGATTAGCGAAATGTCGGGCATTGGTACCGAACGCTGCTACCGCGTGAGCCATGTTCGGGCCCACCGCATACAGTGCCGAAACCTTGTCTTTGGCGTACTCGCCTACCTGCCGATGCCCTTCCTCAGCCCACTGGCCCAATTCGCCGATATCCCCGAGCACCAGGACGGTGCGGCCGGAAAAGCCGGCGAGTATATCAACGGCAGCGCACATCGAGGTGGGGTTTGCGTTGTAAGTGTCGTCAATCACCCGCACGCCGTTCGGCGCCATCTGCACCACAGTGCGGCCCTTGACCGGTTGCACGGCATTCAAGCCCTGGACGATACCGTCCAGCGTCAGACCAAAGGCATGCGCGGCGGCAGCGGCGGCCAATGCGTTGGCAACGTTGTGGGTGCCGAGCAGGTTGAGCTGAACCCGCGCCACACCCAATGGGCTGTGCAGGTCGAAAGACGGGCAACCGCGCTCATCGTGAGCAATGTTGCCGGCGTGGAAATCTGCATCAATATGGTTCAGCGCAAATGTCAGCACCGCACGATTGCTGGCGCGCTGCTTCCAGGTGCCAAAGGCCTTGTCTTCAAGGTTCAATACGGCCACGCCATCCTGCCCCAGGCCTTCGAGGATTTCGCCCTTGGCTTCGACAATCTTTTCTGGCCCGCCGAACTCGCCGACATGAGCGGTACCGGCATTGTTGATCAGTGCCACCTGCGGTTTAGTCAGACCGACGGTGTAGGCGATTTCGCCAATGCGCGAAGCACCCAGCTCGATGACCGCTGCAGTATGTTCCGGGGCAATTTCGAGCAGGGTCAACGGTGCACCGAGGTCATTGTTCAGGTTGCCGCGAGTAGCCAGGACCGGACCACGGGTACGCAAGATGCTGGCGAGCATTTCCTTGACCGTGGTCTTGCCGCTGGAACCGGTAATGGCGGCGACAGGCTTGTCGAAGACGGCGCGGTTCAGGGCGCCCAGTTGACCCAGGGCCAGTCGACAGTCAGCAACCAGCAGCTGCGGCAGGTTGCTGCCCGGCACTGCACGTTCGACCAGGGCAGCAACAGCGCCCTTGGCCTGTACTTCATTCAAGTAGTCGTGACCATCGAAACGCGGCCCGGCCAGGGCGACAAAAAGTTGCCCGGCAACGATTGCGCGGCTGTCGATACTCACACCGGTAAAGGTGGCATCACCACTCACCAGGCGGCCCTGCAGAGGCGCAGTCAACTGGCTGAGGGTCAATGGCTTAAGCATGGGGAACCTCCCAGACAGCGAGCGCCTTCTCGGCTTCGACCAGATCGGAAAAGTCATGACGCTGACCGTTGATTTCCTGGTAGTCCTCGTGGCCCTTGCCGGCCAGGACGATCACATCGTCGACACCAGCGCTGGCAATCAACTGGGCGATGGCGGTTCCGCGCCCGGCAACGAATTCGACTGCATCGGCCTTGGCAAAACCCGGGCGAATGTCGGCAAAGATCTGCTGCGGGTCTTCTGTACGCGGGTTGTCATCGGTGACCAGCACGCGGTCAGCCAGGCGCTCGGCCACTTCGGCCATCAAGGGGCGCTTGCCGCGATCGCGATCGCCACCACAGCCGAACAGGCACAGCAACTGGCCCTTGGCGTGCGGGCGCAGGGCTTGAAGCACTTGCTCCAGCGCATCAGGGGTGTGGGCGTAATCGACCACCACCAGCGGCTTGCTGCCGCCGCCCAGGCGCTGCATGCGTCCGATCGGGCCTTCCAGCGCCGGGGTGACCTTGAGAATTTCATCCAGCGCATAGTCCAGCGCCAGCAGGGTACCGACCGCCGCCAACATATTACTCAGGTTGAAACGGCCGAGCAGGCGGCTGCGCAGGGTGCGTTCGCCCTGGGCAGTGACGATCACTGCGCGCACACCGTCGTCGTCAAAATGCGCTTCGCGGCAGTACAGCGAAGCGTCGCTGTCCTTGAGGCTGTAGCTGATCAGACGCGACTCAGCGTGCTCAGCCGCCAGCCGACGACCGAAGTCGTCATCCAGGTTGACCACCCGGCACCGCAGGTTCGGCCAGGCGAACAGGCGTGCCTTGGCGTCTTCGTAGGCCTGCATGCTGCCGTGGTAATCGAGATGATCACGCGACAGGTTGGTCATCACCGCGATGTCGAATTCCAGGGCTGCGACCCGCCCCTGATCCAGGGCATGGGAGGAAACCTCCATGGCGACAGCTTTCGCCCCGCCCTTCTTCAAGTCATTCAGGGTGGCCTGCACGGCAATCGGATCTGGCGTGGTCAGGCGACCGCTTTGCAGCTCGCCATAGAAGCCAGTACCCAGGGTGCCGATCAAACCGCAGCGCTGGCCGAGCTTGTCCAAGGCCTGGGCCACCAGCTGAGTGACGCTGGTCTTGCCGTTGGTGCCAGTGACACCCACCAGATTCAGTTGACGGCTCGGCTCGCCATAGAAGCGTCCGGCAATATCCGACAGCTGGGCAATCAAGCCCTTGACCGGAATCAGCGGCACTTCGGTAATCGGCAGCACGCTGGCGCCTTCAGCCTCATAGGCCACCGCAGCCGCGCCGCGCTTGAGCGCATCGGCAATGTGCTGGCGACCATCGACCTGCGCACCGGGCACCGCCAGGAACAGGTCTCCCGGACGGATGTTACGGCTATCCAGCGTCAGCTCGCGAATCAGCGGATCGCGGCTGGCCTGGGGGAAAAGCTTACTCAATGGCATCGTCATCAACCGCGCCCTCCCTTGGCGGGCGCAGCATCAACCTGCTGCTGTGGAATGACCGGCGGCAGGTTGTCCGGCGGAATGTTCATCAGGCGCAACGTGCCGGACATGACCTTGCTGAAGACCGGTGCCGAGACCAGACCACCGAAGTAGCCACCCTTGCTCGGTTCGTCGATGACCACGACCACGGCATAGCGCGGATCGCTCATCGGCCCAAAACCGGCGAACAGCGAGCGGTAGGAATTCTCGGTGTAGCCTTTGGAACCGATAGTGGCTTTTCGAGCGGTACCACTCTTGCCACCGACGTGATAGAACGGCACCTGGGCCCGGTACACGCCGCGTGGTGCTTCAATGACTTGCTGGACCATGCCCTGGATGGTCTTGGCGACCTCCTTGGGCACGACCTGAGTGGATTCTGGCGTCTTGTCGACTTTAAGGATGCTCAACGGTACCATCTTGCCATCGTTGGCCAGTGCAGCGTAGGCATGCACCAGCTGCAGCGCGGTCACCGACAAGCCGTAGCCATAGGACAGGGTCGCGGTTTCAGCCTTGCGCCACTCGCGGTGGTTCGGCAGGTTGCCGACCCGCTCACCGGGGAAGCCCAGGCCGGTGTACTGGCCCAGACCGAGCTGGGACATCACCCGGTAAATCGATTCGCCGCCGATATCGAAGGCGATCTTGCTCATGCCGACGTTACTGGAGTTGATCAGGATGCCGGTCAGGTCGAGGATCGGCCCCTCACTCTTGGACACGTCACGAATGGTGTAACGACCCAGCTGCAAGGTACCCGGATAGACTTCGACCTTGTCGGTCGGTTTCCAGCGCCCGCTCTGCAGCGCAGCACTCATGGACAACGGCTTGACCGTGGAACCGGGCTCGAACACATCGATGATCGCGCGGTTACGCATGGCCGCCGGGAACATGCTGCGGCGGTTGTTGGGGTTGTAGGTAGGCTGGTTGACCATGGCCAGCACTTCACCGGTCTTCACATCCAGGATCACCAGGCTGCCCGCCTTGGCTTCCTGCTCGGCAATCGCATTGCGCAGCTCGCGGGTCGCCAGGTATTGCAGGCGCAGGTCGATAGACAACGCCAAGGTCTTTCCGGCCTTGGCGTTTTTGGTTACCTGGATGTCTTTAATCAGCCGGCCGCGCCGGTCCTTGATGACTTGGCGCTTGCCGGGCACACCGGCCAGCCATTCATCGTAGGCCAGCTCCACCCCTTCGCGACCGTGGTCATCGAGATCGGTAAAGCCAACCATGTGCGCGGCGACATCACCGGCCGGGTAGAAGCGACGAAATTCCTCGATGCCATAGACACCAGGAATCTTCAGATCAAGCACCACCTGCCCCTGCTCCGGGGTCAAGCCACGCACCAGGTAGATGAACTCCTTGCTGGCTGTTTGCTCCAGGCGTTGGGTCAACTGTTGCGGACTTTGCTTGAGCGCGGCGGCCAGTGCCGGCCAGCGCTCCTTGGACGCCTGCATTTCCTTGGGGTTGGCCCACAGGGTGGTGACCGGGGTACTGACCGCCAGCGGTTCACCGTTGCGGTCAGTGATGAGTCCGCGGTGCGCAGGAATCGGGATATGGCGCAGGCTGCGAGCATCGCCCTGGCCCTTGAGGAAGTCACGGTCAACGACCTGCAGGTCGATGATACGCCAGGCAATCGCACCGACCATCAGCGCCAGCAAGGCGATGACCACGCGGAACCGCCACGGATAGAGTGCGCCTTCAAGTTTCATCATGGCGCCACCATCCGTACTTCATCGGCGGCAGGGATGCGCATCTTCAGTTGTTCACTGGCCAGGTTCTCGATACGGCTGTGGGCAGTCCAGGTGCTTTGTTCAAGAATCAACCGGCCCCACTCGGCCTGGGCCTTGTCACGCTCACTGAGTTCACCGAACAGGGTATTGAGCAACTGACGGTTCCAGTGTGCGCTATACGACACCGCCACCGAAGAAACGAGCACGGCAATGAACAGCAGAAGCATCAGCAAGCTTCCGCCTGGCAAAGGCTTGGCGAACAAGCGGCTCACCGCAGTTTCTCGGCAACGCGCATGACGGCGCTGCGCGAACGAGGGTTGGCCTTGAGCTCGGCTTCGGAGGCGAACTGCGCCTTGCCGTGCACCTTGATCTTCGGCTCGAAATGCTTGTGCTGCACGGGCAGGTTACGCGGCAGGTTGTCGGCTTCGCCCTTGACCAGCTTGCGCATGAACAGTTTGACGATGCGGTCTTCCAGGGAATGGAAGCTGATCACCACCAGACGGCCACCCACTTCCAACGCCTCGAGCGCTGCTTCAAGGCCGGTTTCAAGGTCGCCGAGCTCGTTGTTGACGTGAATGCGCAAGCCCTGGAAGGCACGGGTCGCCGGGTTCTTGCCCTTTTCCCAGGCAGGGTTGGCAACCTTGAGTACTTCGGCCAGGTCGCCAGTGCGTTCAAAAGGCGTGATCTCACGACGCGCCACTACAGCATTGGCCATGCGCTTGGCAAAACGCTCTTCGCCATACTCTTTGAACACACGAGCGATTTCTTCGGCCGGGGCGGTGGCGATGAACTCGGCAGCGCTAATGCCACGCGTCGGGTCCATGCGCATGTCCAGCGGGCCGTCATTGAGAAAGCTGAAGCCACGCTCCGGATCATCGAGCTGTGGCGAAGAAACCCCCAGGTCCATCAATATGCCGCTGACCTTTCCAGCCAGGCCACGCTGGGCAACTTCATCGCCCAACTCGGCAAAACTGCGTTGCACAATGACAAAGCGGCCGTCTTCGGCCGCCAGCGCTTGCCCGGTGGCAATCGCTTGAGGATCCTTGTCAAAACCCAGCAACCGCCCTTGCGGCCCGAGCTTGCTGAGAATCAGCCGGCTATGCCCGCCGCGCCCGAAGGTGCCATCCAGATAGCAGCCATCGGCGCGTACGGCGAGAGCCTCGACGGCTTCGTCAAGCAGTACGGTGATGTGGTTAAAGCCGCTATCTATAGTCACAGGATCAAATCACGCAGTTCATCAGGCATGGCGCCCGGTTGTTGAATAGCTGCAAGGTCGGCTGCCGAAACTGCGTTCCAGGCATCCTCGTCCCACAGCTGAAATTTGTTCAGTTGCCCCACCAGCATCGCCTTCTTGTCGAGCTTGGCGTATTCGCGCAAACGCGGAGGCACCAGGAAACGCCCGCTGCCATCAAGCTCCAGATCCACCGCATTGCCGATCAGCAAACGCTGCAGGCGACGGTTCTCTTCACGCAATGACGGCAAGGCGCGCAACTTGGCTTCAATCAGTTCCCACTCATCGAGCGGGTAGACACACAAGCAGGGGTCGACCGCGTCGATGGTCACGATCAACTGTCCGGAACTACGCGAATCGAGCTCGTCACGGTACCGGCTCGGCATTGCGAGACGGCCCTTTGCGTCGAGGTTGATGGCGTTTGCTCCGCGGAACACGGCTGCGATTCCCCACTTGTTTGCTTTTTGTGTTCAGAAAACCCACTTCGTGCCACTTTCTGCCACTTGTGCACACTATAGGAATTCGCCTACAACACCGTCAAGGCGCTCCTATAAGGAAATCCCTTACAGATCGGAGATTTAGCGCAAGAAAGGAAGATGAACGGATAAACCGGAGAGGTTTTTGACGAAAAAAATCAAACACACTCAGACAAATAGAGCGTGAAGTTAAAGTAATTTATTAAGAGTAAGATTTTTTCGGTATTACCAAGACACATCTGCTATCGATTCAAGCAGGAGGGGAAGAGGTGGAGAGTCGATCTGTAAGCCGGGTTCTGTCGAGGACAGTCATTCCTCTACGACGGCCATCACTGGACGCCTTTAGCAACCTACCCGGTTCCAACGCGGGCCGCGCCATATGGAACCCTATTTGGTCTTGCTCCGAGTGGGGTTTACCTAGCCACGAACTGTTGCCAGTCGTGCGGTGCGCTCTTACCGCACCTTTTCACCCTTACCGGCACCGAAGTGCTTAGGCGGTTGTTTTCTGTGGCACTTTCCGTAGGCTCGCGCCCCCCAGGCGTTACCTGGCACTCTGCCCTATGGAGCCCGGACTTTCCTCCCCCCTCTTTTGCGGAACAAAAGAAGGCAGCGACTGTCCGATCGACTCTCCGCCGCAAAGGTTAACGGCAGAGACGCTCAAGAACAAGCGATAAAACAAATAGCGGCACTAGGCCATTAGTTGTCTTTCTGTTTTTCCAGAGCTACCTGATACAACACATTCTTGCGCACGCCGGTAATTTCCGCCGCCAGGGCCGCAGCCCGCTTGAGCGGCATCTCCGCCAGCAGCAGGTCAAGCACCCGCATTGCCTCGCTACTGACCGCCTGCTCATCTTCCGGCGCAGTCCAGCCAGCCACCAACACCACGCATTCACCACGCTGCTGATTGCTGTCAGCTTCGACGAAAGCCCGCAACTCACCCAGTGGCAAGCCCTTGAGGGTTTCAAAGGTCTTGGTCAGCTCGCGCGCCAGTAAAGCAGGACGCTCTGCACCAAACACCTCTTCCATATCCTGCAGGCATTCGAGGATCCGATGCGGTGCCTCGTAGAAGATCAGGGTACGCGGCTCTTCCTTGACCTGGCTCAGACGCGCCCGGCGCCCAACCGCCTTGGCGGGCAGAAAACCCTCGAAGATGAAACGGTCAGAAGGCAGACCTGCGGCCGACAGCGCCGCAATCAAGGCGCAGGCCCCGGGCACCGGAACCACGGCGATGCCGGCGGCACGCGCCTGACGCACCAGGTGGTAGCCAGGGTCAGAAATCAACGGCGTGCCGGCATCGGAAATCAGCGCCACATTATCGCCAGCCAGTAAACGCGTGAGAAAGCGACTGCCTTCGTCCCGTTCGTTGTGTTCGTGGCAGGCCGCCAAGGGGGTATTGATACCGAAGTGTTGCAACAAGCGAATGGAATGACGCGTGTCTTCAGCGGCGATCAGGGCCACATCACTGAGCACTTTCAGCGCCCGCGCGCTCATGTCATCCAGGTTGCCGATGGGCGTGGCCACCACGTACAGCGTGCCAGCAGTGGAATGGGAAGCCCCTGGAACATCAGTCACAGCACACACCTGTCGTGTTGAACAAAGCGCCATTGTAGCCCGACTGACGGCAACAATGCGTAACCTGCAAGGCCTGCACAGCGCATTCCACGACCTATATTGAAGGATTAACGCCAGCAACATCGCGCCCCGGCCAGCGCTTGGGTACAATTGCCAGTTAATTTGATCGAGTAACAGGACCCTTACATGATCGCTTGCCTGCGGCTGTTCACAGCCCTTTGCTTCGCCGCCCTGCTGGCAGCCTGCGCCAGCTCGCCTTCGCCGAGCCTCGGCGAACTGCCGCGCACCCCGGACGCCAGCATCGAGCAACTGCTTGAACAGGCCGCCACCAGCAAGACACTGGACCAAGCCGCCCTGCTGCGCCTGAGCGCCGCCGACCTGGCTTATCGGCAAAAGGATAACGTGCGCGCGGCGCAAATCCTTGAGCAGGTGCCGGTAGATCAACTCAAACCGGCCCAACAGATCTTCGCCAGCACGCTGAGCGCCGAGCTGGCCATGAGCCGCAACCAGCCCAAAGCAGCCCTGACCGCCCTGATCCATCCAAGCCTGGCGCGCCTGGGTGAACTGCCAGACGAACAACAGCGGCGCACCCGCAGTGTGCAGGCCAACGTGCTGGAAGCCAATGGCCAGACCCTGGCCGCCGCCCAGGCCCGCGTAGACCTGGCGCCCCTGCTCAGCGGCAACGCCGCCAGCGCCAACCAGGACGCCACCTGGAACCTGGTCGCCGCCCTGCCCAGCGATCAACTGCAAGGCGCCAGCACCGGCACTGGCACACTGGCCGGCTGGGCCAGCCTGGCCCTGGCGGTGAAAAGCGCCGGCACCCTGGAACAGCAACAGGCCGCCATTGCTACCTGGCGCAGCCAGCACCCCGAGCACCCGGGCGCCCTGCAACTGCCGCTGCCACTGGTCAAGCTCAAGGAAATGGCCAGCCAACCGCTGACCAAGATTGCCCTGCTGCTGCCGCAAGAAGGCCAATTGGCCGGTGTCGCCCGCGCCCTGCGCGATGGCTTCATGGCCGCACACTTCCAGGCCCAGCAAGCCGGACAGAAACCGCCTGCCATCGAAGTGTTCGACAGCTCGCGCCTGACCTCCCTGGATGACTTCTATCGCCAGGCCCAGGCAGCTGGCGTGCAACTGGTCGTTGGCCCGCTGGAAAAACCACTGGTCAAGCAACTCGCCGCGCGCCCACAACTGCCGATTACCACCCTGGCCCTGAACTACAGTGATGCCAGCCAGAACGGCCCGGCGCAACTGTTCCAGTTCGGCCTGGCCGCCGAAGACGAAGCTCGCGAAGTCTCGCGCCGCGCCCACGCCGACGGCATGGTTCGTGCCGTTGCCCTGGTTCCCCGTGGCGAATGGGGCGACCGGGTCCTCAAGGCATTCCGCCAGGACTGGGAAGCCAAGGGCGGTACCCTGCTCGCCGCCGAGCACGTTGACCAACCCGTGGCGCTGGCCCAGCAGATCGCCGATCTGTTCCAACTGCGTCAGAGTGAAGGCCGCGCCAAGAGCCTGCAGAACACTGTAGGCGGCAACGTCTCGGCTCAGCCATCGCGTCGCCAGGACATCGACTTCATCTTCCTTGCCGCCACCCCTCAGCAAGGCCAGCAGATCAAGCCGACCCTCAATTTCCAGTACGCCGGTGACGTTCCGGTCTACGCCACCTCGCACCTGTACAGCGCCAGCGGTGACGTGAACCAGTACAACGACATGAACGGCATCCGCTTCTGTGAAACGCCATGGCTGCTCGATACCAACAACGCTCTGCGCCAGCAGGTCGTGAGCCAGTGGCCACAGGCCGCCGGCAGCCTCGGCCGCCTGTATGCCATGGGTATCGACGCCTACAGCCTGGCGCCACGCCTAGGCCAACTGAAGGCACTGCCGGATAACCGCATCGAAGGCCTCTCCGGCAGCCTGAGCATGAACCCGAACCAGCGCATCGAGCGTCAGCTGCCTTGGGCCGAGTTCTCCGGTGGCCAGATCAAACGCCTGCCCGACACCCCTCGCTGATGCCTGACAGTTCACGCCAACAGGCAGGCCAGGCCGCCGAGCGGCATGCCCTTGAGTACCTTCAGGGGCAAGGCCTGCGCCTGCTGGCGCAGAACTGGCGGTGCAAACGTGGCGAGCTTGATCTGGTCATGCTCGACAGCGATACAGTAGTATTCGTCGAAGTTCGCTATCGGTTACATGCGGACTTTGGCGGTGCGCTCGGCAGTATCGACGAGCGCAAGCAGGACAAACTGGTGCTAGCCGCCGAGTCTTTTCTGCACAAGGAAACACGCTGGGCCAACCATCCCTGCCGTTTCGATGTGATCGCCGTGCAAGGCAGAGGCCACTCGGGCCAAGCGCTCCAATGGCTGAAAAACGCCTTCGAATGCTGAGCCCGCCCTGACCCTGCACCTTTACCCCTACAACTTTTTTGCTCTTTGCTTCGCGGGCTGCACAGTCATGTGCCGGGACCTTTTCTGTACACTCCCGACACGCCCGACCAGCCGCCCTACTTAAGGTCTTACTGATGGACATGCAATCCCGAATTCGCCAGCTTTTCCAGGCCAGCATCAACACCAAGCAACAGGCGATGGAAGTCCTTGCACCGCACATCGAGCAAGCCAGTCAGGTCATGGTCAACGCGCTGCTCAACGAGGGCAAGATGCTCGCCTGTGGCAACGGCGGCTCGGCCGGCGATGCCCAGCACTTCTCCTCCGAACTACTCAACCGCTTCGAACGTGAGCGCCCGAGCCTGCCGGCCATCGCCCTGACCACCGACAGCTCGACCATCACCTCGATCGCCAACGACTACAGCTACAACGAAATCTTCTCCAAGCAGATACGCGCCCTGGGGCAACCGGGTGATGTCCTGCTGGCGATTTCGACCAGCGGTAACTCGGCAAACATTATTCAGGCGATCCAGGCCGCACATGATCGCGAAATGATTGTCGTAGCTCTGACCGGACGCGATGGTGGCGGCATGGCCTCGCTGCTGCTGCCCGAAGACGTCGAGATTCGCGTTCCGGCCAATGTCACCGCACGTATCCAGGAAGTCCACCTGCTGACGATCCACTGCCTCTGCGATCTGATCGACAGCCAATTGTTCGGGAGTGAAGAATGACCCCTAAGCGCATCGGCCTGATGGCCCTGACCCTGTGCCTGAGCCTGAGCGGCTGCAGCTCGGTTCTCACCGCCACCCGTGACACACCGATCGAAGATGACCGCGGCACCCGCACCTTCGGTAGCAAGATCGATGACTCGCTGATCGAGACCAAGGTATCGGTCAACGTTGCCAAGGCCAGTCCCGACCTGGACAAGAACTCGCACATCGTGGTCAGCAGCTTCAACGGCATCGTCCTTCTCGCCGGACAGACTCCGCGCGCCGACCTCAAGAATCTGGCCGAGCAGGCTGCTGGCCAGGTTCAGCGGGTGAAAAAGGTGCATAACGAACTGCAGGTGCTGCCGCCCTCCTCGATCCTGGCGCGCAACAACGACGCTTGGCTGACCACCAAGATCAAGGCCCAGATGCTCACCGACAACAGCATTCCCGGATCGCGGATCAAGGTGATCACCGAGAACGGCATCGTTTACATGCTCGGCCTGCTGACCCAGCAGGAGGCTACCCGCGCCACCAACTTGGTGCAGGGCGTGTCGGGCGTGCAGAAGATCGTCAAGCTGTTCGAATACATCGACTGAATCCCCGGGTCCGCTCGCGCAGGCCAGCGCGGATGAATCCGCGAAGGGCCGCGCAGCGACCCCAACCTTCACTACACCTAGCTCAGGAAGTACCCATGAAAAACGGCCTGCTGTCGACCCTTCTGATCGGCGCCTTCGCCACCCTGGCCGGCTGCTCCAGCCCTAGCCTGATCACCCTCAACGACGGCCGCGAGTTCCAGGCAGTCGATGCCCCTCGCTACGAGCGCAGCTCTGGTTTTTACGAGTTCGAGCAACTGGACGGCAAAGTGACCCGCATCAACAAGGACCAGGTCCGCACCATCACCGACTTGTAATCGGGACAAACGGGTAAAAAAAGGCGACCCTATGGATCGCCTTTTTTATTACTTCACAACCTTCAGGCTTGGACGCCCGCTTGGCCGTGGTGGCTGGCCGCCCGCAGGCGGGCCATCATCATCCGGCTCGACGCTATCTTCCTCTTCATCGTCGTCGAGCAGCGGCGGCTCGAACTCGAAGACCATGCCCTGGCCATTTTCCCGGGCATAGATACCGAGAATCGCACCGGCAGGCACGAACAGGGTATGGGCAACCCCGCCAAAGCGCCCCTCAAAGCTCACAGCGTCGTTATCCATGTGCAGATGACGTACGGCACTGGGTGAGATGTTCAAGACGATCTGGCCATCGCTGGCGAAGCCCAGGGGCACCTGTACCGCCGGGTACTCGGCATTGACCAGCATATGCGGGGTGCAGTCGTTGTCCACGATCCACTCATAGAGTGCACGTACCAAATAGGGGCGACTGGAGTTCATCGACAGCTCCTTAAAACCTAGCGCATTTCACGTTCAGCAGCGGACAGGCTTGCCTGGAAAGCTTCGCGGGCAAACTGTCGCTCCATGTAATCAAGCAACGGCTTGGCCGGCCGCGGCAATTCAATACCCAACACTGGCAAACGCCAGAGTATGGGTAGTAGACAACAATCGACCAGACTTTGCTCCTCACTGAGGAAACAGGGCTTGTCGGCAAACAATGGCGACACACCAGTCAGGCTTTCGCGCAGCTCCTTGCGGGCCTGAACGCGAGCGGCTTCCTTGCTGCGCGGATCGAGAATCAAGTCAACCAGCGCACACCAATCGCGCTGGATGCGATGGATCAGCAGCCGGCTGTTGGCCCGGGCTACCGGATACACCGGCAACAGCGGTGGATGCGGATAACGTTCGTCGAGGTATTCCATCACCACAGTCGACTCGTACAACGCCAGATCGCGATCGACCAGGGTCGGCACGCCACCATAGGGGTTCACTTCGACCAGCTTGGGCGGCAGGCGTCCGGGATCGACATTAATGATCTCGACGCTGACACCCTTCTCGGCGAGAACGATGCGCACCCGATGAGAATAATGGTCAGCGGGGTCGGAGTAGCAGGCTAACCGGTTGGTCACGCCCATAGTGGTCCTCCTCGCAGATGAAATTATAGAAGCTACAAATGCAAACGCGCCCTGCGGGAACCTCCGTTATCCAGAGGCCCCCCAGGGCGCGTTCAACTACCAGAAACTACTGCGTGATCAGTGCACGTCCTTCCAGTATTCGCGCTTGAGCAGGTAAGCGAATATGAAGAAGAAGGCCAGGTACAACAGCACGTAGGTGCCGATGCGCTGACTTTCCAGTTTGACCGGGTTGGCCGAGTAGGCCAGGAAGGTCACCAGATTCTTGACCTTCTCGTCGAACTGCTCTTCGGTCAGGGTACCGGATTTCGGCTCGACGGTCAGCTGGTCGCACGCTTCATGGGTCAATGGCGACCCCGTCAGCGGGTCGAATTGCTTCTTGCCATCGACTTCGGTCTGCACCTGTTTGCAACCGATGACCTGGTTACCTTGCAGGCCAACCAGCACGTTAGGCATGCCGACGTTCGGGAAAACCTTGTTGTTCACCCCGTACGGACGCGACTTGTCTTCGTAGAAGCTGCGCAGGTAGCTGTACAGCCAGTCAGTGCCACGCACCCGGGCGACCAGGGTCAGGTCAGGCGGCGCGGCGCCAAACCAGGTCTTGGCATCGTCAGGTTTCATGCCGATCTTCATGTGGTCGCCAATTTTGGCGCCCGTGAACACCAGCTTCTCGAGCATCAGCTCGTGAGGAATGCCCAGATCGTCAGCAACCCGCTCATAACGCTGGAACTTGGCGCTGTGGCAACCCATGCAATAGTTGGCAAAGGTGCGCGCGCCATCTTGCATGGCGGCCTTGTCGGTCAGATCGATATCGACCTTGTCCAGCGCAACGCCTTGAGAGGCCGCAAAGGTCAGCGAGGGCATCACTGCCAGAATCAATACTGCAAATAGCTTTTTCATCAGCCAGTCACCCTTTCCGGAACCGGTTTGGTCTTCTCAAGCCTGGTGTAGAACGGCATCAGAATGAAGTAGGCGAAATACAGGAAGGTGCATACCTGCGACAGCAGCGTGCGGCCCGGGGTTGGCGCCAGTACGCCGAGCACGCCGAGGATCACGAACGAGACGCAGAACAGCACCAGCCAGGCCTTGCTCATCCAGCCCTTGTAACGCATGGACTTGACCGGGCTGCGGTCGAGCCATGGCAGGACGAACAGCACGGCAATCGCAGCGCCCATGGCGATAACGCCCAGAAGCTTGTCCGGCACCGCCCGCAGGATCGCGTAGAACGGCGTGAAGTACCAGACCGGGGCAATGTGCTCAGGGGTCTTGAAGGCGTTAGCCTGCTCGAAGTTCGGTTTTTCCAGGAAATAACCGCCCATTTCCGGGAAGAAGAACACCACCGCACAGAACACGAAGAGGAACACGACGACGCCGACGATGTCCTTCACGGTGTAGTAAGGGTGGAAGGCAATGCCATCAAGCGGCACACCGTTCTCGTCCTTGAGCTTCTTGATATCGACGCCATCAGGATTGTTCGATCCCACTTCGTGCAGCGCCAGGATGTGCAGCACCACCAGGCCGAGAATGACGATCGGCAGGGCCACAACGTGCAGGGCGAAGAAGCGGTTCAGGGTGATGCCGGAGATCAGGTAGTCACCACGGATCCACTGAGTCAGGTCATCGCCGATCACTGGAATCGCGCCGAACAGCGAGATGATCACCTGGGCACCCCAGTAGGACATCTGGCCCCATGGCAGCAGGTAGCCCATGAAGGCTTCAGCCATCAGTGCCAGGTAGATCAGCATGCCGAACACCCAGACCAGCTCGCGAGGCTTCTGGTACGAGCCGTACAGCAGGCCGCGGAACATGTGCAGGTAGACGACGATGAAGAACGCCGAGGCGCCGGTGGAGTGCAGGTAGCGCAGGATCCAGCCGTATTCGACGTCACGCATGATGTATTCGACCGAGGCGAATGCCTCTTCGGCCGACGGCGTGAAGCTCATGGTCAGCCAGATGCCGGTGACGATCTGGTTAACCAGCACCAACAGTGCCAGGGAGCCGAAAAAGTAGAAGAAGTTGAAGTTCTTCGGTGCGTAATACTTGCTGAGGTGGTCTTCCCACATCTTGGTCGCGGGGAAGCGGGCGTCAACCCAGTCCATGAACTTACTCATCACGCGTTCTCCTGATCGACGCCGACGACAATGATGTCGTCCGACTCATAAGAGTGCGGCGGCACTGGCAGATTGAGCGGCGCCGGCTGGGACTTGTAGACGCGGCCAGCCATGTCGTAGTGCGAACCGTGGCACGGGCAGAAGTAACCGCCGACCCACTTCGGACCCAGGTCGACCGGGGCGACTTCAGGGCGGAAGGTTGGCGAGCAGCCCAGGTGGGTGCACAGGCCGACCAACACCAGGATCTCCGGCTTGATCGCACGGTTTTCCGGGTTGACGTAAGTGGGTTGAACCGATGCCTTGGACTCAGGGTCGGAGAGGTCGCCTGCGATTTTCTTGAGGTTGCCAAGAATTTCTTCGGTACGGCGGACGATGAAGACCGGCTGGCCACGCCACTCAGCAATCATCTGCTGACCTGGCTCTACCTTGGCGATATTGACCTTCACCGGTGCACCTGCGGCTTTCGCCTTCGCACTGGGGAACCATGACCCCACGAACGGGACCGCAGCCCCCACCGCTCCTGCAGCACCCACCACGGACGTGGCTGCTACGAGGAAGCGACGTCGGCCTGCATTGACGCCGTCATTGCTCATTCAGTCCTCTCCCATCAGCTTTATGGCCTGTTACAACAGGCATCTACTAAGTAATTTCTGAACTGCTAAAAATTTGCCGCATGGTAATGAAAAGACCCTTCTCTGACAAGGTGATTAGCCCGCAACCAAGGCGCAATCCCTTATAGCTCTTGACTTGCGTCTATGCGGCAAGTTGTCACAGTAAAGACCAGCATAGTTATTCAAGACATAAAAAAAGCCCGATTCCACCAGGAACCGGGCTTTTTTTGAACGCCGAAGCGAAATTAACGCTTGGAGTACTGAGGACGCTTACGTGCTTTACGCAGACCCACTTTCTTACGCTCGACTTCACGAGCGTCACGGGTAACGAAGCCAGCTTTACGCAGAGCGCTACGCAGGGTTTCGTCGTAGTCCATCAGTGCACGGGTGATACCGTGACGGATTGCACCGGCCTGGCCGCTGACACCACCACCGATAACGGTGACGTAGATGTCGAACTTCTCGGTGGTTTCGGTCAGTTCCAGCGGCTGGCGAACTACCATGCGCGCGGTTTCACGACCGAAGAACACGTCCAGAGAACGGTTGTTGATGGAGATGTTACCGGTACCTGGACGCAGGAAAACGCGAGCGGTTGCGGTCTTGCGACGGCCAGTGCCGTAATTTTGAGTCGCCGACATAATGAACTATTCCGTTAAATCTTCAGTTCTTGGGGCTGCTGAGCAGTATGAGGGTGAGCAGCGCCCGCATAGACTTTCAGCTTACGGTACATGTCGCGACCCAGTGGGTTTTTAGGCAGCATGCCTTTAACCGCGGTCTCGATCACGCGCTCTGGGGCCTTGGCGATCAACTTCTCGAAGTTGATTTCCTTGATACCGCCCGGGAAGCCGGAGTGGGAGTAGTACATTTTGTCCGAAGCTTTGGCGCCAGTAACACGGATCTGCTCGGCGTTGATGACGACGATGTAGTCGCCGGTGTCAACGTGAGGAGTGTATTCTGGTTTGTGCTTGCCACGCAGACGGCTAGCGATTTCGGTAGCCAGACGACCCAGGGTCTGACCAGCGGCGTCAACTACGAACCAGTCGCGCTTTACTGTTTCCGGTTTAGCAGTAAAAGTTTTCATTCTTTATAGCCTCAGGGGCCGCCCAGCGAAAATAAGACGGCAGATCTTACTGGATAGTGCGCACCTTGACAAGTCAAGGACACAGCCGCACACGGACGCTATCGGGGGCTCGGGTCAGCGCGTCCAATATTCGGCAGGGTTCTTCTGTGAGCGGGGCATCACTCCCACCGCACCGAGAGGGGCTGAATTATCCAGATTGCGAAAAAAAATTCAACCTGCTTTTATGCTTATTTTGCCAGGGAGACGCCAATGGACTACCGCCAGCTGGGCCGCACCGAGCTCAACGTCAGCGCGCTGTGCCTGGGCACCATGACCTGGGGCGAGCAGAACAACCAGGCCGAGGCGCTCGCCCAGATCGAACGCGCCAAGGCCGCCGGAATCAACTTCATCGACACCGCCGAGATGTATCCGGTGCCACCGCGCCCGGAAACCTATGCCGCCACCGAGCGCATCATCGGCAACTGGTTCAAGGCCCGCGGCGATCGTGCCGACTGGATCCTGGCCAGCAAAGTCGCAGGCCCAGGCAACGGCATCAGCCACATTCGCGATGGCCAGCTCAAGCACAACCGCCAACACATCGTCACCGCTCTGGACGAAAGCCTCAAGCGCCTGCAGACCGACTGGATCGACCTTTACCAGTTGCACTGGCCCGAGCGCAGCACCAACTTCTTCGGCAAGCTGGGCTACCAGCACCTGCCCCAGGATCACTTCACCCCACTGGAAGAAACCCTGGAAGTGCTCGACGAGCAGGTCAAGGCCGGCAAGATCCGCCATATCGGCCTGTCCAACGAAACACCCTGGGGCACCATGAAGTTTCTGCAACTGGCCGAGAGCCGTGGCTGGAGCCGCGCGGTGTCGATCCAGAACCCCTACAACCTGCTCAACCGCAGCTTCGAAGTGGGCCTGGCGGAAATTGCCATCCGTGAACAATGCGGTTTGCTGGCCTACTCGCCGCTGGCCTTCGGCATGCTCTCGGGCAAATACGAACACGGTGCGCGACCAGAAAAAGGCCGCCTGACCCTGTTCAGCCGCTTCTCGCGCTATTCCAACCCGCAGACCGTAGCGGCCTGCAGCCGTTATGTGAAGCTGGCCCGCGACCACGGCCTGGACCCGGCGCAAATGGCCCTGGCCTTTGTCAGCCGCCAGCCGTTCGTGACCAGCAACATCATTGGCGCGACCACCTTGGAACAACTGGACAGCAACCTGGCCAGCTTCCCCCTCAAGCTCTCTGACGAGCTTCTGGCAGCCCTCGAAGCCATCCACCAGGACCAGCCCAACCCAGCCCCCTGAGGCGCTTTAGCGGTTCCCGTGCAGCGCGCGGGAACCCAGGGTAGACACAACGGCCAAAAAATAAGACGATCCAGCCGGTGATTGACCACTCTACCCTATAAGAATAACGAAAATGATGTTTACCCAACCCACCGCGTCCTTGCGACGCGTCAGTATCCTGGCCATCGATAACGTCTTTGCTTCGACGCTGATGCAGGCCAAGGACTTCTTCCACCTGGCCAGCCTGCGTTATGGCAAGCAACTGGGCCTGGGCTTGCAGCCGATGTTCGAGACCCGTCTGGTCAGCCCCGACGGGCAGCCTGTGCGTAGTTTCAGCGATGTCCTGCTACCGGTGGACAGTGGCCTGGAACAGGCCGACGTGATCATCCTGCCGGCCTTCTGGGACGATTTCGATGCACTCTGCCAGCGCTACCCCCAGGTCCTGCCCTGGCTACGTGAGCAGCATGCCCGCGGCGCGGTACTTTGTGGCGAAGCCAGTGGCGTGTTCTGGCTGGCCGAGTCCGGCCTGCTCGACGGCAAGGAGGCGACCACCTACTGGCGTTTCTTCAACCAGTTCGCCGAACGCTTCCCCAAAGTCAGCCTGAATCAGGACAAGCACCTGACCGATGCCGACAACCTCTATTGCGCTGGCGGCACCACCTCGGCCTGCGACCTGTATATCTACCTGATCGAACGTTTCTGCGGCGCCAACGTCGCCCAGGCTGTAGCCCGCGACATCCTCTACGAGGTGCAGCGCAACTACACCCCGGGGCGCATGGGCTTTGGCGGGCAGAAACTGCACCAGGACCTGATCATCCTGCAGATCCAGCAGTGGCTCGAAGAACACTTTGCCGACAAGTTCCGCTTCGAAGACGTGGCGCGCAACCATGGCATGAGCATCCGCAACTTCATGCGGCGCTTCCAGAGCGCGACCGGCGACAAGCCGCTGCACTACCTGCAGCGGCTGCGGATTGAGACGGCCAAAGGCTTGTTGTCAGGCACGCGCAAAAGCATCAAGACCATCAGCTATGAGGTCGGCTATGACGATGCGAGTTTCTTTGCGCGCCTGTTCAGGCAACACACCGAGTTGTCGCCGAATCAATATCGGCAGCAGTTTATGCAGGAGGCCTGAAGGTAACGCTATCAGTGTAGGAGCCGGCCTTGCCGGCGATGGGCTGCAGCGCAGCCCCACTTAGCAAGGCGTTGCCTTGCATCGCCGGCAAAGCCGGCTCCTACATGTACGATGAATTAAGGCTTGTGCGCCCGCGAGAGGAATTCGTGGGACTGCATTTCCAGCAAGCGGCTGAGGGTGCGCTGGAATTCGAAGGTCAAACGTCCACCGGTGTACAGGTCCTTGAGCTCAACCTCGGCCGAGATGATCAGCTTGACGTTGCGGTCATAGAATTCGTCGACCATGTTGATGAATCGCCGGGCGATGTCATCAGTGGCCACGCTCATCTGCTCGACGTCACTGAGCAGCACGGCATGGAAGATCTTGCCCAGTTCGATGTAGTCGTTCTGGCTGCGCGGGCCGTCGCACAGCTCGCGGAAGTCGAACCAGGCCACGTCGTCACAGGTGCGCAACGCACGAATCTCACGGTTCTCGATCACCAGCACGTCGTTCTCGACCGCCTGAGTGCACTCCGGCGTCAGCGCTCGGAAGCTCTTGCGCAGGCTTTCGTGAGCCGCTTCGTCCAGCGGGAAGTGGAACAGCTCGGCCTGCTCCAGGTGACGCAGACGATAGTCAACGCCGCTGTCGACGTTGACGATCTCGGTGTTCTGCTTGATCAGGGCGATGGCCGGCAGAAAGCGGGCGCGCTGCAGGCCGTCCTTGTACAGGCCATCGGGCACGATGTTGGAGGTGGCCACCAGGGTCACGCCGTTCTTGAACAGCTCCTCCATCAGGGTGCCGAGGATCATCGCGTCGGTGATGTCGGAAACAAAGAACTCGTCGAAGCAGATCACCCGCGCTTCATCGGAAAAACGCTTGGCGATGATGGTCAGCGGGTTCTTCTCACCCTTGAGGGTTTTCATTTCTTCGTGCACGCGCTTCATGAAGCGGTGGAAGTGCGTACGCACCTTCTGCTTGAACGGCAGCGCCTCGAAAAAAGTATCGACCAGGTAGGTCTTGCCGCGCCCTACCCCACCCCAGAAGTACAAGCCTTTAACAGGCGCCTGCTCCTTCTTGCCGAACAGCTTGCCGAACACACCCGGCTTGCTGTTCTGCGCCGCGATCAGATCGTCGTACAGGCGTTGCAGATGACGCACCGCTGTTTCCTGCGCCGCGTCATGGAAGAATTCGGGACGTTTCAGATCTGCTTGATATCGTTCTAGGGGCGTCATAATTCGTTAGCAAGGTAACAAAAACGGGCCGTCACTGTAGCGACGGCCCCGGATAATGGCAATCAGACTTGCGTCAAGCCGCTCAGTCCTGCTGTGGTTGCAAGGCCGCGCGCAGGCTCTCGATGGCAGTATCGCGCGCAGCCTCATCGGCCAGCTGCGGGCCATCGGCAACGCACTCACCTTCCAGCCACAGGCTGAAGCCCAGGCCTTCAGTACGCACGTCCAGCTCACCACCCTGCTGCAGCTGCTTGCTCACGGCGCCAGCAGTCTTGCCATCGGCAAAATTGCGCGACAGCAGCAGTTGCTCACCGTCGGCTGCCAGCAAACGGAAACGGAAGCTGCCGTCGTCTTCACGGAAGCTGACAAAGCGCGCCGCCTTGACGGCCTTCTTCTTGACCTGGGCTGTACCCTGCTCGATGCTGCGGAACGAGCGCAGACCAACGGCCTCGCGCAGCTGCTCGAGGAACGGAGAAGCCACCTTGCGGGCTTTCTGGGCACCGGCCAGCAAGATATCTTCCAGGTCTGCCGGGCGGCTGATCAGCTGGTGATAGCGCTCGCGCGGCTCGCTCAACTGGCCATCGAGCAGCTGGAACAGGCGCTGCTTGGCTTCGCCCCATCCCAGTCCCTGCAGCAGCTCGCCGCGGAACTCGTCAGCTTGTGCCGGGGTGGCAAAGGCCTGGAACAGGGTGAACAGGTGCGCGTTGTCCGGATCCTTGGCCTCGCCCGGGGCGCGGGAGTCGGTAACGATGCGCGAGATCGCGTCCTTCATGTCCTTGGCGCTGGTGAACAACGGGATGGTGTTGTCGTAGCTCTTGGACATCTTGCGTCCATCCAGGCCCGGCAAGGTCGCCACGCTTTCTTCAATCAGCGCTTCGGGCATGGCAAAGAATTCCTTGCCCTGGCCGAACAGGTGGTTGAAACGCTGGCCAATATCACGGGCCATTTCCACGTGCTGGATCTGGTCGCGGCCGACCGGCACCTTGTTGGCGTTGAACATCAGAATGTCGGCGGCCATCAGTACCGGGTAGCTGTACAGGCCCATGCTGATACCGGCATCCGGGTCTTCGCCACTCTCGACGTTCTTGTCCACCGAGGCCTTGTAGGCGTGAGCACGGTTGAGCAGGCCCTTGGCCGCCACGCAGGTCAGCAGCCAGGTCAGTTCGGGGATTTCGGGGATGTCGGACTGGCGATAGAAGGTCACGCGCTCCGGGTCCAGACCACCGGCCAGCCAGGTCGCGGCGATTTCCAGTCGCGAACGCTGGATGCGCTGCGGGTCATCGCATTTGATCAAGGCGTGGTAGTCGGCCAGGAAGTAGAACGAGTCGACACCTGGCTCACGGCTGGCGAGGATCGCCGGGCGAATGGCACCGGCATAGTTGCCCAGGTGAGGCGTGCCCGTGGTGGTGATACCGGTAAGGATGCGCGTAGTCATGGGTAATCGCTTATCAGGCTTGTATCAGTTCGAAAGGCGCGGCAGCACCAGATCCTTGAGGTCGGTGAGCTTGCCATGAAAAAAGTGTCCGCATTCTGCCACTTTCAGCAGCTCATGGGGACGCGGGAGTGTGTCGGACCAGGCGTAGACGATCTGCGGATCGATCACTTCGTCGGTTTCCGGCTGGATCACGCTCAGGGCGCAGTCCTGTGGCAAAGCGTCGTGTTCCTGCAAGCGCATCACCGCCGGCGCCACCATGAACAGGTGCTTGAGCGCCACACCATCAGCTTCCAGGCGACCGCCGAGGCTGGCCGCGACGAAGCCGCCGAATGAAAAACCCATCAGGGTCAGCGCTACATCCGGATGCTTTTCCCGCAACCAGGTCGCTGCCGCCTGGGCATCGTCCACTTCACCACTGCCCATATCATGGCTGCCGGCACTGGCGCCAACGCCACGGTAGTTGAAACGCAGGGTGATGTAGCCGGCATCGCGGGCGGTGCGCTGCAGCATCGATACCACCTTGTTGGTCATGGTCCCACCCTGCACCGGGTTGGGGTGACAGAGCAATACCACGCCACGGGCGTCGGCAACATCAAGGTACAAGGCTTCCAGTTGGCCGACCGGGCCATCGATGAATACGGGGGTTTCGCGGATAAGCAAGGATAAACTCCGTGACCTCGGAAAGGGTCGACTCGTCTAGCTGAATGATTCTGTCTGAGATATTTGCGATCGTTCGCGGTATACAGCGCAGGTCCGAGCCGTTAACGTAAAGCAAAGCCGTTTATAGAGGAAGGACTCGTGGAACTCTCGCTCTTAGTTTGGTTGTTGCCGACCCTGGCCCTCGTCGTGGGCGTCGTCGTTGGTTTCCTGGTCGCCCGCCTGCTGCCCAATGCCGCGCCGAGCAGCACTCAGCGGCAGCTGGACGATATCCAGGAACGCTTCGACAGCTACCAGAATGAGGTGGTTACTCACTTCAACAGTACGGCTGCGCTGGTCAAGAAACTGACCCAAAGTTACCAGGAAGTTCAGGATCACCTGGCCGATGGCGCCAACCGCCTGGCCCTGGACGAACTGACCCGCCAGCGCCTGCTGGCTTCCCTGCACTCGGAAGCCGTACAGGCCCCGCGTGATCGCCTGACACCGCCCAAGGACACCGAGGTACCACGCGACTACGCGCCGAAAGCGCCGAACTCGCCGGGCATGCTCGATGAGCATTACGGGCTCAAGCGTAACTGACAAATAGCCCCGCCGATTGGCGGGGCTATTTATTGGGGCTGCTGCCCCGCGATGGTCATCTTCAGCTGTACCAGGGCGCAGCCTCTGAGCCGCAGCCATAACGCTCCAGCGCCCGATCCAGCACCTGCTGCTCCACACGTCCCTGGCGGACCAGGCTGTGCAAACTGGCCAGCACGATACTGAAGCGATCAACCTCGAAAAACCGTCGCAACTGCTGGCGGGTATCGCTGCGACCGAAGCCATCGGTGCCCAGGGTGACATAGGGTGCCTGCACATACTCGGCAATCAACTGCGGCCAGGCGCGCACATAATCAGTTGCGGCAATGACCGGCGCACTGCCCTCCAGGCAACGCTGTACATGACTGACACCCGCACTGTCTTGCCCCAAGCGACTGGCCCGGTCGATATCCCGTGCCTCGCGCGCCAGTTCGCTGAAGCTGGTGACACTGAACACTTCGCTTTCAATCTGCCAATCGCGGGCCAACAGTTCGCTGGCAGCGATAACCTCGCGCAGGACCGCCCCGGAGCCCAACAGCCGCACGCACCCCTGAGCCACCGCTACGCGCTGTTCGACATAGCGGTACATGCCGCGCAATACCTCTTCACGCACCTGCGCTGGCAGGGAAGGTTGTGGATAGTTTTCGTTCATCACCGCCACGTAATGGAACTCGTCGCGTTGCTCGCTGAGCATGCGCCGCGCCGCATATTCGAGAATCACCGCCAGCTCACCGGCAAAGCATGGCTCCCAGGCCCGGCAATTGGGAACCATCGAGGCCATTACCAGACTCGAACCGTCCTGATGCTGCAAACCTTCTCCACCCAGGGTCGTGCGACCGGCGGTAGCCCCCAGCAACAGACCACGGGCACGCTGGTCGGCGGCAGCCCAGATCAGATCGCCGACGCGCTGAAAACCGAACATCGAGTAGTAGATGTACACCGGCAGCATCGGCTCGCCATGCACCGCGTAGGACGTTGCTGCCGCCACCCAGGAGGAAATCGCCCCGGCCTCGGTGATGCCCTCCTCCAGCAATTGGCCGTCGCGAGCTTCCTTGTAAGACAGCAGCGAGCCAGCATCCTCAGGCTCATAGCACTGCCCCTGGGGTGAATAGATACCAATCTGGCGGAACAGGCTGGCCATGCCGAAGGTGCGCGCCTCATCGGCGACGATCGGCACCACACGCGGCCCCAGCTCCGGTGCCTTGAGCCAGGCGCTGAGCATGCGTACCGCAGCCATGGTGGTGGACATTTCCTTGCCTTCGGCCTGTAAGGCAAAGCCGCCCATAGTCTCCAGCGCCGGCACCGGTATCGAACGCACGTCGCTGCGCCGGGCTGGCAACGGCCCACCGAGCGCGAGTCGACGCTCGCGCAGGTAGCGCATCTCCGCACTGTCGTCAGCCGGACGATAGAACTGCAACTGCTCGACCTGACTGTCGCTGAGCGGCAAATGAAAGCGATCTCGGAAAGCCAACAAGGCCTGGACATCGAGTTTTTTCGCTTGATGCGCAGTCATCCGCGACTCGCCGGCCGCGCTCATCCCGTAGCCTTTCTTGGTCTTGGCCAGGATCACGCTCGGCCGCCCCTTGCAGGCCTTGGCCGCGGCAAAAGCGGCGTACAACTTGCGAAAGTCGTGGCCACCACGCTTCAGCGCGCTGATCTCGGCGGAGCTCATGTGCTCGACCAGTTTCTGCAGGGCCGGCTGCTGGTTGAAGAAATGTTCGAGGTTATAGGCCCCATCCTTGGCACCAAGGTTCTGGAACTGGCCATCCGGTGTCGCCGCCAACTGACGCAACAGAACGTGCTCGGTATCACGTGCAAACAGCGCATCCCATTCCGAGCCCCAGAGCACCTTGATCACGTTCCAGCCAGCACCGCTGAACAGGGCTTCGAGCTCCTGGATGATCTGCCCGTTGCCACGCACCGGGCCGTCCAGGCGCTGCAGGTTGCAGTTGACCACAAAGGTGAGATTATCCAGTTGCTCACGCGCAGCCAGGGTCAGGCCGGCGATGGACTCCGGCTCGTCCATCTCGCCATCACCGAACACGCCCCAGACATGCCGGGCGCAGGTGTCGAGCAGTTGGCGGTTGTGCAGGTAACGCATGAACCGCGCCTGGTAGATCGCATTGATCGGACCGATGCCCATGGAACCTGTGGGAAACTGCCAGAAGTCGGGCATCAGCCAGGGGTGTGGATAAGAGCACAGGCCATTGCCCGCGACCTCCTGGCGGTAACTGGCCAGTTGCTCTTCACTCAGCCGCCCTTCGAGAAAAGCCCGAGCATAGATGCCAGGAGCCGAATGCGGCTGGAAGAACACCAGGTCGGCGCTGCGTTGTTCAGCGCCGGACTCGCCACGAAAGAAGTGCTGGAAACCGACCTCGAAGATTTCCGCCGCCGAGGCGTAACTGGCGATGTGTCCGCCCAGGTCGCCATAGGCGTGGTTGGCGCGCACCACCATGGCCAAGGCGTTCCAGCGCAGGAGGCTGGTGATCCGCTCTTCAAGCTCCAGATCACCCGGGTAGGCGCCCTGCTGCTCCACCGACAGGGTATTGCGATAGGCCGAGAAGGGCTGGGCACCGCGCTCCAGGCCCAGCTCACGCGCATGTGTTTCCAGCTGTTCAAGAAGAAATCGCGCACGCTCGGGGCCACAGTGCTGCAAGGTCGAATCCAGCGCGTCGAGCCACTCGGCGGTTTCGCCCGGGTCACTGTCGGCCTGTGGGTCATCACCCAGGCGACGCGGCACACCTTCACCTGGCACAAGGCTCATCATTGCCACCATTGCATTGACCTCATCCTTGATGGTTTCAGGCGCAGGCCTTCAGTGCCTGCTCGATATCGGCCAACAGGTCGTCAATATCCTCAAGACCGACCGACAGCCGCACCAACCCTTCCGAGATGCCGTACTGGGCACGCTCCTCAGGGGTATAGCTGGAATGGGTCATGCTTGCCGGGTGCTGGGCCAGGGATTCGGCATCCCCCAGACTGACGGCGCGACTGAACAGCTGCAGGGCATTCATGAAACGTCGCCCGGCACTGATCCCACCCTTGAGCTCGAAGGCGATCATGCCACCGGGCAAGCGCATCTGCCGCTGGGCCAGTTCATATTGGCTGAAGCCAGGCAGGCCGGGATAGTTGATCAACTCCACTGCCGGATGCTGTTCCAGGTACTCAGCGACGGTCTGGGCGTTGCTGCAATGACGCTCCATGCGCAAGGTCAGGGTCTTGATGCCGCGCATCAGCAAAGCGGCATCCTGAGGTGACATTACCGCACCGGTCATGTCCTTGAGGCCTTCGAGTCGAATCCGATCCACAAGCGCTTTTCGCCCTACCACCAGGCCGGCAGTGATATCACCATGGCCACTCAAGTACTTGGTCGCCGAATGCACCACCAGGTCGGCGCCCAGCTCCAGCGGTCGCTGCAGATACGGCGTGCAGTAGGTGTTATCGACCACCACGGTGATTTCGCGCTGGTGGGCAAGTTTCGTCACCGCGGCAATATCGGCCATCTGCATGTTCGGGTTAGCCGGTGTTTCGAAGTAGATCACCTTGGTTTGTGCACTGATCGCCGCCTCAAGCGCCTGCAGGTCGGCCATGTCGACATGACGGACCTTGACCCCGAATTCACCGATGCCATGGTGTAGAAAGGCAAAGGTGCAGCCGTACAAGGTTCGCCCTACCAGTACTTCATCACCTGGCCGCAGCAATGTCCACAGGGTGGCGGTTATCGCCCCCATCCCCGAGGCCAGGGCCAACCCGGCCTCACCGCCCTCGAGCGAGGCCATTCGGTCTTCCAGCAGGGCCAGGGTGGGGTTGGAAATACGCGTATAGAAATGTCCGCCCTGCTCCCCGGCAAAGCAGGCTGCGCCGTACTCAACCGTAGGGAACGCGAAGGTGGCGGTCTGGTAGACCGGTGGAACCAGTGCCCCCTGGTGGGCCAATGGGTCATAGCCGTGGTGGATAGCACGGGTAGCAAAACCTGAATCCTTGGTGGAGCCGCTCATGACAACAGCCTCTTGTGGTTTGTTATAAGCTTATGCCACTGAGGTGCTGATTTTTTTCCAAATATGACCACTGCTGAGCGTGGTTATTAACAATAAAACAATGAATCCAGGCCACGGAGGGCAAATCATGCCTGCCGCCATCGACCGTACCGACCGCGCCCTGCTGGCTGCCCTGCAGGACAATGCACGACTGACCATTTCCGAACTTGCCGACAATGTCGCCCTGACCACTTCGCCATGCTGGCGGCGGGTCAAGCTGCTCGAAGAGAACGGCTACATCACCGGCTACCAGGCCATCCTTTCCCCCAAAGCCCTGGGCTTTGGCGTCACCGCGTTCGTCAGCATCATGATGGACTCGCACTCCAAGGACATGGCCCGGGCGTTTGAGCAGCGGCTGATGGAGATTCCTGAAATTGTTGCCTGTCACAACATCTCTGGACGTTATGACTTCTTGCTGGAGATTCTGGCGCGGGATCTGGAGTCGTTCGGCGAGTTCGCCCGGGAGGTGCTGCAGACATTGCCGGGTGTGAAGGAGATCTATTCGAGCTTCTCGTTCAAGGCGGTGAAAGAGAAGCGGGTGATACCGGTGTCGGAGAAGCATATTTGACACTGTGTGGGGCTTGCCCCGCGATGCATTTGTTCAGGCATCAAAAAACCCCACCTGGGTGGGGTTTCCTGTTCATCTGCAGTGCTTAGATCGCACCACGCTTGCGCAGCAGCTCCAGCACCTGCTTGACGCCCTCTTCCAGGCTGACGTTCTGGGTGTCGATCACAAGATCGGCATCCAGCGGCACATCATACGGGAAGCTTTCGCCCGGGATGTTGTCGCCACCAGCAGCATACAGACCCTGCGGGTCACGCTCGCGGCAGGCCATTGGCGAGGCCTGAACGTAAACAGTGAGCAAGCGCTCCTTGCCGATCAGTGCCTTGGCCTGTTCACGGCCTTCGGCATCCGGAGCAACGAAGGCGGCCAGGGTCAGCAGGCCGGCTTCGTTGAACTGACGGGCAACGTGGGCGGCACGGCGCCAGTTCTCGGTACGCCCGGCACGGTCCTGAGGCAGGCCTTTGTTCAGGTCGTGACGCAGGTTCTGGCCATCGAGCACATAGACCGCACGGCCCATGTCGAACAACTTGCGCTCTACGGCGTAGGCCAGGGTGCTCTTGCCCGCGCCCGACAGGCCGCTGAACAACACGGTGGCTGGCTGCTGACCGAAGCGCAGGGCACGCTCTTCGGTGGCCACGTGGGCCTGCTTGCCGTGCTGGCCGATGGTGCCGTGAGGCACGACCGGCGGCGCGATGATCATGCCGGCGCCGACAGTGCCGTTGGTCAGACGGTCGATGACAATGAAGGCACCCGTGGTGCGGTTGCTGTCATAGCCGTCCAGGGCGATCGGGGCGTCGAGACTGACTTTGACCTTGCCGATTTCATTGAGCTGCAGCGCGCTGGCAGCGCCGTGCTCCAGGGTGTTCACATCGACTTTATGAGCGATGCTGGCAATCGAGCCCGGTACATAGCTGGTGGCGCGCTTGATGTCGTATTTTTTGCCCGGCAGCATTGGCTCTTCAGCCATCCACACCAGCATGGCGTCGAACTGGTCGGTCACTGGCGGAACGTTGTCGGCATGCACCAACAAGTCACCACGAGAGATGTCGATCTCGTCTTCCATGGTCAGGGTCACGGCCTGGCCGGGGCCGGCGTTCTCCAGCTCACCTTCGAAGGTGACGATGGACTTGACCCGGCTGCTCTTGCCCGATGGCAGCACGACGACTTCATCGCCCTTGTGCACCACGCCGCTGGCCAGGGTGCCAGCAAAGCCGCGAAAGTTCAGGTTCGGCCGGTTGACGTACTGCACCGGGAAGCGCAGGTCGGTGAAGTTGCGGTCAGCCGCCACTTCCACGGTTTCAAGAATTTCCATCAGCGCAGGGCCGGTATACCACGGCGAACGCTCGCTGCGGTTGACCACGTTGTCGCCCTTGAGCGCCGACATCGGCACGAAGTGCAGGCTGCTCGGGGTCATGTTGATGGCTTCGGCAAACTTCAGGTAGTCGGCCTTGATGCTCTCGAACACGCCTTCGTCGAAGCCCTTGAGGTCCATCTTGTTCACCGCCACGACGATGTGCTTGATGCCCAACAGCGAAGCGATGTAGCTGTGACGACGGGTCTGGGTCTGCACGCCGTAACGGGCATCGACGAGGATGATCGCCAGGTCGCAGGTGGACGCACCGGTGGCCATGTTACGGGTGTACTGCTCGTGGCCCGGGGTGTCGGCGATGATGAACTTGCGCTTGGCGGTGGAGAAGTAGCGGTAGGCGACATCAATGGTGATGCCCTGCTCACGCTCGGCCTGCAAACCGTCGACCAGCAACGCCAGGTCGATGTCGTCACCGGTGGTGCCGACCTTCTTCGAATCGCGGGTGATAGCTTCCAGATGGTCTTCGTAGATCATCTTCGAGTCGTGCAGCAAGCGCCCGATCAGGGTGCTCTTGCCGTCATCGACGTTACCGCAGGTCAAGAAGCGCAGCAGTTCTTTACGTTCGTGCTGGGCCAGGTAAGCGAGGATGTCCTCGCTGATCAAATCAGATTGGTGCGACATGAAGAGACCCTAACTTAGAAATAGCCCTGACGTTTTTTGTCTTCCATAGAGCCGGCGCCATCGTGGTCGATGACACGGCCCTGGCGCTCGGAAGTGCGGGTCAGGAGCATTTCCTGAATGATGTCGGTGAGGCTTTCGGCCTCGGACTCCACCGCACCCGTCAACGGGTAGCAGCCAAGGGTACGGAAGCGCACTTTCTTTTTGACGATGCGGGCTTTTTCTTCATCAGAGAGGTGCTCGAGGATGCGCTCGTCATCGATCATGATCAGGGTGCCGTTCTTCTCGATCACGTCGCGCTCGGCAGCGAAGTACAGCGGCACGATCGGGATGCCTTCAAGATAGATGTACTGCCAGATGTCCAGCTCGGTCCAGTTCGACAGGGGGAACACGCGAATCGACTCGCCCTTGTTGACCTTGCCGTTGTAGACGTTCCACAGCTCCGGACGCTGGTTCTTCGGATCCCAGCGGTGCTTGCTGTCGCGGAACGAGTAGACACGTTCCTTGGCCCGCGACTTCTCTTCGTCGCGGCGCGCGCCACCGAAGGCGGCGTCGAAGCCGTACTTGTCGAGCGCCTGCTTGAGGCCCTCGGTCTTCATGATGTCGGTGTGCTTGGCACTGCCGTGGGTGAACGGGTTGATGCCTTGGGCAACGCCGTCCGGGTTCACGTGAGTGATCAGTTCCAGGCCCATCTCCTCGACCATCTTGTCGCGGAAGCTGTACATCTCCTGGAATTTCCACTGGGTGTCGACATGCATCACCGGAAACGGCAGCTTGCCCGGGAAGAAGGCTTTGCGTGCCAGGTGCAGCATCACGGCCGAATCCTTGCCGATCGAGTACAGCATCACCGGGTTATCGAACTCGGCGGCCACCTCACGAATGATGTGGATGCTCTCCGCCTCCAACTGTTTCAAATGCGTCAGTTTGTCGACCATGGCTACTCACGGAAATACGATCTTATGGACGGCCTGCGGGCCGTGTTCGAGCGAGCCACTTTATCACAGCACTCAATTCTATTTAGGCGGCCAACTAGAACGAAACAATATAAGAATATGCCCTGCCGTTTTAGCCTCAGATCGGGTTCGGACAGTCGATGAACAGGTGCTCCAGGGCGAAGCGCCGCGCCAGGTAGTCACCCAGCGCCTGCACGCCGTAGCGCTCAGTGGCATGGTGACCGGCGGCAATGAAGCTGATGCCGTTCTCCCGGGCGCTGTGGAACGTCTGCTCAGACGCCTCACCGCTCAGGTACAGGTCTACCCCGGCGGCAATCGCCTGATCGATGTAACCCTGCCCACCCCCGGTGCACCAGCCGACCCGGCGAATGATCTGCTCGCCCTCGATCACCAGTGGCTCGCGGCCCATGACCTCCTGTACCTTGCGGGCGAAGTCCCGCGCCGACATGGGTTCGGCCAAAGAACCGAGCAGGCCGACCACCCGCGGGTTGTCCGGGTCCAGCGGGCCTTCGACGGTGATATCGAGCTGACGGGCCAGTTGCACGTTGTTGCCGACCTCAGGGTGCAGGTCCAGCGGCAGGTGGTAAGCCAGCAGGCTCAGGTCGTTGTTGAGCAAGGTCTTCAGTCGGCGCTGCTTCATCCCGGTGATGCAAGGGTTCTCGCCCTTCCAGAAATAACCATGGTGCACCAGCACCAGGTCGGCTTCGGCTTCGACTGCCGCATCCAGCAACGCCTGGCTGGCGGTGACGCCACTGACGATGCGGGTGACTTGCGGGCGCCCTTCGACCTGCAGGCCATTGGGGCAGTAATCCTGGATTTTTGCACTGCCGAGGTAGCGTTCGGCTTCCTCAACCAGGGTGCTCAGGGCAACAGCCATGACAAGACTCCTCAATTCAGCAGTTCAGCGCGGCGCAAGGCCCCGTATAATAACCGCTATTATGGGCCGTCGCCGGGTTTGGGGAAACCGACGGCGGATGCCTGGGGGCCTGCACGCTGTATCAACGGCTCGGTTGCGATTTAGCAGTTCCTGCACCGCTTCGGTCGCAGTATGATCGCGCGCGCTCACTCCCACGCAGTATTAGCGGCCCTTTGCCCACTCCCAGGATTCGTTCAATGTTCAAGGCTTTGCGTTACTTTGGCTGGCCGCTGCTGGTCGGCGTGCTGATCGCCCTGCTGATCATCCAGCGCTTTCCGCAATGGGTCGGCCTGCCCAGCCAGGACGTCAACCTGCAACAGGCACCGCAGACCACACGGGTCATGCAGGGGCCGGTGTCTTACGCCGACGCCGTAAGTAACGCCGCACCTGCGGTGGCCAACCTGTACACCACCAAAGTGGTCAACAAAACCGCCCACCCGCTGTTCGAAGACCCGCAATTTCGCCGTTTCTTCGGCGACAACCTGCCCAAGCAGCGGCGCTGGGAGTCGAGCCTGGGCTCGGCGGTGATCATGAGCCCGGAAGGTTATCTGCTGACCAACAACCACGTGACCTCCGGTGCCGACCAGATCGTGGTAGCACTCAAGGATGGCCGCGAAACCCTGGCGCGGGTCATCGGCAGCGACCCGGAAACCGACCTGGCAGTGCTCAAGATCGACCTGAAAAACCTGCCGGCGATCACCATCGGCCGCTCCGACAGCATCCATATCGGTGACGTTGCCCTGGCCATCGGCAACCCCTTCGGTGTCGGCCAGACGGTAACCATGGGCATCATCAGCGCCACAGGCCGCAACCAACTGGGCCTGAACAACTACGAAGACTTCATCCAGACCGACGCTGCGATCAACCCGGGCAACTCCGGCGGCGCGCTGGTGGACGCCAACGGCAACCTGACCGGCATCAACACGGCGATCTTCTCCAAGTCCGGTGGTTCCCAGGGGATCGGCTTCGCCATTCCGACCAAGCTGGCCCTGGAAGTGATGAAGTCGATCATCGAGCACGGCCAGGTGATTCGCGGCTGGCTGGGTATCGAAGTGCAGCCGCTGAGCCAGGAACTGGCAGAGTCGTACGGCATGCAAGGGCGTCCGGGGATCGTGGTGGCGGGGATCTTCCGCGACGGTCCGGCGCAAAAGGCCGGCCTGCAACTGGGTGACGTAATTCTCAGCATCAACGGCGAACCAGCGGGTGACGGGCGTCGCTCGATGAACCAGGTAGCGCGGATCAAACCCAACGACAAGGTGGCGATCCAGGTGATGCGCAATGGCAAGGAGTTGAAGCTGACGGCTGAAATCGGCTTGCGTCCACCGCCAGCGCTGGCGGCCAAAGAAGGACAGTGATCGGTTAAAAGCATCGCGGGGCAAACCCGCTCCCACAGGGATATCCCTGGGGGAGCGGGTTTGCCCCGCGATGGAGTCAGTGCAGAATCTGGCTGAGGAACAACTTGGTCCGCTCATTCTGCGGCCGGTCGAAGAAGTCGTCCGGTGCCGCCTGCTCCACAATCTCCCCCTTGTCCATGAAGATCACCCGGTTCGCCACCGTTCGGGCGAAGCCCATTTCGTGGGTCACACAGAGCATCGTCATGCCGTCCTCAGCCAGGCTGACCATGGTATCGAGCACTTCCTTGACCATCTCCGGATCGAGCGCCGAGGTCGGTTCATCGAACAGCATGATCTTCGGCTTCATGCACAGCGCACGGGCAATCGCCACCCGCTGCTGCTGACCACCGGACAGTTGCCCCGGAAACTTGTGCGCCTGCTCCGGAATCCGCACCCGCTCCAGGTAGTGCATGGCGATTTCCTCGGCCTTGCGCTTGGGCAGCTTGCGCACCCACATCGGCGCCAGGGTGCAGTTCTGCAGGATGGTCAGGTGCGGGAACAGGTTGAAATGCTGGAACACCATGCCGACTTCACGGCGGATCGCTTCGATCTGCTTGAGGTCGTTGGTCAGTTCCACGCCATCGACCACGATGCGGCCCTGCTGGTGCTCTTCCAGACGGTTGAGGCAGCGGATGGTAGTGGACTTGCCCGATCCCGACGGGCCACACAGGACGATACGCTCGCCCTGGCGCACATTCAGGTTGATGTCCTTGAGCACGTGGAACTGGCCGTACCACTTGTTCACGCCCTGCATCTGAATAATGCCTTCAGGGCTCACAGGCTGTTTGATCGCTTCACTCATGGGAACACTCCTAACGCTTGTGGCCTGTGTCCAGCTTGCGCTCCAGATGCATGGAGTAGCGGGACATACCGAAACAGAAAATCCAGAAAACCAGGGCGGCGAACACATAGCCCTCGGTCGCCATGCCCAGCCAGGTCGGGTCGGCAGCAGCCTGCTTGACGCTGTTGAGCAGGTCGAACAGGCCGATGATGATTACCAGACTGGTGTCCTTGAACAGGGCAATGAAGGTGTTGACGATGCCGGGAATCACCAGCTTCAGGGCTTGCGGCAAAATCACCAGGCCCATTGAGCGCCAGTAGCCCAGGCCCATGGCCGCCGCCGCTTCGTACTGGCCTTTGGGTATGGCCTGCAGGCCGCCGCGCACCACTTCGGCGATGTACGCCGACTGGAACAGGATGACCCCGATCATCGCCCGCAGCAGTTTGTCGAAGCTCATGCCCTCGGGCAGGAATAGCGGCAGCATTACCGACGACATGAACAGCACGGTGATCAACGGCACGCCGCGCCAGAACTCGATGAAGGTCACACAGACCACCTTCACCGCCGGCATGTTCGAACGCCGTCCCAGCGCCAGCAGGATGCCCAGCGGCAAGGCACCGACGATGCCCACGGTGGCGATCACCAGGGTCAGCATCAGCCCGCCCCACTGGTTGGTCGGTACCGTGGCCAGACCCAGGTAACCGCCGTGCAGCAGGGTGTAGGCGATGACCGGGTACAGCACCAGGAAGCTCAGGCCGTAGATCGCCTTGCGCGGGAAACGCGAGATGAACAGCGGCGCGGCGCCAATCACCGCCAGCCACACCGTCAGATCGACCCTCCAGCGCAGTTCAGTGGGGTAGTAGCCGTACATGAACTGGCCGAAGCGCTGCTGGATGAACACCCAGCAGGCGCCCTCCTTGGTGCAGTCGGCGCGGGTGGTGCCGACCCAGTTGGCGTCAAAGATCGACCACTGCAGCAGCGGCGGCACAATCAGCCAGACCAGGTACAGGGCAAACAGCGTGAGCAGGGTGTTGAGCCAGCTGGAGAACAGGTTGTTGCGCATCCAGGCCAGCACGCCGACGGTTTTCACCGGTGGCGGCATATCAGGTTTGAAAACATGGGTACTCATGCGCGTATCCTCACCGCTCGATCAGCGCAATGCGCTTGTTGTACCAGTTCATCAGCAGGGAAATGCTGATGCTGATGGCCAGGTAGACGCTCATGGTGATGGCGATCACCTCGATGGCCTGGCCGGTCTGGTTGAGCACGGTCCCGGCGAACAGCGAGACCATTTCCGGATAGCCAATACCGGCCGCCAGCGAAGAGTTCTTCGCCAGGTTCAGGTACTGACTGGTCAACGGTGGAATGATCACCCGTAGCGCCTGGGGAATGATCACCTTGCGCAGCGTCGGGCCTTCACGCAGCCCCAGGGAACGGGCCGCCTCGGTCTGGCCATAGCTGACCGAGCGAATGCCCGAACGCACGATCTCGGCAATGAACGCCGCGGTATAGATGGTCAGCGCCAGGGTCAGGGCCAGCAGCTCGGGGATCAGTACCCAGCCACCGACGAAGTTGAAACCCTTGAGCTGCGGCATTTCCCAGTGCAGCGGGCTGCCAGCGAGCAACACGCTGAGCGCCGGAATGCCGAAGAACAGGAACAATCCAACCCAGAACTTGTGAAACGGCTCGCCAGTGGCTTCGAAGCGCCGGTTGGCCAGGCGCACCATCACCACAATGGCAACGATGGCCAGCACCAGGCTGACGACAAATGGCCAGAATCCTTCGGCCATGGCAGCACCGGGCATGTTCAGGCCCCGGTTGCTGATAAAGAAAGCGTCGTTGATGTTGATACTGCCCCGCGGTCCCGGCAGGGTCAGGAACACCGCGAAATACCAGAACAGGATCTGCAACAGCGGTGGGATGTTACGGAAAGTCTCGACATACACAGTGGCCAGCTTGTTGATCATCCAGTTCGGTGACAGCCGGGCCACACCGATGATGAACCCCAGCAGGGTCGCCAGGACGATGCCGATAAAGGTCACCAGCAGGGTGTTGAGCAAACCGATGACGAATACCCGGGCATAACTGTCCTGCTCGGTGTAAGGGATCAGGTGCTGGGCGATGCCGAAACCGGCACTGCGCTCGAGAAAGTCGAAACCCGAGGTGATCCCGCGGTGTTGCAGGTTGGTCTGGGTGTTATGAAACAGGTACCAGCCCAGAGCGATCACCGCGACCACGGTGATGATCTGGAACAGCCACGCACGCACACGTGGATCGTTAAGGGATAGCCCCTTAGGTGCGCCGATTTGATTTTGCATGTAATGCCCCGCAAGGAAGGGATGCGAACAGCCTGCGACGGCTAGGTGCCGCCGCAGGCCGCAGCCGTCAGCGCACCGGTGGCGCGTACTGGATGCCGCCGTTGTTCCACAGGGCGTTCAGACCGCGGTCGATTTGCAGTGGGGTTTCCTTGCCCAGGTTCTTCTCGAACACTTCACCGTAGTTGCCGACCTGTTTGACGATCTGCACGACCCAGTCCTTCGGCAGTTTCAGGTCCTTGCCGTATTCGCCGTCAGCGCCGAGCATACGGGCCACATCAGGGTTTTTGGTGGCCTTGGCTTCTGCCTCGACGTTCTTCGAGTTGATGCCCATTTCCTCGGCATTGAGCATGGCGAACAGGGTCCATTTGACGATGCTGAACCACTCTTCATCGCCTTTACGTACCACTGGGCCCAGCGGCTCCTTGGAAATGGTTTCCGGCAGTACCACGTAGTCGGCCGGCGCCGCCAGCTTCGAGCGCTGTGCGTAGAGCTGCGATTTGTCCGAGGTCAGCACGTCGCAACGGCCGGATTCCAGCGACTTGGCGCTTTCGTCGGAGGTGTCGAAGGTAATCGGGGTGTACTTCAGGCCATTGGCGCGGAAGTAGTCGGAGACGTTGAGTTCGGTGGTGGTACCGGCCTGGATGCAGATGGTTGCACCGTCCAGTTCCTTGGCGCTGGAAACACCCAGCTTCTTGTTGACCAGAAAACCGATGCCGTCGTAATAGGTAACACCGGCGAACACCAGGCCCATGCCGGCGTCACGGGAGCTGGTCCAAGTGGTGTTACGCGACAGCACGTCGACCTCGCCGGACTGCAGCGCGGTGAAACGCTCCTTGGCGTTGAGCTGGCTGAACTTGACCTTCTTGGCGTCGCCGAACACGGCTGCAGCTACGGCGCGGCAGACGTCTGCGTCGATACCAACAATATTGCCCTTGGCATCCGGAACCGAGAAGCCCGGCAAACCGTCACTGACGCCACACTGAACGAAGCCCTTCTTCTGTACGGCGTCCAGGGTCGCACCTGCTTGTGCGATACCGCTGATACCCAGCACGGTAGCAGCGGTAACCACTGCCAGGGTGGATTTCAACATCTTCATTCAAACCTCCAGTTTTGCTCTTGTTGTATTGAGCCGGGATTGCACCGCACCCTTATGAGGCGCATCCGACCCGTGTTGGCTTGTTTTTGGGTCAATTGGCGCAATGCGCTGTTCTGTGACAGCCTTGGGGACCGCTAACGGGTGTTACCGTCCAAAACGTGTAACCTCGCATCAGGAGTTTCATAGCAAAGCGCGTACCACACTGAGCGGCTAAAGCGTTTCAGTTCTCGTCAAGAGGGAAACTTGCAGCGTTGCGACAGGTTTTTCCCGGATTTACCCGACGCGCCTTCATTTCATGCACGCAAACAAGAGCGCGCGCACACTTTCGGAGCAGTCATGACCCACCCGCTGATTCTCGAACCACAAAAAACCGCAGACGCCTGTGTGATCTGGTTGCACGGCCTTGGGGCCGACCGTTACGACTTCATGCCGGTGGCCGAAGCCTTGCAGGAAGTTTTGCTGAGTACCCGTTTCGTCATGCCCCAGGCGCCAACCCGGCCGGTGACCATCAACGGTGGTTATGAAATGCCCAGCTGGTACGACATCAAGGCCATGACCCCGGCGCGGGCCATCGACGAGGAACAGCTGCAAGCCTCGGCCGACCAGGTGATTGAACTGATCAAGGCCGAACAGGCAAAAGGCATCGACCTGGCCCGTATCATCCTTGCCGGCTTTTCCCAGGGTGGCGCGGTAGTGCTGCACACTGCTTATATAAAGTGGCAGGAAGCCCTGGGTGGCGTGATAGCCCTGTCGACCTATGCGCCGACCTTTGTCCAGGAGCGTCAACTGAGCGCTTGCCAGCAACGCACCCCGGCCTTGTGCCTGCACGGTGTCTACGATCAGGTGGTGCTACCCGCCATGGGCCGCACCGCCTACGAACACCTCAAGCACTGGGGCATCAACGTCAGCTGGAAGGAATACCCGATGGAGCACGCAGTACTGCCCGAGGAAATCAACGATATAGGCGTCTGGCTGGCGGAGCGCCTGCGCTAAAAAGAAGGCTTCCCTGTAGTTGTCAGCGCAATCCACTACGCCGCGCCCGATTCTTGCATTACACTGGCCGGCGTACATTCCTTAACCAATTGATGAGATGACCGTGCTCAAAGCACTCAAGAAGATGTTCGGCAAGAGCGAGGTTGAGCAACTCGCCACCGAGACCGCTGCCCCCGTGAAGCAGCCACCTGCACCAGCCAAGGCCCCTGCCCCGGCCGCTGCGCTCAAGACCGAGGCCGCCGCACCGGCACGCGCCGAGAAACCAGCCGAGCCCAAGCCGCGCCGTGAGCGCAAGCCAAAACCAGCAGCCTCCACCTGGAAGCTGGAAGATTTCGTGGTCGAACCGCAAGAAGGCAAGACCCGTTTCCATGACTTCAAGCTCTCGCCCGAGCTTATGCATGCGATCCACGACCTGGGCTTTCCTTACTGCACGCCGATCCAGGCGCAAGTGCTGGGTTACACCCTGCGCGGCAAGGACGCCATTGGCCGCGCCCAGACCGGCACCGGCAAGACCGCAGCCTTCCTGATCTCGATCATCACCCAGCTGCAGCAGACCCCGCCGCCCAAAGAGCGCTACATGGGTGAGCCACGGGCACTGATCATCGCCCCGACCCGCGAACTGGTGGTGCAGATCGCCAAAGATGCCGCGGCGTTGACCAAGTACACCGGCCTGAATGTGATGACCTTCGTCGGCGGCATGGACTTCGACAAGCAGCTCAAGGCCCTCGAGGCGCGCCACTGCGACATCCTGGTTGCCACCCCAGGCCGCCTGCTGGACTTCAACCAGCGCGGCGAAGCGCACCTGGACATGATCGAGGTGCTGGTGCTGGACGAAGCCGACCGCATGCTCGACATGGGCTTCATCCCCCAGGTACGGCAGATCATCCGCCAGACCCCGCCCAAGAGCGAACGCCAGACCCTGCTGTTCTCCGCCACCTTCACCGAAGACGTGATGAACCTGGCCAAGCAGTGGACCACCGACCCTGCCATCGTCGAGATCGAGCCGGAAAACGTTGCCAGCGAAACCGTCGAACAGCACGTCTACGCCGTGGCCGGCAGCGACAAGTACAAGCTGCTGTACAACCTGGTTACCGAGAACAAGTGGGAACGGGTGATGGTCTTTGCCAACCGCAAGGACGAAGTGCGGCGCATCGAAGAACGCCTGGTGCGCGATGGCGTCAACGCCGCCCAGCTGTCGGGTGACGTGCCCCAGCATAAGCGCATCAAGACCCTGGAGAGCTTCCGCGAAGGTCGCATCACCGTGCTGGTCGCTACCGACGTGGCCGGTCGCGGCATCCACATCGACGGCATCAGCCATGTGATCAACTTCACTCTGCCGGAAGACCCGGATGACTACGTACACCGTATCGGTCGTACCGGCCGTGCCGGCACCAGCGGTGTGTCGATCAGCTTCGCGGGTGAGGATGACTCCTACCAGTTGCCGGCCATCGAAGCGCTACTGGGTCGCAAGATCAGTTGCGAGATGCCGCCGACCGAACTGCTCAAACCAGTGCCGCGCAAGCATCACTGAATACTGACAGTCGTCTGAAAACGCAGCCCTGGCTGCGTTTTTTTATGCCGCTGATATTGTCCGAATATACAAACAGTCCATAATAGACAAAACAGTTTATTTGGAGTCTCGTATGTCCGCGCCTCTCGTCATCGATCAACAGCACGCTCGCCAACTGCTGACACAGGTGGATGTTCCACAGATCCTGCGCAACCTGTTCCGTGATCTGGCGGCCGGACAAGCGGTGCAGCCGCCGCAACAGCTGGTGGAGTTTCCTGCTGGCCAGGGCGACTTCATCAACTACGGCGGTGTACTGGCGCAAGAGCGTGTGTACGGGGTCAAAACCTCGCCCTACATTGTCCGTGAGCAAGGTCCGCTGGTCACCGCCTGGACCCTGCTGATGTCCATGGACAGCGGCCAGCCTCTATTGCTGTGCGATGCCGGGGAGCTGACCACCGCGCGTACCGCCGCCACCACCGCGGTGGCGGTCGACGCCCTGGCCGCGGCCAGCGCCCGACGCCTGACCCTGATCGGCAGCGGTCCGATCGCCCGTGCACACCTGCACTATGTTCGCGACCTGCGCGACTGGCAGGACATCCGCCTGTATTCGCCAAGCCTGGCCGAGCAAAGCGCCGAGCAACGTCAGTCGCTGCTTGACCTCGATCCACGCCTGGCGCTCAGCGACAGCCTCGAACAGGCCGTACAGGATGCCGACGTGATCATGCTGTGCACCTCCTCGGCCACCCCGGTCATCGACCCGAGCACCTTGAGCAAACCGGCCCTGATCACCTCGATCAGCACCAATGCCGTGCGCGCCCATGAAGTACCGCCAGCCAGCCTCGGCGCCATGGAAGTGTATTGCGATTACCGGGTAACCACCCCTGGCAGCGCCGGCGAGATGCGCATCGCGGCCGAGCAACATGGCTGGCAACCCGAGGCTATCGTCGGCGATCTGGCGCAGTTGTTGAGCAACCAGGCCCCTGCCCCGACCTATAAGCGCCACGCCTTCTTCCGCTCCATCGGCCTGGGCCTGGAAGACATCGCCCTGGCCAATGCCCTGTACCGTCTGCAGCGCGCCGACTGAGGAGACTTCCATGCAACAGGCTGACTTCATCATCATTGGCGCCGGTATCGCTGGCGCCTCCACCGGCTATTGGCTGGCCAGTCACGGCCGGGTGCTACTGCTCGAACGCGAATCGCAGCCTGGCTACCACTCCACTGGCCGCTCGGCCGCGCTCTACACCGCCGCCTACGGCACCCCGCAGGTGCGTGCACTGACCCTGGCCAGCCGTGAGTTCTTCGACCACCCGCCAGCAGGGTTTACCGAGCACCCGCTGCTCAGCCCGCGCGGGGAAATGACCGTCGACTTCACGGGTGACCCCGAAGAGCTGCAGCGTCAGTACCAGAGTGCCAGGGCCTGTGTGCCGGAGGTCGAACTGCTCAGCGCCGACCAGGCCTGCGCCCGCCTGCCGGTACTGCGCCGCGACAAAGTCCATGGCGCCCTCTACGACCCAAGCGCCAGTGACATCGACACCGATGCCCTGCACCAGGGCTACCTGCGCGGTATCCGCCGCCAGCGGGGTGAAGTGCACAGCGATTGCGAGGTCCAGCATCTTAGCCGTGATACCGACGGTCTCTGGCAGGTGCAGACCAGCCGTGGCACCTTCAGTGCGCCGGTGCTGATCAACGCCGCTGGCGCCTGGGCCGACCAGATCGGCGTACTGGCCGGTGCGCAAGCGCTTGGCCTGCAACCCAAACGTCGCGCCGCCTTCATCTTCGCCGGTCCCGAAGGCGTCGACAGTCATGCCTGGCCGATGCTGGTCAGTCTCGACGAATCGTTCTACATGAAGCCCGACGCTGGCATGCTGCTCGGCTCGCCGGCCAACGCCGACCCGGTCGAACCCCACGACGTGCAGGCCGAAGAGCTGGACATCGCCATGGGTATCTACCAGATCGAAGAGGCGACCACCTTGAGCATTCGTCGGCCAACCCGCACCTGGGCCGGCTTGCGCAGCTTCGTCGCCGACGGTGATCTGGTGGCCGGCTTCGATCCACAGGTGCCCGGCCTGTTCTGGGTAGCGGCCCAAGGTGGCTATGGCATCCAGACTTCGCCCGCCATGGGCCAGGCCAGCGCCGCACTGGTGCGTGGCGAAGACCTGCCCGCGGCCATCAAGGGTTTTGGCCTGAACGCCGCGATGCTTTCCCCGCGCCGCCTGCTGGGATGACGCGCCGCCGCGATTGCGGCACACTCGCAGCGCCCTTGTGCCAAGGGCGCTGACACCGCCTGGAGCCTGCCTGAATGTCGACACCCCGCCCCGACCCTGTCCTGGACAACTACCGGGCCATCGCCGATGCCATTGCCACCCTGTTCTTCCCCCATGCCGAAGTGGTGCTGCACGACCTGCGCAGCCAGAAGATCGACTACATCGCCAACAACCTGTCCAAACGCGAGATTGGTGACGATGCTGCGCTGGAAGACCTGCTCGAGACAGGCACCGATGAAACCAACATCGGCCCCTACGAAAAGCTCAACTGGGACGGACAAAAGATCCGCTCACTGAGTACCGTACTGCGCAATGAAGCTGGCACGCCGCTGGCGGTGCTGTGCATCAACCTGAACATTTCCCTGTTCGAAAACGCCAAAGCCGCGCTGGACCTGTTCCTTTCGCCGAGCAAGCTGATCCCACAGCCCGATGCGCTGTTTCGCGACGACTGGCAGGAGCGCATCAATACCTTTCTCAACAACTGGCTACGCCAGCGCCAGTTGAGCCTGAACCTGCTGACCCGCGACCACAAGCGCGAGCTGGTCCTGGCCCTGCATGCCGAAGGCGCGTTCAAGGGCAAGAGTGCGGCCAACTACGTGGCCAATGTGCTGGGGATGGGGCGGGCGACGGTGTACAAGCACCTGAAGGAACTCAAGGCCTGAAGGACTTCAGGCCTTGAGGATGGCGATCAATCGCCGTAGATGTCCGACTTGAAGTACTTCGACTGAATCTTCTGGTATTCGCCGTTGGCGCGGATATCGTTGATAGCTTTGTTGAGCTTGCTCACCAGCGCCTCGTTACCCTTGCGCACAGCGATCCCGGCACCTTCACCGACGTATTTCGGGTCCTTCAGCTCCGGACCGACGAAGGCATAGTCTGCGCCCCGCGGCATCGACAGGAAGTCATCCAGCGGAATGGTATCGGCGAAAATCGCATCCACACGCCCGGATGCCAGGTCCATGTAGATCTCTTCGTTGTTGCTGTAGCGCTTGACGGTGACGCCCTTGGGTTCGAGCACTTCAGTGGCGTAGCGATCGGTGGTGGTGGCACGCTGCACACCCACGCTCTTGCCCTTGAGGCTGGCGTACTGGTCATCGACCGTTGCGCCCTTCTTCATCACCAGTCGCGATGAGGTGAAGTAGTACTTGTGGGTAAAGTCGACCGACTTCTTGCGCTCATCGGTGATGGTCATCGATGACAGCGCGGCGTCGATCTTCTTCACTTTCAGCGAAGGGATCAGGCCATCGAACTCCACCTCGTTCCACACGCACTTGACCTGCATCTGCGCGCACAAGGCATTGCCGATGTCGTAGTCGAAGCCGACGATCTCGCCTTTGTCGTTTTTCGAGGCGAAGGGGGGATAAGCGGCTTCGATGCCAATACGCAAGGTGTCCTCGGCGGCGAACAGACTACTGCTGGCCAACAGGCTCAGGGCCAGACCGCTGATCAGGGTGAACTTCTTCATGCTGGGTCTCTCTCGCTCGTTATTGGAGGTGTGTTGCAAGACAGAGGAAATGGGGCAGGCGTAAGTCGGCCTGGAATTATTTTGTACTTATAACTCCATACTGGACTTTATCGTATTAGAACTCAACAGGCAAAAACATCGCGGGGCAAGCCCGCTCCCACAAAGCCCCCCCTGTAGTAGCGGGCTTGCCCCGCGATTTACCAACGCTCCGCCGCGTCTTCATCACTTTGCTTGCCCTCGACCCAACGCGGGCCGTCACCGGTCTGTTCTTTCTTCCAGAACGGCGCGCGGGTCTTGAGGTAATCCATGATGAAGTTGCAGGCATCGAACGCGGCCTGGCGATGGGCACTGGCCACGCCAACGAAGACAATCGGCTCGCCGGGCTCGAGCGCGCCGATGCGGTGCAGAACCTCGACCTTGAGCAGCGGCCAGCGCTGCTCGGCTTCAACGACGATCTTGGCCAAGGCCTTTTCGGTCATGCCCGGGTAGTGCTCCAGGAACATGCCCGCCACCTCCTGGCCGTCATTGAAGTCGCGCACGTAGCCAACAAAGCCGACCACCGCACCGACGCCGACATTGGCCGCGTGCATGGCGTTGACTTCGACACCCGGATCAAAGGGGGCGGTCTGAACTCGAACGCTCATCTCAGCCTCCGGTCACGGGCGGAAAGAACGCCACCACGTCGCCGTCGACAACCGGCTCGTCGAGTTTGCACAAGTCCTCGTTGCGCGCGCACATCAGGTTCTGCTCGGCCAGCACGGCATAGCTTCCGCCCTTCTCGACCAGTGCCTGGCGCACCTCGTCCAGCGTTGCAAACGTGCCTTCGAGCTTCTCGCCGTCTGTATCCAGGGCTTCCCGGTAGCGGGCGAAATACACCACATTGATGTTCATTTCACGTCATCCGCCTGGTAATGGCCGCTCTTGCCGCCGAGCTTTTCCAGCACCCGTACGCCATCGATGATCATGCCGCGATCGACCGCTTTGCACATGTCGTAAATCGTCAGCGCGGCGACACTGGCAGCGGTCAGGGCTTCCATTTCCACGCCAGTCTGCCCGGCCAGCTTGCAGCGGGCGACGATATACACGGTGTCGTTGCCTTCGGCGCTGAGCTCGACCTTGACGCTGGTCAGCATCAGTGGATGGCACAACGGGATCAGATCACTGGTCTTCTTCGCTGCCTGGATACCGGCAATTCGCGCCACAGCGAACACATCACCCTTGGGGTGCTCGCCATCGACAATCATCTGCAGGGTTTGCGGGAGCATGCGCACCCGCGCTTCGGCCACAGCCTCACGCGAGGTCACGGCTTTATCGGTGACGTCGACCATAGTGGCCCGACCTTGGGAATCGAGATGAGTCAGCACAACCTTCCTCCTGTTCAGGAGCAAAGAGTGTAAACCCTGGGGTCAGGTCTTCGTAGCAAAAAAACCGGGCGGCATGGCCGCCCGGTGGTTGCGGGTTACAGGTGCGATTCGGCGTATTCGGCCAGGATCGAACGTGGCACGCCTTGCAGGGTGATGTGCACGCCGTTGGGGAAGTCCTTGAAACGCTCGGTCAGGTAGGTCAAGCCCGAGCTGGTAGCGGACAGGTAAGGGGTGTCGATCTGCGCCAGGTTACCCAGGCAGATCACCTTGGAGCCGGTGCCAGCACGGGTGATGATGGTTTTCATCTGGTGTGGGGTGAGGTTCTGGCATTCGTCGATGAGGATCAGGCTTTGCTGGAAACTGCGACCGCGAATGTAGTTCAGCGATTTGAACTGCAGGGGTACGCGCTCAAGGATGTAATCGACACTGCCATGGGTGTTTTCATCATCCATGTGCAGCGCTTCGAGGTTGTCGGTGATGGCCCCGAGCCAAGGCTCCATTTTCTCTGCTTCGGTGCCCGGCAAAAAGCCGATCTCCTGGTCCAGCCCCTGCACGCTGCGGGTGGCGATAATGCGCCGGTAGCGCTTGCTGACCATGGTTTGTTCGATCGCGGCGGCCAGGGCCAGGATGGTTTTGCCGGAACCGGCAGCGCCCGTCAGGTTGACCAGGTGAATATCCGGATCGAGCAGTGCGAACAGCGCCAGGCTCTGATGAATGTCACGCGGTTTCAGGCCCCAGGCTTCCTGGTGCAACAGGGGTTCCTGATGCAGGTCGAGCAACAGCAGCTCGTCGTCCTTGATGCCCTTGATCCAGCCGACAAAGCCCTGCTCATCAATGATGAACTCGTTGATATGTACCGCCGGCAAGTTGTCGATCATCTGCACCCGATGCCAGGTTCGACCGCGATCCTGACGCGTCTCCACCTTGCTGACCCGGTCCCAGAATGAACCGGTAACACTGTGATAGCCCTTGGACAGCAGGGCAACGTCGTCAACCAATTGGTCGGTGCTGTAGTCCTCGGCCGCGATCCCACAGGCGCGAGCCTTGAGACGCATGTTGATATCTTTGGTCACCAGCACCACGTCCAGGTCTTTGCGCCGACTGCGCAGCTCCAGCAACTGGTTGATGATGATGTTGTCGTTGAGGGTTTCCGGCAGCAGGTGGTTCGGCTCGTTGCGCGAACTCATCAGGATCGACAGCGAGCCCTTCGGCCCGCTCTTGCCACGCTGGATCGGCACACCCTGCTCGACATCGGCAGGCGAGGCATCGCCCAGGGTCTGGTCGATCAGGCGGATGGCCTGGCGACATTCAGCAGCGATGGTTTGCTTCCCGGTCTTGAGTTTGTCGAGCTCCTCCAGCACCGTCATCGGTATGGCGACGTGGTGCTCCTCGAAATTGAGCAACGCGTTTGGATCGTGGATCAGTACATTGGTATCGAGCACATAAAGGATTGGCTGGTTGGAGGAAGTGGTGCGTCCTTGATCATCCATACTCGGTCACCTTTGTGGAAGCCATACAACGCAATACCTTGACGGTGCTGCGCCGTGAAGTGGCCGCCGGTTCTCCCCTGGTCCGCGTCGTTACGGCTGGGAAGCTGCCCTCACAGAAAGGGTGCCCAATGACGCCACCTGTGATGCAGGGTTCGGCGGTCTGTCTTCTTGATACCGCAAAACCCATGACCGGAAAAAGCATTTTTACGTATTTTTGAAGTTTATTTTTCGTGATGACACTTAGCCCTTGGCGCACGGTCAAAGCACCGCTAAAGTCATAAATCAGGTCCAGTGAAATGCGTGTGAGATTTTCTTGCTAAACACGCCTTTCCCTACCCGGTTTCAGCTTTTACCAGCGTAATGTCGACAATCTTCCCAACCAATTCCACTTTGTGCCGTTTGCTTGAGCAACCAGGCCAGTGCCTCCTGCGCCTTGGGCTGGACGTCGTGAAACTGGATCACTCCGCGCCGCCAGAGCAGCATCAGGGTCAACACCCGCTGTGCCGACTGCTCGGCGCTAAAGTTGCCCTGGTCCTGAGCATCGATGTTCCAGAGCACCACCTGCAGCCCCTGACTGGCAAAGAACTCCTGGCTGTCAGCCCGGCGCTGGCCATAGGGCGGCCTGAACAAAGGCACATACTGATCGGGCAGGTCCGCCTGCACCCGGGCCTGACTGCGCAGCACCGATTGCTGCCAGTCCTGCCATTGGCCGTGGGAGCGATACTGCCAACCTTGAATCCCTACGCACTGGCCTGTGTAGAGGGCGCGCAGGTCCGTCAGCGAGGTCTTGTCGCGGCGCGTCTGCAGGCTGTTGCCAAGTACGAAGAAGGTCGCGCCGAGCTTCTGCCGGCGCAGGTAATCGGTCAGGGTATCGGTGCCACCGCCGACTGCGCCGGGACCTGAGTCGAAACTCAGCATGAACAGCCGGTCGTTGAGTTCATCACCGTTGCGTTCAAGGTCCGAAAAACGCTCGACTTCGCTGGCGTTCTGCGGAAACAGCGCGGCTTTGCGCAACAGTTCATTCAGATAGCGCTCATGAAACGCACGGCTAGGTTCGGCCCAGCCGGCATAGAAGGAGTCGCTGGCGACCGCGAACTTCGCTGCCTGCTGGCGCAGCTCGGCCTGCCCGTCGATGACATAACAGAAAGAGGCATCCTGCTCGCAGCTCTGCTGGGCCAAGTCATAGTTGCGCCACAATTGCCGCCACAGGCGCGAGCGCACCTGATTGATCGACACCAGGTTGATCTGTTTGAGCCCCAGGCGTGCTGCCAGGGCCGATTCGTCGAGTGCTTCGCTGGCCTCCAGGGCCCGGGCAAAACCGAGAATCTCAGCCCGCGAGGCCACATCGAACAGCGCCGGGCTGTCGAGCTGCTCCGGCCAGTGACCACGGTCGAAGGTCGTCGGCGGCACAGGCGCCGCTTGTGCCGCGACACTCAACAATCCGGTCAGTAGTAGAAAAGCAATGCGCACGATCGAGCTCTCCGATTTCCTCGCCGCGCACTATAGCGTCAAGCGTCGGGATGGTCTGTGGCTATCAACGTCATAGCTGGAGATCAACGCCCCCGCCCCGTAGAATCGGCCCCACGATTTCAGGAGCCCGACCGATGCTGACGGTGATTTCCCCCGCCAAGACCCTCGACTACGACACCCCGCCGGTGACCCCGCGCTACACCCAGCCGCAGTACCTGGATGACTCCCAGGAGCTGATCGTGCAGCTGCGCGAGCTGTCGCCGGCGCAGATCAGCGAACTGATGCACCTCTCCGACAAACTCGCCGGCCTCAACGCCGCCCGCTTCGGCAGCTGGACCCCGGCCTTCACCCCGGAAAACGCCAAGCAGGCGCTGCTGGCCTTCAAGGGTGATGTGTATACCGGGCTGGATGCCGAGAGCCTGAACGAAGACGACTTCAGCTACGCCCAGGACCACCTGCGCATGCTCTCGGGGCTGTACGGGCTGCTGCGCCCGCTGGACCTGATGCAACCTTACCGCCTGGAAATGGGCACCAAGCTGGTCAACGCCCGCGGCAAGGACCTGTATGCCTTCTGGGGCACGCGCATCAGCGAATGGCTGAACCAGGCCCTGGCCGACCAAGGCGACGACCTGCTGCTCAACCTCGCCAGCAACGAGTACTTCAGCGCGGTCAAGCGCAGCGCGCTCAAGGCGCGGATCATCAATACCGAGTTCCGCGACTTCAAGAATGGCCAGTACAAGATCATCAGCTTCTACGCCAAGAAAGCCCGCGGCATGATGAGCCGCTTCGTGATCCAGGAGCGCATCAACAATCCCGAGCAGCTCAAGCAGTTCGATGTGCAGGGTTACTACTACAGTGCCGAGCAGTCGAAGCCGGACAATCTGGTGTTCCTGCGCGATCATCCGGACGAGTGAGTCCGAGTGGTGGATTCATCCGCGAAGGACTGCGCAGCAGTCCGCTCTTTTGGGGCCGCGTTGCGGCCCTTCGCGGATAAATCCCACACAGTTTCCCGCCCCACAGATGCCGTAAAAATGACGCCAAAAAACAAGCCCGCTTTATTGCAAACTGCCAGTAAGACCATTCGTAACTTTTTGACGAATTTCGAAAAATAATTTTCGATGCTGGCAATAAAACATCCCTCCCCGAGTTCACCCTTTATATAAAGGGACGAAACTGCCAAGTGCTATCAAAGTGAAAGCACTGGCACTTTAATAAATATTTAAAAAACTTTCACGGTTACTAAACCGCCCTCGGAACTTATCCTCTCGCCGATCGCTCATACCACCGGTAACGACTCTCAAGCATTGTGTGAGAGATGACCTACAGCGAACTCAGGAGACACGCGCCCGAAAAAATCGTCCTAGTGGTTGATTTCAAATAATTTTATCTATTTGAAAGAGCAAGCACTTCAGTCTCTGAAAACAGAACTGCAATAAAGACGGCTGCATTTAAGGGCACGCCCATAATTACTGGCCATTGGCTGCCAACTTTGAGTGCAGATTATTTTGCACTCCACATTTATATGCCTGCGCACGGTGAAGTGACATCTTTTTGCCACAACTCCGCTCGCCCGGACATTGCTGGTTAATCAACCCGGTCTGGCTCTGCTAGTTGAGCCGGCATGATAAACACATGAGGTGATAGCGATGCGTATCAGCATCTTTGGTTTGGGTTATGTAGGTGCAGTCTGTGCTGGCTGCCTGTCCGCACGGGGTCATGAAGTGATTGGCGTGGATGTTTCCAAGACCAAGATCGACCTGATCAACCAGGGCAAATCGCCAATTGTCGAACCCGGGCTTGAAGCACTCTTGCAACAAGGCATCGACACTGGCCGCCTGCGGGGCACCACTGACTTTGCGGCGGCAATCCGCGACAGCGACCTTTCGATGATCTGCGTCGGTACGCCGAGCAAGAAGAACGGTGATCTGGGTCTGGAATACATCGAATCGGTATGCCGCGAAATCGGTTTCGTGCTGCGCGAAAAAGCCAGCCGCCATACCATCGTGGTGCGCAGCACCGTACTGCCGGGCACGGTGAAGAACGTGGTGATCCCGATCCTTGAGGACTGCTCGGGGAAAAAGGCCGGCGTCGATTTTGGTGTGGCGGTGAACCCGGAGTTCTTGCGTGAAAGCACCGCGATCAAGGACTACGACCAGCCACCGATGACCGTCATCGGCGAACTGGACCAGGCCAGCGGCGACGTACTGCAGTCGCTGTATGAAGAGCTCGACGCACCGATCATCCGCAAGGACATCGAAGTGGCCGAGATGATCAAGTACACCTGCAACGTCTGGCACGCAGCGAAAGTGACCTTCGCCAACGAGATCGGCAACATCGCCAAAGCGGTCGGTGTCGATGGCCGCGAAGTGATGGACGTGGTCTGCCAGGACAAGACCCTGAACCTGTCGCAGTACTACATGCGCCCAGGCTTTGCCTTTGGCGGTTCGTGCCTGCCCAAGGACGTGCGCGCCCTGACCTACCGGGCCAGCAGCCTGGACGTCAAGGCGCCCTTGCTCAACTCGTTGATGACCAGTAACGAATCCCAGGTGCAGAACGCCTTCGACCTCATCGAAAGCCACGACAAGCGCAAAGTCGCGCTGCTCGGCCTGAGCTTCAAGGCCGGCACCGACGACCTGCGCGAAAGCCCGCTGGTGGAACTGGCCGAGCGTCTGATCGGCAAGGGCTACGACTTGAACATCTACGACAGCAACGTCGAGTACGCCCGCGTCCACGGTGCGAACAAGGACTACATCGAGTCGAAGATCCCTCACGTCTCGTCGCTGCTCAACGCTGACTTCGACCAGGTCATCAAGCATGCCGACTTGATCGTCCTAGGCAACCGCGACGAGAAATTCCGCGCCCTCGCCCAGCAAGCGCCTGCAGGCAAGCAGGTCATCGACCTGGTTGGCTTCATGAACAAGGCCAGCTCCCCGGCCACCCGCACCGAAGGTATCTGCTGGTAACCCGGCAGGTTGCGCAGGGCTTTCGGGCCCTGCGCAGCACCCTAGTCTTCTCACTGGATACGGATGCAGAACATGCAAAGGCTCAAGCACGGCCTGCTACAAGTCGCCGGTTGGCTGTTCTACGTGAGCCTGCTCATGTTGATCGCCCTGGCCTTGCCCAACTCCATTTTCGACCCCGACTCGAAGGACTTCATTTTCCTCGTCGGCGCCGTCGGTATCTGGCGCTATTCCATGGGTGCCACGCACTTTGTGCGCGGCATTCTGTTTCTCTACGTGGTCTACCCAATGCTCCGGCGCAAGGTGCGCAAGCTGGGCAGTGTCGCGAATCCGTCCCACGTCTACCTGATGGTCACCAGCTTTCGCATCGACGCCCTGACCACCGCCCAGGTCTACAGCTCGGTGATCCGCGAGGCCATCGCCTGCGGCTATCCGACCACTGTGGTCTGCTCGCTGGTGGAAATGTCCGACGAACTGCTGGTGAAAAGCCTCTGGGAAAAACTCAATCCGCCCGACCGCGTCACCCTGGATTTCGTGCGTATCGCCGGTACCGGCAAGCGTGACGGCCTGGCCTATGGTTTTCGCGCGATCTCCCGCCACTTGCCGGACGACAACGCCGTGGTTGCGGTGATCGACGGCGACACCGTGCTCGGTGAAGGCGTAGTGCGCAAGACCGTGCCCTGGTTCAAGTTGTTCGGCAATGTCGGCGGCCTGACCACCAACGAATTCTGCGAAGTGCGCGGCGGCTACATCATGAGCGAGTGGCACAAGCTGCGTTTCGCCCAGCGCCACATCAACATGTGCTCCATGGCCCTGTCCAAGCGCGTGCTGACCATGACCGGGCGCATGTCGGTGTTCCGCGCCGCCGTGGTGACCAACCCCGAGTTCATCGCCGACGTCGAGAACGACTCGCTGCAGCACTGGCGCCTGGGCCGCTTCAAGTTCCTCACCGGTGACGACAAGTCCAGCTGGTTCAGCCTCATGCGCCTGGGCTACGACACCTTCTACGTCCCGGATGCAGCGATCAACACGGTCGAGCACCCACCGGAAAAGAGCTTCCTCAAGGCCAGCCGCAAGCTGATGTATCGCTGGTACGGCAACAACCTGCGGCAGAACTCACGGGCCCTGGGCCTGGGTATCCGGCGTCTGGGCCTGTTCACCAGTGTGGTGCTGTTCGACCAGCGCGTGTCGATGTGGACCAGTCTGCTGGGCCTGACCGTTGCCGTCATTGCCAGCCTGAAGTTCGGCCCGGCGTTCCTGTTGGTGTACCTGCTGTGGATCGGTATCACCCGCCTGATCCTGACGCTCATGCTGCTGTGCTCGGGCCACAGCATCGGCCCGGCCTACCCGCTGATTCTTTATTACAACCAGATCGTTGGCGCGATCATGAAGATCTACGTGTTCTTCCGCCTCGACAAGCAGTCCTGGACGCGCCAGCCCACTGCCCTCAAACGCGACCTCGCCAGCTTTCAACAATGGTTCAACACCTGGTCTTCCCGGACCATGACCTTCTCGGCGGCCAGCATCTTCATTGCTGTGCTGTTCATGGTCGTGTGAGCCGGAACCCGATTGGATTAAACAGGAACAAATCGCCATGAATACCGCCGTGAACGTCAATGTCGTGCATGAGTCCGAAGCCCAGCGCCAGCACGCCCGGGTGCGCATCCCGGCCAAGTTGCGTTACCTGGGGAGCCACCGCGAAACCCTGGAAGTGAAGGTCGACGACCTGTCCGCCGGGGGCCTGAGCTTCCATGCCAAGCACCCGCTGAAAGTCGGCGATGTGCTGCGCGGCCGCTTGCAGTTCACCGTCGACAAGCTCGGCCTGGCCATGGACATCGAGTTCCAGGTGCGTTCCTTTGACCCCTCCAACGGGCGCACCGGCGTGCAGTTCCAGAACCTGGAGCCACGCGATATCGCCACCCTGCGTCACATCATCACCTCACACCTGTCTGGCGAGCTGATCACCCTTGGCGATGTCCTGAGCACCCTGCAACGCGACAACTTCACCAAGGCACGCAAACACAAAGACGCCAGCGGCGGCATGAGCGCCTTCGGCCGCCTGCGTGCGGTGACCTTCAGCCTCGGCGTGTTCGTGGTCGGGGTGGCCGCGTTCGGCTTTATCGCCAAGTCGGTGTATGGCCTGTACTTCGTCAGCCATGCCCAGGCGGGTGTGGTCAGCGTGCCAACCATCAACGTCAGCATGCCCCGCGACGGCACCTTGCAAAGCCTGGTCGAGAATGCTGGCCAGGTGCTCAAGGGCGCGCCGCTGGCCTCGTTCAGCACCAGCATGCTGGACATGCTCAAGGGCCACCTGGACGACCAGCAGCTTGAGCCGGGCAAGGTCGAAGAGCTGTTCGGCAAGCAGATGAGCGGCACCCTGACCAGCCCCTGCGATTGCGTGGTCGCCCGCCAGCTGGTGGATGACGGCCAGTACGCGAGCAAAGGCCAAGTGATCTTCCAGCTGATTCCGCGCACCGTTAACCCAACCGTCGAGGCGCGCTTCAGCTATCGCCAGTTCGACGACATCCAGCCGGGTACCCGGGTCAACTTCCAGATCGCTGGCGAAGGCGAATGGCGCACTGGCGAAATCGTCAGCAGCACCAGCCTGAACACTGAAGACCTGTCATCGGATATTCGTGTACAGATCAAGCCAGAGGGTGCACTGCCCAGTGAACTGGCAGGCCGCCCGGTGGCGGTGGACAGCAACAGTGGCCCGTCGCTGGACGGGCTGATCGACAAAGCCATGGCCCGTGGGCTTTAAGAGGATCTGCCCATGAACCTCGCCAATTACCCTGTGGGAGTTCTGAGCCTGGCTCTGGCCGTCAGCCTGGCCGGTTGCGCCGGTCTTCCCGACCAACGCCTGGCCAACGAAGCGCTCAAACGTGGCGACACCGCCCTGGCCGAACAGAACTACCGGCAACTGGCCGACCTCGGTTACAGCGAGGCCCAGGTCGGCCTGGCCGATATCCAGGTGGAAACCCGCGACCCGGCCAAACTCAAGGAAGCCGAAGCGACCTACCGCGCCGCCGCCGATATCTCGCCCCGTGCCCAGGCTCGCCTTGGCCGTCTGCTGGCCGCCAAAGCGGATGCCACACAAGCTGAACGCCAGGAAGCCGAAACCCTACTCAAGAAGGCCTTCGCCAACGGCGAGGGCAATACCCTGATTCCTCTGGCGATGCTCTACCTGCAATACCCGCAGAGCTTCCCGGGCACCAATGCGCAACAGCAGATCGACCAGTGGCGCGCCGCCGGCTACCCACAAGCGGACCTGGCCCAGATCCTGCTGTACCGCACCCAGAACACTTACGACCAGCACCTGGCCGAGGTCGAGCGGATCTGCAAAGCCGCGCTGACGACCACGGATATCTGTTATGTCGAGCTGGCCACCGTGTACCAGAAGCGCGGTCAGGCTGAGCAACAAGCAGCGCTGCTCGAACAGCTGAAAAGCGCCTACCAGCACGGTGCAATTGCGGCCACCCGGGTCGATAGCGTTGCCCGCGTACTGGCCGACCGCAGCCTGGGCCAGACCGACGAGAAAACCGCGCAGGCCCTGCTGGAACAGGTCGCGCCGGTCAACCCCGGTTCCTGGGTCAGCCTGGCGCAACTGCTCTACGACTTCCCCGAGCTTGGCGACACCGACAAGCTGATGGACTACATCGACAAGGGTCGCGCCACTGAACAACCACGCGCAGAGCTGTTGCTCGGTCGCCTGTACTACGAAGGCAAGTCCGTACCCGCTGATGCGCAGCAGGCCGAAACCCACTTGCTCAGCGCCGCCAATGCGGGCGAGGTCAGTGCCCATTACTACCTGGGGCAGCTGTATCGCCGCGGTTACCTGGGCAACGTCGACCCACAGAAAGCCGTCGACCACCTGCTGACTGCCGCCCGCAGCGGCCAGCTCAGCGCCGACTACGCCCTGGCCCAGCTGTTCAGTGAAGGCCACGGCATCCGCCAGGACCTGGTCAACGCCTGGGTCTTCAGCCAGCTGGCGCAAGCCAACCCCAGCGATCAGTCGCGGGAAATGGCCAGCCAGCTCGACCAGCAACTCACACCGGCGCAGAAAACCCAGGCCGAACGCTTGTTGCAACAAGAGCGCCAGGCCCGTGGCGCCAGCGGTCAAGGCGCAGGCGCCCTGGCCGTGCAAGCCGTGCAAGCACCTGAACAAGGCGAGGACTCCCTATGACACTCAATCCGTGGATGAAAGCCGGCCTCGGCCTTGGTTTCGCCCTGCTCTGGTCGTGCCCGACCCTGGCAGCAATGACCGCTGAAAAGAACTTCGGCCTGGACGTGAAAATCACCGGCCAGTCCGAAGACGACCGCGACCTGGGCACCCGCTCCGGCGGTGACGTCAACGGCCTGGGCCTGGACCTACGCCCCTGGGTCTATGGCGAGCGCGGCAACTGGAGCGCCTTAGCCATGGGCCAGGCAGTGGCGGCGACCGACATCATCGAGACCGACACCCTGCGCCAATCCGGCGACGAAGCGGAAACCGACAGCGGCCGTGCCGATGGCCGCGAGGCCGACAAAAGCTACCTGGCGATGCGTGAGTTCTGGGTCGGCTACAGCGGCCTGACCGCCTACCCTGGCGAACAGCTGCGCTTCGGTCGCCAGCGCCTGCGCAATGACGACGGCATGTGGCGCGACACCAACATCGAAGCGCTGAACTGGACCTTCGACACCACCCTGCTGCGTGCCAACCTTGGCGTCGCCGAGCGCTTCAGCGAATACCGCACCGACCTCACCGAGCTGGCCCCGCAAGACAAGGATCGCCTGCACGTCTACGGCGACATCGCCAGCCAATGGACACCTGGACACTGGCTCGGCCTGCGCGCCCACCACAGCCACGACGACGGCAAGCTGAAAAGCCCCGGCGAAACCGTCGATGCGCTGGACAAGACCCGCACCGGCGACCTCACCTGGCTGGGCCTTGAGGCCAACAGCGACGCCTACAACTGGCGTAACCAGAACCGCGTCAACTACTGGGGCAGCGTGACCTGGCTGACGGGTGACCGCGACAGCCTCAACACCACCACCGTCGATGGCGAACAGGTCGCCAGCGGCAAACAGAGCGGTGACGTCAATGCCTGGGCCACCGACCTCGGTATCCGCCTGCGCCTTGACCCCAACTGGCAAGTCGGCGCCGCCTATGCCCGCGGCAGCGGCGGCGGTGGCAACGACGGCACTAGCAATTACGAGCAGACTGGCCTTGAGAGCAACCGCTCCAACTTCACCGGCACCCGCTCGCGCGTGCACCGCTTCGGCGAGGCGTTCCGTGGCGAGCTGGGCAACCTCCAGGCCGCCACCCTGTTTACCTCCTGGCAATTGCGCGACGACTACGACGCCAGCCTGATCTACCACAAGTTCTGGCGCGTCGATGGCGACCAGAACATCGGCAGCAGCGGCATCAACGCCATGGTCGAGGACAACGGTATCAACCGTCCGCTGATCCAGGGCGAGAAAGACCTCGGCCAGGAGATGGACGTGGTGGTCACCAAATACTTCAAGCAGGGCCTGTTGCCAGCCGGCTTGAGCCAGTCGATCGACGAGCCGTCGGCGCTGGTGCGCTTGCGTGCTGGCGTGTTCAAACCGGGGGACGCCTATGGCAAGGAAACCGACTCCTACATGCACCGCGCCTTCGTCGACGTGATCTGGCGCTTCTGATGCCTGGAGTGCACTGATATGAGCCTTCAATCGAACACCCTGCAGCGCTTACTGGCCGGCAGCCTGCTGCTGGCCAGCAGCATTGCCCTGGCCAACGGCCAGACGCCGGTGCCCGTGGCCAAAGGACTGCAACAGGCCAAGACCTATACGGTCAGCAGTGCGCCGATCGAACCGCTGCAGATTCCGCCGCCGACGCTGCCCGACCTGTCCGGCTACAGCGCTGAGGCGGTGCAGAAAAAGATCGAGCGCACGCACAAGGGCAAGGTCTCGGTGCGACGCATGCTGCAGGAAAACGCGCTCAAGGAATTCATCGGCGGCGATAACAAGATGGCCGAGTGGGTGGCGCGGCAGCACGGCATCCCCCAGGCGATCTTCATCGATGACGGCCATGTCAACTTCAGCGAACTGAGCAAGCGCGTGCCCAAGCAGTACCTGAGCGAAACGTCACCGGGCGTGTACCTGGCGCGCCTGCCGATTGTGGTAGGCGCCAAGGGCGTGCTGGAGATCGACGCCAAGGTCAAGGAGCTGCGCCTGTCCCAGGAAGGCGGCGCGTTCATCGTCAACGACGGCAAGCTGTTCGTCACTGACACCAAAGTGACCGGCTGGCGCGAGAAGGACAACGGCCCGGCAACGTTCCGTTCGCCCAAGGAATTTCGCCCGTTCCTGTTGTCCTGGGGCGGTACCGAGACTTACATCGTCAACAGCCAGATGGCCAGCTTCGGCTACGCCAAGAGCAAGTCCTACGGGGTGAGTATTTCCCAGTACACGCCGAACATGGCCAAGCAGATGAACCGCCCGGAACCCACCGGCTGGATCATCGGTTCTGAATTCAGTGACATGTGGTACGGCTTCTACTGCTACGAAACCAGCGACTTCGTGGTCAAGGACAGCACCTATCGCGACAACATCGTCTACGGCATCGACCCGCACGACCGTTCGCATCGATTGATCATCGCCGGCAACACCGTGTACGGCACCAAGAAAAAGCACGGGATCATCGTTTCCCGTGAGGTCAACGACAGCTGGATCATCAACAACAAGAGCTATGACAACAAGCTCTCGGGCGTGGTGATCGACCGTAACAGCGTCAACAACCTGATCGCCTACAACGAGATCTACCGCAACCACACCGACGGCATCACCTTGTACGAAAGCGGCGACAACCTGATCTGGGGCAACAAGTTGATCAACAACCGCCGCCACGGCATTCGTGTGCGCAACAGCGTGAACATCCGCCTGTACGAGAACGTCGCCATGGCCAACGGCCTGGTGGGCGTGTACGGGCACATCAAGGACCTCTCCGACACCGACCGTGACATCGCCCTCGACCCGTTCGACACCAAGGTCTCGCTGATCGTCGTCGGTGGCGAGCTGGCGGCCAACGGCAGCGGCCCGCTGTCGATCGACTCGCCGTTGAGCGTGGAGCTGTACCGGGTCTCGATGCTGGCCCCGAGCAAAGCCAGCGGCATCAGCTTTTCCGGTGTGCTGGGTGAGCGTCAGGACGAGATCCTCGACCTGATGGTGCGCCAGCAGAAAGCCGTATTGATCGACCCGGTCGAGCGCCAGACCGAAATGGCGGATTAAGGAAGCCACGACATGACCCCACACCTGATGAAACTGCTTGGCCTGAGCGCCGCCTTACTGGCGATCAACAACGGCGCGCACGCCGACACCGTACAGGCGCCGACCTTCAGCGCCGAGCCCTGCTGCCAGTTGTGCCCCGAAGCGCATGACGCCAGCCGTTACACCACCCGTTACCAGCAGAACTTCACCACCCTGGTGCAGGCTCAGGGTGACTGGCTGTTCCGTACCCGTGAAGACCTGCGCACCGAGTTCCAGACCAGCCCCGCTGGCTATAAACGCCTACAGCAGTTGCACGATGCGTTCAAGGCTCGCGGTATCGAGCTAGTGGTGGTCTACCAGCCGACCCGTGGCCTGGTGAATCGCAACATGCTCAAACCGGCCGAGAAGGCCGCGTTCAACTACGACAAAGCTCTGAGCAACTATCAGGCGATGCTCACCCGCTTCAGCAAGATGGGCTACAACGTGCCCGACCTGTCGCCGCTGACCAACGAGCAATTGGCCGCCGCCGAGCAGGGCAAGGACTTCTACTTCCGTGGCGACCAGCACTGGACACCCTATGGTGCCGAGCGCGCAGCGAAGATCGTGGCCGACACGGTGCACAAGATGCCGGCCTTCGCCGACATTCCCCGACGCGAATTCGAAAGCCACAAGTCCGGCCGCATGGGCAAGACCGGCACCCTGCACAATGTCGCCGGGCAACTGTGCGGCACCCGTTATGCGGTGCAGTACATAGACCAGTTCATCACCGAGCCCAAGGGCGAAAGTGGCAGCGACGACCTGTTCGGCGATTCCAGCAATCCACAGATTACCCTGGTCGGCACCAGCCACAGCGGCAAGAACTACAACTTCTCCGGCTTCCTCGAACAGTACATCGGTGCCGATGTGCTCAACGTCGCCTTCCCTGGCGGTGGCCTTGAAGGCTCGATGATCCAGTACCTGGGCAGCGACGACTTCAAGAACAACCCGCCGAAGATCCTCATCTGGGAGTTCTCGCCGCTGTATCGCCTGGACCAGGAAACCATCTGGCGGCAGATGCTCGCCCTGCTCGACAACGGCTGCCAAGGCAAGCCGGCGCAGCTGCATGCAAGTGCCACGCTCAAGCCGGGCAAGAACGAACTGATGGTCAACGGCAAGGGCGGCGTGATCAAGGACCTGGTCAATGGCCGCCACCAGTTGGACTTCAAGTTCGAGGACACCTCGGTCAAGGTGCTGCAGGCCACGCTCTGGTACCTGAACGGCCGTCACGAAGAGGTGAAGATCGAAAAACCGCAGACCTCCGACACCGATGGCCGCTTCGCCTTCCAGCTGCGCGAGGATGAAGACTGGGCCAGCCAGACCCTGCTCGCAGTGGAAGTCCAGGGCCCGCAAAGCGGCACCCAGAAAGTCGAGGCCACGCTCTGCAAACGCACCAACTTCGCCGCTGCGCAACGTACCGCGCAGGCCGGCCAGTGAGGCATACCATGCATATCAGCAAACTGACGGCTCCGGCCCTGCTCGCCCTGGCCCTGGCCCTGTTCGGCCCGGCCGCGCAGGCCGCCGGGCTGGTTCCGCCCCAGGGTTACTACGCCGGGATCGAGAAACTCAAGACCGGACCCAGCGACTACAAGTGCGAGGCTATCCCCAAGCCCTACACCGGCAAGCTGCAATTTCGCAGCAAGTACGAAGGCTCGGACCAGGCCCGGGCGACCCTGAACAAGGCTTCGGAAAAAGCCTTCCGCGACTCCACTGCGAGCATCACCACGCTGGAGCGCGGGGTCAGCAAACAGGTCATGCAGTACATGCGCGACGGCCGCCCGCAGCAGCTCGATTGCACCCTGGAGTGGCTGGGCAGCTGGGCTCGCGCCGATGCGCTGATGTCCACCGACTACAACCATACCGGCAAGTCCATGCGCAAATGGGCGCTGGGCAGCCTGAGTTCGTCCTGGCTGCACCTGAAGTTTTCCAACTCCCAGCCGCTGGCCGCACACCAACAGGAAGCCGAACTGATCGAAAAATGGTTCGCGCGCCTGGCCGAGCAGGTGGTCAAGGACTGGAGCGATCTGCCCCTGGAGAAGATCAACAATCACTCCTACTGGGCCGCCTGGTCGGTGATGGCCAGCGCCGTGGCCACTGACCGCCGCGACCTGTTCGACTGGTCGGTGAAGGAATACCGGGTTGCGGCCAACCAGGTCGACGCCCAGGGCTTCTTGCCCAACGAGCTCAAGCGCAAGCAACGCGCCCTGGCCTACCACAACTACGCCCTGCCACCGCTGGCGATGGTCGCCAGCTTCGCCCAGGCCAATGGTGTCGATGTGCGCCCGGAAAACAATGGCGCGCTCAAGCGCCTGGGTGAGCGGGTGCTGTCCGGGGCGAAGGACCCGAGCCTGTTCAAGGACAAGAGCGGCGAGAAGCAGGCCATGGGTGACCTGAAGGTCGACAGCAAATACGCCTGGCTCGAACCCTGGTGCAGCCTTTACCGCTGCAGTACCGATGCACTGGAGAAAAAGCACGACATGCAGCCGTTCCGGAATTTCCGCCTCGGCGGCGACCTGACCCGGGTCTACGACCCGCAGGCAGAGCAGAAAAAATAACGCAGTACCTGTAGGAGCCGGCGTTGCCGGCGATGGGCTGCACAGCAGCCCCGGAAGACCAGCAATGCTTCGCCTTGCATCGCTGGCAATGCCAGCTCCTACAGGGGCTGTGCAAGGAAAAGGTTTGACTTAGTTTCCCCGGAAATTTTTCACGGGGGGTTTGGGGGGCTGCTGCCCCGATTGTGGATAACGACAAGGAGAGATCGGGATGGTGTTCTCGTCCAATGTGTTCCTGTTCCTGTTCCTGCCGATCTTTCTCGGCTTGTACTACTTGAGCGGGCAACGCTATCGCAACGCCCTGTTGCTGCTGGCCAGCTACCTCTTTTACGCCTGGTGGCGGGTGGACTTCCTCGCCCTGTTTGCGGGGGTCACCCTGTGGAACTACTGGATCGGCCTGAAAGTCGGCGCCGCCGGCGTGCGGACCAAACCGGCGCAACGCTGGCTGCTGCTCGGGGTCGCTGTCGACCTGTGCATCCTTGGCTACTTCAAGTACGCCAACTTCGGCGTCGACAGCATCAACGCAATCATGACCTCCTACGGTCTTGAGCCGTTCATCCTCACCCACGTGCTGCTGCCGATCGGTATCTCGTTCTACATTTTCGAGTCGATCAGCTACATCATCGACGTGTACCGCGGCGATACCCCGGCCACGCGCAACCTGATCGACTTCGCCGCCTTCGTGGCGATCTTCCCGCACCTGATCGCCGGCCCCGTCCTGCGTTTCCGCGATCTGGCCGACCAGTTCAACCACCGCACCCACACCCTCGACAAGTTCTCCGAAGGCTGCACGCGGTTCATGCAGGGCTTTATCAAGAAGGTGTTCATCGCCGACACCCTGGCGATGGTCGCCGACCATTGCTTCGCCCTGCAGAACCCGACCACCGGCGATGCCTGGCTCGGCGCCCTGGCCTACACCGCGCAGCTGTACTTCGACTTCTCCGGCTATAGCGACATGGCCATCGGCCTGGGCCTGATGATGGGTTTCCGCTTCATGGAAAACTTCAAGCAGCCCTACATCAGCCAGTCGATCACCGAGTTCTGGCGGCGCTGGCACATCAGCCTGTCGACCTGGCTGCGCGACTACCTGTACATCACTCTCGGCGGCAACCGCGGCGGCACCTTCGCCACCTACCGCAACCTGTTCCTGACCATGCTGCTGGGCGGCCTGTGGCACGGCGCCAACTTCACCTACATCATCTGGGGTGCCTGGCACGGCATGTGGCTGGCCATCGAGCGTGCGCTGGGCCTGGACACCAACCCGCAGCGCTTCAACCCGGTGAAATGGGCCTTCACCTTCCTGCTGGTGGTGGTCGGCTGGGTGATCTTCCGCGCCGAAAACCTCGACGTGGCCGGACGGATGTACGGCGCCATGTTCAGCTTCGGTGACTGGCAACTGTCCGAGCTCAACCGCGCCAACCTTACCGGCCTGCAAGTGGCAACCCTGCTGGTGGCCTACGCGACCCTGGCGTTCTTCGGCCTGCGCGACTTCTACCGCAACGCCAAACCTGCGCCCAAGGCCAGCCCGGTGGCCGTGCAGGCCGACGGCAGCCTGAGCCTGGACTGGGGCCTGTACGCCACCCGCGCCCTGGTGCTGCTGCTGTTCGTCGCTTCGACCCTCAAGCTCTCGGCGCAAAGCTACTCGCCGTTTCTCTACTTCCAGTTCTGAGTGAGCCGACCATGACCCGATCATTACGCAAACTCTACTCCGTGTTGTTCCTCGCCCTGCTCCTGGGCCTGGGTGTGTGGTCGCTGGGGGGCTTAAGCGGCTTCCAGCGCACCACGCAGATGAGTGTGCTCGACGGCAAGCTGGCCAAGGCCGCCGAGAGCCACTACGACGAACAGTTTCCGCTCAAGCGCATCGGCACCAACCTGTGGGCGGCGCTGGACCTCAAACTGTTCAACGAAGGCCGCCCCGGCGTGGTGCTGGGCCGCGAGCACTGGCTGTTCAGCGACGAGGAATTCAAACCGGTCGCCAACAGCGATCAGTTCGAACAGGAAAACCTCGCGTTGATCCGCGGCGTACGCGACACCCTGCAACAGCGCGGCGTGCAGCTGGTACTGGCAATCGTGCCGGCCAAGGCACGCCTGTACAGCGAGTACCTGGGCGAACAGACCCCGGCCAGCCTGCACGGCGACCTGTACAACGAGTTCCATGCCCAGGCCCGTCAGGCCGGCGTCTTTGCCCCGGACCTGCTGGCCCCGCTGCAGCGTGCCAAGAGCCGTGGCCAGGTGTTCCTGCGTACCGACACGCACTGGACGCCGCTGGGCGCCGAGGTAGTCGCCCAGCACCTGGCCGAAGCCGTCAGCCGCCGGAGCCTGCTCAACGGCGAGCCGCAGCAGTTCATTACCGAACAGCGCCAAAGCGCGCCGTACAAGGGCGACCTGACCAGCTTCCTGCCGCTCGATCCGCTGTTCAGCAACCTGCTGCCGCCGCCGGACACCCTGCAACAACGCAGTACCCGTCCGGCTGCCGACGAAGGTGAAAGTGGCGACGCCTTATTCGCCGACAACCAAATCCCGGTGGTGCTGATCGGCACCAGCTACAGCGCCAACCCCAACTGGAACTTCCTCGGCGCGCTGCAGCAGGCACTGCGCAGTGACGTGGTCAATTACGCCGAAGACGGCCATGGCCCGCTGCTACCGATGCTCAAGTACCTGCAAAGCGACGCCTTCAAAAACAGCGCCCCGCAAGTGCTGATCTGGGAGTTTCCGGAACGCTATCTGCCAATGAAGAACGACCTCAGCGGCTTCGATCCGCAGTGGATCGCCCAGTTGAAGAAAACCCGTAATGCCAATCAAGACCTGGCCCTGTCGTCCAATCGGACGCAACACTGAGAGGTAACGCACATGACCACCCAGCACCGTATTGCCAAAGCCTTTGCCCTGACCGCCGGCATGAGCCTGCTCTCGCTGCAGGCCTGGGCCGGCGCCGATGCCGCCCTGTACGGCCCCAGCGCGCCGAAAGGCTCGACCTTCGTGCGCATCTACAACGCCAGCAACCAGACGGTCAGCGCCAACGTCGGCAACACCCAGATCAACGACGTGGCAGCCCAGGCCAGCAGCGACTTCAGCTTCATGCCCCAGGGCGACTACAGCGCCAGGCTCGGCAGCCAGAGCCTGCCGGTCAAGCTCGCCTCCGACCACTACTACACCCTGGTCAACAACGCCTCGGGCACACCGCAACTGGTCGAGGAACCGCCGTTCAAGAACAAGCAGAAATCCTTGGTGCGGGTGCAGAACCTCAGCGACCAGGCCCTGACCCTGAAAACCGCCGACGGCAAGACCGAAGTGGTCAAACCGGTGGCCGCCAAGGCCCGTGGCGAGCGCGAGATCAACCCGGTCAAGGTCAGCCTGGCGCTGTATCAAGGCGACAAGAAAGTCAGCGATCTGAAGCCGGTGGCTCTGGAGCGCGGCGAAGCAGCGGTGCTTTACGTCACCGGATCCGGCAACAACCTGTCGCCGGTCTGGGTCAAGCGCCCGGTATCGACCCGTTAATCAACTGCCTCTTTCAATCTTCGGAGAACACTCATGATTCCAGTCATTCTGTCCGGCGGTAGCGGTTCGCGTCTGTGGCCCCTGTCGCGCAAACAATTCCCCAAGCAGTTCCTGGCCCTGACCGGTGAACACACCTTGTTCCAGCAAACCCTTTCACGCCTGGTGTTCGACGGCATGGACACCCCGATCGTGGTCTGCAACATGGACCACAAGTTCATCGTCAACGAGCAACTGAGCAGCCTGAAACTGCAAACCCAGGCCATCCTCCTCGAACCCTTCGGCCGCAACACCGCGCCGGCAGTGGCGTTGGCGGCGATGAAGCTGGTCAATGAGGGCCGTGATGAGCTGATGCTGGTGCTGCCGGCCGACCACGTGCTCGAGGACCAGAAGGCCTTGCAACGCGCCCTGGCGCTGGCCACCGTAGCGGCCGAACGTGGCGAGATGGTGCTGTTCGGTGTGCCGGCGAGCAAGCCGGAAACCGGTTATGGCTACATCAAGTCGAGCCAGGACGCACTGCTCCCCGAAGGCGTCAGCCGCGTCGCCCAGTTCGTCGAAAAACCGGATGAGCAACGCGCCAAAGCGTTCGTCCAGGCCGGTGGCTATTTCTGGAACAGCGGCATGTTCCTGTTCCGTGCCAGCCGCTTCCTCGAGGAGCTGAAAAAGCATGACCCGGACATTTACGACACCTGCCTGCTGACCCTGGAACGTAGCGAGGAAGACGGCGATAACCTGAGCATCGACGCCGCCACCTTCGCCTGCTGCCCGGACAACTCCATCGACTACGCGGTGATGGAAAAGACCCAGCGCGCCTGCGTGGTGCCGCTCAGGGCTGGCTGGAGTGATGTCGGTTGCTGGTCGTCGCTGTGGGAGGTGCACGAGAAAGACAGCAACGGCAACGTCACCAAGGGCGACGTTGTGGTCCAGGACAGCCGCAACTGCATGATCCACGGCAACGGCAAGCTGGTGTCGGTGATCGGCCTTGAGAACATCGTGGTGGTCGAGACCAAGGACGCCATGATGATTGCCCACAAGGACAAGGTCCAGGGCGTCAAACAGCTGGTCAACACCCTCAACGAACAGGGCCGCAGCGAAACCCAGAACCACTGTGAGGTTTACCGGCCGTGGGGCTCCTACGACTCGGTGGACATGGGTGGGCGCTTCCAGGTCAAGCACATTACCGTCAAGCCGGGGGCCTGCCTGTCGCTGCAGATGCACCACCACCGTGCCGAACACTGGATCGTGGTGTCGGGCACAGCGGAGGTGACCTGCGACGAGAACGTCTTCCTGCTCACCGAGAACCAGTCCACCTACATCCCGATCGCCTCGGTGCACCGCCTGCGCAACCCGGGCAAGATCCCGCTGGAGATTATCGAGGTGCAATCGGGCAGCTACCTGGGTGAAGACGATATCGAGCGCTTCGAGGATATCTACGGACGCTCGACGCCAATCGAACGCGGGATTTCGATCAAGACCATCGCGCAGTAACAACCTCATCGCGGGGCGACCCGACTTGCCCCGCGATGCTTTTTGAGGCCACCCCGGTTTGCGGTTAGGATAAAAGCACCTCCGTATCCAAGGCCTCGTCCATGATCATCGGCGCCCTGCTCATTCTCACCTGGCTGGTCCTGCTGCTGCGCTATCCGGCCAAGGCCCTGCCCATTTCCCTGTCGGCAATATTCGGCCTGGGACTGGTGGCGCTCTGGGTGGTCTGGCAAGACAGCCGCGAAACCCGCCAACTGGCACACCTGGACCTGCGCTTGAGCTACGCGCCTGACAGTTGCCCAGCCGACCGCCCACTACGCGTGCAAATGAAAAACGGCAACGACGTACCCTTGCAGACATTGCATTGGCGCGTAGCGGCTTATGCTCCAGGCGATAGCGTCAACCTCAGCGAAAACACCTACAGCGCACCGCGTTACCGTGGTCCAGGCGATCTGCAGCCCGGCGCCGAGTGGAGTGACTGCCTGCCATTGCCGCCGCTACGTTCGGGTTATCGCGCACAATCCCTGGAGTTCAGGGCTGAACACCTGCAGGGCAGTTTTGCCAACTAGCATTTTTGTCAGTACCGCACGCCCGCTCACAGGTGTTGAATAAAGCCTTCACCTGACGGGAGAACGCTGATGGAGATTCACGCCGTAAATGGCATCGCTGGGCTTGTGCCACTGCTCAAGCCAGGAAACAACCAGACTCCCGGAGTGATCCTCGTCGGTTCGGGCACCTGCCCTTCCTGCCAAACGCTGCATGAGGAGGTCAAACAGGCAACTCAGCCGGCCTCGTTCAAGCTTTACGCCATCGATGTCGATGCTTACGCAGAACCGGCCCTCAATATTGCCCTCAGGGATATCCTGCGCCCACTGGGTATCGAATACCTGCCCTCACAGATCCTGCTGCCGGCCAATGGCAAGCCAAAGGTCATCTGCAAATTCAATCTTCCGGAAATCAAACAGGAACTGGCCAAACTGCAGAACCGGGTTGCAGTATGATCGACGCCCCCTTCCCGATCAGCAGGCCCTTGCTATGCCCATCGTGCTCATCACCGGTTGCTCTAGCGGTATCGGCCGCGCCCTGGCGGATTGCTTCAAGCATGCCGGTTATCAGGTCTGGGCCACGGCGCGCAAAGCCGACGACGTGGCGCGGCTTGAGGCGGCCGGCTTCAGAGGTCGCCAGCTCGACGTCAACGACGCCCAGGCCCTGCAACGGCTGAGTGACGAGATTAACAGCGTCCATGCTGGCCTTGACGTGCTGATCAACAACGCCGGCTATGGCGCCATGGGTCCGCTGCTCGATGGCGGTGTCGAGGCCATGCAGCGCCAGTTTGAAACCAACGTGTTTGCCCTGGTCGGTGTCACCCGCGCATTGTTCCCCTTGCTGCGGCGTAACCGCGGCCTGGTGGTGAACATCGGCAGCGTCTCCGGTGTGCTGGTGACGCCATTCGCGGGTGCCTACTGTGCCTCCAAAGCCGCCGTACATGCCCTGAGCGATGCCTTGCGCCTGGAGCTGGCGCCCATGGGCATCCGGGTCATGGAAGTCCAGCCGGGGGCCATTGCCACGCAGTTTGCAGATAACGCCCAGACCCAGGCCGAGCAGGTGCTGGCCGCCGACTCGCCATGGTGGCCGTTGCGCGAACAGATCCAGGCCCGCGCTCGCGCTTCCCAGGACCACCCTACCCCCGCCACGGTCTTCGCCCAAGGCCTGCTGGCGGCAGTGGAAAAACAGCCAACTGCGCCCTTGGTGCGTTTAGGCAATGGCAGCCGTGCGCTGCCACTGATGGCGCGCTGGCTGCCGCGCAGGCTGTTGGACACAGTCCTGAAAAAGCGCTTCGGCCTCAGCCACCCGTTGTAACCGCGGCGGTCATGGCCGGGGCGAATGCCTGCCAGCCACCACCCAGGGCCTTGTACAACCCGACCAGGGCCTGGGACACCGCTGCCGAACTCTCGACCCACTGCTCCTCGCTGGCCAGCAAGGCGCCCTGAACGCTAAGCACATTGAGGAAGTCCACCGCGCCCTCCACGTACTGTTGCTGCGCGGTCTGCAAGGCAATGCGGTTCTGCCGTACCGCTTCGGCCAACAGATCACGGCGCAGCTGGCTGGCGTTATACAGTCGCAGCACATCGTCGATTTCATGCCAGGCGCGCAGCACCACCTGCTGGTAGCGCAAGGCGGCTTCCTGCTGCTGCGCCTCGCGCAACTCGAGTACACCACGCAGGCGCCCACCCTCGAAGATCGGCAGGCTCAACTGTGGCCCGATGCCGAAGCGGCGCGAATCCCAACCAGCAAAGTCAGACAATTGCATTGATTGGAAGCCGACATTGCCCGACAAGCGGATGCTCGGATAGAAATCGGCCTTGGCCACGCCAATACTGGCCGTGGCAGCATGCAGTTGCGCTTCGGCCTGAAGGATATCCGGACGGCGCGCAGCCAACTCCGAGGGCACGCCGATGGCAAAGCGTTGCTGCGGTGCCGGCATGGCGCCGGGCTCCAGCAGTTCAGCCTGCAAGCTGCGCGGTGGTTCGGCCAGTAACAGGCTCAGGGCGTTGATCAGCTGCGCCTGACGCTCCTCCAGCGTCGGCAGGTGCGCCTCGATCGAAGCCACCTGAGCACTGGCCTGGGCCACGTCCAAGGCGGTGGCGACACCATCGCGCAAACGCATTTGCGACAGACGCAGGCTATGGCGCGAGACATCAAGGTTTTCCCGGGTCACGGCCAGGGTGCTCTGCACCGCACGCAACTGGATGTAATTACCGGCAGTCTCAGCCAGCAACGACAGCAGCACACCACGGCGGTCGTTCTCGGCGACCTCAACCACTGCGTCGGCAGCTTCGACCTGACGTCGTACACGGCCCCACAGGTCCAGTTCCCAACTGGCAGTCAGATCACCCTGCCAGAGGTTGAAGGCCGACTTGCCGCCCCTGCCGGACGGGTCACTCAAGCCCTGCGCGCTGTTGCGGGCGCGGCTATAGCCCGCGTCGAGATCGACTGCAGGTGTTTGCTCGGAGGCGATGCTGGTGCGCAACGCGCGGCTTTGCAACAACCGTGCGCTGGCGATCTGCAAGTCGAGGTTACGTTGACTGGCACGCTCGATCAGGGCACTGAGTCTGGCGTCATGAAAGCTCTCCCACCAGCGTTGCTGCAGCGGCTCGGCCAGGGCCTGGCTCGGCGCTGGCGTTTCCTGCACGGGTGCCCAGCTGGCGGGCGCCTGGCTGGAAGGCTTGTGAAACTCCGGGCCCAGGGTGCAACCTACCAGCAGGCTCAGCAGCAAAGGGCAAAAGGCGAACGCAGGTTTCATCGGACGCTGACCTCTTTACCCGAGGTGAGCTTGGCGCCGGTATCGATCTTCGCCACCACCGACATGCCAACCCGCAGACGCTGCAGCAAGGGCTGATCGGCATCGAAGACGATCTTTACCGGAATCCGCTGCACCACCTTGGTGAAGTTGCCGGTGGCATTGTCCGGTTTTACTGCAGCGAAAGTCACTCCGGTCGCCGGCGCAATACTTTCAACCCGACCGTGCAGGTAGTCATCGGCGAAGGTATCGACGCGGACCTGCACCGGTTGCCCAGGCTGCACATGGGTCAGTTGGGTTTCCTGAAAGTTGCCGACCACATAGGCGTGTTCCAGCGGCACCACCGACAGCAGCCGCGCCCCCGGATTGACGTAGGCGCCGACGCGCAGCGCACGCTCACCGACCATGCCGTCGATAGGCGCCACGACTCGGGTATAGGACAGGTCCAACTGAGCCCGCTCGAGACTCGCCTGGGCATGTTTGAGTCCACCCTCGGCACTGTCCACTTGCGCGCTGAGGATATCCACCTGCTTGCGCGCTGCGGCCAGGGCCGCGTGTGAGTTGGCCAGGCGAGCACTGGCCTGATCGACCCGGCTGCGCGCCTGCTGGGCATTTTGCACGGTACCGGCGCCCTGCTCGGCCAGGCGGCTGTGACGCGTCAGCTCATGGTTGGCGAACGCCAGCTCGGCCTGGTCGGCATTCACCGCTGCCTGCGCCTGGGCAATGAGCGAGGCCTGCCGTTCGAGGGTCGCCCGCGCATTGTGTTGCTGCGCGCTGGACACCAGCAGTTGCGCCTGAGCCGCCGCCAGGGCCGCCTGATAATCACGGTCGTCGATCAGCGCCAGCACCTGTCCGGCCTTGACCTGCTGGTTGTCTTCGACCAGCACTTGCGTGATAAACCCCGCCACCTTGGGCGCGACCACCGTGTAATCGGCTGAAACATAGGCATCGTTGGTGCTCTGCTCGGCATCGCTGCCCAGCAACATCGGGCCGCAGACGCCGGCCAGGCCCGCAAGCACTAACGCGACAACGATCAAGGCGGTTTTTCGATGGGTACTTATTGTCGTCATGTCTTTCTCTCAGAACAGGAACCTAGGCCACCGCGCGCGGTGGATAGATCCGTGTAGGCACAAAAGGAATCAGCAGGATCAGCGCCGCGGCGAGCAACGCCATGCACAGGTAGAGGTCAGCCGCGGCCAGTACCAGCGCCTGCTCGTGAATGCGCTTGGCCAACCCCGGCGCATGGCTGTCGGCCAACGGCGAGTTGCCCAGGGTGTCGACCAACGTGTTGGAATGAAAATGTCGGCGCAATGTGGTCAGGGCCTCGAGCACCCCGGTGGCGACCACCGAAGCCAAGCCCTTGACGGTGTTGAACCAGGCCGAGGCGAACGGGCCGTCCTGCGGGGTCATACCGCCGGTGGCGAGCATCAGCAACGGTAATACGGCCATGGGCTGCCCGAAGATATGCAGCATCTGCAGCAGGTAGAAGTTGTCGCGAATCCACACGCTGGTGAGCTGGCTCCCCAGCACGCAGGACAACACCAGCATGCCCAGGCCGATGGCCAGGACCCAGCGGCAGTCCACTGCGCGGATGTTGCACAAAGCGGCAGTCAACGGCAGCGCGAGCAATTGCCCCAAGGCCACCAGCAGCAGCAACGGCCCGGTCTGCGCCGGACGGTAGCCCTGGATCTGGGCGAGGTAACTGGAAGGGATGAGGATCGCCGCAGTCAGCACGATCAGCACACCAAACAAGGTTACCAGGGCGTGAGTCAGGTTGCGGGTCTTGAGCATCTGCAGTTTGAAGAACGGCAAGGGTTCGGACCACTCGTTGAGCATGAACAGCACCAGCAACACCAGGCCGCCGCCCAGTAACCAGCAGATCAAGGGGGAACTGAACCAGCCCATGCGATCGCCCAGGGTCAGGCCGATCACCAGCGAACAGATCGCCGGCAAACCGAGTAACAGGCCACGCCAGTCGAACTGCTTGAAGCGCTCCAGGCGCAGCGGATCCTGGGGCAGGCCCCAGGCCACGCAGGCCATGGCCAGCAGTGAAGGCAGGATGATCTGCCAGAACGCCCACTGCCAACCGACATACTCGGTCCACAGGCCCGCCAGCGGTGTGCCCAGGTTCGGCCCGAAGGTGGCGGTCAGGGCATAACCGGCAAGGCCATAGACCTTGATCCCCGGTGGCAGGAAGCGCAGGGCGACACTCATCAGCATCGGCGGCAAGGCGCCTGACGCCAGGCCCTGCAGGGTACGCAGCAGCATCAGGCTGGCCAGGTTCGGGGCATAGGGTTGCAACAGCCCGAGCAGGGCGAAGGCGCTGATGGCACAGAGGGTGAAACGACGCAGGGAAAAGGTTGCGGCCATCCAGGGGGAAAAGGCCATGGCCGAGACCGACGCCGCCGCATACACCGCAACCAACCAGGCACCTTCATCGGCACCGATAAACATGCCGCCACGGATGTCAGCCAGCGACGCTTTGGTGACCATCTCATTGAGGCCGGCACAGAGCACCGCCAGCAACACGCCAAGCAGCCCGACCACTATGCGCAGGCCAAATGCCGTCGGCGCTGCGGGGGTGGCCACAGGCCGGGGCGCGACAGCAGTGGGCAGCGCAGTCAACGAACTCATTAAAGACATCTCCGGGGGTGAACAACTACCGGCAGAAGTCTATGAAGCGGCAATGATGACGGAAACTGACATATTGGCAGTTTACTAGTGCAGCAAACGCACGCCTTATATCAAGGGTTCTCGCTGCAGCACGCCTTGAGGGTCTGGCGCAGCCAGCGGTGGGCCGGATCGTGGTCAAAGCGCGGATGCCAGGCTTGCATCACCGTCACCCGCTCCATCGGCAGCGGAATGCGGAACGAGCGCAGCGGCAGACCGAGCTTGGTCACGCTGGTGAGGATGTTGGCCGGCATGGGCAGCAACAGGTCGGAGTCAGGCAGGGAAAACATCGCCGAGTGAAAACTCGGGGTGATCAGGGCGACGTGTCGTTGCACCTTGTAGTTGGCCAGCTCGATATCAATCGGCCCATTGGCCCGGCCACGACGGGACACACTGATCTGCGGGTAGGCGGCAAAACGCTCAGGGGTGATCGGCGCCTCGAAGATCGGGTGGTCCTGGCGCGCCAAACCTACATAGATCGTATTGAACAGGCTCTGCACTTTGATCTCGGGACCCAGGTCAATGGACGAGCTGACAATCAGGTCGGTGCGCCCATCGCGCAACACCGCATCGTCATCGCCCCCGCTCTCCGGCACGAAGCGCAGCACGGTACGCGGCGCCTGCTCATGCATGGTGCGCAGCAGCTGCGCGCCATACAGGGCGACGAACAGGTCATTGGTGCGAATGTTGAAAGCCCGGTCCAGCGTGCCAAGGTCGACTTCCTCGCGGCTGCGAAATACCAGCCCGGCCTGCTCGACCAGCGCCCGCACCTGCTCGTGCAACGCCAGCGCCCGCGGTGTCGGCACCAGGCCGCGGCCGGCGCGGACCAGGATCGGGTCACCGATGGCTTCGCGGATACGCCCAAGGGTCCGGCTCATTGCTGCAGGGCTCAGATTCATGCGCCGCGCAGCGCCCACCACACTGCCTTCATCAAGCAGCGCGTCGAGGGCGACCAACAGGTTCATATCCGGGATCTGCATTGCCAGGGTATCCATGGGGTAAGAAAGATCGATGTTAACAGCTCGGCAGCGACCACCGGGTTGCGCCGCACACAACTACACAGTGCATGCCAGGCCATTTATCCGCGCCAGGCCTTGGCCAACAATGACCGGCTCGATATTGGCCCAGTGGAGCCGTGCATGCTCAGTCCCGTCTTGATCGCCATCGATGGCTCCAGTGCCTCTCTCGGATTGCTGGAGCTTGCGCAACAGTACTGCCAGCCCGCCCGCCATCGCCTGCAGGTGCTGCTGGCGATCGACAGTGCCTTTGCCTTGAGCGATGGCCCCGGGGCGATCAGCCTGTACGAGCAACAGGAATTTCCGGCTGCCACCGACGAACAGCGCCATGCCGTGCGTGCCGTGCAACAGTCGCTGCAACGGCTGCGGGACCTGGGCTTTGAAAGTGAAGGCAAGCTGGCCCAGGGCGATCCGGTTGCGGCGATTGTCAGTGAAGCCCGGCGGCTCGATTGTGCGTTGATCATCATCGGGCATCGGCACCTGAACCGCCTGGGGCGCTTGCTCGACCCGTCGATCAGCAACAAGGTCATCGATCAGGCCGCCTGCCCGGTATTGGTGGATTCGCGGAGCGCCTAAAGAGCATCGCGGGGCAAGCTCGCTCCCACAGTAGCGGTGGGAGCGGGCTTGCCC
>NZ_JBOICA010000023.1:0-89025 GCF_050739775.1 Pseudomonas sp.
CCCTCTGTGGGAGCAGGCTTGCCCCGCGATGCTTTTAAAATCCGTTAGCCTGCTTTCTTTTATCCTCGCCGCCAGCGATTATGGGCCCTCTCCCACCGCCCGCCAGCGAACGAGCTCATGTCAGCGTTACAACCCACTTCCGCCAGCACCGCCCCGGTCACGCTGCAGATCCTTTCGATCGTCCTCTACACCTTTATTGCCTTTCTCTGCGTCGGCCTGCCAATCGCGGTGTTGCCTGGTTATGTGCATGACCAGCTGGGCTTTAGCGCGGTCATTGCCGGTCTGACCATTGGTCTGCAGTACCTGGCCACGTTGCTCAGTCGTCCGTTTGCCGGGCGTGTAGCCGACAGCAAGGGGACCAAACAGGCGATCATCTATGGTTTGATCTGCATTGCCGCCAGCGGTGTACTGACCTTCGCCTCGGCGCTGACGGTCAATGCGTCGCTGCTGAGCCTGCTGGCCTTGCTCGCCGGGCGCGTGTTCCTGGGGATCGCCCAAGGCTTGATCGGCGTCGCCACCTTGAGCTGGGGCATCAGTGCGGTGGGCGCCGAGCACACTGCACGCGTGATTTCCTGGAATGGCGTTGCATCCTACGGCGCCATTGCCATCGGTGCGCCGCTGGGTGTGTTGGTGGTTGATCAGCTCAACTTCGCCACCCTGAGCCTGATGTTGACGGTGCTGGCTGTGCTGGCCCTGCTGATGATCCGCAGCAAGCCTTCGATGGCGGTGGTGCGAGGTGAGCGCCTGCCATTCTGGACCGCATTCAGCCGGGTCGCACCCTGCGGCATGGGCCTGACTCTGGCTTCGATCGGCTACGGAACCCTGACCACCTTTGTCACCCTGTTCTACCTGGAACAAGGCTGGAGCGGCGCAGCCTGGTGCCTGAGCGCCTTCGGCCTGTGCTTTATTCTGTCGCGGCTGTTGTTCGTCAATGCAGTCAATCGCTTCGGCGGCTACCAAGTGGCGATTGTCTGCATGAGCACCGAAGCCCTGGGCCTGACCTTGCTGTGGCTGGCCCCCAGCCCGTTACTGGCGCTGGTCGGCGCCGGGCTCACCGGATTCGGTCTGTCGCTGGTGTATCCTGCATTAGGCGTGGAGGCCATCAAGCAAGTACCGGTGGCCAGCCGCGGTGCGGGCCTGGGTGCCTATGCAGTGTTCTTCGACCTGGCCCTGGCCATCGCCGGGCCGTTGATGGGGGCGGTGGCCCTGCATCTGGGCTATGCCTGGATCTTCTGTATCGCCGCCTTGTTGTCGCTGGCCGGCGTCGGCCTGACGCTGGGGCTGGCGCGTCGCGCCGGCGCTTACTGATCGGCAGTATCGAGGCCCGCAGGAAAAAACCGACAGCAGACCTAGCCTGCTGTCGGTCCTGGTCAAGCGCTGGCGCTGATCAAGCCGCCGCGAACAGTGCGTTGCTGATCTGCAACCGGGCAGCGTTCAAGGCATTGGCGCGATGCTCTTCACCATAGGCCAGGCCGTGGGCACGGACGATTTCCAGGTCGGTGATACCGATGAAGCCGAGGAATACCTTGAGGAACTCTTCGTGACCAACAGCGGTCGGTTGGCCGGCGTGCAGACCACCGGCAGTCGATACCAGGATCACCTTCTTGTCGCCGCACAGGCCTTCAGGGCCGGCTTCGGTGTAGCGGAAGGTCTGACCGGCCACGGCAACGCGGTCAATCCAGGCCTTGAGCTGGGTCGGGATGGTGAAGTTGTACATTGGCGCAGCAATCACCACTGCGTCGGCATCGAGAAACTCTTGCAGGGTTTCGCTGCTCAGTTGGGCTTCATGTTGCTGCGCGGCGTCACGCAGTGCTTGCGGGGTACCTGCAGCCACCAGGGTGGCGGCAGAGAAATGGCTGATGGCGTCGGCGGCCAGGTCACGGTAAACCACTTCCAGGGATGGATCGGCGGCTTTCCAGGCATCGACCACGCTGCGGCTCAGCTGACGGGAGGCGGAATTGTCGCCCAGGATGCTCGAATCGATATGCAACAGTTTCATGGGACTCTCCTATATGAAGACCGCATCTGGGCGATCACGATGGAGAGAATCCTATCCGGATGGCGAATAGCTGATAAGTCAGCAAAAATGCGTTAGTTTGTCCTACTGACAGGACAATGGTGATCGCCATGCAAGACCTCAACGACCTCTTCTACTTCGCCCGGGTGGTCGAAGCCGGTGGTTTTGCCGCCGCCGGACGCTTGCTCGGGATCCCCAAGTCGCGCCTGTCGCGGCGTATTGCCGAACTCGAGGAACGCCTGGGCACACGTCTGCTGCAGCGTACTACCCGCCAGCTTAAGTTGACTGCGGTGGGCGAACGCTACCTGCGCCACTGCCAGGCCATGCTGCTGGAAGCGGAAATGGCCGACGAGGCAGTCGCCAGCATGACCAGCGAACCCCGAGGCCGATTGCGAGTGTCGTGTCCGGTGGGTTTGGCTCATACCCTGTTGCCACAAGTGATCAGCCGTTTTCTCGAACAGTATCCGCTGGTGCAGTTGGACATGGTCCTGCTCAATCGCCGGGTCGACCTGATCACCGAAGGTATCGACGTCGCCCTGCGTGTGCGCGACTTGGGTGACGAAGACCCAGCCCTGGTCACCCGGCGCCTGCGCCAGGCGCAGATGTACCTGGTGGCAGCGCCAGCCTTTGCAGCGGCCCATGCCCCGGTCACGCCCGAGGACCTGACAGGTTTACCGGTGCTGGGCGCCGTCGACGCCGACCGCCTGGTCCACCTGCGATTGCTCGACCAGAGCGGCCACAAACATGAACTGGCCATGGAAGCACGCCTGGCCATTGACGATTTTGTCGTGCGCAAGACGGCAGCGATGGCCGGCCTGGGCTTCACCGCCCTGCCCATCATGCACTGTGAAGAAGAACTGGCCCGTGGTGAACTGGTGCGGCTGCTGCCAGACTGGTCGCTGCCTGGGGGTTATCTGCAAGCGGTCTACCCGCACCGGCGCGGCCTTCTGCCCGCTGTGCGGGTGTGGATCGACCATTTGCTGGCGTCCTTTGCCGACTGTGGGGAGCGTTATGTCTGAGGGGAAAATGAGCGAAGCGCAGGTGGCGGACTTCTGCCTGAGCCTGCCCGGCGCGCGGGAGGACTACAAATGGGGCGGTGTGCGAGTGTTCTCGATTGCCGGCAACAAGATGTTCGCGGTACTCGACCTGGCCGGCGCCGGCTTGTCGTTCAAGGTCGACAGTGACCTGTTTCTTGGCTACGCCGACCGCCCCGGCGTGCGCCCGGCGCCGTACCTGGCGCGGGCCCACTGGATCAGTATGACGCCACCCTACCCTATGGGCCGCGAGGAGCTCTGCGACCTGCTGCAGCGCTCCCACCAACTGGTGGTCAGGCGTCTGCCAAAGCGCCTGCAGCCGGGCCTGCTTATCTGAGCAGCGGCCCCAGGGCATTCCCCAGCCAGCGACCCGCGAACAACAGGTGATCGATCCAGAACAGCTGGTGCAGGGCGACAATGGCCCAGAAGCTCAACTGAAACGACAGTTTGCGGGTTTTATGCCGAAAGGCCTGTTGCGCCAACAGTGCCCCGGGCCAGCCCCCACACAGCTCACTGGCGTGCAGGAGCTTTTCCGGGGTGCGCCAGCCTTGGCTGCGGGCCTGGTGCTTGTCACGCCAATACAGCGCAAAACTCACCAGGCTGGCCAGCGGATAAGCCACAGCGGGCAGCCAGGACTGACCGCTTACCAGCATCTGCAGCGCACCACCCAGCGGCAACAGGCACAGGCCAACGAAGACCAACAGCTTGCTGCGCAGGTGCTGGACCGCGCCGTTGGCGGTACTGGCGCGTCGAACAGACGGTTGTGAACGGCTCATCGGTTCAACCGTGCGCCGTGGCCCAGTCAACCCAGCCGAACTGCCAGGTTGCCAGGATGATCAGGCCGAAGACAATGCGGTACCAGGCGAACATGGCATAGCTATGGTTGGCGATGAAGCGCAACAGCCCGCGCACAGCGATCATGGCAAAGATGAACGAGACCACGAAGCCGATGGCGAACACCGGAAAATCACCAGGCTGGAACAGCTCGCGGTACTTGTAGCCCGAATACACCGCTGCACCGACCATGGTGGGCATGGCCAGAAAGAACGAGAATTCGGTTGCCGCCTTGCGCGACAAGCCGAACAGCAAACCGCCAATGATGGTCGAGCCGGAACGCGAAGTCCCCGGGATCATCGCCAGGCACTGGACAAAACCGATCTTCAAGGCATCGGACCAGCGCATGTCATCGACCTGGTCGGCCTTGATCACATGCTTGCGGCGCTCGGCCCAGAGCATGATCACACCACCCACTACCAAGGCAGCAGCCACGGTGATGGGGTTGAACAGGTAAGCGTGAATCAGATCAGCAAACAGCACCCCCAATACCACCGCCGGCATAAAGGCGATCAGCAGGTTGAGGGTAAAACGTTGCGCTTGACGCTCCTTGGGCAAACCCACGACCACGTCGAAGATCTTGCGCCGGAACTCCCAGACCACGGCCAGGATCGCACCCAGCTGAATGATGATGTTGAAGGCCATCGCCCGCTCGCCACCGAAGTTGATCAGGTCCGCGACAACAATCTGGTGACCGGTGCTGGAAATCGGCAAGAATTCAGTCAAGCCTTCGACAATACCCAAAATGACGGCCTGCAGGCCAGTCCAAAGATCCATTATTCCCCCACGAAGCGATGCCAATGGCATGCCCCCGTTGTAGTTTCCATAAGCCAAAGCCGATTCGAATGCCCGGTCGTTCAACAGCGACAGTTGGTCGCAAAGTCGACAGAAAAGTTCAGTCACTCTTCAGGTTTGTCCCGACCGGGCCGAAATCCTATCAGACCTCTCGTGTAAACGCTGCTAGTTGGCACTACACACCTTGGTGAATCAGGCACTTAGCCCTTGGTCGAGTAGGTGGTTGGAAAAAAGCATGCTGGGATGCGCAGGACAATAAAAAGAACCCGGGGTGACCGTTGCATGAAGACTCTACGAAATATGTCGATCAACCATCGCTTGTGGCTGATCCTGGTAGTGGCAGTGGTGATGTTGTTGACCTTGGGGGCGCTGATGCTCTGGCAGATCCACGGCGACCTGTACCAGGCCAAGGCAGAAAAGACCCGCCATGTGGTGGAGACCGCCACTGGCGTGCTGACCTACTACCAGGGCCTGGAAGCGGCCGGCAGCCTAAGCCGCGAAGCCGCCCAGCAGCAGGCTTTGAGCGCAGTGCGCGGCTTGCGCTACGACCAGAATGACTACTTCTGGATCAACGACCTGGGGCCAAAGATGATCATGCATCCGGCCAACCCCAAGCTCGACGGCCAGGACCTCTCCGTGGTGCGCGACCCAGATGGCTTCGCCTTGTTCAACGAAATGGTCATGCTGGCCAAGACCCAGGGCGCGGGCAGTATCGGCTACCGCTGGCCCAAGCCCGGTGCCAGCGAGCCGGTGGAGAAAACTTCCTACATCCAGTTGTTCAAGCCCTGGGGCTGGGTCATCGGCTCGGGCATTTACATCGATGACATGCACAACGAATTCCTCCGCCAGCTACGTGACGTCTCTCTGCTGGGGCTTGGCATCGCCTTGGTCATGACCCTGCTGGTGGTGCTGATCGCCCGCAGTATCTCCCGCCCCTTGCAGGAGGCGGTGGACGCCATGGCCATGATCGCCAGCGGCGAAAGCGACCTGACCCGCCGCCTGGACACCCATGGCCGCGACGAGGTGACCCAGTTGGGCGAGCACTTCAATCGCTTTACCGGTAAGTTGCAGGGGGTGATCGGCCAACTGCAGGGTGCGGCCCATGCTCTGGGGCAATCAGCGCTGGATGTCGGCAGCAACGCTAACCAGGCCCAACAACACAGCGAACAGCAATCGGCGCAGATGGAGCAAGTGGCCACGGCGATCAATGAAGTGACCTACGCCGTGCAGGATGTGGCCAGGAATGCCGAACAGGCCTCTAGCGAAATGCGCGACGCCCAGCACTGTGCCGAGCAGGGCCAACACAGTATCCACGGCAGTCTGCAGCAGATCGATCAGCTGTCTGGCACCATCGATGAAGCGGTCACGGTGATCCAGACCCTGGCCAGCCAGAGCACACGAATCGGCAGTGTCCTGGAGGTGATCCGCTCGATTGCTGAGCAGACCAACCTACTGGCCCTTAACGCAGCCATCGAGGCAGCCCGGGCGGGCGAACAAGGCCGTGGCTTTGCCGTGGTTGCCGACGAAGTACGCCTGTTGGCCCAGCGTACGCAGCAATCGACGGCAGAAATCCAGAGCATGATCGAGCATTTGCAGGGTCAGTCCGAGGCGGCGGTCAAGGCAATCGACGCCAGCAGCGCCGCCTCGCGCCAGACCATCGAGCAGGCCAGCGAAGCCGGTGTCAGCCTGGACGCCATCAGCCAGGCCCTGCACAACCTCACCGCCCTCAACGCCTCGATTGCCAGTGCCACCCTGCAACAGTCGCATGTTGTCGAGGAAATCAACCGCAATGTTACTGAAACCGCTGATCTGTCGCGCCAGACGGCCACTGCGGCACAACAGTCGAGCAATGCCGGGGCAGCCTTGAACCAGTTGCGCGAACAGTTGGATCGGTTGTTGGGGCAGTTCCGGGTGTAACACTGTGGGCGGGCTTGCAATACAGGTACAATCCCCGCCTTTGAGCAAACTACCAAGGAACGCCGATGTCCGGCCTCGAACTGTTCGCCGCCGTGCTCGGCGTTATCGCCGTGTGGCTCACGACCAAACAGAATCCCTGGTGCTGGCCCATCGGCCTGGTGATGGTACTGCTCTACAGCTGGATCTTCTTTGAAGTGCGCTTGTATTCGGACATGCTCCTGCAACTGGTTTATGCCGTGCTGCAGCTCTATGGCTGGTGGCAATGGACGCGCCCGGACAGCCAGCACGAAGCCCGTCAGGTGAGCCACCTGGATACCCAACCGATGTTGTTCGGCCTTGGCCTGGGTCTGCTGGGCAGTCTCGCCCTGGGCGCGGCCATGGCCACCTGGACCGATGCCGCGCAACCCTGGCTGGACGCGGCGCTGACGGCCTTCAGCCTGGTGGCGCAGCTATGGATGGCGCAGAAACGCGTGCAATGCTGGCCGCTGTGGATCGTGCTGGATGTGATCTTCGTTGGGCTGTTCCTCTACAAGGCGCTCTACCTGACCGCCGCACTGTATGCCCTGTTCACCTTGATCGCGGTGCAGGGCTGGCGTGAATGGCGGCGCGCTCCTGCATTGGTCAGCGCATGAAGGTCCTGGTCCTGACCGGCCCCGAGTCCAGCGGCAAGAGCTGGCTCAGCGGCGAGATCCAGGCGCATTTCGGTGGAGAGCTGGTGGGCGAGTATGTGCGTCACTTTATCGACGAACAAGGCCGCGACACATGCTATGCCGATATCCCGGCGATCGCCCGTGGCCAATTGGCCTGGGAAGACGCCGCGCGCGCCAGACAACCGTCGCTGTTGATTCTCGATACGCATCTGTTAAGCAACATGCTTTGGAGCCGCACGCTGTTTGGCGATTGCCCGGCGTGGCTCGAAGAAGCTTTGTTGGCGCGCCATTACGACCTGCACTTGCTGCTCAGCCCCGAGTCCATCGCTTGGCACGACGATGGGCAACGCTGCCAGCCGCAGCTGAGCGAGCGCCAGGCGTTTTTCAAGGCCACCCGTGCCTGGCTGGCGCTGCACCAGCAGCCTTATCAGGTGGTGCAAGGCACCTGGGAGCAGCGCAAGTGCGCAGCGTTTGAAGCGCTAACCCGCTTGCTCAAGGCCTGAATAACCGCCCCGCTGCGGCCAAATGTCCATTCCTGAAACACTGGTCACTGCGCAAAGCCGCGATTTAAAGCGGCCAGAGCGCGTGCGCGCAAAAGTGTTAAACGCCTGAAACAGTCGAGTTGCGAGCCCCTTGATGAGCAATGGCGCCCGCAGGATCGACGCTTGTACGCCACCTATGTCTCAGCGGCGTTACAACATTTTTTTTGACCACTCCGACAAATAAAGCCAGACCGTTGTTTTTCAATAATAAATAAAAACCGGCATACCTTCTGCTCTCTTCCTCGCAACGCTGAACAGGGCCAGCACACTGAAGAAGGAATTGCCATCGTGCGCAAATTTGATAAAGGTATTTATCGCCTCCTGCTGCTCGGATGTGCATTGGGATCAAGCTTCAGCTTGCCGGTCCAGGCCGAAAAAAACGGGCTGGTCGTCATTACCCGCGATGTGCAAACGCGCAACGCAGTGCGTGCGCCCCTGGTTCCCGATCCAAACCCGGTCACCGTCAATACCAACCCGTCTGCGCAGATCCTCAAACAAACTAACGAGTTGAACGATGGTGACTTTGCCAGCATCAGCAGCGGTGCAGGCATTACCTCGCTGATCACGCAGCAGACCAACAACCTGGGCGGCAATATCAACAACCAGAGCCAACTGCCCAACCTGGCCGGTGGACGTAGCACAGGCTCCGGCAACGGCATCTCCAACATGGTCAACTCAAGCGTCCAGAAAGGCCTGGCGCCCCTGCAAATCTTGACTGGAGGCCAGTGAGATGAGGCACACGCTGCTGATTCTGGCCACGTTTTGCAGTGCACCGGCCTTCGCCCAACCCCCAGTGATCAATAACGCCAACATCGACAGTTCCGGCAAGCAATACCAGGGCAACCTCACGGTCAACCAGGCTGCTGGCGATCAACAGCAACAGGCAAACGTGCGGGCCTTCGCCATTGGCCATGGCGCCAGCGCGACCACACAGGTTCGCCAACGCTTGCGCACCCATGTCGACCCCACGATCGATGCCCGGTCCAGCATCCAGGGCGACGCCTTCAGCCACGGCAACGGCGCTCTGGGCGTCAACCAGAGCACCGGCGCCAGTAACCAGCAAGCCAACGCACTGCGTATCAGCATCAGTGCACAGCCGCAAAGTATCGACGACAGCGTCCTCATGCAACAGAACGTGGCGCTGCTCAACAGCTCCGATCCAACTGACTCTGCACCCGGCTATCGCCAGGTCGCTACCAGCGACCAGGCCTTCACCGGTAGCCGTGGGGTGATTCAGTTGAATCAGAGCGCCGGGGTGGGAAACCGAACGGCCAACACCCTGAGCGTACGGGTCACGGATTGACGCAAACAGGTAAGAACAACACTTAACCTAAAATAAAGTACGGAGAATCACCATGAAACCCTCGATGGCAATCAAGCCTCTGGTTTTCGCAATTGCTGCGGTCATGGCTGTTGCTGTACAAGCTGGAGAGAACGATCGGCGTGGTCATCACCACGGCTACAAAAAACCTCCAACCAAGATCAATGTCTACGCAGAAGCCAATGCGTACGATAAGCAAAGAAGTACCAACAACCGCATCAAGAACGAAGGGACTGTGAACAAAGCCGAGATGTCCGAGTCCGCCACCGGCACCAGCGGCAACGTCGGCGTCAACGTGGCTGCCGGCGCCGGCAACCAACAAGACAACGCCGCCGCCATCGCCAATGCCGGCTCCGTTTCGGAAATCGATAACACCTTCGTATTCGGCTATGGCGAAGCCACCGCCAAGGTCACTCAGTACAGCAACAACAACAAGGTCTACAACCACGGCGCCACCAACTCGGCGATCATGAGTGGATCGGGCAATAACGGCAGCGGCAACATGGGTATCAACATTGCTGGCGGCGACCTTAACCAGCAGAAAAACACCATGGCAATTGCCAACACCCACTCCCCGCTCGGCAACGCAGTAGCCACCGCCTCTGCCGATCAAAACGGTCCTGGCCTGGAGGTAATCAACAACGCCGATCGGACTTATCGTGTAGATACCCTGACAGTTACCACTACTGCCAGCGGTAGTTCCTCTCGCGAGAAGTCTTTCGAAGCTAGCGGAAGCCAGAGCGCCTCTTCGAGCTTCGAGGTGAGCGGCTCCAAGAGCTTTGAGGCAAGCGGCTCTAAACACTTTGATGCAAGCGGCTCCAAGAGCTTTGAGGCAAGCGCTTCCAAGCGCGCCTCTCTGGAAGCTGATCTGGAAGCTAAATTGAACGCATCCAAGACTGTTTCCTGGGATAATGGCTATCACCACTCGGGCAGCCGCACTAAATCCGTGGAAGCCGAGCTGACTGCATCGCTGGATGTATCGGTCGAAAAATCGTGGGAGAAATCGCACAAATCCTCGTTCGATAAAGAGTTCAACTCCTCGTTCGAGAAAAAGTTCGAGTCCTCCTTCGAAAAATCGGGCAGCACATCGTCCGAATCTGAGTGGGAGAAAGCGAAGAGATTCAGTGAAAGCAGCTCTTTTGATTTGAGCAATACGTTCTCCTACCAAGTGCTGACTCCAACCGGCTGGGCAAACCCTGTAACCAACACTGCAACCCTGAGCGGTTCGGTGAATGGCGGCAGTGGCAACCTGGGCGTCAACGTGGCTGCTGGTGTGGGCAACCAACAAAGCAACTCGCTGGCCATCTCCAACACTTCGATGTAATGACTGAGGCCTGGAGGCCCCCTTCGGGGGGCCTTTTTTCAACCGCACCCGGGGGCGTCCGATCATGCGTGTTATCGCCTTGGCGTTTTTGCTTTGCCTGGCCAGTCTGAGCGAAGCGGCCCAAATGCCGCTTTCCGTGTTGCCGGGTGGTGCGGTGGTGTTCAAGCCCCTCCAGAGTGTGCGCGAGCGCAAATTCGCCGACCTGGTACAACAGAAAACCGACTTCAGTTGCGGCGCAGCCGCGCTGGCGACCATCTTGCGCCAGGCCTATTGGCTGGACGTGAATGAAGAGCAGATCATCGAGGGCATGCTGGCCTACTCCGACCACGATCAAGTCCGTGTCCAGGGCTTCTCCATGCTCGACATGAAGCGCTACATAGAAAGTCTCGGCATGCGTGCCCGTGGTTACCGGGTACAACCCGACACCTTGCATAGTGTCCGCATTCCGGTGGTGGTACTGATGGATGTGCACGGCTACAAGCATTTTGTGGTCATGCAACGCGTCGACAAAGGCTGGGTATACATCGGCGATCCGGTGCTCGGCCATAAACGCTACAAGATCGACGACTTTGTCAAAGGCTGGAACGGCATCATCTTCGCCGTCATCGGCAAGGGTTACGACAAAACCAATGCCTTGCTCGACCCACCTCTGCCGCTGACCGCCAAGAACCGAATCAACACCTTCACCCCGGTGCAAGACGCAGAGTTGATGGATTTCGGATTCATCCAAAGCGACTTCTTCTAATGACAAGGGAGCACGACGCTCCGGGAGCATCCAATGAAGACTCCAATCTGGCTGGCCGTGGTTTGTCTGGCCGCCAGCCTGCCGACCCAGGCACAGACGTTAAAGCCCATTGAACTGAAGGATCAGGAACTGGCGAACCTGCGAGGCCGCTATGTCATGCCGGGACGGATCGTCAGTTTTGGCATTGTCATGACCAGCACTTGGCAAAATGCCAACGGTGAAGTGATCGGCGCAACGTCCTCGATGCAAATCCAACAATCGACCATCAAGCCACAGTTCTATGTGTCGATGATCGACGAAAACGGCTATGGCTCTGCGCGTTCGCAAAGCACCGGAACCGGGACTGTCACTGGCGGCAGCGGTCTCAACAGTACCGAAGGCGTCACCCAGGTAGTGCGTGCCGCTGGTGACTACAACGCGGCCTACAACAACGTTGATATCAACGTCACAAAGGCTAACGAAGCACCGGCAACGCAACAGCAGGGCCAGGCGTTGACCTCGGGCTCAACCTTGACCAGCTCCAATGGCGCGGGCTCGCTGAGCATTTCCTCGACCGGCACCGGTGTGCAGCTCAATATCGTCGCCAGCAACAACCAGGGCAGTACCGTGCAACGTCTTGCCCAGGGTGGGCTGATGCAGAACACCACCGTGCTTGGCGGTGGCAACCGGGTCAGCAACCTCACCTCCCTCAATGTCGTGCTGCGTGACAACGTACCAACCGCCGAGTCACTGAACGGCAACCTGGACCAGCTCAAAGGTCTTCGCACTCTCGGATTCTGATCTACGCTCAGTCTCATCAAATGCAGTCAGAAGGGACGGCTAACCCATGCACCGATCGTTAACGTTCAAAGCTATCGTTTGTTTGAGTAGCCTGACCCCGGCCACATTGCTCTACGCAGCACCGGACCCCCAGGTCGAAGCACTAAAACAAGAACTCATGGAGTTGAAACAGCGTTACGAAGCACAACAGAACGCGCTGATGGTACTCGAACAACGCGTTCGCCAAGTTGAAGAAACACCTGCGACACCTGCTCCCAAACGCCTGACCAGATCCCCCGCCGAAACGGTCAAGGGCGGCCAGGCGGTGGCTGCAGGTGCACCAGGCACCACAGGCAGTTCATACGGCCAATCGCTCAAGGAGGATTCGGAGCCTGCGCAAAGCGTTTCCAACCTGTATGACGAAGCCAGCGGTTTTTTCGGTGGCGGCAAGTTCAGCGTCGAAACAGGCCTGACCTACACGCACTACGATACCCGTGCATTGGTGCTCAACGGCTTCCTGGCACTGGACTCGATTTTCCTCGGCAACATCAACATCGACCGTATCAAGGCGGATAACTGGACCCTGGACCTGACCGCCCGCTACAACCTGGATCAACGCTGGCAGTTCGATATCAACGTCCCGGTGGTCTACCGCGAATCCACGTATTCCTCTGGCGGCGCGGGTGGCGCCGGCCCTGTTACATCCGAAGCAACCGTCACCCGCGACCCAGCCATCGGCGATATCAACTTCGGTGTTGCCTACAAATTCCTCGATGAGTCGGAAAACTGGCCCGACGCGGTCGCCACGCTGCGAGTCAAGGCACCGACCGGTGAGGATCCCTATGGCATCAAACTGGTCAATGACCCAAGCAACGACAACTTGTCGGTACCTGAAAGCCTCCCTACCGGCAATGGTGTCTGGGCGATCACACCGGGTATCTCGCTGGTCAAGACCTTTGACCCTGCCGTACTCTTCGGCAGCCTGTCCTATACCTACAATATGCAAGATTCGTTCAGCGACATCAGCCCCACGACCAACAGCAAAGTCCCAGGTGACGTGAAACTCGGCGACTCCTGGCAGATCGGTGCCGGTATTGCATTTGCCTTGAACGAGAAGATGAGTATGTCGTTTTCGTTCTCGGACCAATTTGCCCGCAAAAGCAAGATCAAGCCCGATGGTGGCGACTGGCAGTCGGTTTCCAGCAGCGACTACAACGCGGCAAACTTCAACATCGGCATGACCCTTGCCGCAACCGACAACCTGACAATTGTCCCGAACCTCTCCATTGGCCTGACCGACGACGCGCCAGACTTCTCCTTCAGCCTGAAATTTCCGTACTACTTCTAATCCTGGCGCCCATGGAGAAGCCCGCTTCGGCGGGCTTTATGCGGGGCAAAATCTCGAATTCACTGGGGCCTGACGGCCCAGCGCTCAGCGAATCTGATGCTTATGCAGCAGCCGGTAGAAGGTTGGCCGGGAAACCCCCAGAACCTTGGCGGCAATACTCAAGTTGTCGCTGTGCCGATTGAGCACATCGCACAACGCCTGGCGCTCGGCCCGGTGTTTGTAATCTTCGAGGGTACCCATGCTCGGTGCGAAAGCATGCTGACTGAGCAACCCCAGGTCCTGGGCCTCGATCTGCCGACCTTCGGCCAGGACCAGGCCACGGCGTACCCGGTTGGCCAGTTCGCGGACATTCCCCGGCCATTCGTGCTTGCCCATCGCCGCCAAGGCGTCCTCGCTGAAAGAACGTGGCCGGCGTCCGGTTTCCAGGCTGTAGAAATGCGAGAAATGGCTGGCCAGCATCGACAGGTCGCCATGGCGGTCACGCAAGGGCGCAGTCACCACCTGCAGGACATTGAGCCGGTAATACAGGTCCTCGCGAAAGCGGCCTCGGTCGATGGCCTGTTCCAGGTCAACGTGAGTGGCCGCCAGCACCCGCACGTCGACCGTAATCGGTTGACTACCGCCGACCCGCTCGATGTGTTTTTCCTGGAGAAAGCGCAACAGGTTGGCCTGCAATTCCAGGGGCAGGTCACCGATTTCGTCAAGAAACAGGGTACCGCCGTTGGCGGCCTCGATGCGGCCGATCTTGCGCTGGTGGGCCCCGGTGAACGCGCCTTTTTCATGGCCGAACAGTTCGGACTGAATCAGGTGCTCAGGGATCGCCCCGCAGTTGATCGGCACAAAAGGTTTATCATGGCGCTGCGACTGGCGGTGCAGGGTGCGCGCCACCAGCTCCTTGCCCGTACCGCTCTCGCCACGAATCAGTACCGGCGACTCGGTGGGCGCCAGTTTGCTGAGCAACTTGCGCAGCTCGCGAATCGGTCGGCTGTCACCCAGCAGTTCGTGCTCGGGCTCATCCACATGAACATTGCCCTTGCCCCGCAGGCGCGCCATGCCGAAGGCACGGCCAATGGTGACCTGTACCCGCGAGACATCAAACGGCAAGGTATGGAAATCGAAGAACCATTCACAGACAAAATCGCCGACGTTCTGCATGCGCAGCTCATCGGCGCTGAGCACGGCAATCCACTCGGTATTGCTGCGACTGATTAGATCTTTGACCGCATCCGGATGCTGCAGGTGCGAGGCTTGCAGGCGCAACAGGCCGACATCGCAGGGATGCTCCAGGGCCGAGGGCAAGGTACAGCTGTGTACATCCCAGCCGACATTGCGCAGGCCTGGCAATAAGCGGTGGCAGTCGTCGCAAGGGTCGACGATCAGCAGGCGGCGATTGGATGCAGGTTCAAGCATGACCTTTCCTTGGCGCCAATTGTTGGAAATTTAAATAGAAACAGCAAGTTGGCAGGCCCGTTTGTAACAGTAGCAACGATGCGTCAAACGCCCACTACCGCCTGTCAGCAAAGCGCCAAAACCAGTACCTTACGGGGAATTTTCTTGAACTTTCAACGTCTCAGGCCGCGCACGTCATCGCTGTTTTTTTACCGATAAACAAAAAAACTTGAAGCCTGTTGTGACTCGACCCTGTACTGCGTGCATCAGTACAAGTAACTCACCGCTAACGCGGTTGTTTTATCTTGTTTGGGCCCACAGAGAGACCGAACCCATGAACGCCCCGCTGCGTGTCAACGAAGCACTGCTGATTGCCGACCACGCCTTCGAACCCTTCCAGTGTGTTGCTTGGGATTCGCCTAATGGTACAGGTGAACTGAGCCTGGCAGTGATCGACCGGACCAGCACCCGCATTGGCAGCAAGCAGGTGCCCAGCAGCACCTATTCCGACCCGGCTCAACTGGCCAGCCTGATTGAAGAAATGCGCGCCGAGTTGAAAAAACAAGGGTGCGACCTGCAGCCCTGGTCGATGCCAAAGTAAGTAGTAGCGGCACCTGTTTTGATATTGGCTGCGCATCTTCGCGGTGCGCACCCGGCAACTTCGTTATTGCAAAAAATTATACTGCGGCACTTCGCCGCAGAATTCCTAACGTACTGTTCTATACGCGCTTTATTTATCCAACGATCTTGAAACTTTCAATCGACCGGTAGTCGGCCTGTAACTGCTGCGCCAATAAATGCGCGCGTCCCAGGCGCACTGGCGAACATTCGATATCCACCAACAGGCTCGGGCACGGAAGCGGTTGCAGCGGCTCCCAGGCTTTGAGCCGGCCGTCAGTCAGCACCAGACAGCGCTGCTGTTCTTCTGGATGCTGACGTTGGCGTGCCTGCAGCCAGTGCCGCGCCTGCCCCAGGGCGGCCAACAAGGGTGTACCACCGCCTGCGCCCAGGCTGTCGAGCCAGGGCTGCAGGGCTGCCGAGGCTTTAAGGCCATGCCGCTGCCAGCGCGGCGCGTTGCCGCTGGCGGTGAGCAGGGTCAGGCGTGCACGTTGCCGGTAAGCCTGATCGAAGAGCCCGGCCAGCAGCCCCTTGGCCTGACTTAGCGCCTGGTAATGGCGGGTCGAAGCCGAGGCATCGACGATCACCAACCACAGTTCATGGGCGCTGGCGGTGCGCTGCTGCCAACACAGGTCACGGCGCTGGCGGGGACGGCCCTTGAGCAAGGTGGCCGGCCAGGCTACCTGGCCCGGCGTTGCCTCGCGGGCACGCCCGCGCTGTCCTTGCTTGAGCGCCCCTGGGCGGGGCCTGGCATCCGCCACCTGGGGTCGACGGATGCTCAGGGCTTTTTTGCCCAGTTCGGCACCTCACGCCGGGCACCGGTCGCTGTCGCTTGCGGCAGCATTTCGCCCCAGGCGCCCTGCCCTTGCTGGATACCCGCCCCTTGGCCAGCCTGAGGTTCTGGTGCTGGGCTATGCGCAGGCGATTGCGGTACTTCGCGGCGCCGATGACGCAAGGCAAACTCGGCCACTGCCTCAATATCCTGCGCTTCGATCTGCCCAGCACCGCGCCAGGCGGCATGGGCGCGGGCGGCGCGCAGCCAGACCAGGTCGGCGCGCAAGCCATCGACCCCGGCGGCAAAACAGCGCTCGGTGATCTGCGCTAGGGTCTGATCGTCCAGGGCGATCAGTGGCAGTTGTTCACGGGCAGCCTGGCAGCGCGCGCGCAATTGCGCCTGTGCCGCAGCCCACTGCGCGCCAAAAGCCTCAGGATCGGCATCGAAATCCAGCCGCCGGCGGATAATCTGCCCGCGGGCCTCGGGTTCCGGCTGACCATCAAGGGCCACATTGAGTCCGAAACGATCGAGTAATTGCGGGCGCAGTTCACCCTCTTCCGGGTTCATGGTGCCAATCAGTACGAATCGCGCACTGTGGCGATGGGAAATGCCGTCGCGCTCGACCCGGTTGGTGCCACTGGCAGCAACGTCCAGAAGCAGGTCGACCAGATGGTCGGCCAGCAGGTTGACCTCATCGACATAGAGCACGCCACCGTCGGCCTTGGCCAAGACGCCTGGGGAGAACTGTGCCTTGCCCTGCCCCAGCGCGGCGTCCAGATCGAGGGTGCCGACCAGACGCTCTTCGCTGGCACCCAGCGGCAGGGTCACGAACGGTCCTTCGCCGAGCAAATCGGCAAGGCCTCGGGCCAGTGTACTCTTGGCCATACCGCGCGGGCCTTCGATCAGCACACCACCGATTTTCGGATCGATAGCGGTCAGGCACAGAGCGAGCTTCAATTCATCGGCGCCGACCACGGCCGACAGCGGAAAATGTGCAGGTTCAGTCATCTCAGGTCTCTTCTTCGCCTTCCAGCAATTGCTCTTCGAGAGCCGCGCGGTAATCCCCCGGTTCCTCCCACAGGCCTCGCTGCTGGGCTTCGAGCAGGCGCTCGGTGATATCGCGCAGGGCTTGGGGATTGTGCTGGCGGATAAAGTCGCGGGTCGGGCCGTCAAGCACATAAGCCTCGGCCAGCGCCTGGTAATGGTGGTCGTCGATCAGGTGCGTGGTGGCATCGAAGGCGAACAGGTTGTCGACCGTGGCCGCCAGCTCGAAAGCACCTTTGTAGCCATGACGCTTGACCCCGTCGATCCATTTCGGATTGAGCGCACGGGCACGAATGACCCGGTTGAGTTCTTCTTTCAAGGTGCGGATGCGCGGACGGTCCGGCTGACTGTGGTCGCCGTGGTAACTGGCTGCTGGCTTGCTTCCCAGACTTTCAACTGCCGCCAGCATGCCACCTTGAAACTGGTAATAGTCGTTGGAATCGAGCAAGTCGTGCTCGTGATTGTCCTGGTTCTGAAGCACCGCCTGGACCTGACTCAGGCGCCGGGCAAAGTCGGCCCGCGCCGGTGTGCCTTCATCCGCTGCGCCGTAAGCATAACCGCCGTGGTTGAGGTAGACCTCGGCCAGATCCTTGCGCTCATGCCACAAATGCCCGTCGATAGCGTTCTGTACGCCGGCGCCATAGGCCCCGGGCTTGGCGCCAAAAATCCGCCAACCGGCCTGGCGCGCAGCCTGCTCGCTGCTCAAGCCCTGGCGCTCAAACTCGACCCGCTCGCTGCGGACCCTGGCCGCGAGCGGGTTGAGGTCATCGGGCTCATCCAGCGCCGCCACCGCCTGAACCGCTGCGTCGAATAGTTTGATGAGGTTGCCGAAGGCATCGCGGAAGAACCCCGAGACGCGTAACGTCACATCCACCCGTGGCCGGTCAAGCAGGCTCAAGGGCAGGATTTCAAAGTCATCGACCCGCTGGCTACCACTGGCCCACACCGGGCGCACGCCAAGCAGGGCCATGGCCTGGGCGATATCATCGCCACCGGTACGCATGGTTGCGGTGCCCCATACCGACAGGCCGAGCTGGCGCAAGTGGTCGCCATGGTCCTGCAGGTGGCGTTCGAGTATCAGGTTGGCCGAGGCAAACCCGATGCGCCAAGCCGTGGTGGTCGGCAGGTTGCGTACATCGACGGTATAGAAGTTGCGCCCGGTCGGCAGCACGTCCAGACGTCCGCGACTGGGTGCGCCGCTGGGGCCTGCCGGAACGAAGCGCCCTTGCAAGGCCGCTAGCAGCCCTTGCAGTTCTGCAGGGCCACAGGCATCCAGTTGCGGTGCGACGGTTTGTTGCAGGGACGCGAGTACAGCGCGCACGTCTGACCACAGCGGCTCCTGGGGCACTTCAGCGGTACCTGCCAAGGTGTGTGCGAGGTAATGTCCGGCGAGGAGTTCCAGGCGTTCGCGGGTATCGCCCGTGGTCCGCCACAGCGCCTCATCCTGTGCCTGCAACAGCGCCGGACGCGGGCCATCCCAGGGCTCACCAAGGTCACAATCGAGCGGATCGAACCCCAGCGCCAGGGCTTTGGCCAACGCCCGCAGCAAGCTGGCATTGGCGCCACGGCCATCACCACGCTCGACCCGCAACAGCGCCAGCAAGGTATCGATGCGCAAGCGCCCGGTCGGCGACTCACCGAACACATGCAGGCCATCGCGGATCTGCGACTCCTTTAGATCGCACAAATAGGTGTCCAGACGCGGCAACCACACTGCCGCGTCATCCAGCGCGCCTTCAAGTTGCAGCTCGCGGTCAATATGGTTATCGCGCAGCAGCTCGAGAATATCCCGTTGCAGCTCGCGGGCACGGCGCGGGTCGAGCAGTTGCGCCTCGTAGTATTCGTCGGCCAGCGCTTCGAGGTGACGCAGTGGCCCGTAGGTTTCGGCACGGGTCAACGGTGGCATCAAGTGATCGATAATCACCGCCTGGGTCCGGCGCTTGGCCTGGGCGCCCTCGCCCGGGTCATTGACGATGAACGGATAGATGTTGGGCAACGGCCCGATCAACGCGTCCGGCCAGCAACTGGCGGACAAGCCCACGCCCTTGCCCGGCAACCACTCCAGGTTGCCGTGCTTGCCGACATGGATCAACGCATCGGCGGCAAAGCCATGGCGCAACCAGAAATAGAACGCCAGGTAGCCGTGTGGCGGCACCAGGTCGGGATCGTGGTAGACCGCACTCTGGTCCAACTGATAGCCGCGGGCCGGCTGGATACCGACAAAGGTCAGGCCAAAGCGCAGGCCGGCGACCATCATCCGTCCATTGCGCAGCATCGGGTCCTGCTCAGGCTCCCCCCAGCGCTTGCGCACGGCATCCTGATTGGCCTGAGGCAAGGTGGCAAAGGCATTGCGATAGTCTTCCAGGGCCATGCTCTGCAGGCAGGGGCGCTGGTCAAGGCTGTCCAGGTCATTGCTGACGCCACCCAGCAGTGCCTGGATCAGCGCCGTGCCGCTTTCGGGCAAGGCGCTCAACGGGTAGCCCTGCGCTTGCAGGGCACGCAGGATGTTCAAGGCTGCCGCTGGCGTATCCAGGCCGACACCGTTGCCGATACGCCCATCGCGGGTCGGGTAGTTGGCCAGGATCAAGGCCACGCGCTTGTCCTGGTTCGGCAACTGCGCCAGATCGCACCAGCGTCGCGCCAGTTCGGCGACAAAGTCCATGCGTTCGGCATGCGGGCGATAACAGACCACATCCGACTGGCTGCGCTCACTGCGCCAGGCCAGGTCCTTGAAACTGATCGGCCGGGTGATGATGCGCCCGTCCAGTTCCGGCAAGACGATGTGCATGGCCAGGTCGCGGGCACCCAAGCCTTGCTCGCTGGCCTGCCAGCCCGGCTCGTTGTCCTGGGCGCAGATTGCCTGCAGCACCGGGATATCCCGGCGAAACGGCCGCAGGTGCGGTTGCTCCGGGCTGGACTGGGCAAAGCCGGTGGTGTTGATGATCAACGCCGCGTCGACCTGGTCCAGCCAGTCCTCCACCTGACTCAGGCAACCGGCCTCCTTGAGGCTGGCCACCGCGATCGGCAAAGGGTTGAGCCTGGCGAGCTGCAAGCGTTCGCAGAAGGTGTCAATAAAGGCAGTGTTGGCCGCCTGCAGGTGCGAGCGATAAAACAGGATCGGCACCACCGGCTGTTCAGCCTGCCACTCGGAGAACCAGTCAGCCAACTCGGCGCTGGCCTTGCGCGGGTGATACACCGCCGTGCGCGGCAGCTGTTGCGGCTCGCTCCAGGGGTAATCGCGTTGCAACCACTGGCTGGCCAGGCAATTGAACAGGTTCAGGGCATTGGCCTTGCCGCCCTGGCGCAAGAAGTGCCAGAGCCGCTCGGACTGCGCTGCCGACACGCTACTTAAGCGAGTAAGCTCCGGGTCCGGGCGATCATCACCCGGCACCAGGATCAACTGCACGCCACGTGCCGCCAGCTCCAGCAACTGTTCGACACCGTAACGCCAATAGCCGACGCCGCCGTGCAGCGACAGCAGAATCACCTTGGCATGGCGCAATACCTCGTCGACATAAAGGTCGACCGAAGCATGATTTTGTACCTGCATCGGGTTGGCCAGACGCAGGCTGGGGAAATCCTCGGGCAGCTGCTGGGCGGTTTCGGCCAGCAGTGCCAGGTGCGAGTCGCCGCTGCAGAGAATGACCAGCTCGGCCGGGGTCTGGCCGAGGTCGGCAATACTGTCATCCGGTACAAAACCACCGGGCTGGGTCCGCAGCAGGTGCATGGATCAGGCGCTCAGGGCGGCGCGCAGGCTCGCTTCCAGATGCGCCGCATCCAGTTCCTGGCCGATCAGCACCAGGCGCGTGGTGCGCAGCTCTTCGCTGCGCCAGGCGCGGTCGAAGTGCTTGTCGAAGCGGGTGCCTACACCCTGGATCAGTAAGCGCATCGGTTTGCCCGGGATTGCCGCAAAACCTTTGACCCGCAGGATGCCATGCTGTACCACCAGTTGGGTCAAGGCGTCGAGCAGCAGACTTTCGTCGGCTTCGGGCAGTTCGATGGAGACCGAGTCGAAGGCATCGTGGTCGTGATCGTCGTGATCGTCACCGTCATGGTGCGAATCATGGTGAGTACGACGGCCATCGATATGCGCTTCGGATTCGGCGCCCAGGCCCAGCAGTACTTCCAGTGGCAGGCGGCCGCTGCTGGCTTCGATCACTTTGACTGCTGGCGGCAGCTCTTCCTGCACTTCGGCACGGACCTTGGCCAGGTCATCGGCGGCAATCAGGTCGGCCTTGTTCAGCACCACCAGGTCGGCGCTGGCCAACTGGTCGGCGAACAGTTCATGCAGCGGCGATTCATGGTCCAGGTTCGGGTCAAGCTTGCGCTGGGCATCGACCTGCTCCGGATAGGCAGCAAAGGTGCCCGCCGCCACAGCCGGGCTGTCGACCACGGTGATCACCGCGTCAACCGTGCAGGCGTTGCGGATTTCTGGCCACTGGAAGGCTTGCACCAGCGGCTTGGGCAGGGCCAGGCCGCTGGTTTCGATGAGGATGTGGTCGAGGTCGCCACGACGGGCCACCAGTTCGCGCATCACCGGGAAGAACTCTTCCTGCACGGTGCAGCACAGGCAACCGTTGGCCAGTTCATAAACGCGGCCGCTGGCCTCTTCTTCAGTGCAGCCGATGCTGCACTGCTTGAGGATCTCGCCGTCGATGCCCAGCTCGCCGAACTCGTTGACGATCACCGCGATACGCCGCCCCTGGGCGTTGTCGAGCATATGCCGCAGCAGCGTGGTCTTGCCCGAGCCGAGGAAGCCGGTAACGATGGTGACGGGGAGTTTGGCCAGTGTTTTCATGTCGATGCCCTTGGCAGGATGGCGGGCATGCGGGACGAGAGCCACAAGCATCTATGCCTGGGCGCGTTCGCCACCGGATCACCCCGCCCGGTTTATGTCGGAAACTGTCCGAGGCAGGTCTCCTGGCTTGCATTGCACCGGCTTAGGGCCAGTCGAACGACGCCTTCCCGCGGGGACGCAGTGGCTGTGTCGAACCTTTCAATGCTTACAGTTGCGGGGGCAGCCGCGGCTTCAACCGCGTTCCCGTCTTAGCTTCGGCCAGCGCCGAAGAACCTCGAAGCGGCTAGGCTACGCAGTGGCCGGTGAGCGGTCAACTGCTGTCACGATTGACGCCTGCCTTCGCCCGTGATTTGCTAGCGCTATTCGTTTGGGTGCCCTTGACAGGGTGAAACTGGGAAACCGGTGCGTCATACATCTTTTATCAGAGGTGTACGACAACTCCGGTGCTGCCCCCGCAACGGTAAGTGAGAAAAGCGTCAGAACCACTGTGCCCGTAGTCCGGCATGGGAAGGTGACGCCTTTGGCTGAGCAGTCTTTCAGCCCTCGCCAGCCCGGAGACCGGCCCAACACTGATCTGACAAACCCGCGGTGGGCGGGCGCTGTTGCAACCCCTGGACGAGTTCCGTGCAGGGGTTTCCTGCGCTTGCCTGTTGCCGAACAACACCAAGAGGAAAGCGCCATGCCTATCAGTACCGCCAGTCACTCAGCCGTTACCCCTTCAAGCCTCAGCCAGCGCCTGCTGGTTGCCGTCGGTGCCTCGCTGCTGGGCCTGTGCCTAGTGTACTTTGCCGGTTTCTCGCACATCGAAGCGGTGCACAACGCTGCCCACGATACCCGCCACAGCGCCGCCTTCCCTTGCCACTGAGTGCCATCCGATGATCAAGCGTATTGCCAGTACCGCAGGGTTTGCCGGCCTGCTGGCCGCCCTGTTGCTGACCCTGCTGCAAAGCTTCTGGGTCGCGCCGCTGATTCTTCAAGCGGAAACCTATGAAAGCGCAGCGCCTGCGGTTGAAGCGCATGAACATGCCCCTGGTGTGGCTGCCGATCACCACCACGACAGCGAAGCCTGGGCGCCGGAAGACGGCTGGCAGCGTGTTCTGTCGACCACCGGAGGCAACCTGGTCGTTGCCGTTGGATTTGCCCTGATCCTCGCCGCACTCTATACCCTGCGCTCGCCAAACAGCGTGGTCAGTGGCGCACTGTGGGGGCTGGGTGGTTTTGCCGTGTTCTGCCTGGCGCCTACTCTGGGCCTGCCAGCAGAACTGCCAGGTACTGCTGCAGCCGATCTGGCCCAGCGCCAGACCTGGTGGGTCGGTACCGCTGCCGCCACCGCCGTCGGGCTTGGGTTGATCGTGTTCGCCCACAACTGGCTGCTTAAAGCGCTGGGCGTGGTGCTGCTGGTGGTGCCTCATGTAATTGGCGCGCCGCAACCTGAAGTGCATGAAATGCTTGCCCCAGAAGCCCTGGAAGCCGAGTTCAAGGTCGCGTCCCTGCTGACCAACGCCGCGTTCTGGCTGGCCCTGGGTCTGATCAGTGCTTGGTTGTTCCGTCGCCCGAGCCAGGCCTGAAGCCCATGCAAGTGTTCGTCGGCCTGGGTTGCCGGCGAGGTTGCCCAGCCGAAACCCTGGGCAAGCTGCTGGAACAGACCCTCAAGGCCCACGACTTGCCTCTGAGCGCAGTCGCGGGCCTTGCCAGTATCGACCTCAAGCACGACGAGCCCGGGCTGCAACAACTGGCCCGGCGACTCAAGGTCCCTCTGCTATTCTTCTCCGTCACACAACTGGCCGCCTTCGAGCAGCGCCTGAGCCATCGCTCAGCAGTTGCCTACCAGCACAGCGGTTGCTACGGCGTCGCCGAAAGCGCGGCGCTGGCGCTGGCCGAGCATCTCGCAGGCTCGGCACAGCTGCGCGTTACCCGTACCCTGCTGAGCGACGCCAGCCTGGCATTGGCCACGGCCACAGGCTTTGGCGGATAATCAGCGCTTTCTTTTCAAGGACTCTGCATGACCGTCTATTTCATCGGTGCCGGCCCCGGCGATCCCGAGCTGATCACCGTCAAGGGCCAGCGCCTGATCCATCGCTGCCCGGTGATCATCTATGCCGGTTCCCTGGTACCGGCCGCCGTGCTCGAAGGGCATCGCGCCGAGACGGTCATCAACAGCGCCGAGCTGCACCTGACGCAGATCATCGAAGCCATCCAGCACGCGCACGACCAGGGCCTGGACGTGGCCCGTGTGCACAGTGGTGACCCGAGCCTGTACGGTGCCATCGGTGAGCAGATCCGTTACCTGCGCGAGCTGGGCATTCCCTACGAGATCGTCCCCGGCGTTACCGCAGTGGCCGCCAGCGCCGCCCTGCTCGGCTGCGAACTGACCTTGCCGGACATTGCCCAGACGGTGATCCTCACCCGCTACGGGGACAAGTCACCGATGCCGCCAGGCGAGCAACTGGCTGACCTGGCCCATCATCGGAGCACTCTGGCGATTCACCTTGGGGTCAAGCACCTGGAGAAGATTGTCGAGGAACTGCGCCCGCATTACGGCGGTGATTGCCCGATTGCGGTGGTCCATCGCGCTACCTGGCCAGATCAGGACTGGGTGCTCGCCACCCTTGATGGTATTGTCCAGCAGGTACAGGCCAAGGGTTTTCGCCGTACCGCATTGATTCTCGTGGGCCACGTGCTGGCCAGCGACAGCTTTTCCGAATCGGCGCTGTACCGCGCCAGCCATGCCCATCTCTATCGCCCCTGACAGAGGAGCTGACCATGCTCGAACTGCGCCCCAACTGTGAATGCTGCGGCCGCGGCCTGCCCGGTGACAGCCAGGATGCGCTGATCTGCTCGTTCGAATGCACATTTTGCAAGGACTGTAATGAACATCAGCTCAAGGGCCAGTGCCCTAACTGCGGCGGTGAGTTGGTGAAGCGACCACCACGGGCGGCGGCGAAGCTGGCCAAGTATCCGCCGTCGACCACGCGAATCGTCAAGGAACAGGGCTGCCCAACCCACTGACTTTGTGGGGGCTTGCCCCGCGATGCGATTTGACTGAGAAACCGCAATCGCGGGCACTTGCTCCCACTCACGGGGCTTGATACTGACTCAGGTATTTGTCCAGGGTCGCCTTGTCGCCGCTGTCATCACTCGCCACTTGCCACAAGCGCCGCTCGATACCTTGAGCCAGCAAGTGCCCCACCGCTGACTCGATGGCCGACAACACACACAGCTGTGCCGGTTCGTTGGTGGTGTAGCCCACCTCGGCTTCCAGCAACTTCTTGAACTCGATGAACTTGAACACCCCGGCGCTGCGCCCGACCGAGTAGATGGTCTTGCTGGTCATGACGTTGGCCAGCACCTGGCCGCTGCGCACATCCACTGCCCTCAGGTTGACCGACACCTGGTCGACCCGGTACTCGCGGGATATGTCGATCCCCAGATACCGCGCCCCCTCACCACCACTGCGCACGTTGGTGTCGTAGGCGATGATGCCGCCTTCAAGCATCAGGTTGGCCGCCTGCAGGGGTGGCAGTTCCCCCTGAATGTTCACCGGCGTGTCAGGCTTTTTCTGTGAAGCGCGAATGATCTTGCGTTCAGTCAGCAGGTTCTGCAGCCCTTCACGCTCCAGCACCACGAACCAGCCGCTGGCCTGCAAGGCGTCCATCAGCATGCTCGCCGCCCCCTGGGTGACGCTGGTGGAAAAAGAACTGGCCGGGGTCGGTTTGTATTGCCCGGTCTGGTCGCGAAAGCCATACACAACCGCCATCAGCCGGCCTTTGGGCCGGGGCATGTTGAGCAGGTCGTAGTAGGTCGAGGCCCGCGGCGTAAGCGTCGGGCTTTCGCCGTCCTGCTCGGCCGGCATCGGTTTGCGCAGGCTGCAGCCTTGCAAGGTGGCCAGGATCAGCAGTGTGGTCAGAAATCGTTTCATGATTGTCACTCCCCATTGTCCCACCCTTCAAGGGTTCAGGCCGTTCACCAGAACTTCTGAAATTTCACCTGTTGCCCGGTCGGTAATCTGGACAGTCAAAGCCCCAGAGTCATCGAGCACGTTGATGATGAATGCATCCGTCTGCAGGCTGCCGGTAGTGCCGTTGTTGATGTTGTTGAGCAGTTGCGACAGCAGCCGCGATTCAAGCTGGCTGGTGAAGCGCTCCAAGGCTGAAGTGCCGGCCAGTGCCGAGGCACGCTCCTTGATATCCGGGTCTTCATGGTCGTTCTGCGCCTGGGCGTTATTGAGCAACCAGGTGCCGTTCAGCGGGTTGCCGCCAAACGCCGGGTTGACCGGGGTGTACACCAGTTCGGTGGCACTGGCCTGGCTGCCCAAGGCAGTCAGCAGGACCAGGGAGGCCAGGCGGCAGGTATTGTTGTTCATAGCTCGTCCCTCTCAAGATCGGTGGTGTCCTGCAGCAGCATCTGCAGCTTGCGCTGGATGATCTGCGCCTTGACCAGGTCAGCCGCTTCATAGGCGGCGTCTTTCAGCGCTGTGGTGTTGGGTGGCAGAAAACGCCGGTAGATCACACGTTGCTCATACTCGACCGTCACCAGGCTGCCCCAGCGTGCATCCGGTCGTTCCCGTACCACCAGGTTGAAATCCAGGCGGCTGGTGGCACGCAGCCGCTCGGCGAAGCTGTAATAGAATTCGTGGCCGATATGCGAGATGGTGTTGTCGACGATAAAGCCCATCATCTCGTCCTCGCCGCCGCCACGGGCGGTGCCGGCCAGCAGCACCAGGGCCAGGGCGCAGGCCGTCAGTTTGCGGTTCATTGTTCTGCTCCCTGGGCAAGGCCCTTTTGCCCACCGGCGGCGGATTCGGCAAAGGCTTTTTCGGCCACGAACTGCCAATCGGAGTAGTGCTCAAGGCCCTCAAAGTCCGACCACTGGGCGGCAAAGCCGGTCTGTTTCAGCGGTGTCTGCTCCGAACGGCTGTGGACCCCGGTGATGCGCCCGTCGATAGAGCGCAGCAAACCCCAGTCGTCGCTGCCGGTAATCGGATCGGGATACAAGCGGCGCAGGTGGCGTTTGCGGTTTGGATAGCGCGGGTCCTCAAGCAGTTCGTCCAGGGTCTGCGGGTACTGAGCCAGGCCTGGCGAGTTGCGGTAGTAGCTGCGCAAGGCCTGGGCATACTGGCTACCGACCCAGAGCAGGTCACGCTCACGTTCGCGCAGGGCCTGGGTCGACCACAGGGTGACGGTCGAACCCAGGGCAATCCCGGTCACGGCGATCAGCAACAGCACGCCCAGGTAGGTGAAGCCCGCCTCGGCGCCGCTACCACTCGGCATATAAGCTGCCATCACGCGCCCTCCCGGTTGCACCGCTCTTGATATCGGCCACGGAACCGGCCACGCCTTCCGGAGGCGCCACTACCTGCCACTGGTCGCGGCGCTCGGTGATCGGGTCCAGCGGGGCGTTGCGCAGGTAGCGGTGCTCGACCAGTTGCTCCAGCGACTCGGGATAACGCCCGGTGTCGCCGTAGTAGTGATCCAGCGCTTCGCGCATCACCGCCAGGCTCTGGCGCAGGGTGGCCTCTCGCGAGGTTTCCAGGCTCTGGAAGTAGCGCGGCATGGCAATGGTCATCAAGGTGGCGATGATCGCCATCACCACCAGCAACTCGATCAGGGTAAAGCCTTGGTTGCGTCGCATGCTGGTCACCATTGTCCGTAGGCGATGCCGTTAAGGCCCTTGCCCGACGCCTTGGAGTAGACGTCGAAGACGTCCTCCCCTTCACGCGGGCTTTGTGCCGAACTGTCGTAGGCGCGCAGTCCCCAACCGCCTTCGTCGTCTTTCTTGCGGCTGAGCAACGGGTCGTGGGGGATGCGCCGCAGGAAGTAGAACTTGGCGCCTTTGGCGCTGCGCACATCGCGCACGCCGTCCACCAGCACCTGCAGGCTGGGGGGATAGCCGCTGGCATTCAGCGATTTTTCGATGTAACCGGCGTCGAAGGCACGCTTGTAGGCGTCGATGCCATCGCGGATCTGGTACAACGCGGCTTTCAGCTCCTGCTCCTTGCCCCGGCGCACCAGGGTTTCGGTCAGCGGTGCGGCAATCGAGGCGAGCAACCCGAGCAGCGCCAGGGTCAGCATCACTTCGATCAGGCTGAAACCTGCCATCGCGCGTTTCATGGCTCAGGGCCTCACAACAGTAGGCACGGCGGCCAGCGGCTGCTGGTCGTCCACCTCGATCGTGCGATTGAGGTTGCGGATCTGCATACTGGTTTCGGTGCCGGAGGGGAACTCCATGTCCGAAGGACTCTGGTATGGCAGGTTGCGTACGATGCGCGGAGTGATCGACAGCACCAGTTCCGACTGGCCCTTGTCGTTCCTGTTGCTGCCAAACAGGCGGCCCAGCCCGGGGATGTCGCCGAGCAACGGAATCTTGTTGCCGCTGGCCCCCTCGTCATTGCGTACCAGCCCCGCCAGCACCTGGGTTTCGCCGTCATGCAGGCGCAGGCTGGTCTGGGCGTTGCGGGTGTCGACCTGGACCGGGATAGTGCCTTGGCGAGTGGGCTCCAGCGGTTTGGCGTTGCTGACTTCGAGGGCGACCTTGATCGCCACTTCGTTGTTCAGGTGCACCACCGGTGTTACCTCGAGTTTGAGACCGACATCCAGGTAGGTGATGCTTTCGGTGATCACCGGTCCCTGGGTCGAAGGCACCGAGGTGGCGCTGATGATCGGCACCCGCTGACCGATGTGGATACGCGCCTGCTCGCGGTTGCTGACGCGGATCACCGGGCTTGCCAGGGTGTTGATGTCGTTGTCCTGGGCGTTGATCTTGGCCTGGGGCGACGGCGAGATGGTAATGCGCGAGGAGTCGATGCCACGCAGTTGATCCAGCGTGCTGACTGCCTTGCCTTCTTCGTTGAGTACCCCGAAGGTGTTGGGCCACTGCAAGCCGAGTTCGAGGATGCGCGAACGGGCGATCTCCATCACCTCCACCTCCAGCACCACTTCCGGGTTGGACTGGTCCTGGGACTGCAGCAGCTTCTCGGCCATGCGTACCGCATCAGGGGTATCGCGCATGGTCAGGGTGTTGAGACGCTCATCGACAAACACGTCACGGGTCTTGAGCATGGTCTTGACCATGTTCAGCGCGGTGTTGGAGTCGATGCTGGTCAGGTAGAAGGTGCGCATGACCAGTTCCTGGTAGTCCTTGGTCTTCTGCGGCGAGTCCGGATAGATCAGCAAGGTGTTGTCGTTCACCACTTTCTGGTGCAGTTGGTTCTGCTCCAGCAGCAGCGCTACGGCATCTTCAATACGCACGTCTCGGACGAAGATGGTCGCCTTCATGTCCGGGCGCAGGTCCTTGTCGAAGATGAAGTTGAGTCCGGCCACCTGAGACAGCACCTCGAAGATGGTTTTCAGGTTGGCGTCACGAAACTCCAGGGTCACCGGCCGTTCCATCCTGGTCCGCAACTGCGGGTTGGGCTGGGCGGTGCGGCTCTGCACCAGCTCGATGTCCTTGCGCAGGGCCAGGCCATCCTGGTTCTGCGGGTCGAGCAGGAGGACTTCACGCATATGCCGCTCGGCACCAAACAGATCGCCTTGGCGCAACGCCGCCTGGCCGAGTGCTACGCGTTCGTTGATGTTGCCGATCTGCTCGATCTGGCGTACCGCCTCCTGGGCCCGACGGTTGTTCGGCTCCAGGGTCAGCACCCGCCCGTAGCCCATGCGCGCCCCGGGGAAGTCGTGGCGGCTGCGGTCGCTGTCTGCCTGACTCAGCAAGGCTTCAACCGCGTGGCGGCGGCCCTGGACCACGGCAATATTCAGTTCGGTGTCGCGCGGATTCTCCTTCAGCGCGTCTTCAAGCAGGGCAATGCCTGCCTCGTATTGCCCTTCGGCGATCAGCGCCTGGCCGTCCTTGCGTACGGCACTGGTGCCGCAGCCAGCCAGGGCGACGCAGAGTGCAAGCATCAGGAATGGCGCCTTGTTGCAGTGCCTGGACGAAATCATGGTGCGCTCCCTACAGACAAAGTCTGGGACAGGTGCAACGGCAGATAGACCACGCTCAGCTCCGTGGCGGAGATGTGCTCGATCCGGTAGAGGTCATCAATCACGTCGCCGCGGCGCACGACGTAGAGTTTTTCGCCGCTTTGCAGGAATACCTGTTGATCGTCGCGATCATCCAGGCGGCCGACAAATTGAAAGGGCAGCGCCGGTGCAACTGGGGGCAAGGCCACAGGTGCCAGCGCAACGGGTTGTTCGGTAACCGTGGCCATCTGTGCCAGCGGTTTCCAGCTCTTGCTCGGGAACAGGTCCCGTAGCTTGAGGACAGCAGGCTTGGCACCTTGAGCGGCGGCTTCGCTGGCGGCAGCCGCGGTCTTGTCGGTGACGGCGACAACCGCTTGGCGGTCAGCAGACTCGTCGTCGAAGAAGGCGCCCGGAGCCCAGGTCAGTACCGCGGCAGATCCGAGAAAGGCCAGCCAGGCCAGACGGCGTTGAGTGTTCATCATGACCTCGACAGATAAAGGGTCATACGCAGGCGACCGGTCAGTTCGCTGTCACCGATCTGCTTGCGCTGCAGGTCGACGTCTTCAAGCACCAGGGCCGGCAACTGGCCGAGCAAGGCGTGAATGAAGCGGCGGATCTGCGGGTAGCTGCCGCGCACTGGCAAGAGAACCTGGTAGCGCGCCAGCTGAGTCTTGGGATCGACTCCCAGGGCGTACTCCCCGCGGGCCAGGCTGATATGCTCGGCCTTGGCCAGGCTGTAGATACGGTCGATGGCCACGGTGGCCTGAGGCTGGGCCGGCAGTTGTTTGTGAAAGTCTTCCAGCTCGCGTTGCGGCACTTGCGGCAGCTTCAGGTCGCCACGCTTGAGCTGCTGCAACTGCGCTTGCGCTTGCTCACTGCGCAACTGCTGTTGTTGCAGCTGTTGCCATTGCGGCAGCACTACCGCCGCGCCATACAGCAGGGCCAGCAGTATCAGGGCAGCGCCTGCCAGGCCAACCACACCCAGCTGCCGTGCGTGCTCATGGACAATCAGGCTATGGATGCGCATTGCCGATCTCCCAGGTGGCCGACAGGTTGAATTGCACGGGGTGCTCGGCTTGCTTGGCCATGATTTCGTGGTTGAGCAGCGACACATCGCGCAGCTCGCCACTGGCTTCCAGGCGTTTGTGGAAGGTCAACATGGCTTCCAGGTCGCGGGCTTCGGCGCTGATACGGACCTGGCCCTTGCGCGCATCGGGGGTCAGGGTCAGTAGCGCGACGTCGTCCTGAGGCAAGGCTTCAAGCATCTCGAACAGACGCTCCCAAGGCCGCTGCAGTTGCTGCGAGACGCTGCGCATCTGCGCCAGTTTCTCGGTTTGTTCACGACTCTGCGCTGGGGTCAGCGCGGCGACGTGCTCAGGGCGCTTGCCCAGTTGCCGCTCGAACGCCTCCAGTTGTTGATCAAGCTCGGCCTGCTGCTGGCCGAAACCTTGCGCAAGGACAACGGCGCCAGCCAACAGGCTGACACCGACGCCCAGCAGCACCCAGACCGAGAGGGCCGTGCGCCGTGGCTGAAAGTCCAGCTCCAGGCGGCGCATTTCAGGCCACCGCCCGGGTCATGCGGCACAGCACATCCGCTGCATCGCCGCCCAGCTCGCACAAGTGCACGCCATCCAGTTCCGGTGGCTGATCCTGGCGGCCCGGCGCATGCAGGAACACCGGCAGCCCTCGTTCATTGGCGTTGAGTTCGCGCTGGCGGGCAATCAGTGCTTGCAGGTCGGCGTCACTGTCGCTGCCACCCTGGGCGCTGACCTGCTGCCAGACGCCGTTCTGGGCCAGCAGGCAGACACTGCGCTGTGGCTCGGCGAGCACGAAGAGAAAGTCGCTCTGCCCCAGTTGCTCGGCAAAGCGGTTGTAGGCCGCCATCAGGTATGGACGCACCGAGCGCAGGCGCAAGCCCAGGTCGCGGCAATGGCCGTGCAGCCGTTGCAGCAAGGCTTCCGGCACCGCCGTGGCGATCCGCGCAACACCTGCGGCTTCAGGCGAGACCACCAGGCGCCAACCGTCCAGGCTCTGCCCGTAATGGGCCTCGAAGCAGGCCCGGGCATAGTGGCGCAGTTCATCGGGGCGGCTGATGGCGGCGCTCCAGGGCACCAGGCAGAAGCGGCAGTACTGCGCCGACAGCAACAGTTGCAGTTCGGCGCCCTTGCAGCACTGTTCAGCCAGCAGGCTGTGCAGCGTGTCCAAGGCCAGGGTGGTGGCCTGGCTGCGCTCGGCGATAAAGCCCAGGCTACCGAGCCAGTGTTGTTCCGATCCCTGGCGTTGGCACAGGCCGACACCCTGGGCGCCGAGCACGGCGATAAAGCGATCAGGCGACAAATGTGACACGATTGATCTCCTCCAGGGTGGTCCGGCCATCGCGCACCAGTTCCAGTGCCGAGCTGCGCAGCAGGCGCAGGCCGCGTTGACAGGCCAGGGCCCTGATCTGCGCCAGGGGCCGACGTTCGACGATCATTTGCCGCAGTTCGTCGTCCAGGTGCAGCAACTCGGCAATCGCCGTACGCCCGCGATAACCGCTGCCCCGGCACTGGCCGCAACCGCTGCCATGAACAAACCGGTATTGCCCCACCTGCCCCGCTTCCAACCCGGAATCGCTGAGCTCTTCAGCACTGGGCTGGTGGGGGCTGGCGCAGTGCGGGCAGACCAGGCGAATCAGACGCTGGGCCAGCACTGCATTGAGGGCGGAGACAAAGCTGTAGGGATCGACCTGCATCTGGCTGAAGCGGCCGATCACATCGAAGACGTTGTTAGCGTGAATGGTGGTGAACACCAGGTGCCCGGTCAGTGCCGATTGCACGGCGATCTGTGCGGTGTCCGGGTCGCGGATCTCACCGACCATGATCTTGTCCGGGTCATGGCGCAGAATCGAGCGCAGGCCGCGGGCGAAGGTCAGGCCCTTCTTCTCGTTGACCGGAATCTGCAGCACCCCCGGCAACTGGTACTCAACCGGGTCTTCGATGGTGATGATCTTGTCCACGCCGTGGTTGATCTCGCTGATCATGGCGTAGAGGGTCGTGGTCTTGCCGCTGCCGGTGGGGCCGGTGACCAGGATCATGCCGTAAGGCTCGTTGGCCAGGCGGCGCAGGCTGCGCAGGGTCTGCTCTTCGAAGCCCAGGGCCTGCAGCTGGACACCGCTGACGCGATCTGCCAGGTCCTGTTTGTCGAGCACCCGCAGCACTGCATCCTCACCGAAAATGCTCGGCATGATCGAGACGCGGAAGTCGATCTGCCGGGCACTGATGCCGATCTTGAAACGACCGTCCTGGGGCACGCGTTTTTCACCGATGTCCAGTTCGGCCATGACCTTGATCCGTGAGATCACCTGTTCGGCGAACTCGCTGCCGCTGACCTTGCTGATGCTGTTGAGCACCCCATCGATGCGGTACTTGATCACCAGGCCGGTGCCGGTGACGCCCAGATGGATGTCGCTGGCGTGCATCTTCAGGGCGTCATAGAGGGTCGAGTTGACCAGCTTGACCACCCGGCTCTGGTCTTCGCTGATGCTGGCCAGCGACAGACTTTGCAAGGTGTCGAGTTCGTTGACTGCCTCGCTTTCGGTGTCCAGCGAATCGACCGCGTGAAAGCTTTCTTCGTGGCGGGCGAGAAAGCCGGCAAGATCGGCGGCCTCGACCAGGTACAGTGGCGCACCTTGCAGGCATTCATCGATCCAGGCCAGGCGCGCGGTGTCGAAGGGGTCGGCAAACACGCCCAGGGCCTGGCCATCATGTTCGAGGAAGAGGAATTCGCGTTTCAGGCACTGGGCCAGGCTGACCCGGTCGAACAGCGGCGTGGCGGCGAACAGCGCCTGGCCGTCCAATACCGGGTAATGCAAGGTGACGCCCAGGCGTGCGACAAAATCGGCGGGGTTCAGGCCACTCAGGCGTTGCAGGGTATCGAGCAGGCGTTCGGCGTTCTGTTCGGCGCTGGCGCGTGCCTGGGCCAGCAACTCACGACCAAGGGCTGCGGGGGCACCTTCCTGGGTAGCGACAACAGCGAGCGACACGGTTTCCATGACTTGCTCTCCGGCGCGGGGCGCGGCAAGCCATGTTCAGGTCTGCTCGCGCGTTATTCCCCGGTGAGCAGTTGGTCGTCGTCCGGTTCCGGCGGCCTCACGCCACTACGTCGGCGATCTGCCAGGACCCAACTACCGTCGAACAACTGCAGGGGGAAGCTCTCACTCCTGCTCTGGCGTCGTTCGACGAACCCTGTGTCCGTGTTGCCCTTGCTCCCGGCCTCGCGCTTGATGCCCATCAGGTCGTTGACTGCGCGGGCCAGTTCCGCCAGCGGAAAAGGCTTGAACAGGATATGACTGACGCCCAGCTGGTTGGCACGCTCACGGACCTCGGCGGTCGGGTGGGCAGTGATCAGCACAAAATGACAGTTCCTGCTCTTGCGCACAGTCTCCAGTACCTGAAACCCCTCCATGTCGGGCAAGCGGAAATCGAGCACTATCACGTCAGGTTGGGTGCGCTCGGCTTCACCGATGGCACTGGCCCCGTCGTAGGCAACATGGACGTTCAGGCCTTGCGCATCCAGGTAAGCCTGGATATTGCCCGCAAGGGTCTGTTCGTCATCGACTACCAATACTGTGTTAACCAAGGTCGACTCCTTGAAGCACCACAGGCCCGGTTTCCCGGTCTGGCGAAGTGCGACCTTGTATAGGCTTACGCATGCTTCGTGCCAGACCAGAGACGGCGCTTATTACTGTGCTATGTCATTGATTCTTTAAGAGTAGACGCAAATGGGCTATGACCCCTTCCCCAATCCCGGGGACCGGCTAGCGTTTTGCCCCTACTGGTATCCCCAACATTGGGGGGCCGATGAGCCGTCAGTCAAGTCGTTGCACCTGCCCGGCGTCACGCAGACGCTGCAGCAAGGCTTGGCGCGCCTGCGCCTGTTGCTGATCGACCAGTAGACGTTTGGCCAAATCCAGTCCCTGCTGATCTTCGACAGAGGCGCTGGCGGTTTGGTTCTGCGCCTGCGGCAAAGCGCTGGCATTGGCCAGGTAGAAAGCGCGAACCTCGGCCGGGTCCGGCTCCGGAGCCTGTGAGGCCTGCATAAATACCTGCTGCGCGGCCAGTTCGTGGCGGGTGTAGTCGGCAAAACTGCTGGCATCGAAACCGGCATCGGCCAGACGCTGCGCAAAGGTTTTTGCAGTGCCCAGGGCCTGGCGCAACTGGTCGATCTGCGCGTTCACCTCACTGTCGCTGACCTTTATCCCCTGGCGCTGGGCTTCTTGCCAGAGCAACTCCTTGTCGATCAGGTCATTCAGCGCCTGGTCACGCAAACGTTTGTACACGCTGGGGTTCCGAATGCTGGTCAGGGCCCTGCCCTGGGCCTGCAGGTAGTCAGCAAAATAGCGGTCCAGACGCATCTGGCTGATCGGCACGCCATTGACCTGAGCAGCGGGAGGGCCGTCCTGGGCCTGCAGTTGCAGAGCCACCAGGCACAACAACACAGAGAGCAGCTTCATGGCGAATTTACCTCAGCGACAGGACGATAGGCAGCCACCGGATAGAACACCGGGCCGGGCATTTCCAGGGTCACCACATGCGCCCCGGCCAGCCCCTGACGGCGGCCTGGACCAAAGCTCAGTGGCGGCGTAAGACCGGTCTGCACATCGTGCAGGCTCTCTAGCGCCTGGATGAGTTTTTCGCGGCTGGCATCGCGCCCCGCGCGCTTGAGGGCATCACCGAGCAATTGCACGGCACACCAGGTGCCGACCTGCAAAACACCTTGGCGACCATCCAGCCCCTGGCGCAGGCGCATATCGCTCAGCGCCTGGCGCCCTGTTGGCGTCCAGTCATCGGGTACGAACGGATACGCCAGGAATACCCGCCGCGACCAGGCGTCAGGCACCTGCGGTAACTGGCTGGCGACCTGATGGGCGGCGGCAAACAGGTAGGGCGTACGGCCGGCCTGCTGCAGTTGCGCGATCAGACGGGCGAAATCCTCGGCCTGGCCAAGAAAGAACAGCGCCTGTCCTTCTGCAGCCTGCTCAGTGAGGCGCTGGGCCTTGACCTCGCTCCAGCCGCGACGTTGCAGTTGCTGCTCAAGGTGTTGGGCCAGGCTTGCCTGGGCCGGGTCGGCATAGACAATCCGTGTACCGGCCTGCAGCAGCGCCAGGTTGGCCTGGGCATAATCGGCCAGGCTCAGCAACTGCTCATCCAGCCCCGGCAAGGGGTCGAAGATCTGCGTGCTGCTGGTGAGTACCGGCGCGCTGCCAATCAAGGGCACCCGCGCCTGTTCCAGGCGAGTCGCCAGGGTCGACTCCAGGGCCGGCGCCAGCGGCGAAATCAAGGCGAATACCTGTTCCTGTTCGAGCAATTGGGTGAGGGCCTGTTCGGCGCTGGCCAGATCAGGCCCCGGATCGACATTGATCAACTGCAATTGCCTGCCATGAATACCGCCTTGCTGGTTAAGTTGCTCGATACGGTCCTCAAGTACCGCCGCCACCACCCGCGCCGGCGCAGCCAGAACGCCTTGGCCCGGCAGCAAAGTGCCCAGGCGCAAGGTCTGTTCCTCCAGGCCTGGATCGCGCTCATCGGCCAGGCGCTTGAGGTAGGCACTGAGATTGCGCTGGTCGGCCATGCTCAGGACGAAGCGTGGCATGGCCGGGTCCAGACGATTACCGGCCGGATCACGGCCCTCCTGAATCGCCCGGGCCAGGCTGGATTCGGTATAGGCCGGATAGGTCCGGCCATTGACCTTGCGCAGGCCCTGCCCGGCCGCCAGCCGTTGCCAGCTCAGCACCGGAGGACGCACACCACCCTCGGCCCGGCCCAGTCCATCGGCGCCATGGCAACTGCCACAGGGCACAACGCTGGCCGGCACCAGCATGTCGGCGGCACCGACCCGCGCCGACACCTGGGCATCGCTGCTCGACAGACCCTCGCGATACAAGCGCTTGCCTGCCAGCTCCGCCGGGCTCAGGTCCAGGGCCAGGGCGTTGCTGCTGGCAGTGAGCATCAACAGCAGGGCCCCGGTACGCAGCGCCGTGATCATGATGTTCAACGCCCGGCCAGGGGTTGCGACAGCAATTGCAGACGTTGGGCAATCGCCATGGGCGGTGCATCGGGGCGGATCTTGCTCCAGCGCTTATTGGCTACGTCGCCAGCAATCAGCTGGGTGGAATGTTGCTCGGGGCTGGGGATCAGGTGACCAAGGCGCATCAGCACCAGGTCCATCTGTGCCTTGTCACCGGTCAGAAACAGCCAGTTGGGACCGTCCACACCCTGCTTTTCGGCAAATGCCTTGAGCACTTGTGGGGTGTCGTTGGTGGGGTCACTGCTCAAGGAAATGAACGTTACTTTGCTAGCCGCCTCTTCCCCCATCGCTTCACGCACCTCGCGCAACTTGCGGGTGATCAGTGGGCAGGCATCGTTGCAGTGGGTGAAGATAACATTGAGCAGCACCACCCGATCCTTCAGCACATCGCTGTAGAAACGCAGACTGCGGCCGTTCTGGTCCTGCACCAGGCTGTCAGTGAAGTAGGCCTGGGCATCATGGGTGCCTGCGGTCGGCGTGACGGCGCTGGTGCTGGTGCTGGCCTGGGGCGCGTGTCCTTCATGGGCAAACGCCACCGAGCTCAAGATCCACAGACAGGCCAGCAGCACCAGCCAGTCGACGCCGCGCATGACCGATTTGCTTGCAGTAACGGCGCTCATGGTTGCACCTCCTGGGCGATGGCGGTGTGTTTGGCATGCACGCGTTTGGCACTGAGACGGTCGATTTCGCTGACCAACAGCGCCGGATCGGTGAAGCCGTAGAAACGTGTCCATTTGCCGCTGCGACCGTCACCCACGAGTATCAGCGGCGGATGCTCGCTGAGGTTGGCGCTGAAGCTGCCCAGGCCCTTGAGGGTTTCATTGACCGCATAGGGCGAGCCGGTCAGCCAGCTCCAGCCCGGCCCGACCTGGAAGGCCTTGGCGTAGTCTTGCAGGCGCTTGGAGTCGTCACGTTGCGGGTCGACGCTGATCGATACCAGTTGCACTTCATTGCCGAGCCGCCCGCCCAGTTGTTTCTGCACCTTGGCCATGATCGAGGACACCACCGGGCAGACCGTGGTGCAACTGGTGTAGATAAAGCCCATGACCACCAGGCGATCGGCCACCAGGTCCTTCTCCAGGCGTACCGGCATGCCATTCTGGTCCAGCAGCTGGACATCGGCAAAACGCACCGAGGCCTTTTCCTGGTGAGCGGCGGGTGCAGCATGGCCACTGTGATCATCATCGCCACTATGATCGACACCGCCATGGGCCTGGGCGAAACCACAACTGGCGGCTAACAGGCAGAGGCTGAACAGTCTGCAGCGATCAAGCATTTTCATCGCACACTCCTTGAACCCACATCGGACGCTTGTTGAGCCGCGGCGGGGAGTACCCGCAGGCTGGTGTAGTTTTTCTCGGCAAAAGCACTGCCCAAAGACGGTGCCTGCACATGCAGGTACCAGGCGCCAGCTTCAGCCAGCTCCAGGGATGCTTCGTAGACCCCGTCGCCGACTTCATGCACGCGGCTGTCGCGGGCCCGTGACGACGGTGCGAGGAAGTAGCGCACGCTCAGGTCCTTGATGCCATTGCGCGGGGTGCCATTGCCTTCGACGATACGAAAGCGCGCCGTAAAGGGGCGGCCCTGCACCACCGTGGGTTCAAGCATGAACTCTACCTGCGGCGACTGCCGGTGCGGTGCGCTGGGTGAAGCGGCTACCTCGGTGCTGAAGCAGTGGATGATCTGCGGCTGGTTGAGCAGAAAGGCCACGTCGAAGGTACCGGCAGCAGGGAGCTTGATCGTCGAGCTGTAGACCCCCGGCGCCACTTCGCGCAGGCTGCGGTCGATGACCAGGGCCGCGCGGGCATTGTGGCCGCGGTTGGCGTAGCCGGACATCGGTGCGTTCATGCCTTCGGCATAAAAGTAGGTCGTGTTGTCCACCGGGTTGACGACGAACACCGAGTTATCATCGCGGGCCACCGTCAGGCCCTGGGCCAGCGGCAGGTCACCGGCCTGGCGCGGCGCCGCCGGCCCGGCTTCGAAGCTCTGGACGATAGGTTGACGACCCTCGCCGAGGCTGCCCAGGTTAACCATGGCGACCTTCGCTGAAGCCAGGCCGCGGATATAGGCATAGGCCTTGGTAAAGGTCAGTTGGTAGGGTTCGGCGGTCACCGGCAGGCTGTGGATCAGCCGGTCGGTACTGGCGTCGATCACCAGCGCCTGGCTTTCCAGGGTATTGAGGACAATGCCGAAACGCCCGTCACTGCTGAAGCGCATCGGTCCCAGGCCCTGTTTGCCCTCAATCCGCTGGCGCAGTTCATGGCTGCGCGCATCGATGACGCTGATGCTGCCGTCGCGCCCATCGGCCACATAGACCGCCTGTGACAGCGCCGAATAGGCAACCGACAGTGGATGCGAGCCGACCTTGAGGGTCTTGACCAGACGCATCTCGCTGGCATTGATCACGCTCAGGGTGCCGCTGTCGCGGTTGCTGACAAAGGCGTAACGCGAGTCGGCGCTGAAGGCGATTTCGTGATGGCCGGTGCCGGTGGCAAAGAACTTCATGTTTTTGCGGCTGGGCACATCGATCACGCTGACGCCGCTGTGCGCCGGGTCACTTGAATTGTTGCCGACCCACAGCAGGCGCTGGTCCGGCTGCAGGGCCACCCGCAACGGCTGCTTGCCGGCCTCTATGCTGCCCACGCGCTGGAATGTCTCGGTGTCGATCAACGCCACTTCACCGCGTTCGGGGATAGACACGAATACCTGTTTGTCGTCGTTACTGGCCACCCAGTCCATCGGCACGCCAGGCAGTTCGATGCGCGCCAGGGTGCTGGTAACCCCACCGACCGAGACTGAGGGATCGATCACGGTCAGGCTGGCATCCTTGTTCAGTACCAGCAGGAAGTAGCTGTTGAGGTCCAGCAATGGACGGGCGCCGATACTGCTTTTGAGAAACAGCGCCACCCGTGCCTTGCAGGTCTTGTTGCGGTCTTTGGCCGCGTCGCCGGTCAGCGCCGGGTCCAGCCAGGCGCCCGGGGACACGCCCGACAGTGGCTGGCCGCTGTTCTGGTCGGTGATTTTGAAACGCACGTTGGCAAACGCGCCCTCCGTCAGCACCCCGTCGTTGCCCAGCGGCCGGGCCTCGAACTCGACGGTGACACCGTCGCGGCTGAGCCGGTGCAGCGCCTGTGGATCGCTTGCGGCCAACTCGCTGCGCGGGTCGCACCACAAGCTCTCGTAACTGACCCCCAGGCCTATCAGGGTCAAGCCTGCCATCAGGCCCAGGTACAACGGTCTATTTTTCTTGTTCATGACCTCTCCCCTTTTCCCTTACTGCGCTGGCGGTGTAGACGGTGGTGCTTCTTCTGTTACCCGCAGGATCCCCCACAGTCCCGAAGCATTGCCGAAGGCGGCATAGTCGCGGAACAGATAGTCACCCGGTACCGCGTTGCTACCCCCGGCACTGGGCACCATGAAGCTGAAGTGCGCAGCCGGTAGCACGCTTTCCTGGGCGCCGATGAACATGGCCTGCGGGTTGAAGCCAAAGCGCACCGAACCGATACCTGGCAAACTCAAGGGGAAGCCGTTGATGTCGGACTTCTCGGCCTGGTAGTTATGCAGTGGCCACAGGTGGCCATCGAGCTGATAGGTAACGCCACGGCTGCCACCGGTAGGCATCAGCACATGGTTACGCAACGCTTGACCAGGCTTGGCCCACAGCACCGGGGTTTGCGGGTCGCCGCCGACCAGGGCGTTGCTGTAGGCCATATGGGCGTTAGGGACATCCGCCCAGCCATTGCCATCGGCATGCCCGAACGGCGCATCCGGGGCCAGGCCGAAGCGGAACCACAGCGGCTCGGTCTTGTAGTTGATGGCCATGTTCGAGTTGTCTTTCGGATCACCCGGTACACCGTTGCCTTCAGTGCCCATGCCTTCCACCGGCCGGCCATCCGCCCAGCGCATGTTCAGCGCCCGCTGCCAGAGCGTGGCAAAGTCGCGGTAGGCTGGCTGCCCCGGTACTTGCACCGTGGCCGAGGCACGGCTGGCACTGTCCTCGGTCCAGGTGGCGGTCTGCGGCAGGATGCTCATGCCACCGATCAGGCCCTTCTGGCCCTGCTTGATGACATCGGCCGGGGTGATGTTGAGCCCACCGAACTCGATGGCTGTGGCGTTGATGTTGTCCACCGAGCGCCCCATCTGCATCACCGGCTTGCCTTCACGCTCCAGGTGCCCGGCGTAGTACTGGTACACCTTGTGCGGATAGGCGCCGCTGCTGCCGTTGCGAGGCGGTACGGTCTGCACCGGGTTCTGGCCGACGTTGACGCCGTCCGACTTGGTGATGTCATAGGACAGCAGTTGCGTATGCAGGCCAACATGGCTGGACGGACGCATCAGGTTGTTGTTGAAGGCGGTGGAGCCTTCGCTGCCCTGACGGTCACGCTTGACCACGTTCTGCATCACCGCAGTGCTCGGCAGGTCCGGCATCACCAGCGGCAGGCGGTTTTCCAGGGTGACCTTCAGGCACTCACCGGCAGCGGCACGCAGTACCAGCGGCTCGATCGGTACACCGGGCTTGAGTTTGCCGGTGGCAGGGTCGAGGTCGGCCTTGCGCACGTAGAGGATCGCGGTCGGGTCATGCAGCGGCCCGCTGTGGCCGCCGATGGTGAAGGTCGCACCATCTTCGGGGTCGGTCACCGTTACTTGCGGGATGCTGGTGCGCCGGCTGTTGTAGACCAGGGTACCGCCATTGGCCTTCAACGGGCCGCCCACGTGCTGGCCGACGCCGCTCGGGTCGTTGATGCTCACCCCCAACGGATTGCCGAGGATATCGTTGGCCAGGGCCGCCACCACTTCGTAACTGCGCTGCACGGTCGGCCGGGTGCCAATACCGTTGGGGTTGGCGGTAAAGCGCGGACAGATGCCGTCAAACGCCACGGTGTTGCGCGCCGCCATGGGCAATGGGTTGTTCGGCAGCGGGAACAGGTCTGGACGGCTGGCGGTGTAGTTGCGCATTACCCCCCAGATACCGTTCCAGTAGCCTTCGTGAGCGGCGTCGAGCGAGTACAGGTAGTCGCCGTTGGGCGCCGCCGAGCTGGAGATCATCGACACCGGCGCCATGAAGCCCAGTTGTTCGGAGATGCCCACCATCTGCGAGGACCTCCACCCCGAGTTGGAACTGTTGCCGAAACCCGAGCTGTTCTGCAGCCACTTGACGCCATGCAGGGTTACGTTGTGTTCCTCTTCATAGCCGCCAGCGTGCATGCGCAGGCGCACGTTGTCACCCGAGTAGGTGCGCAGCATTGGCGTGAACGGATCACCCGGTTCGGCGCCCGCCTTGTTGATGTGCGGCGGGAACAGCGTCGTGCCACCGGTGGGGCCGACGGCCGAGGTGATGGCCGCTGGCGACAGGTTCATCGCCGGGATGGCACGGTCGGTACGGCTCTGCATGGCGAATGCCAAGTCACCGCCCAGGCCATCGGCCTGCATGCCGCGCTTGCCGTCCGGGGCCACCTTATTGGGGTCGTAGACCCGCAGGGCCAGCGGCTCGTTACGGTAGTTGACGACGAACATGCCAGGGTCATCCACCGAGATGGCTTGTGGGCAAGGCCGCGACGGGCAGCCTGGGGACAGGCCGCCACGGGACTCGACCACTGCTTCGAGCAGGTTCGACGCCGCCTGCCGCACAGGCGGGTTGATCGCGAAGCGAAAGCTGTCGGCGGTTGCCGGGAACGCCTGGGCATCAGGAATACCGTCAGGACCCGCACCGACATACACCCCAGCCTCGTAGGCGTGCTGGAAGTCGCTGTACTCCAGGAAGAATTCACGGTAGCTGTCGTTGCGACCGTCGCCGTCATGGTCGCCAGTCTTGACCACGGCCTGCCATGAGGTCGGCCCGCCGTCTTCACGCAGCGCGGTGTTGTATAGCTGCTCGCCGGTTTCGGCGTGGTACCAGGTCGACCCGGCTGGCTCGGCCAGTACGGTGGCGTACAGGCCCAATTGCTGGTGGGTCGATGGGCCGAGGTGGTCGTGGGTGAAAATGGTGCCCAAGCCACGGTCGACGTTGTGCACGTTGACCACTGGATCGGCGAACCAGCGCTGCATGGCCGTGCGTGCACCCATCCAGTCGGCGCGACCGTAGCGGCCGAAGAACGGATGCGCCTTGGCGACCGGACACTCGGCACTGCCTTCGCGCGGATCGCTGCTGGTGCATTGGTTGAACTGGCGAATGGCATGGATGCGCTCGACCACGGTGCTGGGCGAGAGAATGCCGTCTTCGTAGTTCCAGCCGTTAGCCGAACCATCGGCTGCGGTCAGGTCCCATTTTGGCAGGTGGATATGCTGGCCGATCACGTCGGTCGGGGTGCGCACCTGGTAGTCATCCATCTCGTAGTAGTTCGGAATCAGGTTGGTGTGCTGGTACATCACGCAATCGAAGGTGTTCATGCGCATCACCAGCGGCTCCGGTGGGCGCTGCTTGTTGATCACCGACCAGGCGTCCTCCCAGAGGGAGATAATGCGTGCCTGCGGGAAGTGGTAGCCGACCTTGTTGTAGACCGCGTCGTACTGGATGTAGGCGCCCTTGTAGATCCGTGGGCGGTCGGCGGTAAAGGTCGAAGAACCGGTGAAGCTCATGCCATCCAGGCGCTCGCCGCTGGCAAACTCACCGGCGCCGGCGGCCAGGGTCAGGCGCTTGGCGCGGTCGTCCATGCACGGCTCGAAGAACGGCGCACCGGCGGTTGGCGCCGCCCCATTGGTGCGGAAGCTGCGTGCCACCGTCTGGCTGTCTGGCAGCACCGCGTAGCTTGGATGTTCAAGCTTGGAATGGAAGCTCATGGCCGCCTGCTCGACCTCGGTGCCTTCTTCCGGCAGGAACACCGCCTTGGCTTTGGTGATCTTCTTGGTGAAATCCAGTGCGGTGGTGGTCACATCCGCCTCGCCACCGGCTGCCAGGCCATCAAGGGTATGACGTGGCAAGCCGCCGTCCCAGCCGCCAACCTGGGCCGGGTCGAGGTTGGCCCACAGGGCCTCGCCGGTGTTTTTCAGCTGTTGTGCTTTGGCCGGGTCGAGCATATCCAGCGGTGGAGTCGGAGGACGTTGGCCAACGGTGCTTTCCATGCCGCCAATCCAGAAGGGGTAGCCAGGGTTTTTCAGGCTGCCATCGGCGTTGCGGTTGGCTGCACTGCGATCGACCAGGACCAGCGAGCCGACGGCCCGCGGTGCGCCATCATGATGGCCGGAATCGTCATCACCCTCGTCGTTTTCGGCGACCAGGGTTTCAGCCAGTTTCGGAATCACCGCCACTTTGCCGGGCATCGGCGCCATGGCCTTGCCTGGCAGCGGGACGATGGCGGGAATCGGGGTACCGGCGATGATTTCTCCGTCCGGCAAGGCGCGCGCGCCAGCGGCCGGCTTGCCGCTACGCAGGGCATACGGCTCGGTGTGATAACCGTCCGGACCTTGGGCGGAAACTTCAAGACGGGTGCCCTCCTCGAACACGTCATGCACCCGCCACATGCTCCACATACCCTGGGCAAAGTGCGGGTAGAAGTGGCAGTGATAGATCGCATCGCCCGCTACACGGTTGCGGTTGCCCGAGCCGCCGTTGGCGATTTCATAGGTATAGCCGACACCTGGGCCAATGCCCTGGGCATCGGTATAGTCGGAGTTGTCGTCATTGGGGTTGAACAGCCACTGGTGCCCGTGCAGGTGGAAGATGTGCTGCTCGTGGCCGTTGTGGGTGTTGCGGAATTTGACGAAGTCACCAATGTAGCTGTGGTTGACGTTGGCCGGTTCAGCCGGGAACAGCGCCATGGTGGCCTTGACCCCGACCTTGTCGGCGTTCGGTGTCTGCCCTGGGCGAATGTTCTCGAGGCCAACGTTGGCCGGCACGTCCACCAGCATGGCGACGTCACCGACCGTGTGCGAGCTGAGGAAGAACTCTTCGTAAGCGCACGACAGGCAGTCATGCATCGGCCCCACCCCCAGGCGGTTGGCCACCACTTCAGCGCCCATGCCGCCTGAGCCGTAGTTGATCATGAACGAATCGCGGGTCGGTTCCAGGACATGGCCCATGACCGGGTCAGCCCAATAACCGGGGAACGCCTGGGTGACGGCGGCCTCGTCGGTGAACTGCGCGGCAAAGTCACGGAACGGTTCCAGGCGATTGGGTACCGCCGGGTTACGCTTGCCGATGCTTTCCAGCGGGTAGGTCGAGGGCGGGAAGCTGCCATCGGCATTGGGGCCCATGACCACGGCGTCGGTTTCACTGGAGATGATCTCGTTGCCATCAACCATGGCGATGATCGGCGAGCCGGCCTTGCCTTCACGGATCCAGGGTTCGCGCTGTGGATAGCGGGCCTGGTAATCGACGATTGGCTGGCCGGTAGGTGCACGGCCGGTGGTGGCCAGGCGCATTTCTTCTTCGGTCAGGGTGTTGCGGTAGGTCCGCGCATTTTTCGGCAGCACCACCACCTGGCCGAACAGGCCGTTGGCAACGTTACCGGCAGCGCCCTCACCACCAAAGGTGGCGCCTTGGCTGGTGGCGGCGAAAGCGCCTTCGCGCTCAGCGTACAGGGTGTAGGTGCGGCTGGCACCTGGGGCAATCAGGAAGTTGCCGTTGCGCCCGGTGTTGGCGGCAATGTCGGCGATGCTGTTGACCGCCTGCATGCCATTGACCTGAAAGCCGACATGGCGATCGCTGACCTGCTCATCGGCGACGAAACCGTGCTCGGTGCCGCCTTGATTTTCATTGCCTTCGGCTGCTTCGTTCCCTTCGCCTTCGACTTCGCTCTCTTCCTCGTGATCGAAGCCGTGCTTGTTCGGATTAGCCTGATAGGCCAACAGGTTCTGCAGGTTCACGGTCAGGCAGTCACCGGCCGCCACCCGCAGCACGATCGGCCGCGGCCGTTTGTCCGGGCGCAGCGTGACCTTGCCCGGCACTGCCGCGCCACCATTTTCCAGCGACACCTGGTGCTCGTCAACCACATCGCGGCGCAGGGCGAACATCATGCCGTTGGCATTCTGCGCGCCGAGGCGGTTGAACATCAGTGGCTGGTCGAGCGCCACCACGTTGGCCACCAGATTGCGCTCGCAGCGCACGGCGGCTTCGCTGACTGTTTGCCAGGCAAACGTGGCGGCAGCAATCAGCAGTGAAGTCAGGACGGAGCCTTTGATCGGAGTCATCATGGCGTGCCTCTGGTGGTGCAAGTGAACTCTGGAAGGGCTCGAGCAAGCCTCATGCCATTGTTTTTTATTGTTGTTTTACAGTCACTTAAACTATTTAGTGAATCTCAATTGGGGGCTATCCCCCGGTATTCCCCACTATTCGGGGGGGCCCGCTCCCACCGGTTCCCCGCGCCTTCACAACGGCGCATCCATCGCCAGCCCCTGCAACCGCCGATACTGGCGCAACACTTTCGGGACATAACGCTGGGTCTCGGCATAGGGCGGCACTACCCGGCCCCGGCGCATCACTGCATTGGGGCCGGCGTTGTAGGCCGCCACCGCCAGGGTGATGTCATTGTCGAACAGCTTGAGCATGCGTTTGAGGTAGCGCGCTCCGCCCTGAACATTGGAGGCCGGGTCCAGGACATTCTTGACCCCAAGCTCACGGGCGGTAGCAGGCATCAACTGCATCAACCCGGAAGCGCCACTGGGCGAGCGGGCATTGGGGTCGTAGCGCGATTCGGCGTGGATCACCGCATGCAGCAGCGCTGCAGGCAGGTCGTTAGCCTTGGCCGCCGCCGCCACCAGCTCGGCATAGGGCATGCCCGTGATCAGCTGCGCCTGGCTGCTATTGGCCAGGCTCGCCCCCAGTTCGCTGATGACCCGTTTATAGATGCGGCCAGGCCGGTGGACGTTGGACAGCAGGTAACTGCCGTCGGCCTTGATGGAGATGTACACATCGGCCTGGACCGGGGGGGTCCAGGTCAGCCAGACAAAGAGTCCTGCAGTGAGCCAGTGCATCGTGCCGCCCTCCCCGTTGCGTTCCCCGAAAAGTGGGGCATATGCCCCGATTGCCGAGGCTTTTAGCTACTGACGCAAGCACTGTGCCGCCTTGCCAGGCCGGTACCGCAAAGGCTCGGCGCAGACGCGCACGGCAATTGCATAAGACCTTGCAAGCGCACAATGGAGGGCCTTGGCATGAACAATAAAAAACGCTCACAGCAGGGGTTCACCCTGCTCGAACTGCTGGTGGTGTTGGTGGTACTGGGTCTGCTCGCCGGCATCGTCGCACCCAAGTACTTCAGCCAGTTGGGACGCTCGGAGGCCAAGGTGGCGCGGGCGCAGATCGAAGGCTTGAGCAAGGCCCTGGACCTGTACCGCCTGGAGGTGGGGCATTACCCCAATTCCGAGCAAGGGCTGCAGGCGCTGGTCACGGCGCCCAGCGACGAGACGCGCTGGTCTGGCCCCTACCTGCAGAAAAAAGTCCCCCAGGACCCTTGGGGGCGTAATTACATCTACCGCCAGCCTGGCGAAAACGGCGAGTACGACCTGCTCTCCATGGGCAAGGACGGCCAGCCTGGCGGCGAAGGCGAGAACGCCGAGGTCACCAGCTGGCAATAAGCGGAGGATCTACACATGCGCTACGAGCTCAAGGCCTTGGGGAAATCCGGTGTGGTCCTGCTGACGCTGGACGCCCAGGACGCCGGACAAGCCCGCCAGCAGGCCGAACAACAAGGCTTGCGGGTGGTCAGCGTGCGCAACTGTGAGCGCTTCGCCACGTTGCGCTGGCGCCGCAGCGAAACCTTCAACCTGGTGCTGTTCAGCCAGGAGCTGACCACCCTGCTCAATGCCGGCCTGCCGCTGATCGACGCGCTGCAAAGCCTGGCGGAGAAAGAGTCGGCGCCCCAGGCACGCAAGACCCTAGGCGAGTTGGTGCGCCTGCTCTATGAAGGCAAATCCTTCTCGCAGGCCTTGGGGCAGTTGCCCAGCGTGTTTCCGCCGCTGTACATCGCCCTGGTGCAATCAAGCGAGAAGACTGGCGCCCTGGGTGATGCCCTGGGACGCTACGTCGCCTACCGCCAGCGCATGGACGAAGTGCGGCAGAAGATCGTCAGCGCTTCGATCTATCCCTTGCTGCTGTTGTTGGTCGGCGCTGGCGTGGTGCTGTTTTTGCTGGGCTATGTGGTGCCGCGCTTCAGCCTGGTGTTCGAAGGCCTGGGTACTGAACTGCCCTGGCTGTCACGTTGGCTGATGCAGGCCGGGATGTTCCTGCATGCCCACCAGGCACCGCTGGGCCTGGGGTTTCTCGGGCTGATGGCCAGCCTGTTCGTGCTGCGCCGCGAGCCGCGGGTGCGGCGCTGGCTGAACAGCCAGTTGGAACGTCTGCCTGCCCTGCACCGGCGCCTGGTGATGTATGAACTGGCGCGTTTCTACCGTTCCCTGGGGATCCTGCTGCAAGGTGGCATTCCGATTCTCACCGCCATGGAGATGGCCCGCGGCCTGCTCGGCGTCGCTGCCAGGCAGCGCCTGGAACAGGCCTGTGAGCGGGTCCGTGAAGGCCTGTCATTGTCCGCGGCGCTGGAGGCTGGGCAACTGGTGACGCCAGTCTCCCTGCGCTTGCTGCGGGCCGGCGAGCAGTCGGGCAATCTCGGGCAGATGATGGAGCGCAGCGCCGACTTCTACGACCAAGAAATCAGCCGCTGGATCGAGTGGTTCGTGCGTCTGTTCGAACCCTTGCTGATGACCTTCATCGGCCTGTTGATCGGCCTGATCGTGATCCTGATGTACATGCCGATCTTTGAGTTGGCCTCCAGCATTCACTAGCGGCCAACGTGACAATCCTGCCGGCTTGCTGTATAGATTCGGCCACCAAGGGGAGCCCGGCAACGGGCTGAGAAACCGCTGACAGCTGCAGCGCGGTGACCCTTCGAACCTGATCCGGATCATGCCGGCGAAGGGATGGGGATTGCCAACCTGCCTTTTTGCCGGTCTCACTGCGAGGCCGCCCATGCCAGATTTACCCGGTCTCGCTGTCGCCATCTTTGATGGACAGCACAATGATCCGGTACTTGGAAAGCGTTAGATTTCCGCAATACTGGAAACAGAGACTTAGAAGTCCAGGTGCTTCAAGGTCGGCCTAATGACCTTCGTCCATTCGAGCAAACAAAGGGATTAGGCGTCTGGTCAGTGCAGAGGGCGGCAGATGGAACTTGTGTGGGCGACTGAGGGTTTAGTGATCGCTGGTCAACCCTATCCGAAGTTTCCCATTTTGCTTTGGGACTCGATGGAAAGTGCGTCCCGGCCAATCAGTTCTTTCGTCACTATCTGCTTCGTGGGGTCATTGGCTCTAAGCGATCCTGGCCCAGCACCGGACGTGCTCTGTATGACTTCTTCAGCTTCCTCCAAGCCCACGAGTTGGATTGGCGCGACGTGGATCGTGGCGAGGCCAAGAGCCTTGTGGCGGCCTATCGGGACTACTGCCTGATAACGTGCAGACTGGTACCCCAAACCACTCGCCAGCGCCTGCATTATATCTGCAAGTTCTACGAATTCGCGCTGAAGGAAGGGTGGGTGAAGCGCCTACCTTTTGCCTATGAAGAACGCACGTTGAGGCGAGAAACAGGCTTCCTTGCGCATGTTGATGCCAGTGGCGGCAAGGTCCTGGGAAACGATGTGATGCCGCGTAGCCACAAGGGCCTGCCCAAGTTCCTGAACATGGCGGAAATCAAGGCGCTCCTGGCCGCTGCGGAGAACCCCCATCACCGGATGATGATGCGTCTGGCGCTACATACGGGTCTGCGCCGCGAGGAAATTGCCACGTTCCCGCTGGCCTATGTCGTCGATCCGGACAAGGCGGGACGAACCTAAATTGGGAGACCTCGACCTATGCCTGCGTAAGAGCTCGCACGCGTTGTACTCTGCACAAATCCTCAAAGCGCGTGTTCCCGGTGCGGTAATACCGCCAAGATCTGCTGAGGATCCGCAGTTGTATGCGCGCTATTGACACAGGTACACACCTGCCTGCTTTGCCTCTGGGCAGGAATACAGGGGTCTTCTCGCTACTGTTTCGTTCTATCGATCATCTTCCCGAATGGAGGACGGATGTCGGCACAGCGGCTCGACCTCAATCGCCATGTACGGGAATAACGGGAGTTGCACGAGCAAATCGTGCAATTCCTGAACACTATCGACATCGAAAATGCTGTAGTTGGCGTAACGTCCGGCAATACGCCATAAGTGACGCCACGTTCCTTGCGTTTGTAGCTGCAAGGCCAGTTCTTTCTCGTCAGCTTTGAGTTTGGCAGCCTTTTCAGGGGCCATGTCGACAGGTAAATTCACGGTCATTTTCACATGGAAAAGCATATCGCCCTCCTCAGGCTTGTTGAATAGAAGTGGATGTCTTGTCGCGACGGAAAAACGCGAGACGGTCCTCATCCAGCCCCACACCCAGCCCAGGTGATTTTGGTACGCACAGTTCGAAGTCACGGTAAACCAGCGGCTCGCTCAGAACGTCTTCCGTCAGTAGCAACGGACCAAACAATTCAGTGCCCCACGCTAATTTGTTCAGGGTGATAAAGGCGTGAGCCGAAGCCAGCGTGCCAATGCCACCTTCGAGCATGGTGCCGCCGTACAACGCGATACCTGCGGACTCAGCTATCGATGCTGTGCGCAGCACCGCGCGGGGTCCACCGTTTTTGGCGATTTTCAGGGCGAACACCGAAGCCGCGCCTTCACGGGCCAGGTTGAACGCATCTTCTACGGACTCGATGGACTCGTCGGCCATGATGGGGGCTGGGCTGATTGCATTCAGGCGAGCCATGCCAGCACGGTTGTTACGTGAAATCGGCTGCTCAATCAGGTCAATTCCGTTGTCACTTAATACCCGGCACGCGCGTAACGCAACGGCTTCATCCCACGCCTGATTGACATCGACCCGAACACTGGCGCGCTCGCCCAAGGCTTTTTTGATCGCTATGACATGGGCCAGGTCCTGATCGACCTCTCCAGCGCCAATTTTCAACTTGAAGAGTCGGTGCCGACGTAGCGCCAGCATGTGTTCCGCTTCTTCGATGTCTTTGCCGGTGTCGCCACTGGCCAAAGTCCAGGCGACTGGCAGGGTATCTCTCAGGCGGCCGCCTAGCAGCTCGCTGACGGCAAGCCCCAGCCGCTTTCCCTGTGCGTCAAGCAAGGCCGTTTCAATACCGGATTTGGCGAACGTGTTGCCTTTGATACTGCGCTCCAGGCGATGCATCGCAGCGTTGTAATTGGCACTGTCTTGCCCGATCAGCAACGGCGCAAAGTGCGCATCGATATTGGCTTTTATACTTTCCGGGCTCTCGTTGCCGTAAGCCAGTCCGCCAATGGTGGTGGACTCGCCAAGGCCTTCGATGCCATCGGCGCAACGTACACGAACGATCACGATGGTCTGGTTCTGCATGGTGTGCATCGCCAGTTTGTGAGGGCGAATGGTCGGCAGATCGACAATTATCGTTTCAATCGAGGTAATAGCAGCTGGATACATGTCGACACCTCAGAGGTTATAGACGGCTTGATTGGTAGCGTAGGGAGCGTGCCCATGCATTAGAACGGGATAGTCAACTTCATCCAGTAGGCATTACCTTCGGCACGGTTTCGCACCTGGTTTTCCTTTTCCCACTTGGCAGTCAGAAACCAACCCGTGTTACTGCTGTATTTCACCGAGGGGCCGATCGCGATGGATCTGCCTTTGTTATCTTCGATGCGGTCGCCGTTCTGTCGGTCGTCCGTGGTTTGGTAAAGTACATAGCCCCCTACCCCCACCACCCAACCGTTACCCAGGCCCCAGCCGACCGCGTAGTCGACATGCAGTTCCTGACCCGACAGGTAATCGGTCGAATCATTGCGCAGGTTAAAGTCATACATCGTCTTGGCATCTATGTTCAAACCGTTCGGGTCGATGTATGAGATTGCCAGGACCGGCTCGATCACCCAGTAATTGCGGCCGATATTGGCCAGATCGCCTCGATCATATTCACCCGTCGGGGCAATAAAATCCAAAGCCACGATGCTGTGCAGTTTCTCGCTGTGATGAAAGCCCAGTGCAGGCCCGAAGATCATATCGCCCAAACCCTGCTTGCTCTGCGATTGGCCATTGACCTCAACCTTGAGGTCTACCAGCGGAGCAATCGCATGGAACCCCAGGTTGCCGCCAAAAACAGTGTGCTCGGTGACCCAGATCAGCCGAGGCGAGACTGAATTGGCGCGTACCCGAAAATCCACCGGTACCTTGTCGCCACGGTTGTCGCGTAGCGAATCAGCTTCGTAGTGCCCAACATAAAACTGCGAATAAAACCCGGGTGGCGGCATAGCCCCCGACATGTAGTTTTCCGCGCCCATGGGGTAGGACGAACCGCCATTCTCCGTCGCTTGAGCTGTCATGCTGGCGACCGCCAGTAGGCTTAAACCGGCCTGGCACAGATAACGCACGCAACTTGCCTGTGATACTGCTCTCATCGTAATGACCTTTTGTTGTTTTTATAGTCGGCCGGCACCCGCTGACGGTTGATCAGCCAGCGGGGTGGCGTGTTTGAACAGCGAACTCAGATTCTTTTGAACAGCGCTGATTTGGTGGTCTCGGTGGCGCCATCGGCGGCGCTATAGAAGCGCTCCATGAAAATGTCACGTTCGAACAGACGTCCTTGCATCAAGCAGGTAATGGCGGAATCGATCATGATCGGCGGCCCGCACAGGTACGCCTTGCGGCTGCTGAAACGACCGTCGAAAAACTGCTTTGCCGCATCATGGACGTAGCCTTTGAACCCGCCCCACTGCGCGTCGTCTGCCGCCTGGCTCAATGCGGGTACGTAAGTGAAGTTGGCGTGTTGTTGCGCCAGCGTCTCGAACAGCGTGTGGTTGTAAAGTTCGGCACGGTTCCTCGCCCCCTGGAACAACACGATTTGCCGGGAGTCGCCGGACTCCAACAGATCCAGGATCATCGACTGAGGGCTCGACAAACCCGAGCCACCGGCGATGAAAATCAGGTCTCCACTTTGCGAGGTGCGGACGAAGAACTGTCCATAAGGACCCGACATCTCGACGGCGTCACCCACTTTCAATTGATCGTGAATCATGGGGGTGGCCAAGCCGCCATCGACCCGACGCACGTGCAGTTCGACCTCGTCGGCACGACTGGGAGGGTTGGCCAGCGAGAACGCTCGGGTGCCCTCGATTCCTGGAAGCTGCAGGTTGATGTACTGTCCGGCCTGAAAGGCCATCGGCCGATCAAGTTTGAGGTGCACACCCTTGATGGTCGGCGAGAGGTCGACCAACTGGGTGACCACGGCGTGATAGTCCTCGACAGGATGCCCCAGAAAGTCCGGGTCAGCGTCGATATCTGCCTCGATCACCATGTCGCTTTGTGGGATTGCGCAGCAGGCGAGCACCTTGCCCTCATCCCTTTCCATATCCATCAAGGCAAATGATGAAGCTGCACCCAGGTCTGCTTCGCCTTCGAGCACCTGGACCTTGCAGGTGGCACAGGTACCGTGACCACAGGCAAACGGCAACCAAACGCCTTGGCGCAGCGCCGCCTGAAGAATCGTCTGGCCCTCTTCCACCTCTATTTGCTCGCCGGTGGGTTCGATGGTTACTTGGTAGCTCATCACCGCATCCTCAGTTGAAAGTACCGGCAACGCCGTTCAGGCCCGGTGTGTTCAGGTGCAGCAGGCTTTTGTGGTCAATACCGTTGGCGATCAAGCTCGCTGCGTTGTCCGGCGTGAAGGGCTGGTCGTTGAGACGCCACCGGGCGCGGTCAAAATCGACATGCGGCGCATCGGGGTGCTGTGAAATCGCCGCTTTGACTACCTGTTCGATAAAATCCTCGAACAGCATGTGCGGCGGCAGTGGAAAGGTGAACGGCGCGCAGAACATCAGGTGCTTTTCCCAGCACAGGTAAACCAGTTGCAGGCCGTTGAAATTGTTCTGGCTATCCAGAGGTTGGGCCTCATAGGCGCCAATTGCGGTCACGGGCATGATGTTGTCCTTCTTGTTGTCGGGTAGAAGTTGAAGCGGACCGCGCAGCCCGCTTCAATGCAGCGCCTCAGGCTTCAGCCGGTCTTGAGCAGGTCCTGATCAGCGGGGGCTGCCGCTGGCGCGCTGTTGCGATCATTCGGGTGCCAGTCCTGCCAGCGCCGATGTTCGGTGGAGCCCAGGTACTCAAAGTTGTCTTCACCAGGGGTGATGTTGTAGTAGTCCCGCACAATCGACTCGACATCCGCACCGCCACAGTTGCCCTGCAGAATCTGATGCACGGGCAACCAGGCCTGAATGTATTTAGTCGGTTCGTACGTGAAGATGTCGCAGCAACCCTGGGAGCAGAAGTGATAGCGCTCTCCCTCGTGCTCGACAGAACGATGGCTCAGGGTGGTCCGCTCATCCACTTCGGTAAACGACAGCGGGATCTGGCAGATCTGGCACAGCATCGGCAGGGTCGGGTTGTAGAACCGCTCGCCCTTCTCTTGCAGCGCGCGCCAGTGTTCGAAGCGTGGGCGATAGATCTTGTCGAAGGTGTCGGGGTACTTGGCCAAGAGCCAATCCAGCTCTTCGTCGGTAGGCATCCAGGTATGGAAGTTGGTCGCCTGGCTGTACTGATAGAAGATCGACCACGCCTGGTGACTGATGTGATCCTTGCCGATGTTGGCGTCTTCAACATGCTTGGGCGGACGAATGCCGTAGCGCTCCAGATCCTTGAACAACGCGCCGCCGGCCTCTTCGAAGTACACGCCCCACGCCTCAGCCCAGGACATCACTTTGTTCGGCAGCATGTAGTCCATCATCATCCCGACCAGGGTCAGCAGCCGGTAGCCACGCCAGAACCATTTGTCGATCCAACGCTGGATGATCGGTACGTTGTCTTCGTGCTGCTCCAGCAGGAACTTGATCACCTCAAGGCCGAGGGTCATGTGCCGCGCTTCATCAGACTGCGCCGAGAAGCCAAAGGTGACGGTGGCCATGTCGCCGTTGAAGGCGGCGCCAGACATGAACGGCACGAACAGCAAGTTGGTCAGCACGTACTCGAACGAGAACGAAATCGCCGTGAGGAACTCGAACGGGCCTGCGGTGCGTGCGTCTTCGAAGAACGACTTGGGTACTGAAAGGAACCACACCCGGTCATGCATATGGGCGAAATCATGCAGGCCGTTGAAGTGCTTGTTGTAGTGACTCATGGCATGGATTTGGGTCTGCACATGCCGCAGTTCGTCAATGGCCTGCATCTGGCAGGCGATCCGTGCGCCAGCGCCACTGAACTGCCGGCCGACGCGGGCAAACCCTTGGTAAGCCTGGTACTCCAGCGGTGTCACGCCTGACAGGAACAGCTTCAGGGCGTTGACATAACGGGCGTCCGACAGCGTGGTATGGCCGTTGTTTTGCGAGAAAGCGTCAAAGATCGCGTAGAGCTTTTTCTCTTTCTCGGCCTGATATTTCCAATAGGTGTCCATGGTCAGGCGGAACGGGTCTTCCCACTTGTCCCAGTCGGTGATCTTGATGCCTTCGAAGCGTTCGTGCGGGTAAATGTCGTCATGGGACTGGTAGCTCGGCTCCCAGTCCAGGTCACGGGTCATGCAGCGGTATTTTTCTTTGGCATTAAGGCGTTTTTTCACGGCCATGATGACTCTCCAAAACTCTTGTTATTGATCAAGCGCTGGTTGCCGGCTGAGTGCGATCAGCTGTTCCAGTGCAGCGAAAAGCTGTCGTCGTCTTCCTCGACGTTGCCGCCCAGTGTGATCACGTACATCAGCATTTCCTGGATGTCCCACGTTGTTCCGGTGATCTGCTCTACCGTTTCGCGGCGAATCTCCAAGCGGTTAGCCGCTTCGATGCGGATCATCGAAGGTTGGTGCTGGATGCTGGCGTTCGGGTTGTCCTGCTGGATGGCCTCGACGATTGCCCGGGCGTAATCGGTGTCTTGCAGGTTGATGTAAACGAGAGAAGTCATGCTGCGGCTCCTGTCAGGCCGATTTTTTTCAGGCGTGCAGTAAATTCCGTGCTCACAGCGGCCAGTGCGTCTTCGCCGAGCCCTGTGCGCGCCAGCGGCATCAACGCTTCGATCGAACGATGGCTCCAGTGCTCGATCCACTGCTGGACCCGCTGTTTGTTCTGTGCGCTTTCGTTGACCACGGTCTTGACCAGCGCATCGACCCAGCGCTGGCTTTCGGCGAACCACAGGCGCATAAACTCGGTCAGCATGCCGACCTGCCCCGCACCATTGGCCGAGAAGTGTTCGTCGAGCTTGTGGAACATCAGTGGATACACCAGGCCATCGCTGACAAGGTTCTGAGCCACGGTCAGTTCGAACCAGTCGCGCACCACCAGCGTGTCTTCGACATAGCGGCGCAGGCCCTGCCACGCGGGGTCGTTCAGCCACTGCTGTTTGGCTTGAGTGAGGTACAGCACATCGCCGTCATCGAGCATCAGGCCGATCCGCGACAGGTACTGGGCGATACCCAGGCGGTCCATGGCGTGGAACATATGCATCTGCGTCACGCTGGTACCAAAGCCGTCGGCAGCGATGTTGCTGTTGTTCATGTTTGCGCCCAGCTCGGCATGGCGCAGTGGCAATAACTGTGAACTGATCAACTCAATGATCTGCGGCGCAAGACTGCCGAGCATGTTGCGCTTTTCACAGAAGGCGTAATCGTGCTCGGCATTTTCCTGCATCTTGGCCCGAGCCTGTACGTAAGCGCCGTAGTAGTACTGACGCGGATCACTGACGGCATACCAGTCGGCCATGACGATGGCGGTACGGGTGGCATCGTTGAGCAACTTGTCTGGCTGCCATAGCGGGCGGTAATGGAAGTTGGTCGCCGCCTCAATGTCGAAGCTAGCTTCCTGGTAGCGGCTGGCAGCCTTGTCACCAAACCGACGACGTGTATGGCTGAAGGTGTTGCGGATCGTCTCGACGGTTGCCGTCTTGATTTCGACACTCATGGAGTGGCTCCTGTAATTGTTCTTGTTGGATGGTGGTGGGAGGCTTATTCGTCGTCGCGCGTTTCGCCGTAGCGCCACTTGCGCGCATCGGCGTCCAGGGCGTCCGACATCTGCGCGGTCATGTGCTGCACGTGGTTGGCTGCGCAAAACAATGTGAACGCTTGATGCGGCAGCACCAGCTCGACAAACAGATCGGGGTAGCCGATGGCGAAGTCGAATTCGACGAAGGCGTCGTCAGGCTTGCTGCGTACCCGGATGTAGCGCGGTAACTGTTCGAAGGTGCTGCCAGCTTGACTCATGATCGGGGGCTCCCCTGTTGTTATGCAGAGGTACTCAGCAACGACGGTGCCAAGATTGAAAATCCTCCAGGAAAATATTTTTATTCCTTTGATAACAATATGTTATTAGCGCTCACTGGTGGCGCTCAAGCAATGAGGCACCCTTCCAGCCCGTCCTCGACCCGGCGCAATTGATCATTTGCTCAAATCGCCGAAGGCCTTTTCGAGCAAATAGAACAACCATCATCCACGCCGGTAAAATTTGACTTTTAAGAAATAATCCAGGCATTTCTATAGGCATGCTGCAGTCGCCGTCAGCCGCGGCAACTGCCCTGAACACAGCACCTCGATGTTGCCCCGCCTAGGCAGAGTTGCCGTGTCATCCCCACAAACAAAAGATATAGGGGTGCGTTTGCATGACCACGAAATACCGGCCCTCCGAGCACTCAACGCTACTCAAGGACCTCACTGACCGCATCCACTTCCTCGGCAGCGAAGGAAAAATCTGGCTCGACGAGCAACGCATGTTGTTGATGCAGGTGTCGGCGATGGCCTCGTTTCGTCGCGAGCTGATCGAAATGGTCGGCGAAGAACGGGCCAAGGGTTTTTTCCTGCGCCTGGGCTACCAGTCCGGGCTCAAAGACGCAGAACTGGCCAGAAAACTGCGGCCCAACGGCAACGACATCAAGATGTTCCTGACCGGTCCACAGCTGCACTCGCTCAAAGGTATGGTCAATGTGCGGCCGCTGAAAATGGACATCGATATCGAGGCTGGCACCTTTTACGCCGATATCGAATGGATCGACTCGTTCGAGGTGGAGAACCACCAGGCTGAGCAATTGCATTCCGGGCAACCGATCTGCTGGACGTTGCTCGGCTATGCAATCAGCTATTCGTCGTTCTTCGTCGGTCGGCAGATCATCTACAAGGAAGTCAGTTGCCGCGGTTGTGGGGACGCACTGTGCCGGATCATCGGTAAGCCTGCAGAGGAATGGGAGGATGCCGACACCTTCATGCGCTATTTCCAGAGTGATTCCATCATCGATGAACTGCACACCCTGCAGCTCCAGGTCGAGAACATGACCGAGCGCCTGCAACAGCGTGCGGGCCAGTTCTACGGTATCGGTCATTCAGCCAGCTACCGCAAAACCTGCAACCTGATCGATAAAGTTGCGCCGGGCAAAGCCTCCGTATTGCTGTTGGGCGAAACCGGTGTCGGCAAGGAGGTCATCGCCAGAAGCCTGCACTTGCGCAGCGAGCGTGCAGGCGGCCCCTTTATCGCCCTGAACTGTGCGGCCATTAGCCCCGACCTGATCGAGGCGGAGCTGTTTGGCGTGGAAAAAGGTGCCTACACCGGCGCCCAGCAATCACGCATGGGGCGCTTTGAACGTGCCGATGGCGGCACTCTGTTTCTCGACGAAATCATCGAACTCTCTCCCCGCGCTCAGGCCAGTTTGCTGCGAGTGCTGCAGGAAGGTGAGCTGGAACGGGTGGGCGACAGCCAAACGCGCACGGTCAATGTGCGGGTCATCGGCGCAACCCACGAAGACCTCGGTCAAGCCGTCAAGGAAGGACGTTTTCGCGCCGACCTTTACTACCGCTTGAATGTTTACCCGGTGCGCATTCCGGCACTACGGGATCGACGCGAAGACATCCCGCTGTTGATTGAGCACTTTCTGGAAAAACTGCATGCCAGCTACCAGAAAAAAACCCTTGGGCTGTCGGACCGCGCCAATGAAGCCTGCCTGCGCTACGACTGGCCGGGAAATATCCGCGAACTGGAAAACCTCATAGAGCGCGGCGTGATTATTACCGACAACAACCAAAGTATCTCGGTGGAAGCGCTGTTTCCCCACCTGTCCGATGAAGCCCAGAGTATTGGCCTGTCCAGCGAAGGCCATCTGATCAGTCAGGTCATTCACACTGAAGAGCAATGGGTGGACCAGTTGCTCGATCGGGGTGTGAGTCTCGACGCAATCGAGGAGCAGTTGATACAAGGCGCCATGGAACGTACTCGGCAAAATGTTTCCGAGGCGGCACGGCTATTGGGCATGACGCGCCCCGCACTGGCCTACCGGCTGAAAAAATTGCCGTTTGAACACACCTCTGCCGACCCACATTGATGCACACAGGGCGGGCAGGCCGAGAGGCAACATCCTGGTAGCCTGCCGCTCTGCCCTCCAAGCGTTCTTGCTTCTAACTTCAACCCATTGAGCAAATGATAAAAGGAAGGAAGTAGATTGCTCATTTGAGCTAAGAGCGCCGCCCCGCCTGCATCGCATTAAATTAAATTTATATAAAATTCAACACGTTACGAACGTTAAAAAAGTGGCACCACTCTTGCACTCTGTTTTTTATCGACAACAAAAACATGAGGCATTCCCGTGAGCATCAAACTGTCCCACACCCCTGAGGCCCAAGCATTTCTGCAGCAAGCCAGCGGTCTGAACAATGACCAAGGCAACCCGCGCATGAAGCAACTTGTTCACCGTATTCTGCTCGACACCGTGAAGGTGATCGAAGACTTGCAGGTCACTACGGAAGAGTTCTGGAAAGCCGTGGCTTACCTCAACCGTTTGGGCGCACGCCAAGAAGCGGGATTATTGGTGGCAGGCGTGGGGCTTGAGCACTACCTCGACTTGCTGCTTGATGCGCAGGACGAACAAGACGGCCTGTCTGGCGGTACCCCTCGCACAATCGAAGGCCCACTTTACCTGGCCAACGCTCCGATCTTTGAAGGCGAAGCGCGGATGGACGATGGTACAGACCCTGGCACCGTGATGTTCCTCCAGGGACGCGTGGTGGACCCCGAAGGCCAGCCTATCGCCGGCGCGATCGTCGACCTATGGCACGCCAACACCAACGGCACGTACTCCTACTTCGACAGCAGCCAATCCGACTTCAACCTGCGCCGTCGTATCATCACCGACAGTGAAGGTCGCTACCGTGTTCGCAGCATTTTGCCGTCTGGCTACGGCTGCCCACCGGATGGCCCGACTCAGGAATTGCTGGACCAACTGGGCCGTCACGGCAATCGCCCTGCGCATATCCACTTTTTTATCTCCGCGCCGAACTATCGCCACCTCACCACCCAGATCAACCTCGCGGGCGACAAGTACCTGTGGGACGATTTTGCCTACGCTACCCGCGATGGCCTGGTATGCGACGTGCGCTTTGGCGAGCATGCCAAGGGTATAGACGGCCGCTTTGCCGAAATCGACTTTGATTTCCAGCTTCAGGACGCCAACTCGGCTGAGCAAGAAACACTCCGCGATCGCGCCCGGGCCCAGGCCCAGGCCCAGGCCTGAGTCATCCCTTTTGCCGGGGCGATTAGCCCCTGAAGCGAGCCGGCCGATTGGCCGGCTTTTTGGGTTTTTTCGGATCTACCGGGCCAGTTTTCTGCGAGGCCACCTATTACCGCATGCTCCGTATTGCCCCCCCTATTTCCCCCACCCTGAGGGGGTATGGGGACCTCGAACCGATCCGAACAATGGCGATGTATCCCATCAGTCGCCACATTCACGTTCGAGGGCTTACCGGTGACCGCCGAACTCATCACTGCGGATTCCACGCCATCCGGACACTCAGCCCACTAACATCCGGACACTCATTCCACGCTCATTCGGACAGGCAGTCGGAGCGCAGCGACGCAGGTTTTCCCTCCAAACGGGAGCTGGCCTACTTTGTCTATCCCGCCACTTCTGGCGGGCGTTCAACATGAGAGGAGTTACCATGGAAATTGCCATTTTTCAGGTTGGCAGTCACTTACTCTTCCGCACGAACAAATCCGAAAATAATTAGATTAGGTAAGCATCTGATTTATGATAGATAAAACAAATTTAACAGTTAGTACAGCTCCAGAATCCATGACCGAACGCTTCACCGATACCCTCCGCCGCCAGAGCGAGCCGGGCTGGACGCAATCGATCGAGCACCGCTTCGTCAATGAACTGCTCGACGGCACCCTCGACGATGCGGTGCTGATTAATTACCTGATCCAGGACCACCGCTTCATTGATGCCTTCCTGACCTTGCTCGGCGCGGCGATTGCCAGTGCCGATACCTTCGAGGCGCGCATCCGTCTAGGGCGTTTCACCGGGGTGATCTCGGGGGAGGAAAATACCTACTTCCTGCGCGCATTCGAAGCCCTTGGTGTTACTGAAGCGCAGCGCCAGCATGCACCCGACTCGATGCCAACCGCAGGCTTCAAGGCGATCATGCGCGAAGCAGCCGCCACCCGTTCCTATGCGGCGGCGCTGGCGGTGCTCAACGTCGTCGAGGGGCTGTACCTGGACTGGGCCCTGCGCGCGCCAAAGCAACTGCCACCGCGTTTCGAGCATGCCGAATGGATCACCCTGCACGACAACCCGGATTTCCACGACTTTGTCGCGTTCCTGCGCGCGGAGCTGGACCGGGTGGGACCGGCACAGGCGCAGGTCAGTAGCGATTTTTTCCTGCGCGCTGTTGCCCTGGAGCACGCCTTTTTCGACGCCGCCTACGATATCAAGGGATAACTCATGGACATCTTTGATCGCCTCAAACAGGCAGCCGCTACCGACTGGAACAGCTATGTCGACCATGACTTCGTCCGGCAGATGGGCGCTGGCACTCTGGCCCAGCCGGCCTTTCGCAAGTACCTGGTGCAGGATTATCTGTTCCTGATCCAGTTCGCCCGCTCGTGGGCGCTGGCTGCTTACAAGAGCCGCACGCTGGCCGATATCCGCGCGGCTCAGGCGGGGTTGGCGGCGATTCTCGATGAAACTGAACTGCATGTGCGACTGTGCCAGCGTTGGGGGTTGTCGCCTGATGACCTGGCTGCGACGCCTGAGCATCAGGCTACCGTCGCCTATACGCGTTTTGTGTTGGACTGCGGTGCGGCGGGTGATCTGCTTGATCTGCATGTGGCACTGGCGCCTTGTGTCATCGGTTACGCGGAAATTGGCCGCAATCTGACCCCGGATGGCATTGACGCGCTGGGTGTTCATCCGTATCGGGATTGGATTGCGGAGTATGCCGGTGTTGGGTATCAGGGTGTTGCTACGGCTGCCCGTGCGCACCTGGATGATCTGGCCTCCCGCGCGATGACTGAGCGACGCTTCGAGGAGCTGGCCAAGTTGTTCGCTCAGGCTTCGCGGCTGGAAGCTGACTTCTGGCAGATGGGGCTGGACGCGGCTTAAGCGGTAGGAACTGTGGGCGGGCTTGCCCCGCGATTGGAGTCTGTCAGCCACACCCCATCGCGGGGCAAGCCCGCTCCCACAAGTCCCCGCGATGACTTCAGTAATCGTACCGATCAACCGCCCTGCGCCGTTCATTGTCGTCACGCATGTCGTAGTTGGCGGTGGTCTGGATGTTGGTGTGATGCGCCAGTTTTTGCGCAATCGATAGATCGTGCTCTTCGATCACGCGGGTGATGAAGGAACGACGGAAATCGTGGGGCATGATATTTACCCCAACTTGGGTGCCCCGCTGGCGGGCAATGTAGTAGATCGCATGCTTGGTGATGCGCTCTCGGGTGATGTGGCTGCCACGGCGAATGCGGTTGAACAGGAAGTTATCATCGGTCTGGCCCTCAGGCAGGTGCTCGCGACGAAAGGCCAGCCAGGCATTGAGCTTGTCGAACGCCCAGGTCGGCGCGTACTTGATCAGCTGTTTGTTGCCCTTGCCCAGCACTTGCAGGCTGCGCTCGTTGAAATCGACCTGGGTCAAGTCCAGGTTGACCGATTCGGACTTGCGCATGCCGGTACCGTAAAGCAACGCAATCACTGCCGCATCGCGCAGCCCCTGGGGCCGCGGGTCCGCTGCGCAGGCGTCCATCAGCTCGCGGATCAGGCTGCGTTTGAGGTTGCGTCCGGCGGGTAAGCGCGTGCCCTGGGTCGGTTTGAGGGTGCGGATGCGCAGCAGCTGATCCTGGCTGATCAACCCCAGGCGCCAGGCCTCGTTCATTACCCCCCGCACCGCATTGACATACAGCGACGAGGTGTTGGGCGCGTAACCATCAGCGCGCAAAGCCGCCACCAGTGCCGTGACATGACCCGGTTCGAGCTGGTGCCAAGGCACATCGCTGATGTCGCAATCCTCGAAGCCCAAACGGTCGGCCGCATCCTGGAGGATGTACTTCATGGTCAGCTGACTGGAAGGTGCCAGGCGGGCAAGGTATTGCAGCAAGGGGTTTTGCAGTGAATCGGACAAACCGGGAATCCTGTAGCGCTGAACTGAGGTCAAAATGACCAGATCATTGATAAGCAAGCCATTTATAGCTCACACAGCGCCTGATAATACCTCATCAGTCCCATGGGTATCGATTGCGGGCACTATCGGGGCTACAGTTGCTCAAGATCCCTTGACCCCGAGGCAACATGGCTTTTCATCGACTGACCCGCAGCCACCCGCGCCTGACTATCGCCGCCCTCGTCGGTGTTTTGAGTGGTTGGCTGCTGCCGGCAAGCGGCTGGGTCGAGCATGTGCTGATCGGCTGGAACACCGGCGTCTGGCTCTACCTGGTGTTGATCCTGTGGCTGACCCTAGGTGCCAGTGCGGAAAAAGTCCGCAAGGTTGCCAGCATCGAGGATGAGAACGCCGGCCTGGTACTGTTCACCGTCAGCATCGCAGCCATCGCCAGCCTCGCCGCGGTAATCTTGCAACTGGCCGCCGGCGCCAAGCTCGCAGACGGGCCGACAGCGCTGCAGTTGGCCTTTACCGGCTTCACCGTCGCCGGCTCCTGGTTGCTGGTCGGCACCATTTTCAGCCTGCACTACGCCCACCTGTTCTACACCGCCCAGGAGCACACGCCGCTGCTGCGCTTTAGCGACGACGAACGCCACCCGGACTATTGGGACTTCCACTACTTTTCCTTCACCCTCAGCGTAGCGGTACAGACCTAGGATGTTGGCGTGGCCGGGCGGCCAATGCGCCGGGTGGTGCTGGCCCATTCACTGGTAGGTTTTGTCTTCAACACCGCGATTCTGGGTTTTACCGTCAACATGGCCGCCACGCTGATCAACTGAAGGCAGGCCCTCGAGCACCTGCGCAGCACAGCGGGCGATGCGCTGGCAGGCCTGCTCCAGGCGCTGACTGTCCAGCACCAGGCCAACACGCAAGTGGCCGGCCGCACTGGGACCGAAGGCATCGCCTGCGAGCACCGCCACCCCATGTTCCTCCAGCAAACGCTCGGCAAAGGCCTGGGCACCCAGGCCGGTGGCGCGGATATCAATCATCACGAACATCCCGCCGTCAGGTTTGTGCACACTGATGCCAGGACAACCAGCGAGGCTGGCACAGACCCGGTCCCGCCGCTCACGGTAGCTGTCGCGCATCTGCGCCACCTGCGGCAGGTCCTGTTCCAGGGCCACCTGGGCAGCATCGAGGATGAAATCCGGCAGGCCGTAAAGCATGCACAACGCCAGGTTACTCAAGTGTTCGCACAGGGCTTGCGGAGCGATGACCCAACCGACTCGCCAACCCGACATTGCGTGAGACTTGGACAGGCTGTTGATCGTCGCGCAGCGCGTGGCCATACCCGGCAGACTGGCAGGACTAAAGTGCTCCCCCTCATACAACAGTTCGCGGTAGACCTCATCGGAAATCAGCCACAGGTCATGCTCGATACAGATCTGCGCCAGGCGCTCCCAGCTATGCCTGGACAGGCTGGCCCCGGATGGGTTGTGCGGGCTGTTGAGCAGTAGTGCCCGGGTGCGTGGCGTGACCCGCGCGGCGACGTCGGCCGGATCGAGGCGAAAACCGTGCTCGGGGCGCACCGGCACCGGTACCGCCGTCGCGGCGCAAGCGCCGAACACGGCCTCATAAGTGACGTACATCGGCTCGGCGACAATCACCTCGTCACCCGCATCGAGCAGGCACTGGGCCACGCCATACAACGCGCATTGCGCCCCGGCCAGCACCACCACTTCTTGCGGGTCGACCTGCTGGCCACTCTGACGCGTTTGATGGCGGGCTATTGCCTGACGCAAACCAAGGCTGCCACGCACATCGGAATAATGCGTATGACCTGCGCGCAGGCTATCAACGGCGGCCTGGACAACAGGTGGCGGGGTGTCGAAATCCGGATCACCGATCGACAGCAGGAAGATCTCTCGCCCCTGCTCCTGCAGTTCCAGTGCACGGTAGTGGATGTTCCAGGCAGCCGCACCGTCACCGGCGATACGTTGGGTGAGCGTTGAATACCGCATGACGGTCTCCTTGACTGAACCTGGGGAGCCATTGGTCTGAAAGTCCCAGGCAAGCATCCCAGCCGACTGCCGGTAAAAATAGCAGAGCGGCACTGCCCACAACGAGGAAATGTTGCCGGCAAACGTTTGCCGTCTCAGCCTTTATGCGCGGGCGGACTGATGGCGGCCAAGACCTGCTTGAAAGAATCGAAAGACTGTCATCGCTATGGGCGGACATTGACGCTAACGGTGCTATGTTTAGGTTTCTCGAAAGGTCGCCAGGACCTTAAACCCACCTTGATCCGCTCGCCCTGTTGTTCACCCCTACAAGGAGGCCGGAATGAACACACTGACGTTTCCCAACGCCTGCCAGGTGATGCGCTGGTATTTTCATCCGCTGGGCTTCGAGGCCAGCATGGATGCCCCGCGCAGTATGGTCGCACGCCTGTTTGACCGGGCCACCGGTGAAACCCTGCTGGCCATCGCCGGGATCCCCTGCGCCACGCTGATGGCCGCCACCGACGTAGAACGGATCATCGAAGCCGTCGAAGCTGAGCTCGACGCCTTCGAACCTTCCTGTAACCTGCGCGCTGCCGGCTGAGTTCAACTGACGGGCAGTGACCGACGTGCGCGCTCGATATCGACGATAAAACGCTCGGCGGGCAACGGCTGGCCGAGCAGGTAACCCTGCAACGAGTCGCACCCCAGGCGGGTCAGGAAGTTCTGCTGACGGTCGGTTTCCACTCCTTCAGCGACAATCCGCAAGCCCAACGCCTGGCCCAACGCCACGATTGCCGAGACAATCGCGGCATCATCGCTGTCCTGCTCAAGGTCGCGGACAAAGCCGCGGTCGATCTTCAACTCGTTGGCCGGCAGGCGCTTGAGGTACATCAGGCTCGAATAGCCGGTACCAAAGTCGTCGATGGACAAATCCACGCCCATGTCGGCAAGCCGCTGCAGCACCGCCATACTTGCATCGGCATCGTGCATGGCGGTTGTTTCGGTGATTTCCAGGGTCAGGCTGTTGGCCGGCAGCTGGTGCCGCGCCAGGACCTTGGCGACGCTTTCAACCAACCCGCTATGGCAGAACTGGATCGCCGACAGGTTCACCGCGATACGCCAGCCGGTGTACCCCTGGTCGATCCAGACACGCATCTGGCGGCAGGCTTCATCGAGCACCCATTCACCGATCGGAATGATCAGCCCGGTCTTCTCTGCCAGCGCGATAAAACGGTCCGGCAACAGCAGCCCATGCTGCGGGTGCTCCCAGCGCAACAGTGCTTCGGCACCGATGGGCTGACAGTCCTGGGCATCGAACTTGGGCTGGTAGAACAGGCGGAACTGGTCCTGGTCCAGGGCAGCCCGCAGGTCCTGGAGCAGTTGCAGTTGCAAGCGCGCGTTGCTGTTCATCGACACGTCGAAGAAGCTGTAGCCGTTCTTGCCTGCGCTCTTGGCGTGATACATCGCCGCATCGGCATTGCGCAGCAGTTCATGCTGGTCGATGCCGTTGCCCGGGTACAGGACGATGCCGATACTCGCCGAGATCTGCAGGTTCTGCTCCGAGACACGGAAAGCACGGGAAATCAGGTTGACCTGCTTGGCCGCGACGCCCACGGCATCGTCGGGTTCCTGCAACTCCACCAGCAGCACGAATTCATCGCCACCGATGCGTGCCAGGGTATCCTGACTGTGCAGATGAGCGCGCAGGCGCGCCGCCACTTCTTTGAGCAGCAAGTCGCCCATATGGTGGCCAAAGGCATCGTTGACCGGCTTGAAACCGTCCAGGTCGATGAACATCAGGGCAAAACAGCCGCCCTGCTCCGCCACCTTGCTGATCGCCTGGTCGATGCGGTCGGCCAGCAGGGTGCGGTTGGGCAAGCCGGTCAAGGTGTCGTGCAGGGCCAGTTGGGTCAGTTCCTGGTTGGCTCGAGTCAACGAATGCGCCAGTTCCGCAGTGCGCGCTTCCAGGCGGGCATCGAGCACCGAGGTCAGCAGGGCCACCGCCATTACCGCCAGGGTGGTGATCAGCACCAGGTAATCCAGGCCGTTGCCACTCAGGCCAGTGCCCAGCGCGCCACAGAAACTGCCCTCGGGAAAGTTTGCCGCCGCCATGCCGGTGTAGTGCATGCCGACAATCGCCACGCCCATGACCACCGCAGCGGCGCCGCGGATCTGCCGTACATAGAGGGTCTGCTGGCGTAGCCGGAAAGCAATCCACAAGGCCGCCGCCGAAGCCCCCACGGCAATCATCACTGACAGGCTGAACAGCAGCGGGTCGTAGTCGATGCCCGGTTGCATCAACAGCGCTGCCATGCCGGTGTAATGCATGCTGCTGATGCCCGTGCCCATGATCAACGCACCCAGGCACAACTGAGTCCAGGGCAGACTCGGCTGGCTGACCAACCACAGGGCAAAACCTGAAGACAGCCCGGCGATCAGTAGCGAGAGCAAGGTCAGCGTCAGGTCATAGCCCAACGAAATCGGCAGGCTGAAGGCGAGCATGCCAATGAAGTGCATCGACCAGATCCCGAAGCCCATCGCCAGCGCACCACCACTGATCCACAGGTACACTGCCCGTCCCTTGGCGGTGGCGATGCGTCCGGTCAGGTCGAGTGCGGTGTAAGAAGCAAGAATGGCCACGCAGAGCGAAATCAACACCAGCGAAGAAGAATAACTACCGATCAGCATTTGGCCTTCCACAACCCTTGAAACCGGGCTCTGGCGAGCCCCGGAAAAAGCCGATGATTGTACTCAACCTTTGGCGAAACGCACGGAGTTTTCGATGGCATTTAGCAATGACAGGAGCAGTGGCAGATACACACTCACACTAAAAATATATAAACCTTACAAAACAATCAGTTACGAATTAATTCTAAAGTCAAATATTGCACTCTCAGGTAATTCGCACTAAATCCTACCCTGCGAGATATTTGACTTTAATAAAATTCCACATCAATTTGTTTTTATTGGTATTTTTAGAAACGAATCAAAGCGATTCAACAATCGCCGCCTGTGCATCCCATCCCCCACCCAGCGCCGCAATCAACTGCACGCTGACTACCAGCCTCCCCTGCAACAAGGTCAGCACGCTACGTTCGTTGCTCAGGGCGGTGGTCTGCACGTTGACCACATCCAGATAGGCGATCAGCCCCGCCTTGTACTGGTTGCTGGTCAGGCGCAGGGATTCGCGCGCCGACTCCAGGGCTTCACTGCGCACCCTGGCTTCGTCTTCGTAGACGTTGAGCTGCACCAAGTAGTTTTCCACTTCCTTGAAGCCATCGAGAACGGCTTGACGATACTGGGCCACGGTCTGGTCGTAGACCGCTTCGCTGCGCTCGACTTCGGCGGAGCGCTGACCGCCGTCGAACAGGGTCATGGCCAGTTGTGGGCCCACCGACCAGAAGCGGTTGGGCAGGCTTATCCAGTCGCTGAAACTGCTACTGCTATAGCCACCGCTCATGCTCAGGGTCAGGTCGGGAAAGTACGCGGCTCGGGCCACGCCGATGCTGGCGTTGGCCGACATCACATTGCGCTCGGCCGCAGCAATGTCAGGGCGGCGTTCCAGCAGTTGCGAAGGCAGGGCCACAGGCACCTGGGGCAACGCCGGAATGTCCTTGCTGTCGGCTAGGGCGAAGTCGGCCGGCGCCTTACCCAATAGCACAGCAATGGCGTTCTCCAGCTGGGCGCGCTGCCAGACCAGATCGATCATGTCGGCCTGTGTGCTTTTAAGCTGGGTTTGTGCCTGGGCCACCGCGTCCTTGCCGGAAACCCCGGCGCGGTACTGGTTTTCAGTCATGGTCAACGAACGCTGATAGGCCAGGACCGTGGCTTCGAGCAGGCGTTTCTGCTCGTCCATCACCCGCAGTTGAAGGTAGTTCTGCACCAGCTCCGACTGCAGGCTCAGGCGAATCGCCGCCATGTCGGCCAGGCTCGCCTCGGCACTGGCCTGATTGGCGGCCAGGCCATCGCGCAACTTGCCCCACAGGTCCGCTTCCCAGCTAACGCCCAGGCTGGTGCTGTAGGTGTTGCGGATACCGCTGCTGTTGTTGCTCAGGCTCGAACTGGAGCTGCCGGTACCCTGGCTGGAGCGGGTCTTGCCAGCGCTCAGGTCAAGGCTGGGAAACAACGCACCACGGGCGCTGCGCACCAGGGCCTGGGCCTGACGGTACTGGGCTGCGTACTGGGCGACAGTCTGGTTGCCGGCATTGAGCTGCTCGACCAGGCCGTTGAGCTGGGCATCGCCATACAGCTCCCACCAGGCGCCACGGGCAAGGGCGTCGGACGGATTGGCCTGGGTCCAGCCTGCGGCGTGCTTGAACGCTACCGGCGCAGGCGCTTGCGGGCGCTGGTAGTCCGGACTCAGGGTGCAGGCGCTGAGCATTGCCAGGCACAAGCTGGAGGCCAACAGGCGCGAGCCGCGGGCGCCCAGCAGCTGCTGTAGCGAGCGGTCGGAGAGAAACGGACGTCGAGTCATAGCGGGGTTTCCAAAGCAGCGTCGGTACGCACGCCGCGCCAGCGGTTGAAGCGATGGCGCAAGCGGTCCAGATAGAGGTAAACCACCGGGGTGGTGTAAAGCGTGAGGACCTGGCTGAAGACCAGCCCACCAATAATGGTCAGACCCAGCGGCTGGCGCATTTCCGAACCCTCGGCATGGCTGAGGAGCAACGGCAAGGCGCCAAGGATGGCGGCAACGGTGGTCATCAGGATCGGCCGCAAGCGCAGCAGGCAGGCACGCCGGATCGATTGTTCCGGGCTCAGCTGGTCATGGCGTTCCAGTTGCAGGGCCAGGTCGATCATCATGATGGCGTTCTTCTTCACCACGCCAATCAGCAGGAACAGGCCGAGCAACGAGATCAGGCTGAACTCGCTACCCACCACATACAGGGTGAGCAAGGCCCCTACCCCGGCCGAGGGCAAGGTCGAGAGAATGGTCAGCGGGTGAATGTAGCTTTCATAGAGAATCCCCAGCACCAGATACACCGCCAGCAATGCCCCAAGGATCATAAAGGGTTGCCCCTTCTGGCTTTCGGCGAAGGCATCGCCGGTGCCCCCGAGTTTGGCAATCACATCCTCGGGCAAGCCGACCTTGGCCACTGCCCGTTCGACCGCGGCCAGGGCCTGGTCCTGACTGTAACCTTCGGCGATATCGAAGTTGATGCTTTCCGAGGCGAACTGGCCTTCGTGACTGACCCGGTCATCGGCCAGGCTGTTCTCGTAGTGAGCGAAAGTCGACAGCGGCACCCGCGCGCCGTCAGCGTTGATCACCTGGACCTGCTCCAGGCTACGCGGGTCCTGGGCGTACTTGGGGTTGATCTCCATCACCACCTGATACTGGTTGAGGCTGTCGTAGATGGTCGAGATCTGTCGCTGGCTGTACGCGTTGTTCAACACCGAGGTGACCATGCTCATGTCGATACCCAGGCGCTTGGCCTGTTCACGATCGACTATCAGGGTTACCTGCTGAGTGCCACCGCCTTCGCGGGCGTCGATGGCGGTGAGCTCCGGCAAGGCCTTGAATGCGGCGACCACTTTCGGATACCACTCGCGCAACGCCGACAGCTCACTGCTCTGCAGGCTGTAGAGGAACTGCGAGGTGCTCTGGTCGCGGCCGCCGCCGAACTGCAGGTCCTGGTCGGCCATGAGGAACAGGCGTCCACCCGGCACCTTGGGCATTTCCTTGCGCAAGCGCTCGATGATCTTCTGCGCAGACACCTTGCGTTCGCTGATCGGTTTGAGGCGCACCAGCACCATGGCGTTGTTGGTGCCGCTGTTGCCACCGATAAAGCCTGCGACACTTTCCACCGCCGGGTCCTTGAGCAGGGCCTGGCGGTAGATCTCCATCTTCGGCTGCATCACCTGGAACGACAGGCCGTCGTCCCCCCGGACAAAGCCCATCAACTGACCGGTGTCCTGCTGCGGCAGGAAGGTCTTGGGTACCACCACATACAAGGCGATGTTGACCGCAATGGTCACCAGCAGGCTGGCCAGGGTCAGGCGCCGATGACGCAAGACCCAGTCAAGGCTGCGTCCATAACTGGCCATCATGCGCAGGTGGAGCTGCTCGCTCCAGCGCTGCAGGCGCGTCTGCCCTTGCTGCGACTGGGGCTTGAGCCAGCGCGCACAGAGCATCGGCGTCAGCGTAAGGGACACCACCAGCGACACGATGATCGCCACCGCCAGGGTGATGGCGAACTCACGAAACAACGAGCCGACAATGCCGCCCATGAACAGGATCGAGACAAACACCACCACCAGCGACAGGTTCATCGACAACAGGGTGAAGCCAACTTCCTTGGACCCCAGGTAGGCGGCGCGCATTGGCGCCACGCCTTCGTCGATATGCCGGGAGATGTTCTCCAGCACCACGATGGCATCGTCGACCACCAGGCCCGTCGCGAGAATCAGCGCCATCAGTGACATGTTGTTCAGCGAGAGGCCACACAGGTACATGGCCGCAAAGGTGCCCACCAGCGATACCGGCACCGCCAGGGTCGGGATCAGCGAGGCACGTAGGTTGCCCAGGAACAGGAACACCACCAGGATCACCAGGATCACGGCGATGACCAGGGTGTGTTCGGCCTCCTTGAGGGTCGCGGTAATCACCGGCGAGCGGTCCATGGCCACGTCCAGCTTGACGCTGGCAGGCATCAGCGACTCAAGCGCCGGCAACTGTTCCTTGATCTTGCTCACGGTTTCGATGATGTTGGCCCCAGTCTGGCGGTTGATCACCAGCAGCACCGCGTCCTGATCATTGAAGAAACCACTGTTGTAGCGGTTCTCCACCGCGTCAGTGACCTTGGCCACATGGCTCAGGCGCAGCACCGCACCATCCTGATAACGGATCACCAGCGGCTCGTAATCCTTGGCCTTTTCCAGCTGGTCGTTGGCCTGCACCTGCCAACTGCGCTGGGCATCTTCGATAAAACCCTTGGGCCGGCGCTGGTTGGCGTTGGCGATGGTTGCGCGCACATCGTCCAGGGCCACGCCATACTGGTTGAGCAATTGCGGTTCAAGCTCGATTCGCACAGCGGGCAGCGAGCTGCCGCCGATCTGCACCTCGCCTACGCCCGGCACCTGGGACAGGCTCTGGGACAGGATGGTCGAGGCCAGGTCGTAGAGCTGACCTTTTTGCAGCACGCTGGAGGTCAGCGCCAGGACCATGATCGGCGCCTGGGACGGGTTGTACTTTTTGTAGGTCGGCATGCTGCGCATACCGCTGGGCAGCAGGTTGCGCGAGGCATTTATCGCGGCCTGTACTTCGCGCGCGGCGGCATCGATATCGCGGCCCTGGTCAAAGCCGAGAATGACCCGTGTCGAACCCTGGCTGGAACTGCTGGTCAGGGTGGTGACCCCGGAAATCGCGCCCATGGAGCGTTCCAGGGGTGTCGCCACCGTTGCAGCCATCACCTCGGGACTGGCCCCCGGCAGGTTGGCCTGAACCACGATCACTGGAAACTCGATCTGTGGCAGCGGCGCCACCGGCAACAGGCCAAAGCTGACGCCGCCAAGCAGCATGATTGCCAGGCTCAGGAGCATGGTCGCTACCGGGCGGCGGATAAAGGGCGCGGACAGGTTCATGGCAGGTCCTGCACCACCGCGTCAGCCTGTGGACGCATGCGCCGCGCCAGCCGATCGAAGTACAAGTAGATGACCGGCGTGGTGAACAGCGTCAGCACCTGGCTGACCAGCAGCCCGCCAACCATTACCAGGCCCAGAGGCTGGCGCAGCTCGGCACCGGAACCGCTGGCAAGCATCAGCGGGATGGCGCCGAACAAGGCGGCCAGGGTGGTCATCAGGATCGGCCGGAAGCGCAGTAGCGCCGCCTGATAGATCGCCGCTTCCGGGGCCATGCCCTGGTTGCGCTCGGCCTCCAGGGCGAAGTCGATCATCATGATCGCGTTTTTCTTGACGATACCGATGAGCAAAATGATACCGATGATGGCGATCATGCCCAGGTCGTTACCGGAAAGGATCAGCGCCAGCAACGCGCCCACCGCCGCTGACGGCAGGGTCGAGAGGATGGTCACCGGGTGGATGTAGCTCTCGTAGAGCACGCCAAGGACGATGTACATGGTCACCACCGCTGCCAGAATCAGCAGCAAGGTACTCGACAGCGAATTCTGGAACGCTTCGGCCGCGCCCTGAAAGCGGGTCTGCACGCCGACCGGCATGCCGATTTCCTGTTGCACGTGCTCGATCGCCTTGACCGCGTCACCGAGTGCCACACCATCCGCCAGGTTGAACGACATCATCACCGCCGGGAACTGGCCGATATGGGCAATCGCCAGTTGCGCCTGGCGCTGCTCGATGCGCGCCAGGCTCGACAGCCGCACCTGGCCGCCATCGGTGGCTTTGACGTGGATCTGCTCGAGCACCTGCGGCCCCAGGCTGGAGGCGGCTTCGGCCTGCAAGACCACGCGGTACTGGCTGGCCTGGGTGTAGATGGTCGAGATCTGCCGCTGGCCGAAGGCGTCGTACAGGGCGTTGGTGATGTCGGCGACATTGATGCCCAGGCGGCTGGCGGCATCGCGGTCGATCACCAGGAACACCTGCAAGCCCTTGTCCTGCAGGTCGCTGGCGACATCGGTGAGTTCCGGGCGCTGTTGCAGGGCATCGACCAGCTTGCCGCTCCACAGGGCCAGCAGCTCGGCGTCCGGTGACGCCAGGCTGAACTGGTACTGGGTCCGGCTGACCCGGTCTTCGATGCTCAGGTCTTGCACCGGCTGCATGAACAGCCGGATGCCGATCAGCTTGTCGACCTGCGGCTGCAGCCGGGCGATCACCTGCGCGGCGGTGACATCGCGCTCGCCATGGGGCTTGAGGTTGATCAACATACGGCCGCTGTTGAGCGTGGCGTTGTCACCGTCGACGCCAATGTAGGACGACAGGCTCTGCACTGCCGGGTCCTGGAGGATCACCGCACTGAGCTGCTGCTGACGCTCGCTCATGGCAGCGAAGGATACCGACTGCGGCGCTTCGGAAATGCCCTGGATCACCCCGGTGTCCTGCGCCGGGAAGAAGCCCTTGGGCACCATCAGGTACAACAGCACGGTCAGGCCCAGGGTCGCCACCGCCACCAGCAAGGTCAGCGGCTGGCGCTTGAGCACCCACTGCAGGCCACGGCCATACCAGGCGATCATCCAGTCGATCCAGGCACCGCTGGCGCGGTAAAAACGCCCCTGCTCTTGCTCGCTGGGCTCACGCTTGAGCAGCCGCGCGCACATCATCGGCGTCAAGGTCAGGGACACCACCAGGGAAATCAGGATCGCCACCGCCAGGGTGATGGCGAATTCACGAAACAGACGCCCCACCACATCGGCCATGAACAGCAGCGGGATCAGTACGGCGATCAGCGAGAAGGTCAGCGAGATCAGCGTGAAACCAATCTGCCGGGCGCCCTTGAGCGCCGCTTGCATGGGGGTTTCGCCTTCTTCGATGTGCCGGGAAATGTTCTCCAGCATGACAATCGCGTCGTCCACCACGAAACCGGTGGCGATGGTCAGGGCCATCAGGGTCAGGTTATTGATCGAGAACCCGGCCAGGTGCATCACTGCAAAAGTGCCGATCAGCGACAACGGCACGGCCACCGACGGAATGAGGGTGGCGCTGAAGCGGCGCAGGAACACGAAGGTCACCATCACCACCAGGGCGATGGCCAGCAGCAGCTCGTGTTGGACATCCTTGACCGAGGCGCGGATGGTCTGGGTCCGGTCGGTGAGCACGCTGACATCAAGACCGGCCGGCAGGTTGTCGGTAATCGTCGGCAGCATGGCCTTGATCCGGTCGACGACCTCGATGACGTTCGCCCCCGGCTGGCGCTGGATGTTCAGCAGCACCGCCTGGTTCTGGTTGGCCCAGGCTGCCAGGCGCTCGTTCTCGGCACCGTCGACGATCTCGGCAACGTCCTTCAAGCGCAGCGGTGCACCGTTGTTGTAGGCCAGGATCAGGTTGGCGTATTCCTCAGGGGAACGCAGTTGGTCGTTGGCGTCGAGCATCGACACCCGGGTCGGGCCGTCGAAGTTGCCCTTGGGCTGGTTGACGTTGGAGGCACCGATCAGGCTGCGCACGTCCGCCAGGTTGAGCCCGGCGGAAGCCAGGGCATCAGGGTTCACCTTGATCCGCACCGCCTGGCGCTGACCACCGGCGATGCTGACCATGCCGACGCCGCTGATCTGCGCGATCTTCTGCGCCACCCGGGTGTCGACCAGGTCGTTGAGCTTGGGCAGCGGCATGGTTTTCGACGAGATCGCCAGGGTCAGCACCGGGGTGTCAGCCGGGTTGACCTTGTTATACACCGGCGGCGCAGGCAAATCGCTCGGCAGCAGGTTGCTGGCGGCGTTGATCGCGGCCTGGACCTGCTGCTCGGCGACGTCCATGTTCATGTCGAGACTGAAACGCAAGGTCAGCACCGAGGCGCCGCCGGAGCTGGTCGAGGCCATCTGGGTCAAGCCCGGCATCTGTCCGAACTGGCGCTCCAGCGGTGCGGTGACGGCGCTGGTCATCACTTGCGGACTGGCGCCCGGATACAGGGTCATAACCCGGATGGTCGGGTAATCGACCTGCGGCAACGCCGCCACAGGCAGCAAGGTGTAGGCGATCAGGCCGGCCAGAACAATGGCCAGCATGCTCAGGGTGGTCGCCACCGGGCGCAGGATGAACAGCCGCGAGAGGTTCATGCGCCGGCCTTGTCCTTATGGTCCGCGGCAGCGGAAGCATCTTTGTTGTCCTGGCCTTGCAGGTGCTGGCCGGGCGTCGCCGGGACTTGCGAGCTGTCGTTGACCACTTCCACCTCACTGCCATCACGCAGCCGGTCGGTGCCTTCGAGCACCACCCGCTCACCCTTGGCCAGGCCTTCAGTGATGACGGTGTTGTCGCCATCACTGGCGCCCAGGGTCAGTTTGCGGATACGCACCTTGTTGTCGCCTTCCATGACATACACAAAGGAGCCGTCGGTACCGAACTGGATGGCTGCCGAGGGCGCCAACACCACGTTCTTCAAGGTGTCGGCCAACAGGCGCACGTTGACGAACTGGTTGGGGAACAGCGCCTCGTCCTGGTTTTCGAAGAAGGCCTTGAACTTCAGGGTGCCGGTGGTGGTGTCGATCTGGTTATCGAGGCTGCGCAGCACGCCGACAGCCTGCTGCTTGAGGTCGCCACGATCCCAGGCCTCGACCGGCAGCTTGGCGCCGCTACGGTAGCGGGCCAGCACGGTGTTCAGCTCCGACTCGGGCAAGGTGAAGGCGACGGTGATCGGTTGGGTCTGGGTTATCACCACCAGCGCCGTGGTGTCGTTGGCCGCCACCAGGTTGCCGACGTCGAGCTGACGCAGGCCCAGGCGGCCACTGATGGGCGCGCGAATACGGGTGAAATCCAGGTTCAGCTTGGCATCGCCAACGGCCGCCTGGTTGGTCTTGATAGTGCCCTGGAATTGGCCGACCAGCGCCACCTGAGTATCAAGGGTCTGCTTGGCGATACTGTCTTCGGCGTACAGGCCTTTATAGCGCTCCAGGTCGATCTGGGCGTTTTTCAACTGGGCCTGGTTCTGCGCCAGGGTGCCTTCGGCCTGCTGCAGGGCAATCTGGTAGCTACGCGGGTCGATTTCAGCAAGCAGATCACCGGCCTTGACCTTCTGTCCTTCCTGGAAGTTGACCTTGACCAGCTCGCCGCCTACCCGGCTACGGACATTGACGGTATTGGTCGCGGTCACCGTGCCCAGGGCCTTGAGGTAGACCAGGAAGTCGCCAACGGTGGCCGGCTCAACGCGCACCGGCACCGGCCCGGCAAAGGCCCCGAACCCAGGTCGCCCGCCCTTGCCGCCAGGTGCGCCGACAGCCTTGTTCGCCGCCGTAGACGGCCACAGCCACCAGCACAGGCCGGCGACCAGCAGCAGGATCAGCAGGCCGACAAGCCAGCGACGAGGGGAACGGGAACGAGAAAGCATCGGTTGATCGACCATTGGACTGGAAAGAATTCTTTTGAGGAGGCTGAACGATAAGCACTGCAGCAGGATAAGCAAAGCGCCTTTACCGGCAATTTACCTTGAGCTTACGTTGCTAAGACAATGAACTGTAAATAAAAACGGCCTGATCGAGGACCAGACCGTAACAATTGCTAACAGCATCGCGGGGCAAGCCCGCGCCTACTGGGATCAGATCACTTCAACACTGCCAGAGCAGCATCGTAGTTCGGCTCGTCAGCGATTTCGCCAACCAGCTCAGCGTGCAGCACCTTGTCATTCTCATCCAGCACAACCACCGCACGGGCGGTCAGGCCGGCCAGCGGGCCGTCGGCGATGGCCACGCCGTAGTTCTCGATGAACTCGCGGCCACGCAGGGTCGACAGGTTCTGGACATTCTCCAGGCCTTCAGCACCGCAGAAGCGCGCTTGAGCGAATGGCAGGTCGGCGGAAATGCACAGCACCACGGTGTTGTTCAATTCGTTGGCCTTCTTGTTGAAGGTGCGCACCGACGTGGCGCAGGTCGGGGTATCGACGCTCGGGAAGATGTTCAGCACTTTGCGCTTGCCGGCCAAAGAAGCCAGGGTCACGTCAGCCAGGCCAGCACCAACCAGGGAAAACGCCGGCGCTTGGGCGCCAACTTTCGGCAGCTCGCCTTTAACCTGAACCGGATTGCCTTTGAGAGTCACTTGAGCCATGAACGAAGTCCTTATGCAGGGTGAGTAAAGGACCAGAGTTAATCATGAAAGTGCCCGTCTACCTATGGGCCAAGGTTAAATTGTTGTATTGCCAGACAGCTTTTGTGAACAATTTGCCCCATTCGGGAGCCGATTGCCGGCTCCCGAATCTACGCTGTCAGCCCAGCAGCGAGTAAACCAGCGCCGAGATCGCCACCAGGCCGACGGCCACGACGAAGACGTTGGACATCTGCCCGCTGTATTTGCGCATGGCTGGCACCTTGCGGATGGCGTACATCGGCATCAGGAACAGGATTGCCGCGATCACCGGGCCGCCGAGGGTCTCGATCATGCCGAGGATGCTCGGGTTGAGGGTGGCGACGATCCAGCAGATCACCAGCATGAAAGCCGCGGTCATGCGGTCCAGGGCCTTGGCGCTCGGGCGCTTGCCGCTTTTCACGACCAGGCCCTTGAGACCTTCACTGGCACCGATGTAGTGGCCCAGGAACGACTTGGCGATGGCGATGAAGGCAATCAGCGGCGCGGCGAAGGCGATGGTCGGGTTGCTGAAGTGGTTGGCCAGGTACGACAGGATCGACAGGTTCTGCGCCTTGGCTTCGGCCAATTGTGCCGGGGTCAGGGTCAGTACGCAGCTGAACACGAAGAACATCACCATGGCCACCATCAGCAGGTGAGCACGGCACAGGATCTGCCCGCTACGCTCGTCGGCGTGCGCGCCATAGCGACGCTTCTGGTCAACGGCAAAGGCCGAGATGATCGGCGAATGGTTAAAGGAGAACACCATCACCGGAATCGCCAGCCACAGGGTGTGCAGGAACGCCGAACCCGACGGCAATTCGCTGGCAGTGGTGAGGATGCCACCACTCCAGTGCGGAATCAGGAACACCGCGAGGAACGCCAGGGCGACGATGAACGGATAGACCAGCAGGCTCATGACCTTGACGGTGGCCTGCTCGCCGCAGCGCACAATGGCCAGCAGGCCGAGAATCAGCACGAACGACAGCACCGCGCGCGGTGGCGGCTCGATGTGCAGTTGATGCTCCATGAAGCTGCCGACCGTGTTGGTCAGGGCGACGCTGTAGATCAGCAGGATCGGGAAGATAGCGAAGAAGTACAGCAAGGTGATCAGGGCACCGGCATTGATGCCGAAGTGCTCTTCGACCACGTCGGTGATGTCGGCGCCATCGCGGCCGGACAGCACAAAGCGGGTCAGCCCGCGGTGAGCGTAGTAGGTCATCGGGAACGCCAACAACGCCAGGATCAGCAAGGGCCAGAAGCCGCCAACTCCGGCATTGATCGGCAGGAACAGGGTTCCGGCGCCAATGGCCGTGCCAAACAGGCCCAGCATCCAGGTAGTGTCCTGACGGGACCAGCTGCCGAGGGCGGCTGGGGTCGATTCAAAGCGTTGTTCAACGCTTGGGGCCTGCTCATTCATCCGGGTGCAACTCCACTCGCAAGACTGCAACAGGGCTGAGAGTGGCGAAGCAGAGGCATCACCGCCCCTCAACCATACAAAGAGGGGCGCGATTGTGCGCCCATTGGTTGCACTTGCAAAGCCCTGGCCGACGGAGCGGTTGCACCAAGGAATACCTGTAGGAGCGGATTCATCCGCGAAGGGTCGCAGTGCGGCCCCGTAAGATGGGCCTGCTACGCAGTCCTTCGCGGATGAATCCGCTCCTACAGGGGTCAGGCCTGCACTGCCGCGATAGCCTCAGCCACCTGCTGCAGGTTGTCCGGACGCAGGCCGGACATGCACACCCGGCCGCTGTTGATCAAGTAAACACCGAACTCATCCCGCAGGCGACGCACCTGCTCGACGCTCAAACCGGTGTAACTGAACATCCCGCGCTGAGTCAGGAAGAACTGGAAGTCCTGACCTGGCAGCAGCACAGCCAGCGCATCAACCAGCCCCTGACGCATCTCGAGAATGCGCAGACGCATCTGCTCTACTTCAGCAGCCCATTGGGCATTGAGCGCAGCATCACCGAGCACCGCGGCCACCAGTTGGGCGCCGAAGTTCGGTGGGCTGGAGTAATTGCGACGCACTGTGGCCTTGAGCTGGCCGAGTACGCTTTGCGTGGTGTCGGCATCGTCGCAGACCACCGACAGCCCCCCTACCCGCTCGCCGTACAGCGAGAAGATCTTCGAGAACGAGTTGCTCACCAGGCACGGCACACCGGCACGGGCCACTTCGCGGATGGCGTAGGCATCCTCGACCAGGCCTTCACCGAAGCCCTGGTAGGCGATATCGAGGAACGGAATCAGGTTGCGCGCCTTGACCACCTCGATCACCTGCTGCCATTGCGCCTGGCTCAGATCAACCCCAGTCGGGTTGTGGCAGCACGGGTGCAACAGCACGATGCTGTTGGCCGGCAGGCCCTGCAGGGCTGTGAGCATGCCGTCAAAATCCAGGCCGCGCGTGCCTTGGTCGAAGTACGGGTAGGTGTTGACCTTGAATCCTGCGCCTTCAAAAATCGCCCGGTGGTTGTCCCAGGTCGGATTGCTGACCCACACCTGCGACTCGGGGAAGTAGCGCTTGAGGAAGTCGGCACCGACTTTCAATGCGCCGGAGCCACCCACGGTCTGCACGGTGGCTACACGGCCGCCCTGCACTGCCGGATGATCGGTGCCGAACAGCAGCGCCTGGATTGCCTGGCGATAGCTGTTCAGACCTTCCATCGGCAGATACAGCGAAGCCTCATGCGGCTGGCCGGCCATGCGCTTTTCAGCTTCGCCGACCGCGGCCAGTTGCGGCACCACGCCTGCGGCATCGTAATACAGACCGATACTCAGGTTGACCTTGTTGGCGCGCGGGTCGGCCTTGAAGGTCTCCATCAGGGACAGAATCGGATCGCCGGCGTAGGCATCAACATGTTTGAACACAGCGTGCAGCTCCTTGAGTCAGGACAGTTCGGACTAAATGCTGTGTCGAGGATACCTGTACCTGCACCTGAGTGACATCACCCTTGGTGCAACTGATCTGTGCGAGATTGCACGGTATCCTCATCGTGAGTCATTTACTGAGCCAACGCCTGCAACTGCTCCAGCTCCTGCTCCGTCACCGTCACCCCCTGCCGGGCCGACAACTCGCGCTCACGATATCGCCGCTCACCCGGCATCCGCTGCAGGCCCACCGACTGCATCTGCCGTACCAGTTCATGGCTGCGCTCGGCAAAACAGTTACCGACCGACTTGGCCGGGTCGATGACGATGAGCAACTGCCCGGTCCAGGGCGTTTTCGCGCCCGGATGCTGCGACCAATCGAACTCCCAGGAAAAATGACCTCCGGTCAGCGCAGCCGCCAGCAACTCGACCATCATCGACAAGGCCGAGCCCTTATGCCCACCAAACGGCAGCAGCGCACCGCCGTCGAGAATCTTTTGCGGGTCGCGAGTCGGCTGGCCCTGACTGTCCACACCGATACCATCAGGCAGTTGCTCGCCTTTGCGCGCAGCAATCTGCACATCGCCGTGGGCCATGGCACTGGTGGCCATGTCGAAAACGATGGGATCACTGCCGGCGCAAGGCGCGGCAAAAGCAATCGGGTTGGTGCCGAACAACGGCTGCCGGGCGCCATGAGGCACCACGCAGGTCATGCTGTTGACCACGCTCAAGGCCACCAGACCTTCATCGGCGAAGGGCTCGACATCCGGCCACAGAGCAGCGAAATGGTGTGAGTTATGGATTGCCAGCACGGCGATCCCGGCACTGCGCGCCTTTTCCACCAGCAGCTCACGCGCAGCGGCCAGCGCCGGTTGGGCAAAGCCGCCCTTGGCATCGACACGCAAATAACCACTGGCGACATCATCCACTTCAGGCACGGCCTTGCCATCGACCCAGCCACTGGCCAAGGTCGAGACGTAACCTGGAATGCGGAACACCCCATGGCTGTGAGCACCGTCGCGCTGGGCGCTGGCGCAGTTGAAGGCCAGCACGCGGGCAACCGCTTCACTGCTGCCATGACGGACAAAAATACGCTGCAACAAGGCCTGCAGGTCGGCAAAAGCGATCTGCGCGACAGCAGTGTCGGGACGTGCGGACATCTGAAGCTCCCTTATTGGATTTGGAATGGGCGACAGCGATGAGCAATGACGAAACTTTCCTCTTGTGACAGCAAACTGTCAAATGTTGACTTGATGACAGAAAACATTCATTTTCTGTTTCCACGTGCAACCGCCTTCGAGAATCGCCGTGAGCCAACCGATCAAGCAACGCCTGGAAAACAGCCTGCATAACGCAGCGGCTTCAGGTCGCAAGATCGCCAGCTACATGCTCGCCCACCTCAGCGACCTGCCGTTCGAAACCTCGGCGAGCCTGGCGGCGAAAATCGGCGTCAGCGAATCCAGTGTCGGGCGTTTCTGCCGGGCTTTGGGTTATGAACACCTCAAGGCGCTCAAACACGACCTCAAGGACGACCTGGGCGATGGCCCCTGGCTGGTCGGTGATCGTTTGCAAGAATTCCGCCAACAGCATGGCAAGGATGCCGCGGGCCTGGCTCGCAGCCTTGAGCAGGAAGTCGGTGCACTGGTGCGAGTCTACGAGTACAGCCGAACCCCGGCCTGGGAAGCGGTCAGCCAACGCCTGGCCCAGCGGCGCAAGGTGTTTGTCGCAGGGTTTCAGACCGAGCGCGGCATCGCCCTGTGCATGGCCCACCTGCTGCAGTACCTGCGTGACGGTGTGCAGGTGGTCGATGGCAGTGCCGGGCATTTTGGCGAGGTGTTGCTCAGCGACCCGGCCGACTGCGCCCTGGTGGTGTTCGAAGCGCGCCGCTATTCACGCCATGCCCTGAACCTGTGCCGCAAGGCACATGAGACAGGCATCCCGGTAACACTGGTTACCGACACCTTCTGTGACTGGGCCGATGCCAACGCCGACGAGGTGTTTCGTATCCCCACCGAGTTCAATCTGTTCTGGGAGTCCACCGCGACGATGCTGTCGTGGGTACACCTGATGGTCAACGAGGTCTGCAAGAAGCTTGGACCGGATGTTGAAAAACGCTTGGAAGCAACTGCCGCTCTACACAATGAATTCGTTGGCTACACGTCAGCGAGCAAACAATAGCAAGAGTGCAAACAACAGATCGAGGTGTGACATGAAACCCGTTATCCGCTTTGCAGGTGCGTGCGCCCTGCTGCTTGCCGGTGCAACCATGGCTCAGGCCGAAACCCTGAAAATTGCCACCGAAGGCGCTTACCCGCCGTTCAACTATGTCGATTCGGATAACCAACTGCACGGCTTTGATGTCGATATCACCAAGGCCCTGTGCGAACAGATGAAAGTCGAATGCACCCTGGTGGCCCAGGACTGGGAAGGTATCATCCCAGCGTTGATGGCCAAGAAATACGACGCGGTGGTCGCATCGATGATCAACACCGAAGAGCGCCGCAAGAAAATCGCCTTCACCAACCATTACTACAAGACACCACTATCGGTAGCGGTGGCCAAGGATAGCGAGATCAGCGACGCGCAGACTGACTTCAAGGGCTACACGGTCGGTGCGCAATCCTCCTCGACCCAGGCGATCTACGCCGAAGATGTCTACGGCAAGGCCGGTGCCGGGGTCAAACTCTACCCGACCCTCGATGAAGCCAACGCCGACCTCGTCGCTGGGCGACTGGACGGGGTGATTGCCGACAAATTCCCGCTGCATGACTGGCTGGGCAAGGCCGGCAAGGACTGCTGCAAGATCCTCGGCGACGTCAACGGCACCAAGGCCGATGCCTCGATTGCCGTGCGCAAGGAAGACCAAGCCTTGCGCGAACGCCTGAACAAAGCCCTGGACGAGATCGTCGCCAACGGCACCTACCAGAAGATCGCCAGTCGTTACTTCGACTTCGATATCTATCAGTAATCCTGGCCCAGGCCTCCTGAAGGAGCTGGCATTGCCAGCGATGCAGACACCGCGGATTAACTGACACCGTGTCGATGCTATCGCCGGCAATGCCGGCCCCTACAGGGGTGCGCGTCTGTCTTGCAAGAGGGTTCGCCCATGCTCGAACAACTGTCCCTGTTATCCTTCGCCAGCGGCGGCTGGGGTCAAGCCCTGCTGGCCGGCGCGCTGGTGACCATATCCCTGGCCCTGGCCTGCCTGCCCATCGGCTTGCCCCTGGGTCTGGGCGTGGCCTTGATGGCTCGCTCGCGCAAGCGCTTTCCCCGCGCTGCGGCGACGATCTTTTCCACCGTGTTCCGCGGCCTGCCTGAATTGCTCACGCTGTTGATCATCTACTACGGCTGCCAGATCGCCGCGCAGAAAATCCTTGCGGCCATGGGCTACGAAGGCGAGGTGCTGATCAACACCTTCCTGGCGGCGATGATCGCCTTCAGCCTGGTGTTTGCTGCTTTTTCCAGCGAGATCTGGCTCGGTGCCTTTAAAACCGTCGCCAAAGGTCAGTACGAAGCCTCCCAGGCCTTGGGCCTGAGCAAGGCCACGACCTTTCGCAAAGTGATTTTCCCGCAGCTGGTGCGCATTGCCATGCCGGGCCTGTCGAACAACTGGCTGTCGCTGCTTAAAGACACCTCATTGGTCTCGACCATTTCCCTGGTCGACCTGATGCGCCAGACCAACCTCGCGGTCAGCGTGACCAAGGAACCGATGTTCTTCTATGGCGTCGCCTGCCTGGGCTACCTGCTGTTCTCGGCCTTGTCGGGACGGGTCTTCGTGTTCATCGAGCAGTACTTCAGTCGCCACCTGCGGAGTGCCCGGACATGAGCCTCGATCAATTGATAGCACTGGTCCTCGATCCCGATCTGCTGGAGCGCTACGGTCCGCGCTTTATCGACGGCCTGCTGGTCACCGGCAAACTGGTGGCGATTTCTTTCACCCTGGGCGCCCTGCTCGGCATGCTGCTGGCTTTGGCGCGCTTGTCCAACAGCCTGCTGCTGCAGCGTCTGAGCGCCGGCTACATCTACTTCTTCCGCGGCTCGCCGCTGCTGGCCCAGCTGTTCTTGCTGTACTACGGCCTGGGGTCGCTCAAAGGCTTCTGGCAGGACGTGGGGTTGTGGTGGTTCTTCCGCGAAGCCTGGTACTGCACGCTGCTGGCCTTCGTCCTCAACACTGCCGCCTACCAGGCGGAGATCTTCCGTGGCGCCCTGCTGGCAGTCGCCCCCGGCCAGTATGAGGCGGCCAAGGCCCTGAGCCTGAAACGCTCGACGACCTTCTTCAAGGTGATCCTGCCGCAATCGATGATCGTCGCCATCGGCCCGCTGGGCAATGAACTGATCCTGATGATCAAGGCCAGCGCGATCGCCTCGCTGGTGACCATCTACGACCTGATGGGCGTGACCAAACTGGCCTTCTCGCGCAGTTTCGATTTCCAGATTTACCTGTGGGCCGCCGTGCTCTACCTGCTGATCGTCGAAATCGTGCGCCGCAGCCTGAAACACATCGAAGCCCGACTGGGCCGCCACCTGCACTGACAGCCTGCTGTGAGGACCGTTCCAATGCATTGTCAAACCATCGTTCTGGGCGCCGGTATCGTCGGCGTTAGTACGGCCCTTCACCTGCAGGCCCACGGTCGCAAGGTCATCCTCATCGACCGTGACGAACCCGGCAGTGGCACCAGCCATGGCAACGCCGGGCTGATCGAGCGCTCCAGCGTGATCCCCTATGCCTTTCCCCGGGAGTTGTCGAGCTTGCTGCGCTATGGGCTCAATCGCCAATCCGATGTGCGCTACAGCCTGACCCACGTGCCGAAGATCGCACCCTGGCTGTTCAAGTACTGGCAAAACTCATCGGCTGCCGGCCTGAGCGTCGCCACCCGCGCCATGCTGCCGCTGGTGCAACGTTGTGTGGAGGAGCACGACGCACTGATCGATGCCGCCGGGCTTGCTGACCTGGTCAAGGCGAACGGCTGGATCGAGGTGTTTCGCAACGACGCCGCCTTCAGCAAGGCCAAGGCTGATGCGCAGGCGCTGGCGCCTTACGGCTTGAGCTACGAGATCCTTGATCGCCAGCAATTGCATGCACGCGAAGCCAACCTCAGCGACAACGTGGTCGGTGGCATCCACTGGCTCGACCCCAAGACCGTCACCAACCCCGGCGGCCTGACCCGCGGCTACACGGCACTGTTCGTCAAGCGTGGTGGCCAGTTCATCCATGGCGATGCGCGCACCCTGCGCCAGATCGACAGCGAGTGGCAGGTCGACAGCCGTCAGGGGCCGATCACCGCACCCGAGGTGGTCATCGCCCTCGGCCCGCAATCGGCTGACCTGTTCAAGCCCCTGGGCTACCGCATCCCGCTGGAAATCAAACGCGGCTACCACATGCATTACCGGGCCCTTGAGGGGGCCGAACTGAAGCATTCGATCTGCGATGGCCAAGGCGGTTATGTGCTCGCGCCTATGGCCCAGGGCATTCGCCTGACCACCGGCATCGAGTTCGCAGCGAGCAGCGACGCCGCCAACGAGATTCAGCTCAAGCGCTGTGAAGTGCTGGCACGCAAGATCTTCCCCCTCGGTCAGCGTCTCGACGCCCAACCGTGGCTGGGGCGGCGCCCTTGCCTACCGGACATGCGCCCGGTGATCGGCCCGGCGGCCCGCCACAAGGGCCTGTGGTTCAACTTTGGCCACGCCCATCACGGCCTGACGCTGGGGCCGGTCAGCGGCCGTCTGCTGGCCGAGATGATGACCGGCGAGTCGACCTTTACCGACCCTGCGCCCTACAGCGCGGCACGCTTCACTTGATCGCGGGAGAATAACAACATGACCGCTTCACTGAGCCTTGCAGCAACCAGCCCTGTCCGGCACGCCGACCCGCGCAAAGTCGTGGTCAGCATCGAGGGTTTGAACAAACACTACGGCGCCTACCATGTGCTGCGCGACATCAATCTGAACGTTCGCGAAGGTGAGCGCATTGTACTGTGCGGGCCTTCGGGTTCGGGCAAATCCACCCTGATCCGCTGCATCAACCGCCTGGAAATCGCCGAGAAAGGTCACATTCGTGTCAACGACACGGACTTGGCTCTGACCACCCGCCAGGCCGCCGACGTACGCAGTGAAATCGGCATGGTGTTCCAGCATTTCAACCTGTTCCCGCACATGAGCGTGCTGGACAACTGCACCCTGGCGCCGATGAGCGTACGCGGCCTATCGCGCAAGGAAGCAGAGGAACGTGCCCGGTTCTACCTGAACAAGGTGGGTATCGAAAGCCAGGCCAACAAGTACCCCAGCCAGCTTTCCGGTGGCCAGCAACAGCGTGTGGCGATTGCCCGGGCGCTGTGCATGAAGCCGAAGATCATGCTGTTCGACGAGCCGACCTCGGCGCTCGACCCGGAGATGGTCGCCGAAGTGCTGGACGTGCTGGTGAAACTGGCCGACACCGGCATGACCATGCTCTGCGTCACCCACGAAATGGGCTTCGCTCGTCAGGTCGCCGAACGGGTGCTGTTTCTTGATGGCGGGCAGATCATCGAAGATGCCAGCCCTGAGGCGTTTTTCAACAATCCGCAAACTGCGCGGGCCAAAGGCTTCCTCGCGCAGATCCTGCACTGACGCGTTGCAACCGATCGCCAGCAACGCTGGCTCCTACAGAGTAGGAGCTGGCGCTGCCAGCGAGAGGGTTTGCACCTATTGCGGATGCATCTTCGACTTGATCAAGCCGATGATGAACGTCAGCACCGCACCCCCGGCACCCCCGCCGATAATGCTGCTGATCAGCGCTGCCAGGTCCACTCCACCACCCGCGGCCGCAGCAGCGGGCTCGCCGGTTATCGCCGCGATAATCTGCCCGAGCACCACACCGCCGATACCACCGACGACCGAGTTGAGCCCTGGCCCCATGCTTTGCTTGCTCATGCCGACGGCATTGCCGCCTACTACACCGGCAATGACCTGAACCACCAGACTGACAATATCCATGACCTGAACCCTTTGCAGCGTTGAGAGAGGACGACTCGCATCCGGCTACTACAACAGGCACGACCACAGGATCAGAGGCGTCTTGACCCGGTCAACGACAGCAGGCTGTTGCCGATGGGCAGAGTATAGGTGGGCAGCGGCCAACTCGCTGTCAAATATAATGAACCGTGAGAATCACTGGCAGCGCCGGTTAGCAAGGCCTGCAAAGCGATAATTGCACTCAGGCAATGACTGGCTTCGGCCACGCAAGCTGAAGTCGTTTGACATATTAAACGGCTCTGGCAAGCTGTATGACAGGTTTCGACCGGAAATATTGGCCCCTTGCGCCCTTCCGGCAGTGCTCGAAACCTCAGGTAGCGCAAAGGTTTCAACTGCGCGCCTGCATAATAATGACAGGCCGCGCCTGTCCCAAGGTGACATATGCCCAACAGCAACATTGGCAATAAGAAACAAACCCTTCGCAAACCCGTCGTCCTGATGACCATGGGCGCCCAGGAGCGTAAAGGTCACGACTATCAGGTCATGACTCACAAATACATCGTGCCGCTGGTTGAACATGCCGGTTGCGTACCCGTCCTGGTACCAACCTGCTGCGGCATCGAAGACCTCGAAACCTACCTGGACATGGCTGACGGTGTTTACCTCACCGGTGCTGGCAGCAATATCGACCCAGCCCTCTACGGCCAGGAGAACCAAACCCCAGGCAAAGCCCAGGATCGTGACCGCGACCTGTTCGACCTACCCCTGGTGAAACTGGCCATTGCCCGCGGTCTGCCGATCTTCGGTATCTGCCGTGGCATGCAGGAAATCAACGTAGCCCTGGGTGGAGACATCTACCAGAAGGTTTACGCAGAAGCTGGTTTCAATGATCACCGGGAAAACCCGGAAGATCCGGTAGACGTGCAGTACAGCGCTGTTCACAGCGTGCGTCTGGAGCAAGGCAGCTGGTTGCAAAAGCTGCTGCAAAGCGACGAAATCCGTGTCAACTCGCTGCACGGCCAGGGCCTGAACAACCTCGGCAAAGGCATCGAGCCCCTGGCTCACGCCGAAGATGGCCTGGTAGAGGCTATCCATGCTCCGAGCCTGTCGCCCTTCCTGTTCGCCGTGCAATGGCACCCAGAATGGCAAGCGGCGCAGAACCCGGACTCGGTGAAGATGTTCCAGGCCTTTGGCGACGCCTGCCGCAAGCAGGTGGCCAAGACCGACGGTGTTAACAACCTTAGCTCGGCGGCCTGACCTACCGCAATCGCGGGGCAAGCCCGCTCCTACGGGACCTGTAGGAGCGGGCT
>NZ_JBOICA010000024.1:0-88878 GCF_050739775.1 Pseudomonas sp.
TTGGATAAGAGCTTCGTTGGCGCATGAGAATCCTGGCGATAAGGGTGATCGCGTCCGCTTAAAGATAGGCGGACACCATCGCCCTTAATACGGGGATTCTGAAGGTGTGTTCGCTGGCCGCTTACGTAGAAACTCAGCGCCATTACGCTTGGTGGCGGAGTCGAAGAACGCGACGTAGGTGAACTTCGTTACGCGATCAATCGCCACGAACAGGTGCTGCTTGACGCTCTCAAGGCGTAACTCCGAGCTATCGATGTGCAGATAGCCCATCTCCGTTTTGTCGAACTTACCGCACTTGACTGCGGCTCCGCTTTTGGGTGCTGCATGTCGTCCAGGGGCATCATCATGCGCTGCCGGAACTCCACCACCATCGCCTCTCCAGAGGCTGTAAGCTTGGCGCTGCGCGGGTTGGTAGGCCCCATCCGAGCGTCCTGCGTAGTGGTTCGTGATAGCCACTTTGGCGACGCTCTTCACGTTCAGTCGGTAGCGGGCGGCGAGCTTTCGATTCGACTCTTTCGACGCTTGGAGCTCGGCTAGAATTCGTGGCGTCGTGCGGACTGAACCATGGATGCGTCCTTCCAAAATGCATCCTCCTCCTGGGGGGTTAAGGATGCACCATGACTATCTGGGACTGAACACCTAGCACTGTGTTCTTAGAACTCTTATCCCCATCCCGCGTCCTATCTAAAAAGGAAGCGTTGCTAAAATTGGATATTGATTAATGAGACGGAACCCTAACTTATACCGCCTTAAACAGAGACAGATGAAACCCTATCGGATATTTTTTTACAGTGCTGGCAGTACTTAAAAAGTTCTTCTGAGAAAAACTCTAGACTCTGGTTGAATCTATATTTCGGCAACTTGTCCATATCAACTACTGAGCTTAGCAGCCAAAAATATCTGCATTCATCAATATTGACTATATCCTTAATTTCATCTGGCTTCAGGTGGGGGAGCTGCACCAGCAGTCTTTTTGTATGACTTGAAGTACGTTCCATATAATGATTCAGGTATTGGATCCATGTACCGTTACGCTCCCCGAAAATTATTGGAGCTTGATCTGAACCCTGGATCATACTGAAAGCCGCACGAATTTCTTCTAGTTTCAAAGTGGCGACATCTAGCGTTAATCCTGTTTGTTGCGACACGCTACTTAAATTTCTTTTGCACTCTCTAACTATACCTTTAAAATGATCATCCAGGTATGGCTGAATGATGCTTCGATCTGAGACCTCTTTTGCATGAACTGCAAGCAGGTAGAATAAATAGCTAGCAATGACAGATGCTAAAATTGCTTCGACAATCAATCCAAATTCATACATGCCAGATATAGGGGCAGGAATAATGTTCAAGAATTGTTTTATTACTAGGGCGATAGATGCATAAATCACCAGTCGATTTGCTTCTGGCGATGCACTCCTCAAGAATTCCAATAGCTTCATTTTTGTCTTATCCGAGTTCCTAGCTCTGGTGGCGAGCTTGCTCTTACGCTTTAGAATTTTAGCGTGTAACTTTGAACTTTGGCAAGTTGCGGCTCATCCGCCATCTGGAAAATAGCTTCCATTCCCTTTTGCCTATACATGGTGTTGTACCCTCGACAAATGTGCTCTTTGCCTTCACGAGCCATGGCCTCCCATGCACGCTGGATCTTGCCTAGAAACATGTGAAGCCTTCGAGGAAGCCTAGCCACAGATATCTGGAATACAGGACAGAGCCAACGGGAATCGCCTCGATCAGACGATTCCCCGTCTCATGACGTGATCTATGCAGCTCAGTCGATGGAATCAACGATCAACTGACCTTCAGTCCCAACTGCTTCCTTGGTGATGAACTCTCGGATTATTGCTCGGTTAGCTGCACTAATGGAGGCCCAGCCGCTGAGCCATAGTTTATAGGCTTGCCAGGAGTAGCCAAGCCTCTTCTCCTTGCTCATAGTCATCATCGAACGCCTCACTGCCTTCAAGTAGATGTCACTGATTGAGCTATTTCCCACTTCGAACACACTACCTAAGTGAATAAGCCAACTCGCAAGGTGATCATACTGCTCCCATGCACCTGCTTCCAAAGTGAATTCTCGCTTCCGCTCCAAGAAATCACCAATGACTTCCACCACACGTGGTTCTTTCAGGCTAAATCCCTTCGCCGGCAACGAAGCGATGACACGGAAGAACGAATCCTCCAGCTTTATATAGGTGTCTGTAAAGCGTTTCCCACCTTCGATGACATTCGATATCGACTTTAAAGATTGCTCAGCAATATTCGAGGCCTCCTTGGCGCTGCGATTGAGTTCGGTGAAAAATCCCTTCACCTCCAGACCATCAACGACCCGGATGCCGAAGCTATGGAAATAGAAATCCTTGACAATCTGATCAACCTTTCTTCGTGACACAAAAAATAGGTTAGAGCCTATAACATGGTTATTCGCGAAAGCCTTATAGTCATTGATTATTCGCTTGAGATTGGTGTCACCCAGCGAGTAACCAATAATAACTACAGTGTTTTCGTGCAAAATAGTACTCAATTTTCTTGAGAAATATGAGTCACTACCCATGAAGCGAAAATAGTCATCGGATGTGACCACCATGTTTTCCGGTGAATCAATCGATCCGTGAACGTGGTAAACCTTTATTGGTGCAGAGGAACGGGGAATCGGCCTGCCAGGGGCAATGCTTTGAACCCTGTCGTTCCCCGCCAACGATTCAGACAGTTTATCGTAATTCGTTGTAACTACCCGAAACGCATATTTTTTATAGAATTTCTCTATCTCATGGACTGAATCGCCCTTGATGGAAAGAGATTCGATGATGCTCTTAATTTCGGTGTTGATGTTTTTGCTATGCCGGCTCAGCCTCAGCTCAATGACTTGAGCTGCTTCTTCAAGGCTCAGAGGCTTATCACCCATGGCTGGGAACAAAGTGGCCTTCAAGTCAGCACCATCAGGTAGGCCATCGCATACCTGCTCAAGCAAGTCCTGCCATCCCGGCGCTGCTTGGTCTGATATCGCTTTAGAGAATCCTGTTCCGGTGAATAAGCACAGACGCTGTGTAGCGGCGGCATAGGCGATCTCAAACATGCTGCTGTCCAAACTCAAACCTTTTCCCTCGCTCTGAAAGTCCCTTGGAGGGTGAATGACTCCGAAATCCAGAAAATGCCGGACGCTTACATCACCCTAGAAATGCGCCCCTGATGCTAGCATTGAGCCACTCTTGCGAGAAGATGCTGGGCTGCACGCGGTTTACGACCGCAACTGGCCTAGCCATGCTGCAGCCACTTCTGAATGTGATCTACCATGTGGAGGGCTTCCCAGTGAGCGACGGCGGTCGGATACGACTTGCCGGGAGTTCGGAGGATTACTGGGACGCCGATAATAGATTGGGGATTCGAGCTCGTAGGCTGACCAGCGGGCTGCTGACTGGCGGGATCAGCACAGGGCCGAGTTCAGTAAGGGCAAAGGGCAGGATGGGTTGTGCACCATGGTGCACCGTGAGATTTCTGCGGGAATTGCCAGTAACTGCTGGGTTCGGGGAGAATGGTAAGCTACACGGCTACACGCTTTCCGTGATTTCTGGCCAATCAGGGTTCGATTTCCTCTACCCGCTCCATACTTTTTGTTAGATTTCAACCAGTTAACCCCTCCCCCTTTCAGCCCCCATCTGACCCGATCGACTAGGCTCGTCCTGAAGCGACGCCTCAAGATCCGCCTCGCAACGTCACATCAATGCTCTGAGCGCACGTAATACCAAGGTTGCGTGGCACATTAATATCAGTAATCCTTCAGCCTAGGCGCTTCGAAAAGGCATGACTTTCTAGCGCTGAACCTATGGGATTGTCCCGCTAATGCCACTGACCTTGCCATTGACTGAGGCAGGGCATGTACAAGGCGCACGTTTGCGTTTGGGGAGTCAGAATCGATATGGCGACATGCACCGCACCGAGTAAGGGGCACCGCTCCGCAAGCGCGGCAGCCAATTGTCCTGCGTGTAGAAACCGCTATGGGGGCTATGGAGCACGCTCGTATTCCTCCCCCTCCTACTCCTCTCCGTCATCGTCATCACCCTCTTCATCTGGTGGCGGTGGGGGACGGACGTCACGTGCACTGCCCAGTGGGGTTCCGGAAATCTATCGTCGTCCGCTATCTGAGGTACCCAGCCTCGTCCGCAGCGAGGTTCCAGCTCCGGCACAGTCGAACGGGCAAACCTATGACGTGTTCATATCTCATGCGTCTGAGGACAAGGACGAGTTTGTCAGGCCGTTGGCCAATGCGTTGATTGCAGTTGGGCTCAAGGTATGGTTTGACGAAATGACACTTCGTATCGGGGACAGCTTGCGCCAAAAAATTGATAAGGGCTTGGTTAGTAGCCGCGTTGGACTTGTGGTTCTGTCCCCAGCGTTTATCAAGAAGGGATGGACGAACTACGAATTGGACGGGATCGTTACCCGCTCGGTGTCAGGCGAACAGATCTTGCTGCCGATTTGGCACAACATCACCAAGCAGCAGGTGATGGATTTCAGTTCTTCGATCGCGGACAAGGTGGCGCGCAGCACAGCGGTGCACACCATTGATGAGATCGCTGCTGAGATCGCAGATTTGCTGAAGTCTAATGATGCCCAAGCATCCTAGCGCCAACGCATCCACAGGGCAGGCTTGGAGACACCCGGATTTAATCAAGATCGATCGCGCTATGGAGCCCAGCCCTGAACAGCAGGCCCACTTGTGTTCTGTTCCGCACGGATAGAGCTCGTTAAGCCCTGCTGAATCCTGGATGGGCTGGTTATGCAGACCCTACCCGACTTCGAGACCGTCAGAACGTGATCACCCGCCTCGCCAACACCTGCGAACGCCCTTCCCTAGCTCTCACGAGGTGTCGCAGCAAAGGGCTGTGTCTGATCATCCTGAGCACGTTCCCGTTGCAGTGCATGAGTTCGTTGAGCATGCCGTAACCCATATGCAGCTTGAAACGTTCACTAAAGGACTTCACTGGACACTACCAGGCTGAGCTCCTCTGACTCGGCATGTCGAACGCCGTAATCAACCATAGCGTCTGCAAATGTCATAGAAGCAATCATTGGCTGATTTGGGGCCCGAACATACCCTGCACGTGTCAGTTCATCATAAGGAACGGATTGATTTGATTGAAATACTGAAGGCTAAGATCGGGCTGCTGCATGGGGCAGAGCTCGAAAAATTCGTGGGCCGACTGCTACCCACCGTCTCAAGCGATTATGAGAACCTCTCAGATACCTTGAATCTCTCAGGGCGAGTGACTCAAGGCCCTGCTGACCTGCTGTCCTACATCAAGGCCAACGGCAGGTATATCGCCGTACTGTGCACAGGACAAATCACTGGAACACAGGCAAAAGTGTTGGCTGACATCGAGAAACTCACGCGCGAAGACTGCCATATCCGCGACAAGATCGACCAAGTCGTCATATGCATAGCCGCCGCCGTTGGCACCGAGGAGGAAATCTATCGCAGTGCGTGTGCTAGCCACGGCTGGGCGTCAACGATCTACCCCCTAAGTCAGCTAGCCCACCTTGCCAATGAAAGCCCTGAGGTCACCCAAACGACGTGCGCGGTGGAGATTGCTGAGATTAGAAAGATGCTGGATGCCGAACGACACCAGGCCAACAGTGCAAATGCGGTCAGGTTGGCGAAACGCTTCTATGACTGCGGTGCCAGAGTCAATGCCCTAAGAGCGAGCCTTGCCATGTCGCCAAGCCGATTCATCGATCTGATTGATTACGACAGCGAGCACCGACTGGCGTATCTGGAGTCCGGTACGATCCAGATGAATGACATTGAAATCGCAAGCGCCTGTAACACGACAGGTGTTAGCGATGAGTGGCTGACCCATGGCGAGAGGGGCATGTTTGCGATCGAGTCCATCTCTACCTACCATTGGGAACAAATGCAGTGGCTGAGGGATGCATCACCAGCGTCGGTACATGTGCTCATCAATGGCACTACGCAACAGCTAGTGATACTTGCACACCTGCATTCGAAAAACTGGAAGATCTACAGTATCGCCTTCGATCTTAATTTTGCGGCTTGGTGGGGAGACCATCATCAGATCCCCGAAGTCTACGACATGCTTAAGCAGCTGGCTGATGACTACCAAGGGCGGATTTTTGGAAGGGTGATAGGCCCCGAAGAATATGCCAACATTCTCTCTGGGCAAACACACCCTGCACTGTTCATGCAGAAAACAACGGGTGGGGGCGCGCATTGGTTCGACGACATTCTTGACTACAAACACAAATATCCGATCGCGGAGAATTACGAAGGCTGGTACGGCACTTGGTTTACCTCAGCCCAAGATTTTTTCAAACGTTATGAAACCAAGATTGAGTCCATTAGAGCCGCGTCCCAGGAAACTATCTGAGCCGTTTTAACGCCACGACAAGGGTTGGTCATGCCGTTAAGACTGCAGCATGGTCACCGCGCCTCTCGTATCACCGCCATTCGCGATGCTATCTACCCAGGACTACGAAGTGGTATCGCCCTCTGCTCGAACGTCTGATGTCATCGCTTACGCCCCTCAATGATCCTGCTAGATCTGTGATTGCCCTGAGATTACCCAGTTGCTGAATCAGCGATACAGCTCAGTTCCAGCAGATACGAAAGTGCCTAAAAAAGGCGACCTGATCCGGCTCTCACCACGTGGCCGTCGACGCAACGATGACGCCCTGATTCGCATTGTGAACGTCAACTCGAATGAGCTTTTTGTGTCTCAGTCACAGACGTATCGGACGATCAAAGCGGACGAGTTCGCGGGGTACTCATGGAATGCAGGATTCGCATTGAACCCGAAGGAAGCATTGGGGGTCGAGCTCCCTCCGGCATTGGTATTTACCTCCTCTCAAGACGGTGCTGGTGGGGAAAGGACGGGGGCTGCCTCCGTCAGAAACCTGCGGGCGCAGGGTGTGCGCATAATCGAGCACTGCGTGTATGAGATTGATGGCTCTCCGAGGCTTGCGAGTCCTGGGACTTTGCAGCGGATTGTTCCGCTGGTTGAGTGATTCTGAGTTTTGGCGATAGCACTGCATTTCATTGCATCGTATGAAGGTGGTTATAGCAAAGATCGTTAGAAAGCAGCCCGAAACTAGAGATCAATGTAGCGATCTAGAATGATGTACCTCAGTAGTCCAGACCTGCCACATTGACACCTCTAAAAACCTTGATTCATATACTATTAACTCCGATTCAACAATGCCGACCAACTATAGGCGCGATATTGAAATCTTCGTGACCATCTATTATAACCTCTGGAATCAGCTTACGATAATACATATGTCTCCACAGCATACCAATAGCAAATTCTTGGGGTTCGCCCCATTCAAGATGCTGGTTTTCGTTTGTGACATAAATGTTTCCCACGGCATGGGTGACCACCCCTAGGTTCTTGGTGAAGACGTCCTGCATGGCTTTCATATCATTTCTTTCTCTGTGGAACCGCCTCAACATATCCGGCTTGTCCAGCGGATAAAGCTCATAATCTAAGTCATCAGTGTCTTTTAAGCCAAGCATCATCCTCAGATGGATCGCATGTGCTTCTTTCAAGAAAGTAATGTGCCCGTGCTTACAGCAAACATTCCATACAGCTAGCGTTGACTCATCATAAAGACCGCTCTCATTTCCAAGCACACCAACGTTATAAGACTCCGACCTACACCCTTGCTTTTTGCAAGTAATCTTGTTCAAGTCATGGGAATCGCTGAAATGGTTGATTAGATCGTAGAACTCATGCATGAACCTTTCTACAAGGGTATAATCATTTCGCACAATAACTATATTTTCGAAATGCTGCCCCGCCCTTTTAGACCAGTTGTAGCTACCCGTTATTACCGTGCACTCATCAATAATGCAAAACTTATTATGCATCAGATTCGGATAACGCTTAGTTTTAATTGGGTAAAAATTGATACCATCTAAACTCGTAGATAGGTTCTTCTTATTAATCACATCATCGTTAAATATAATATCAACCTGCACGCCATTATTGACTGCTTCCCGCAGGATCGACTCAAACGCGTCGCTGCTCAACCAAGCAACACAAATTCTGATGCTCTCGCGCGACTTACGCAGCTCTTCCTTGATCCGCTCCTGAATATTTTCAAAGTATGCCTCGGTGGAGATAGTTTCTGGCTTGCCATAATCACTGAAACTCACGATGACTTTTCCATGTGTCGTTCAAAAATATTATCTTGCTGAGAGGTATTACTTCGTACGTTGGAACATACGTGAAACTCTGCTTTCTAGATATCCTGCGCCTAATTAGGGTCACTTGATCGTACACTGGAGGTGGCTTTGGAGCACTCCGCCTCCAGCTAGCTGCCCGCCTTCGCGCCCGCATCCCAGCAGGCCTCGTGTAACCAGATCTACACCCGCGCGTCGATCTGTGCGCCGCCCCAAGCTGATCATCGGTCACACAACCCGGTGTTCAAAGCAGGTGCGAAAGACTCGACAGATCAAACCCAAATGGCGCAGCCTCCAGAAGCGATCCAACCGGATATCATTACCAATCCTACCCTGTTCGGTGCTTGGAACCAGAACCTAGAAGAAGCTTTCAGCCCGAGAGAAAGCATCCACCAGAGGCTCATAAGCATAATGGGTGCGTCGTTCACTATGGTGCACGGTGAGGATTTGGCTCAGACCCTAGAGATTCCGGGGAAGATAGAATCAACGGGGCACTACACGACTACACGCTTTTGGGCATTTCTGGCCAATAAAGGTTCGAATCCTGTCTCTCCGACCAGATTACTCAGCGATCAGCCCGCCCTCGTGCGGGCTTTTTCGTGCCCGCGATACGACAAACTGTACTGGCCAGCATTGCGCAGCGCTGCCGAGGCCAGCAGAATGCGCGCCTTTCGAACTTAGAGGTTGAAACACATGCGTAAGACTCTTGCCGCCCTGACTCTGGGCTTGTTGTGCGCGCAGGGCGCAATGGCCGGCGATGGCCAGACCGCCTTGGGTGGTGGTCTGGGTGGTGTACTGGGTAACGTGGTCGGGAAGCAGCTCGGCGGCAGCACCGGTGCTGCGATTGGTGCCGGCGTCGGCGGCGCAGCGGGTAGCGCCATGGCCGCCAAGAAAGGCAACAAGACCAAGGCGGCCATTGGTGGCGGCCTGGGTTCGGCCGGTGGCTCACTGGTCGGTGGCAAGCTCGGCGGCAGCACCGGCTCGGCGATCGGTGCCGGCCTGGGCGGCGCGGCGGGTGGTGCACTGGGTAACAACCTGGCCAATGATCATCGCAAGAAGCGCCACTGATCCAGGCCTGAAACAAAACAGCCCCCTGGACAGGGGGCTGCTTCTTACCACCGATTCAAGCCTTACAGCGCAGGCTCAGCCTGTACTGCAGCTGCCGCTTCCGGCTGCACCGGAACGTACAGCAGGCCCAGACGCGAGCTGCTCCATTCACGGGTCTTGTTGGTCAGCTCAAGGTTGTTGTTGAGCTTCTGGCCATAGGTCGGAATGATTTCCTTCAGCTTGGCCTGCCACTCAGGGGTCTTGATGCGGTCCTTGTAGGTCTTCTCCAGCACGCTGAGCATGATCGGCGCGGCAGTCGAAGCACCTGGCGATGCACCCAGCAGTGCGGCGATTGTGCCGTCCTGGGCGGCAACGACTTCGGTGCCGAACTGCAGAACGCCACCGTGCACAGGATCCTTCTTGATCACCTGAACGCGCTGACCGGCTTGCAGCAGTTTCCAGTCTTCGTTCTTGGCGTTCGGGAAGTACTCGCGCAGGGCTTGCATACGATCATCGAAGCTGAGCATCAGCTGACCCATCAGGTAGGTGCTCAGGTCGATGTTGTCGATACCGGCGTGGGTCATCGGCATGATGTTGTGAGTGGTCAGTGCGGCGAACATGTCCAGCAGCGAACCGTTCTTGAGAAACTTGGTCGAGAAGGTCGCGAACGGGCCGAACAGCAGTACTTCCTTGCCGTCGATCACACGGGTGTCCAGGTGTGGAACGGACATCGGCGGTGCACCTACCGAAGCCTTGCCGTACAGTTTGGCCTTGTGACGGGCAACGATGTCCTGGTTGTCGGTCATCAGGAACTGGCCACCGACCGGGAAGCCTGCATAGCCTTCGGCTTCAGGGATGCCGGACTTCTGCAGCAGCTTCAGGGCGCCGCCACCGGCACCGATGAAGACGAACTTGGCCTTCACGCTGCGCTCGACACCTTTGTTGGCCAGGTCAGCAACGACCACGGTCCAGGTGTTGTCAGCGTTGCGCACGATGTCGCGCACTTCATGCTGCACATGCAGCTTGACGTTGTCGTGCTTGGTCAACGAGGCGATCATCTGGCGGGTGATCTCGCCGAAGTTGACATCGGTACCGATCGACATGCGGGTCGCGGCGATCTTCTGGTCGGCGGCACGGCCTTCCATCACGATCGGCACCCACTTCTGGATCTGCGCATGGTCTTCGGAGTATTCCATGCCGCGGAACAGCGAGCTGTGCTGCAGGGCTTCATGACGCTTCTTGAGGAATTCGACGTTCTTGTCGCCCCAGACGAAGCTCATGTGCGGCACGTTGTTGATGAACGACTTGGGGTTGCTCAACACGTTCTGCTCGACCTGGTAGGCCCAGAACTGCTTGGAGATCTCGAACTGTTCGTTGACCCCGACCGCTTTGCTGATGTCGATCTTGCCGTCGGCACCTTCGCTGGTGTAATTCAGCTCGCAGAAGGCGGAGTGACCGGTACCGGCATTGTTCCAGGCGTTGGAGCTTTCTTCGGCGACCTTGTCCAGACGCTCGTAGATGTCGATCGACCAGGTGGGTTCCAGCTCATTGAGGTAAGTACCGAGACTTGCACTCATGATGCCGCCGCCGATCAGCAGCACGTCTACGCTTTTCTCTGGCTCGCTGGGCTTGGAGCAACCGATGACACTCAGGCACAGGAGCGTCAGCAGGATCTTTTTCATAATTCAATCCAATTGAGGTGAAGTAATTGGCAATGACCGCTCATCCCGTTGTGCACGCCCGGATTCTTGTTGTTGCTCGCGCAGACCAAAGCTTAGCGGGGCTCGGCGTTCAGGCAAGCGGCCTAGACGCGCGGGCGATGGTTGACGGCTGGGGTTGTTCGATGGATCGGGAACGGTCGTCACCCTGACGATGGGCGTTGTAACCTGCCGCCGGGTGCTTGCATGGCCTAGGCCTGACCGCCTTTAAGCACGAAACAGGCCAACTCATGCAAGACCAACGACTAATAGCTAGGACGAGTCGTCGCACCCCATCTTCAACGGTTTTTCTGGCGATAATCCGCCACATTGCCACCCAGGCGGCGTGCAATGTGGCGGATTTCCCCCCTCTCTTCAGGCGCTTAGCCGCGCGGTGACTTCGCCGAGCTGCCCCGACAGGCCATGCAGGCGATGCCCGGCCTGTTCGGTGTGTTGCACTGCCTGCTGATTGGCGGTGGCGATGCGGGTGATCTCCACCAGGTTGCGGGAAATGTCTTCAGCTACGCTGGTCTGCTCTTTGGCGGCCGTGGCGATCTGGCGATTCATGTCACGGATCGCCTCCACAGCCAGGGTGATGCGCTGCAGCATTTGCCCGGCACGCTGGACCTGCTCGGCGCCCTCCTCACTGCGCTGCTGACCGCTTTCGATGGCCTTGACCGCTTCCAGGGCGCCGGACTGCACGGCACTGATGATCTGGTTGATCTCGGCAATCGAGGCGGCTGTGCGCTGGGCCAGGCTGCGCACTTCATCAGCGACCACGGCAAAGCCGCGGCCGGCCTCTCCTGCCCGCGCCGCCTCGATGGCGGCGTTGAGCGCCAACAGGTTGGTCTGCTCGGCAATCCCGCGAATCACCTCCAATACCTTGCCGATCCTGGCGCTGTCGGCCTCCAGGTGGCGGATCACCGCCGCCGTGCCGGCAATCTCCTGATTGACCGTGGCAATGGTGTCGATGGTCGCCTGCATCACCTGTTCGCCCGCCTGCGCGCTGTGATCGGCATCATCGGCGGCCCGTGCCGCTTCGGCCGCATGACGCGCGACCTCCTGCGCTGTCGCAGACATTTCATGCATGGCCGTGGCCACCTGGTCGGTCCGCTGGAACTGGTCATCGGTACCGCGGGCCATGCTGCCGGCGATGCTGCGCAATTCGCCGCTGGCCGCTTCCAACTCGCCAGCGTTGTTCTGCAGGCGGGCGATGGTATCGGCAAGGAAGTCACGCACAGTATTGGCCGCTATCGCCAGACGGCCAAGCTCATCCTGGCGGTCACTGGCGACCCGTGCCTCGAAACGCCCCTGACTCAACTGCGCGACATACTCGATCAGGCCACGGATCGGCTCGATCAGGCTACGATTGATCAACCAGAGACTGAACAGGCCGATCAGCAAAGCCGAGCCGAACATCACCAGCAGCCCCAGCCACACGGTGCGTTGCGCCGACTGATTGATGGCCTGGGCGCGGGTCTGGGCATCGCTGCGCAGCTGGCTGACCAGTTCGCTCATCTGCTCACTGGTCGCCCGGTCCACCCCTTTGACCGCCTGATCTCCGGCTGCCGGATCAGCACCTGCCGCCAGGAACGCCTGACGCCCCCGCGCATAAGCCTGCCCCAACTGACGGTGGCTTTCCTTGAGCTGCTCGGCGCGGGTCTTGAGTGACCCTTCGTTGCTCTGGATCAACTGCTCGAGAATGCCCTGCACTTGCTGCTCACGGGCAAGAAACTGCTGCCAGTATTTGTCCAGTTCGGCGGGTTGCTTGCCGCGCAACAGCACGTTTTTCCACTCCTGGACCTGTACCTTGAACTGGAGATTGGCCTCATCAATCAACTGCGAGGCCTGCAATGGCCCGTCGATCAATTGCCCGTAGCCGCGCACGCTGGACGACAGCAATTGAAAGCACACCAGCGCAATCATCAGTATCGCCAACAGGCTGCCACCAAGTAACGCGAGGATTTGCACTCTGAGGGATTTACGCAACATCGGAAGGAATCTCGGAACAAGGAAAAAGAGAGCGACGCAACGCGGCATCGACCAGGCAAAGACGTCCCTGTCCTCGTTCAATGGCAGCTGGCACAGGCGAAAAAAAAGCTGCCATCATTCGATAGCAGCCAAGTTCGAGCCTTACGCAACAGCTGAGCTAGATAGTCTCAAGGCATTGCTACAGAAATGTGACAGCCTGTAAGGCGCTGTCACATTTCTGTAACGATGTTGAACTGCAAGGCCGCCAGCCGCGCATACAAGGGGCTCTGCGCGATCAATTGGTGATGGGTGCCTATAGCCACCAAGCGGCCCTGGTCGACCACCGCAATGCGATCGGCATGCTGCACCGTGGCCAGGCGATGGGCGATCACCAGGGTGGTACGTCCGCTCATCAAGGTCGGTAGCGCCTGCTGGATCAGGTGTTCGCTCTGGGCATCGAGGGCACTGGTGGCCTCGTCCAGCAGCAGGATCGGCGCATCCACCAGCAAGGCCCGGGCGATGGCCAGGCGTTGACGCTGGCCACCTGACAAGCCCAGGCCGGCATCGCCCAGGTGGGTCTGATAGCCCTGGGGCAGTTGCAGGATGAACTCATGGGCGTGAGCACTGCGCGCCGCGGCTTCTACCTGCGCAGTGCTGGCATCGGCTCGTCCGTAACGAATGTTGTCCTCGACGGTGCCGAAAAACAGTGCCGGGTTCTGCGCCACCAGGGCGAAGTGCCGGCGCAGATCCTGAGGGTCGAGCCGCCTCAGGTCCTGGCCGTCGAGCAGGATGCGGCCTTGCTGGGGGTCATAAAAGCGCAGCAGCAGGTCAAACAAGGTCGACTTGCCCGCGCCCGAAGGCCCGACCAAGGCCAGGGTTTCTCCCGGTTCGACGCTCAGGCTCAGCCCAACGATGGCCGCAGGCTCAGGCCGCGACGGGTAGGCAAAGCGTACATCCCGCAGTTCAAGGCGGCCGCTGACCCGCGCTACCGAGCGCTCCACCCCCTCTGAGGGGGCGGTGATTTCACTGCGTGCGGCCAGCAGTTCGGCAATCCGCTCCGCCGCCCCGGCGGCGCGCTGCAGTTCGCCGATCACCTCGCTGAGGGTGCCGAAGGCACCGCCGACGATCAGGCTATAGAAAACGAAGGCCGCCAGTTCGCCCGCGGAAATCCGTCCGGCAATGACATCCATGCCACCGACCCAGAGCATGACGCCCACGGCCCCGAGCACCAGCACAATCACCAGCGTGATCAGCCAGGCGCGCTGCAAGATACGCTTGCGCGCGACCGTAAAGGCCGCTTCCACCGTACGGCCGAAGCGTTGCTGATCGCTGGCCTGGTGGTTGTAAGCCTGCACTGTCTTGATCTGCCTCAGGGTTTCGGCCACATAACTGCCGACATCGGCCACCCGGTCCTGGCTCTGGCGCGACAGGCTGCGCACCCGCCGCCCGAAGATCAGGATGGGCGCCAGCACCAGGGGCAAGGCCAGCACTACGATACTGGTGAGTTTGGGGTTGGTGACGAACAACAGGACGATACCCCCCAGCACCATCAGGGCATTACGCAGGAACAACGATAACGACGAGCCGATCACCGACTGCAGCAAGGTGGTGTCGGCGGTAAGCCGCGACTGGATCTCGGAACTGCGGTTGCTCTCGAAAAAACCAGGGTGGAGGTAGATCAGGTGATCGAATACCTGTTGGCGGATATCGGCCACACAACGCTCGCCGATCCACGACACCAGATAAAAGCGGCTGAAGGTGCCAATGGCCAGGGCTATTACTAACAGCAGAAACAAACCAATGGACTGATTGAGCAAGTGCGGCGATTGGCTCATGAAGCCTTGGTCGACCAATAGCCGAATGCCCTGGCCCATCGACAGGGTGATTGCAGCGGTCGCTACCAGAGCCAGCAACGCCAACAGCGCCTGCTTGCTGTAGGGTCGGATGAAATGCCAGCCCAGTCGCACGGCCTGACGCTGTCGGGGGGAGAGCCTGTTGAACATCAAGAGTCCATCTGTCAGCTGTTTCCCGCAGCCTACACCGGACCGCTCATCCAGCGCCAAGGAACTCATGGCAATGAGCAGACGTCACCTCCTGAACCTGAGCACATAGGCGGATTAAGACCCAAGCGACTACCAACTAGACCGTTTCGGTCTAAAGTACCACTGGAGGTTTAGTTGGCTTTCTGGTGGACTGGAAAGATCGCACAGTGATAACCAAAGGAGCTGTCATAGGCCGGTCACAAGGCGACTCTAGTCTGAGCTTGCAACCTGATGAGGAGACAGGAAATGAGCTTGCAACAAGGCAATACCCAGGAAAAAGCCGCGCTGCCCCCGCAGACACCTGTCGGCGGTTCGATCATCGGCCCGGATGGTAAAGAGATCACCATCACCGAAGCGATGGTCCAGGAGGCCTGCCAAAAGCTGGAGCAAAGCCGCAAAGACCCCGCCAAGAAAGACTGAACCACCCGAATTCTTCAACCCGGCCCAAGCGCCGGGTTTTTATTGCCTGTGGTCAGACCAGCACGCCACCCAGGGCCCGGACCATCTGTGCCAGGTGTGGCGCCTCCCCGTGCAGGCGCACCGCCAGCCCTGCTATCTCGCGACGTGGCGGATAGTGCTTGCGCAAGGCATCGAAGGCAGCCTTCTGCTCAAGTGGGTCGCTGCTGAGACTGCGACGGAATTCGGCATCATCACGCCGTGGGTCGTACACAGCGCGGCACAGGGTGGCCAAGGCCCAGGCCGGATCAGATTCAGCCTGCAGACCGATCTCGGCCAGCCAGGGCTGGGGCAGCAGATCCGCCAGCTGCACCGGCGCAGGCTCGCCGCGCCAGGCACAGAAGGCCTGGTAGATCTGTGCAGTTCCGCGCTGCTTGCCGTCCAGGCTGTAGCCAGCGATGTGCGGGGTGGCCAGCACACAGAGGTCGGCCAGTTCCAGATCGACCTGCGGTTCGCCCTCCCAGACATCCAGCACCGCCAACACATCCTCGCGCTCCAGCAGCAGCTCACGCAATGCAGTGTTATCGATCACAGGTCCGCGGCTGGCGTTGATCAGCCAGGTGCCCTGGCGCAGGGCCGCCAGTTGCTCGCTACCGAGCAAGTGCCAGGTGGCTTGTTGGCCCTCACGGGTCAGAGGGGTATGCAGACTGATCACATCGCATTCAGCAAGCACCTGCTCCAGACTCACATAGTCGCCGCCCTCACGAGCCTGGCGTGGCGGATCACACACCAGCACCTGCCAACCCATCCCGCGCAGCACCTCTACCAGACGCCCGCCCACCTCACCCGCACCGACTACACCATAGGTACGGCGAGACAAGTCGGCGCCATCGAGCTCGGCCAGGGTCAGCAGGCTACCCAGCACGTAGTCGACCACCCCACGGGCATTGCAGCCCGGCGCACTGGACCACTGGATAGCGGCTTGGGCGAAGTAGTCCAGGGACAGGTGATCGGTACCGATGGTGCAGGTGCCGACGAAACGCACCTTGCTGCCCTCAAGCAGCGCCTGATCGACGCGGGTCACCGAGCGCACCAGGAGGACGTCAGCGTCCTTCACACTGGCTGCGTCAATGGCGCGCCCTGGATAGCGGCGGATTTCGCCAAAACCTGCAAAGAAGGCATCGAGCAGCGGAATATTCTCGTCGGCAACAATCAGCATGGCGCTCTCCTATCGGGGTGCGCAGTGTAGGCTTTTGCAGGGACGCTTATCCAGCCGGACACAAAAACGCCGGGCATATTTCCTGACCGATGCGTCAAAGCGTAGACTAGTCGGCTTTGCGCACCTTTTTTGTGGACACCTGCCTTGTGACACCCATGACCGCCGACACCCATTACCCTCCCCTGTCCCGCTCTGCTCGCGTGCGCACCGAACTGCGCAGCCTGTTGCTGCTGGCAACGCCGATCATCATTGCCCAACTGGCCACCACCGCCATGGGCTTCGTTGATGCGGTGATGGCCGGCCGGGTCAGCCCGCGCGACCTGGCGGCGGTGGCATTGGGCAACTCGATCTGGATTCCGGTATTCCTGCTGATGACCGGCATCCTGCTGGCCACCACCCCCAAGGTGGCCCAACGCTTCGGCGCCGGTCAACATGGCGAAATCGGTCCACTGGTACGCCAGGCCTTGTGGCTGGCAGTGGGTGTCAGTCTGATTGCCAGTGGCATGCTGATCAGCGCCGAGCCGGTGCTGCAGGTGATGAACGTCGATCCGCAACTGGTCGGGCCGAGCATGGGCTACCTGCAAGGCATTGCCTTCGGTTTTCCCGGCATCGCCCTCTACTACGTGCTGCGCTGCTACAGCGACGGCCTCGGCCGCACCCGCCCAAGCATGGTCATTGGCTGCCTGGGCTTGCTGCTGAATATCCCGCTGAACTACATACTGATCTACGGCCACTTCGGCCTGCCCGCCCTGGGCGGCGTTGGCTGCGGCTGGGCCAGCGGTATCGTCATGTGGTTCATGGCCCTGAGCATGGCCGCCTGGACCCGCTGGGCCCCGGCCTACCAGAACAGCCGGGTGTTGGTACGTTTTGAACGCCCGCAATGGCCGGTCATCAAACGCCTGATGGGCGTTGGCCTGCCAATCGGCATCGCCGTGTTCGCCGAGTCGAGCATCTTCGCGGTGATCGCCCTGCTGATCGGCAGTCTCGGCCCGACCGTGGTGGCCGGCCACCAGATCGCCCTGAACATCAGCTCGCTGCTGTTCATGATTCCGTATTCACTTGGGATGGCGGTGACAGTGCGGGTAGGCCAGGCAGTCGGTGCTGGAGAGCCGCGCCAGGCGCGCTTTGCCGCCCTGGTCGGGTTGGGCGCCGCTCTGGTGTTTGCCTGCTTCTCGGCCGGCCTGATTCTGCTGATGCGCGAGCCGATCGCCTCGATCTACACCCCGGACACGACGGTTATCCAGATTGCCGCGATGCTGATCGTGTATGCCGCGCTCTATCAGTTCTCCGACGCCATCCAGGTGATCGCGGCGGGCGCCCTGCGGGGTTACCAGGACACCCGGGTGACCATGATCCTGACCCTGTTCGCTTACTGGGGCATTGGCCTGCCGGTGGGGTATGTGCTGGGCTTGACCGACTACTTCGGCCCTGCCAGCGGCCCCAACGGTTTGTGGGAAGGCCTGATCGCCGGATTGACCTGCGCGGCCTTGATGTTGTCGATTCGCCTGGCGCGCAGCAGTGGTAAACACATTCGCCGGGCGCAACGCGCTTAGTCGAGCTTCTTGCGGATCCAGTACAGGTAGGTGCCAGCGTCTTCCTGTTGCTGGACCAGTTCGTGACCGAGGAACACGCAGAACTTGGGGATATCGCGACGGGTCGACGGATCGGTGGCGATAACCTTGAGCAGGCCACCGGCGGCCAAGTCGCGCACGTGCTGGTGCAGCATCATCACCGGCTCCGGGCAGTTGAGGCCGGTGGCGTCGAGAATGGCGTCTGGGGTGAAGTCGGTCATGTAGAACTCCGGAAACAATCAGCTATTGTCGCTCCCTCACCGTTGTGCGGGCAATAATCAACAGTTGTGGGAGCGGATTTATCCGCGAAGAACTGCATAGCAGTTTCGTCTTTGGGGCCGCGCTGTGGCCCTTCGCGGATAAATCCGCTCCCACAGGTGGTCACCGCGGTTTCAGGTCCAGGCGCCGCAGATGACAGGTCACCTCTTCCCGATCGTGATACAACTGCTTGCAACCAATCGACACCTTGACCTTGCGCGCCTTGAACCCCTCCTCAATCCGTTCCAGCAAGCGCCGCACCTCGGCATAGCGCTGCTTCATCGGTAGCTTGAGGTTGACCACCGCCTCACGGCACAGGCCCTCTCCCAACCAGGTTTCCAGCAAGGCCGCACTGCGCGCCGGCTTCTCGACGATGTCGCAGACCATCCAATCCACTGTCTGCTTGGGCTTGTAAGTAAAACCATCAGCCATCAGGTGCTGAACCAGACCGGTATCCATCAGGCTTTCGGCCATGGGCCCGTTATCGATAGCGGTCACCAGCATGCCACGCTTGACCAACTGGTAGGTCCAGCCACCCGGTGCCGCGCCCAGGTCAACGCCGGTCATGTCGTCGGATAGCCGGGCATCCCACTGGTCGCGAGGAATGAAATGATGCCAGGCCTCCTCCAGCTTGAGGGTCGAGCGGCTCGGCGCTTCACGCGGAAACTTTAGGCGTGGAATGCCCATCGGCCACATGGCCGAATTGTCCGCAGCGGCAATCCCGGCAAACACCCGCCGCCCACTGACAAAGGTCAGCAGCAGACGCGGCTTGCTCGGGTCCTCCACCAGGCGCCCAGCCTTGGTCAAGGCCTTGCGCAACGGCACCTCGAACTTGCGGCAGAATGTCGAAAGCTCCTTGCCGTCATTGGTGTCCATCACCTCCAGCCACACACTGCCACACACCGGATAATCGCCCAGGGACTCAAGCAGCACACTGATACGGTCAGTTTCCGGCAGTTCAACGAAGTTGCCACGAGCCCACTGCCGGGGAAAGATCAGTTGGGCAAAGCGCAGTTCGCGCATCAGGCGTTGAGCGCCTTCGCCATCGTTGCAGATAAATTCGGCACAGGCGCTCTGCGGCTTGGCCTTGGCATAGCCGGCGACGTCCAGCCGGGCGGCATGCTCGGCGATTTCGGCACAGACTTCGCTCTCGAAGCCGGGCCGGCAATGCATAAACAGGGTATTCATCTTCACTCCAGGACGGTTGGCGGCCAATCACCCCAACCCTGACCGGACGCAATGCACTGCGCCGGTAAATCGGCGAATGATAAAGCAAGTTCGGAACCGGCGACATGCCCCGCCGGTCCAGTACTTGGTCAGGTGTGCCAAACAGGTCTAACCTGACCGTTCAGCCAGGTCCGTGCCGTGCGGACCGTCACAGAGGCAGTGAACCGGCGACAGCAGGGAAGATCGCCGAACACCTGCGCAGAAGGAGTTGGTAATGCCCTCGCTCGATAGCCTGAAAACCCTCAAGACGCTAATGGTCGCTGACCGTCCCTATTACTACTTCAGCCTGACCGAGGCCGCCAAGCGTCTCGGCGACTTGCAGCGCTTGCCCATGTCGCTGAAGGTGCTGCTGGAAAACCTGCTGCGCTGGGAGGACGACAAGACGGTCACCCGCGCCGACCTTGGCGCATTGGCCGACTGGCTCAAGGAGCGCCGCTCCGACCGCGAGATCCAGTACCGCCCGGCACGGGTGCTGATGCAGGATTTTACCGGGGTCCCCGCGGTGGTCGACCTGGCCGCCATGCGCGCGGCCATGGCCAAGGCCGGCGGTGATCCGCAGCGGATCAATCCGCTGTCGCCAGTAGATCTGGTCATCGACCACTCGGTGATGGTCGACCGCTACGCCAGCCAAGAGGCCTTCGCGCAGAACGTCGACATTGAAATGCAGCGCAACGGCGAACGCTACGCCTTCCTGCGCTGGGGCCAGAATGCCTTCGATAACTTCAGCGTGGTACCTCCGGGCACCGGCATCTGCCACCAGGTCAACCTGGAGTACCTGGGACGCACCGTGTGGACCCGCGAAGAGGACGGTCGCACCTACGCCTTCCCCGACACCCTGGTCGGCACCGACTCGCACACCACCATGATCAACGGCCTGGGGGTGCTCGGCTGGGGGGTCGGCGGTATCGAAGCGGAAGCTGCGATGCTCGGCCAGCCGGTGTCGATGCTGATCCCCGAAGTCATTGGCTTCAAGCTGACTGGCAAGCTGCGCGAAGGCATCACCGCCACCGACCTGGTGTTGACCGTCACGCAGATGCTGCGCAAAAAAGGCGTGGTGGGCAAATTCGTCGAGTTCTACGGCGACGGCCTGGCTGACCTGCCGCTGGCCGACCGCGCCACCATCGCCAACATGGCACCGGAATATGGTGCCACCTGCGGCTTCTTCCCGGTCGACCAGGTGACCTTGGATTACCTGCGCCTGTCGGGCCGACCCGAAGACACCGTCAAGCTGGTTGAAGCCTACTGCAAGGAACAGGGGCTGTGGCGCCTGCCCGGTCAGGAGCCGGTGTTCACCGACACCCTGGCCCTGGACATGCATGAGGTGGAGGCCAGCCTGGCCGGTCCCAAGCGTCCCCAGGACCGGGTCGCCCTGTCCCAGGTCAGCCAGGCCTTTGACAGCTTCCTCAGCTTGCAGCTACGTGCCTCGAACAAGGACGTCGGCCGCCTGGAAAGTGAAGGCGGTGGCGGCGTAGCCGTGGGCAATGCCGACCAGGCCGGTGAAGTCAGCTATGAATATGAAGGCCAGACTCATCTGCTGCGCGACGGCGCCGTGGTGATCGCCGCGATTACCTCCTGCACCAACACCTCCAACCCCAGCGTGATGATGGCCGCCGGCCTGGTGGCGAAAAAAGCTGTCGAGAAAGGCCTGAAGCGCAAACCTTGGGTCAAGAGCTCACTGGCCCCCGGTTCCAAGGTGGTGACCGACTACTACAAGGCGGCTGGCCTGACGCCTTATCTGGATGAATTGGGCTTTGATTTGGTCGGCTACGGCTGCACCACGTGCATCGGTAACTCCGGGCCGCTGGACGACGCCATCGAGAAAGCCATCACCGGCGCCGACCTCACCGTCGCCTCGGTACTGTCGGGTAACCGCAACTTCGAAGGCCGGGTGCACCCGCTGGTGAAAACCAACTGGCTGGCGTCTCCACCGTTGGTGGTGGCCTATGCCCTGGCCGGAAGCTTGCGCCTGGACTTGAGCTGCGAAGCACTGGGCAGCGGCAAGGATGGCCAGCCGGTGTACCTGCGTGACATCTGGCCAAGCCAGCAGGAAATCGCCGCGGCGGTCGCCAGTGTCGATACGGCGATGTTCCACAAGGAATACGCCGAAGTCTTCGCCGGCGACGCCCAATGGCAAGCGATTGCAGTACCGCAGGCGGCCACCTATGTCTGGCAGGACGATTCCACCTATATCCAGCACCCGCCGTTCTTTGATGACATCACTGGCCCCTTGCCGGTCATCGAAGACATTCACGGCGCCCGGGTGCTGGCCCTGCTCGGCGACTCGGTGACCACCGACCACATCTCCCCTGCCGGCAACATCAAGGCCGACAGCCCGGCCGGGCGTTATCTGCGCGACAAAGGCGTGGAACCGCGCGACTTCAACTCCTACGGCTCGCGCCGGGGCAACCATGAAGTGATGATGCGCGGCACCTTCGCCAATATTCGCATCCGTAACGAGATACTCGGTGGCGAAGAAGGTGGCAACACTCTCTATGCTCCTACCGGCGAGAAGATGGCGATCTACGACGCGGCCATGCGCTACCAGGCCGACCACACGCCGCTGGTAGTGATTGCCGGCCAGGAGTACGGCACCGGCTCCAGCCGCGACTGGGCGGCCAAAGGCACCAACCTGCTGGGGATCAAGGCGGTGCTGGCGGAAAGCTTCGAGCGTATTCACCGCTCCAACCTGGTGGGCATGGGTGTGTTGCCGCTGCAGTTCATGGCCGGGCAGACCCGCAAGAGCCTGGGCCTCGATGGCAGCGAGCGCATCGATATACTCGGTTTGAGCAACGCCCGGATCCAGCCACACATGAACCTGAGCCTGAACGTCACCCGCCAGGATGGCCGTCAGGAACAGATTGAGGTGCTGTGCCGGATCGACACCCTCAATGAGGTGGAGTACTTCAAGTCGGGCGGTATCCTGCACTACGTGCTGCGGCAATTGATCGCAGCGTGAAGCACAGGCCCGTTCGAGGTGAAGGTCCGTTGCAGGCGGCAATACTGCAACTGAGCGTGTCCTGGGCAACGCCTGGGGAGTCGTAGACTTCACGTTTTCAGCGAATAATGGAATCTACATGCCTGCCTCCCAATGGATCGGACTGGCCCTGCTGGGCCTTGGTTACGTCTTCTCCCTCGTCCATGGCAACCTGGGCCTGCTTGCCCTACCCAGTCTGATTGCCCTGCTTTGCGCCGGATTGCTGGTCAACCGGCGAGCGCGCTGGCAGCAACTGTTCGGTCATGCCCTGTTCGTATTGCTGGCCCTGGCACTGGCGTTGCATTGGCTGCCGGGCTTCCAGGGTGCCAAGGTCATCGGCAAAGCGGTGTTCAGCGAAGGCGCGGTACCCTTTTCCATGTACCTGAACCTGGACAAGCCATTGATCGGCTTCTGGCTGCTACTGGCCTGTCCCTGGGTGTTGGCGATGGGCGGCAAGCGCCTCCTGCCGAGCCTGGCCTGGACGCTGCCGGCGGTGATTACCGTTTGCCTGGGCGGTGCCTGGCTGCTGGGCATGATTGCCTGGGCACCGAAATGGCCGGGGCAAGCCTGGCTCTGGGTGCTGAACAACCTGTTGCTGGTCAGCCTGACCGAAGAACTGCTATTTCGTGGTTACATCCAGGGCGGACTTCAACGCTTACTCAAGCATCAACACCTAGCCCTGCTCTTGGCCGCTGGCCTGTTCGGCCTCGCGCACCTGGGTGCTGGCTGGCAGTGGGGGCTGTTGGCCTCCCTGGCTGGCATCGGTTATGGTCTGGCCTACCGCTACGGTGGCTTGTTCGCTGCGGTACTCTGCCATTTCGGCCTGAACCTGGCTCATTTCGCCGGCTTTACCTATCCGATGCTGATACCTGGGTGAACCAGCGGTCACTCGCTGACTTTTGCAAAAATTCATTCAATAAACCCTCCACGCTGCCGATACCCCTCGAAAGCCTTGCGGATTGAACAGCTTATGCGTAATAACCAGCCGATTACCCAGCGCGAACGGACGTTTCCTGCTCAACAACGCTTGATCTCGACCACTGATACCAAGGGTGTCATCACCTATTGCAACGATGCCTTCGTCGAGATCAGTGGCTTTTCCCGCGAGGAGCTGATGCGCGCGCCGCACAACCTGGTGCGCCACCCCGACGTCCCACCTGCAGTGTTTGCGCATATGTGGAGCACGCTCAAGCAAGGTTTGCCATGGATGGGCATCGTCAAGAACCGTTGCAAGAGCGGCGACCACTACTGGGTCAACGCCTACGTCACCCCGGTGTTCGAGAACAACCAGGTGGTCGGCTTTGAGTCGGTACGGGTCAAACCCACTGCCGAACAGGTACGTCGGGCCGAGGCCCTGTACCAGCGCATCAACCAGGACCGGCCGGCGATCCCACGTCGCGACAAGTGGCTGCCCGTGGTGCAGGACTGGCTACCCTTCATTCTGGTCAGCCAGGTCGGCTTCCTGATCGGTAGCTGGCTTGGCCACTCCTGGGGCTTCGCCCTGGCGGCGGCTCTGTCGGTGCCACTCGGCCTGCTGGGCCTGACCTGGCAGCAACGCGGTCTCAAGCGCTTGCTGCGCCTGGCCGAGCAGTCCACCTCCGATCCGTTGATCGCGCAGATGTACACCGATAGCCGCGGCGTCCAGGCGCGCCTGGAAATGGCCATGCTCAGCCAGGATGCGCGGCTGAAGACCTGCCTGACCCGTCTACAGGACACTGCAGAGCACCTCAACGAGCAGGCCCGGCAGTCCGACACCCTGGCCCACAACAGCTCCTCGGGCCTGGAGCGTCAGCGGGTCGAGACCGAACAGGTCGCCGCCGCGGTCAACCAGATGGCCGCCACGACCCAGGAAGTGGCCAACCACGTGCAGCGCACCGCCGACGCCACCCAGGAAGCCAATCGCCTGACCGGTCGCGGCCGCGACATCGCTGGCGAAACCCGCGAAGCCATCCAGCGCCTCTCGGCGGCTGTCGGCGAAACCGGCTTGACCGTGACCCAACTGGCGCGCGACAGCGACGAAATCGGCGGTGTGGTCGATGTCATCAAGGGCATCGCCGATCAGACCAACCTGCTGGCGCTCAACGCTGCCATTGAAGCAGCGCGAGCTGGGGAGATGGGCCGCGGCTTTGCCGTGGTGGCCGATGAGGTTCGCCAACTGGCCCAGCGCACCAGCGAATCGACTGGCCAGATTCACAGCCTGATCGCCAAGCTGCAGCAAACCGCCAACAATGCCGTGCAGACCATGGAATCGGGTCATCGCCAGGCTGAGGAAGGCGTGGCGCGAGTACTGGAAGCGGACCAGGCCCTGGTCGGTATCAGCGAAGCGGTGGCCAACATCACCGACATGGCCACCCAGATCGCCGCGGCCACCGAAGAGCAGACGGCTGTGGCCGACGAGATCAGCCGCAACATCAGCACCATCGCCGAGCTGGCTGACCAGACGTCCGAGCAGGCCCAGCATTCGGCCTTGCTCAGCGAAGAGTTGACCCGCACCGCCACCACCCAGTACTCGCTGGTCGAGCGCTTTAACCGCTGAAAAGTCGGCGCATCCGCTTGCGGATGCGCCGACTCCGCCTTACCAGTCGAGCGTCAGCCGGCTTTCGAAAAAGCGCTCTTCACCGCTCAGCGGATCTGTGAACCGCAGGCTCTGCGCCAATAACTTCAGCGGTTTGCTGTAGTCATCCTGCTCCTGCACCACCTGCGGATAAAAGGGATCGTTGCAGATACTCGCGCCCAGCGCAGTCATGTGCACGCGTAACTGGTGCGTCTTGCCGGTGATCGGCGACAACCCGTAGCGCCATAGTTCACCGTTCTTCTCCAACACCTGGGCCAGCGTTTCGCTATTGCATGGTCCGTCGACTTCCTGCATGCGAAAGAACGGCTCGCCACTAGCCATGCGACTCTTGTGCCGCAACGGAAACTGCAACTGCGCCAATGCAGGAGCAATAGCCTGGTAGTGCTTGTCGATCTGGCGGTTGGGGAACAGCGATTGATAGGCCGATCGGCTCTGCGGGTTGGCAGAAAGCAACACCAACCCGGCGGTGTGGCGATCGATACGATGCAAAGGGACCAGGTTCGGGTTATCCAGGCGGCGAATCAGCCGACGCAACAAGGTGTGTTCAACATACTCGCCAGTAGGCGTGACGGGTAGAAAGTGCGGTTTGTCAGCCACCACCAGATGCTCGTCGACATGCAGGATCTGCTCTTCGAACGGGATAGGTTTCTCGTTGGGTACTTCACGAAAATAGTGGATGCGCAGCCCCGGTTTGTAGGCCAGCGCCACGCTGATCGGCTCACCCTGGGCATCCAGCACGCGTCCACGGGCAATCCGGTCAAGCCACTGCTCGCGTCCGACGGCCTTGAAATGCTCACTCAGACAGTCGAGCACGGTCGCCCAGTTGCCAGGAGGCAGGCAGACCGTGCTGGCTTGATGCTGGGCCGGATCGAAAGGGGCAATGGCCATGGGAACGCTCGTGACAGATAGACCGCGCATTATCCCGCAAGCCTGGCGCCTCAGCCAGTCTGGGTTGCAGCGGCCTCGGTGAACTCCTTGAGCCAGCGCAACACCTCAACCGCCTCCCAGCGACCGGGGTCGTAGAGTGCATACAACAAACCCTGATATCCAACCACATCCAGCGGACGGTGGTAGCCGGCACGCTGGAACAGTGCTTCGATCTCGGCGAAACAGGTGTTGAAATGCAGTTTGTTGAAGGGCGTCTTGCCCTCCAGTACCAGACCATCGAGGCGCAACTCGAGCACCGCCTCGCTCACCATGGCGGTGGGCATGCGATTGACGGTGTATTTCAGTTGTTCGACATTAACCATGGTTTGGATCCTCGAGGCAAACCTCACCTCAATACTGTATTTATATACAGCATATTCAGAGTTGTCGAATGCGTCAATCAAACAGCGCTCAGACCAGCCCGGAAAGGTAACCGGTACCCTTGCGGATGGTCAGCAATTGCCGTCGCTCAGGTGTTGCGGCAAGTCCCAGATGCACCCATTGGTCGTACTCCAGAATCAGCTGATCGAACATCAACGGGCTGTCCGCTACCCGCTGCGCCAACGCAAGTGGCGCCATTCCCGGTGCATTGATGTCCGCGGCCAATCCCTGGACATGAGCACTCTTAAGCGAACCACCAATGGCGCGGTTCAATTCAACGGAGCGGTAGCCGCTACTGACCAATACCGGTTTGTCGATCAACAAGCGTACTTGTTCCAGAAAAGTGCACAGGCGACGAAGATTGATGAGGGTTTCGGCGCTTGGCGTGTTGTCGATATTCAGACGCGCAGCGCTCTCCGATATCGTCATTTCGGCCAGTGTGAAATGTTCGCTCAGGTGCATGATCTGCTCCTTGGTATGAGTAAAAGCACCCAAGGATTGTCCACGCCCTCACCCTGCAGCGCACAACCGGAAATCTCTCCGCCTAAGCGGATACTTCAACGCAGAAAGGCCACCACTTGCTCGGCGTCAAACGGCCACTTCAACTCCGCGCCGCTGTCACAACGGCGCAGTACCGGAATCAGCAGACCGTAGCGCTCCAGCGTGGACTCGTCATCGGCGATATCCACCAGTTCAACCAGCAGGCCATGCTCGACGAAAGGCATCAACAGGGCTTCGGCCACTTCACACAGGTGGCAACCCAGGGTGCCGAACAATTGGCATTCAGGAAGCATTTATGGGTACCGGCAAGAGAAAGAAGGGATCATTATTCTAGGTCTGCAGTCAGGGGCCGTCGAGCGCGGAACACCAGAGCCCAAACGCTGGCGAAAGACTGACCCGGATCAGCGCAAGGCCAGCGGACATGACTCATGCTTACTGGTTTTTTGCTGCTTTCCTACATGGAGTGTTTTGTGTTTGCCAACCTATTGATCATTCTGGCCTCGTCGCTGGTCGTTATTGCCTTCTTCAGACGCCTGAAGCTGCCGCCTGTCCTGGGCTACCTGTGTGTTGGCCTGTTTGTCGGCCCCACCGCACTCAACTGGGTCAATGAAAGCGAAGAACTGCCGGACCTTGCGGAAATGGGCGTGGTGTTCCTGCTGTTCTCCCTGGGCCTGGAGTTTTCGCTGTCAAAAATGCTCGCCCTGCGCAATGTGGTGTTTGGCCTGGGCAGCCTGCAGGTGATCGGCTCGGCGACGCTGCTGGCCGGGTTGCTTGCCCTGATGGGCATGCCCGCGAACGCGGCGCTATTGCTGGGCGCAGGCCTGGCGTTGTCATCCACGGCAATCGTCAGCAAAGAACTGACCAGCCTCGGGGAGATTTTCAGCAGCCACGGGCAGAACGCCATTGGCGTGCTGCTGTTCCAGGACGTGGTAGCCGTGTTGCTGCTGACCCTGGTCCCAGTGTTTGCTGGCGAAGGTGGCCAAGCCTGGTACTGGGCCTTGCCGTTGACCCTGGGCAAAACCGTCATTCTATTTGTTGGCCTGCTGCTGGCCAGCCGCTGGTTACTCCCGCGCCTGTTCCATGAAGTGGCCAGCTCCCATTCGGCAGAGCTGTTCGTACTGCTGGCACTGGTCATCGTCTTGTTGACCGCCTGGCTGACGCACTTGCTCGGCCTGTCACCGGCGCTGGGCGCATTCCTGGCCGGTATGTTGTTGGGTGAGAGCAACTATCGCCATCAGATCGAAGCGGACATCCGCCCGTTCCGGGACATTCTCCTGGGGCTTTTTTTCGTCAGTATCGGCATGCTCATCGACCTGCAACTGTTCGCCAGCCATGGCCTGGAAATTCTCGCCTTGACCCTGGGCCTGCTGCTGGTCAAAGGTTGCGTGGTCGCAGCGCTGGTCCGGCTGCGTGGCAGCGATGCCGAAACTGCCTGGCGCAGCGGCCTGGCCTTGGCCCAGGGCGGCGAGTTCTGTTTCGCCCTGATGGCACAGATGCAGCAAACCCATCTGCTGCCAGAAGCCATTGGCAATCTGTTGCTGGCCGCCACCTTCTGCTCGATGCTGGTCACCCCTCTGCTGCTGCGTGCCGCACCCAGCATCGCCGCCCACCTGCACCGCAAGCCCAACGAGGAAATCCACCTGGAGGCAATCGAGGCGCAAAGCGCGGCAATGAACGGCCATGTACTGATCTGCGGTTATGGCCGGGTTGGACAATCGATCGGGCGTTTCCTGCGCCGTGAAAACATCCCCTTCATTGCCTTGGATGATGACCCTGTCCGGGTTCAAGAAGCCGCTGCAGGCGAAAGTTGCGTACATTACGGTGACTCACGCCGGGGCGAACTGCTCAGTGCCACCGGCCTTGAACGTGCGCGTCTGCTGGTGATTGCCGTGGACAAGACCGACATCGCCATGAGCGTGCTCAAAGCGGCTCGCGAGCGTCACGCCCAGGTGCAGATTCTGGTGCGTACCCGCGATGACAGCCAGCGTGAAGAGCTGCGCAGCGCCGGCGCAACCGCTGTTGTACCGGAGCTGCTCGAATCGAGTCTGATGCTGGCTTCCCATGCGCTGGTGATGCTTGGCCTGCCAATGGACCACGTGCAAGCGCGTATCAATGAAGTGCGCCAGACCCGCTACCGCATGCTCCAAGCGTTCTACCATGGCGCCCAGACTAGCCCTGTAGACAGCGAAGGCCTGCCCAAGGCCATGATGCATGCGGTCAACCTTGGCGCCGAGGCCTACGCTTGCGGACGCCCGCTGGCCGAACTGAGCCTGGAGCAGCTGGGTGTCGAGCTGCAGGCAGTGCAGCGCAACGGCGAAGAACTTGTCGTGACCGCCGACACCTGCCTGCATGCCGGCGACGCGGTGCTGCTCAGCGGCCCGCTATCCGCCCTTGCAGTCTGTGAAGCGCGATTGGTCGGCGGGCGCTAGTCAATCCTGGCTGGTGGCGCCGATCTTGTGGATCGACAGGTCGGCGCCGTAGTACTCCTGCTCCTGGCTCAAGCGCAGGCCGAGCAGCATTTTGATTACACCATACACAGCAAAACCGCCGAGTAGTGCCAGCAGCACCCCGGCCAGGCTGCCGATCACCTGGCTGATCAGGCTGACGCCGCCCAGACCACCCAACGCTGTCTGGCCGAAAATCCCACAGGCAATACCACCCCACACGCCGCACAAACCATGCAGTGGCCAGACACCCAGTACATCGTCGATTTTCCAGGTGTTCTGCGCCGCAATAAAGCACCAGACAAACAGGGCACCAGCAATCGCCCCAGTGGCCAGCGCCCCGACCGGGTGCATCAGATCCGAGCCCGCACACACAGCCACCAGCCCAGCCAGTGGACCGTTGTGTAGAAAGCCCGGGTCATTGCGCCCGACCAACAAGGCTGCCACCGTGCCGCCGACCATGGCCATCAACGAGTTGACTGCGACCAGGCCGCTGACGCCTTGCAGGGTCTGGGCGCTCATGACATTGAAGCCGAACCAGCCGACGATCAGAATCCACGAGCCCAGGGCCAGAAAGGGAATGTTCGAAGGGGCGAACGCCACCAGCTTGCCGTCGCGATAGCGACCATTGCGCGGCCCGAGCAGCAGAACTGCCGTCAAGGCCAGCCATCCGCCCATGGCATGCACCACCACGGAGCCGGCAAAGTCATGGAAGCTGGCGCCAAACTGCGCCTTCAACCAGGCCTGGAGGCCCAGATTGCCATTCCAGACAATACCTTCGAAGAAGGGGTAGACGAAGGCAACGATCAGTACTGTGGCACACAACTGCGGGGCGAAGCGGGCCCGCTCGGCGATACCACCAGAAATGATTGCCGGAATCGCCGCGGCAAATGTCAGCAGGAAAAAGAACTTCACCAGACTGTAACCGTGCTCACCACTGAGCACCGCCGCTGGCTGCAGGAAACTCACGCCATAGGAAATCCAGTAGCCAACGAAAAAGTACGCCAGGGTTGATACGGCAAAATCGCTAAGGATCTTGGACAGTGCATTGACCTGGTTCTTGTGCCGTACGGTACCCACTTCAAGGAAAGCAAACCCGGCGTGCATGGCCAGGACCATGACAGCGCCCAGCAGAATGAAGAGTGTGTTGGAGCCGTGAACAAGAGTGTCCACCGCACTTTGCAGATTTTCCATGGGATCGGCAGGCCTTTCGAAAAGCACCAAGACAGCGCGCAGGGACTCCTTTTTGCACCAGCCTGGATCATTTGAACGCCACCTCCCTGGCTGACCCTGCTGATTCCTGGAGTTTTTCCTTGGGTTTGTCGTGGATTGGGTTAAGGTTTATAGGTCCGCTTGACGTCAGCGCGCGGATTTAGCGCAGGCACCGGACTTGAGCGCACTATGGGACAGCAAAACCTGTACCAGTATTTTTCACTGAACCTTCGCCAGCGCTCGCGACTCGAAATAGCTACACACCATTAGGGAGAGCCCCATGACCAGCAAATCGGCAAAGACTGCTCAAGACGTATTGATGGCTGACTTCCAGGCTTTGGTTCGTGACACCGAAAAACTGCTGGAGCACACCGCTACCCTGGCCGGCGATCAGGCCGACGAGTTACGTAGCCAGATCCATGACAGCCTGGTTCGTGCCCGGGAAACCCTGCAGCAAACCCAGGATACTGTCCGTGAACGCGGCCAGGAAGCCCTGAGCGCGACTGAAAACTATGTGCAGAGCAACCCTTGGCAATCGATCGGGATCGCCGCCGGGGTCGGTTTCCTGATCGGCTTGCTGGCTAGTCGGCGCTGAGGTTCTGGGCATGGAAAGCGAATCGATCGGCGCCAATGGCGCGTCGGGCAAACGCCTGGGCGCCGCCGTACTCGGCCTGCTCCACGGTCATGTCGAGCTGTTCGGCATTGAGCTGCAGGAACAGAAAGCGCGCACCCTGAGCCTGCTGTTGTTTGCCGGCTTGGCGCTGGTGTTTGCCCTGCTGTTGCTGGTCGCCGTTTCGGGGCTGGTGCTGGTGCTGCTGTGGGACAGCTATCGCCTGGCCGGGGTCATCGGCCTGTGTGTGTTCTATGGCTTGGCGGCACTGTTCTGTGGGCTGCGCCTCAAAGCTGCGGTGTACGACGAATCGTCACCCTTCAGTTCGACCCTCGAAGAACTAGCCAAGGATCGGGAGCGTCTGTTGCCATGAGCCTGCCTGAAATACCGAACACTACCAGCCGGCGTGAATTGCGCAAGGCGCTGGTGCGTCTGCGCCTGGAAATGCACCGCCAGGAAATCCGCCATGAGTCTGGACAGTTGCTCAATCCCCTGACCCGTCTGCGCGCCATGGGCGATAGCCTGCAAGGTGGGCTGGGGATCAAGCATGCGCCGTTGTGGGGAATCGGTGCGGTGGTGGTGCTGGGCTTTCTGACCGGCAAGGGCGCCAAAAGCGGCGGCCTGAGTCGGATGATCCGCTTGGGCAGCAGCCTGCTACCGTTGCTCAAGCTGGTCATGCAGGGGGCTGCCAACAAGCGCTGAGGATCTGGGTAAGCATTCCATTAGATAGACTTGCAGCTGTTGCGCCGACACGGGAAGCTAGGCACCTGCCCCCTGTATCGGAGAACTGGCCTTGGACTGGCACACCCTGCTTACCCGCGAACGTCTCGGCAAGACCCTGCACAGCCCTGAAGAGCTGGGCCGCAGCCCCTTCCACAAGGACCATGACCGGATCATTTTCTCCGGCGCCTTCCGTCGCCTGGGGCGCAAGACCCAGGTGCACCCGGTATCCAGCAACGATCATATCCACACACGCCTGACCCATTCGCTGGAAGTCAGCTGTGTCGGCCGCTCACTGGGCATGCGTGTCGGTGAAACCCTGCGCGAAAAACTGCCCCAATGGTGCGAGCCGAGCGATCTTGGCATGGTCGTGCAATCGGCTTGCCTGGCCCACGATATCGGCAATCCGCCCTTCGGCCACTCCGGTGAAGATGCCATCCGCCACTGGTTCCAGCAGGCCGCCGGGCGCGGCTGGCTCGACGCCATGACGGACGCCGAGCGTGCCGACTTTCTCAATTTCGAAGGCAACGCCCAAGGCTTTCGGGTACTGACCCAACTGGAGTACCACCAGTTCGATGGGGGCACGCGCTTGACCTACGCAACCCTCGGCACGTACCTGAAGTACCCCTGGACTGCCCGTCATGCCGACGCGCTGGGCTACAAGAAACACAAATTTGGCTGCTATCAGAGCGAACTGCCACTGCTCGAGCAGATTGCCCGCAAACTCGGCCTGCCACAAATTGAGGAACAACGCTGGGCCCGGCACCCCCTGGTGTACCTGATGGAAGCCGCCGACGACATCTGCTACGCCCTGATCGACCTCGAAGACGGCCTGGAAATGGACCTGCTCGACTATCCGGAGGTGGAGTCGCTATTGCTGAGCCTGGTAGGTGACGACCTGCCGGAAACCTATCGCCAACTCGGGCCGGGCGATTCGCGCCGGCGCAAGCTGGCCATTCTGCGCGGCAAAGCCATCGAGCACCTGACCAACGCCGCCGCCCGCGCCTTTGTCGAACAACAGGATGCGTTACTGTCGGGGCAACTGCATGGCGATCTGGTCGAGCACATGCACGGCCCGGCCAAACGCTGCGTCCTGCAGGCCAAGGATATGGCACGCAAAAAAATATTCCAGGACAAACGCAAGACGCTCCATGAGATCGGCGCCTATACCACCCTCGAAATCCTGCTCAACTCCTTCTGCGGCGCAGCACTTGAGCAACACGGTGGCCGCACGCCGTCGTTCAAGAGCCGGCGCATCCTCGACCTGCTCGGTAACAATGCCCCCAATCCTTGCGCGCCGCTGCATACGTCGTTCCTGCGCATGATCGACTTCATTGCCGGCATGACAGACAGCTATGCCAGTGAAATGGCGCGGGAAATGACGGGGCACTCAAGCCCGGTTTGACCGGGCAACCCGTTAGCAAGGTGTGGGAACCCATAGCGGTATCAAACCTGGCTACTTGTTCTCGCACCTCGCTGTAGGAGAAAAAATACAAAATGCAGAAATATTAAACAAACTAACCAAACAGAAACACAAAGTTACCAATAGCGGCCTATACAGCAATAGTATGAAACAAGACTTGTAGTCCTCCCCTTAACTTAAGGTCGGAAATTTCCTATATAGCACTAACCTCCCTTTGTGTTCATGTGCGACCTGTTCTATCTACGTTAATGTGCCTACTTCATCTCTGGCACCTTATCTGGAACGTTCAACATGCACTCTGTATTCATCATCGACGATCACCCGGTCATCCGCCTGGCGGTACGCATGCTCCTGGAGAATGAAGGCTATCGCGTGGCCGGAGAGTCGGACAATGGCGTCGACGCCATGCAAATGGTCCGCGAATGCCTGCCGGACCTGGTCATCCTCGATATCAGCATCCCACGGCTCGATGGCCTGGAAGTGCTGTCGCGCTTCCACGCCATGTCCATTCCGCTAAAAATCCTGGTACTTACCGCACAATCGCCCGCGCTGTTTGCCGTTCGCTGCATGCACTCCGGCGCCGCCGGTTATGTATGCAAACAGGAAGACCTGAGCGAACTGCTCAGCGCAATCAAGGCGGTGTTGTCGGGTTACAATTACTTCCCCAGTCAAGCCATCAATAATCTGCACCCTCATGGTGATGAACACTGCGAGCTGGAGCTGTTCAAGCAAGTCAATGATCGGGAGTTGATGGTACTGCAACTCTTTGCCCAAGGCAGGAGCAATAAGGAAATCGCCCAGGGCATGTTTCTCAGCAACAAGACTGTCAGCACCTACAAGAAGCGCTTGATGCAGAAGCTCAAGGCCAAGTCGCTGGTCGAACTCATTGAAATGGCCAAACGCAATGCTCTGGTTTGAGCCGGGCCATGCCTAGCCGCATCCGCTTTTGTTGCCTGTGCAGCGTCCTGGCCTGCCTGTGCCTGCTATCGACGGCACGCGCCGACGTAGTTCAGGCCAGCCAGTACACGTTGCTCAGCCGTTCCCAGCCGGCGAGCATGAACCTCTCGCTGAGCGCAGCGCAACGACGCTGGATCGAACGCAAAGGGCAATTGCTGCTGGGTACTTCGGCACCGGATTATCCGCCCTTCGACATGACCGCCAGCGGTCGCGACTACGAGGGCCTGACCGCGGACGTTGCTGGCATACTGGGGAACACCCTGGGCTTGCCGATTCAGGTACGACGCTTTGCCAGCCGCCAGGACGCGGTGAGGGCCCTGACTCTGGGGCAGATAGACCTGCTCGGCAGCGCCAATGGTTTCGAGGCCGCCACACCGGGTGTGGTGCTTTCCAGACCCTACGCGGTAGATCAACCGGTTCTGGTGACCCGTGAGAACGAAAAACGCCCCCTTGATACCGGCCTGGCTGGCATGCGCCTGAGCATGGTGTACCACTACCTGCCGCTTGCAGAGGTGCGGGCCAACTACCCCAAGGCAACGATCCAGGCCTACCCCTCCTACCAGAATGCCCTCAATGCTGTCGCGTTCGATCAGGCCGATGTTTTTCTCGGCGATACCATTTCCACTCATTACCTGATCAACCAGGGCCATCTGCAGAACGTCAAGATGGCTAACTTTGGCAAACACGAGCCGGTCGGCTTCAGCTTCGCCGTACAGCAAAGCAACCTCCCCCTGCTGCAATTGATCAATGCCACACTCGACAACCTCTCAAGCAATACCCGAGAAAACATCTTCAAACGTTGGAGTGCCGGCAGCGACGTACTGCTGACTGACCGCAAACTGCAGCTCTCACAACACGAAGAACGCTGGCTGAGCAAGCACCCGGTAGTACGGGTAGTGGTCAACGAAACCGCAGCACCGCTGACATTCTTCGATAACGCCGGTAATTTTCGCGGAATTGCCGCCGACCTGCTCGAGCTGATTCGCTTGCGCACCGGCTTGCGCTTTGAAGTACAGCGCGCCAGTGGTATCAGTGACATGATCGATCGCTTGAACCATGACCGGGCCGATGTGATTGCCGCCATCTCTCCCAGCAAGCGCCGGGAAAGCACCCTGATCATCAGTCGCCCATACCTGGAAAACTCCTACGTGCTGGTGACCCGAACGGGAGCGGACCAACCTGCCTCCCTGGAGCAATTGCCGGGCCGACGCGTAGCCCTGACCCGCGACAGCCCTCTGCTCGACAGCTTGCGTGCACGCGTGGCCGGCATCGAGTTGGTGGAGACCGAAAGCACCGCTCAATCCACCTCGTTGCTCGCCAGCGGCCGGGTCGACGCTGCCATCACTGCGTTGATCAGCGCCAACTTCAGCCTGGCGTCCCAGCATGGGCTGGCCATTCGTGCCTCGGTTGGCGCCGAACCCGCGACCTTTTCCATGGCTACCGCCCGGCACGCCCAGGAACTGGCGTCGATCCTGGACAAGGCACTACTGAGTATCGCGCCGGAAGAGCTGGGCATCATCAACAGCCGTTGGCGTGGCTACAGCACCGACACCGACGCCTACTGGAGCAAGTACCATCAGCTGGTCCTGCAAGTCGTACTGGGCACCGGCGTGCTACTTTTGTTGTCACTGGCCTGGAATGCCTGGATGCGCCGCCAGATCAAGCAACGCGAGGCCGCCGAGCGCGCCCTTGGTGACCAGCTCGAATTCATGCGCGCGCTGCTCAACGGCACGCCTCACCCCATATACGTGCGTGATCGCGAAGGGTTGCTGCAAAGTTGCAACGACAGCTACCTGGAGGCGGTTCAGTTGCAGCTTGATGAAGTTCTGGGTATGCGCCTGCAGGATGGCGCGCTGGGTGACAGCTGCTATGCCAGCCAGATCCAGGCCGACTACCAACAGGTGATGCGCGAGGGCGTGCCACTGATCGTAGACCGCCCGCTGCTGCTCAACAACAGGGCAATGACCATTTACCACTGGATCCTGCCCTACCGAAACTCGCTGGGAGAAGTCCAGGGCATCATCGGCGGCTGGATCGATATCAGCGAACGGCGCCAACTGATTCAGGACCTGAGACAAGCCAAACAGCAGGCCGATGACGCCAACCGGGCCAAGAGCACCTTCCTGGCAACCATCAGCCATGAGATCCGCACCCCGATGAACGCCATCCTCGGCATGCTCGAACTGACCCTCGAGAAAGCCACTCGAGGCCAACTGGACCGAACGGCAGTCAAGGTGGCCTACAGTTCGGCCAAGGACCTGCTGGCCTTGATCGGCGACATACTCGACATCGCCCGCATCGAATCCGGGCACCTGACCCTGGCGCCGGAACGCGTCAGTCTGGCGGAACTGGTCGAGTCTGTCGGGCGGGTATTCGATGGCCTGGCACGCCAGAAAGACCTGCACCTGATGATCCGCATCGCACCCAGCGCACGTGTCGACGTACGATTGGATCCACTGCGCGTCAAACAAATTCTTTCGAACCTGGTCAGCAATGCCATCAAGTTCACCGAGCGGGGGCAGATCATCATCAACCTGACCCTGGAACCTGGCCCCGAGCCGGACCTTGCCAATCTCGAATTGACCGTACAGGACAGCGGCATCGGCATTCGCGAACAGGACCAACAACGCCTGTTCCTGCCCTTCGCCCAAGCCAACCCCGACAGCAAGCTGGCGCGCAGCGGTACGGGCCTGGGCCTGGCGATCAGTCGCGACCTGTGCCAACTCATGGGCGGTAGCCTGACCTTGCACAGTGTGTTTGGCCAGGGCACCTGCGTGCATATCCGCATGCCGCTGACGCTCATGACCAGCCAGCCCCGAGTACCCGCTTCGATCCCCGAACCCTGCATAGCCGTTGCCGCGCTGAATGTACTGGTGGTCGATGACCATCCCGCCAATCTGTTGCTACTGACCCAGCAACTGAACTACCTGGGGTTGCAGCACCGCAGTGTCGACAATGGCCTGGAGGGCCTGGAGCTGTGGCGGCGAGAGGCATTCGACGTGCTGATCCTCGACTGCAACATGCCAGGCATGAATGGCTACCAACTCGCACAGGCAGTGCGCGCTGACGAAAGCGAACTGCAATGGCCACGCAGCACCATCCTTGGCTACACCGCCAATGCCCAGCCCGAAGTCCGTGAACAATGCCAGCAGGCCGGCATGGATGACTGCCTGCTCAAGCCAATCAGCCTCAAGGCCCTGGGACAGCGCCTCGCCAGGGTACAACCACTGCCCCTGCGCACTTCTCCCACCCATTCGAGCCTATTCGACCTGCAGGGCCTGGAGCCTGTGGTGGGTAACAGCGCCGCCGATCTGCAAGCATTGCTAAAGCAGCTTCAGCATAGTTTTAGTAAGGACCGGCTAGCCCTGGAGGAGCTCGACCCAACGCTACAATCCCAGCAGTTGCAGGACGAAGCCCATCGCATTCTCGGCGCTGCCCGGATTATTCAGGCCAGCACCCTGATCGATGCCTGCCAACAGCTGGAATCAGGCTGCCAGGCGAACGCGCCAACACCCATGCTCGAATTTCACCAGCAACAGGTGGTGGCGGCCTTGGCGGCAGTGGAGCAGGCACTGGAACAACACTTGCACCAAGGTGGCTCAGCCAGCGCTACGGCACAGGCAGGCTGAAAACAAAACGGCGGCCACTGGGGCCGCCGTTTCATCTAGCATCAGGCAACCGGATTGATCGGCTGTTCTGGATGCCAGGCGTCCAGCAGCGGGCTAACCTCGACGCGGGTCAACTCGTTGCGAGCTTTGAGCCAGCTTTCAACGGTAGCGCGTTGTTCTTCGCTGACCGAGCCACGCTTGGCCAGGCAAACCAGACCGAAGTCGTCGCCACCAACATAGTCCAGGCCATTGGCGTCCATGGCTTCGGTCAGGAAGGCATCGAGGAAGGCATCAACGGCTTCGTCGGTCAGGTCTTCCTTGAAGTCCAGGTTCAACTCAAAACCCAGCTCCTGGAATTCATCCACACAGAGTTTTTTGCGCAGACGGCGGGAACGGTTAGTGGCCATGAAACAATCCTCTTGAGTAATAACGCGGCGCACTTTACCAGTTTCGCCGCAGGGCTGCCGGAATAAAAGCCGACAAGCCACCCTGTCGCACTGCCCCACAGGCCTGCGCCTTGGGGCATAATGCGCGCTATATTTTCGTACCGGGGCCTTCATCTTTCCTTGCTCCGTTTTTTTCACCCCTCGCTTGCAGGGTTTTATTGCACATGATCAGATCTTTACGCCCTCTTCTGCTTGCCGGCCTGCTCCTGCCCGTTGCGTTGCCTTCCCAGGCCGCGGCCGTCAACACCACGCTGCCAGCCAAAGTCCAGCAAGCGCTGAAAACCAATAAATTGCAGGACTCGGCGCTGTCGCTGGTGATGCTGCCGCTCAACGGTCCAGGCACGCCAACCGTGTTCAACGCCGATGTGTCGGTCAATCCAGCCTCGACCATGAAGCTGGTCACCACCTATGCGGCGCTGGAGCTGCTCGGCCCGACCCACCAGTGGAAGACCGAGTTCTACAGCGATGGCCCGCTACGTAACGGCACTCTGCAGGGCAACCTCTACCTCAAGGGCGGCGGTGACCCGAAGCTGAACATGGAAAAACTCTGGCTGTTGATGCGCGACCTGCGCGCCAATGGCGTGCAAACCATCAGCGGCGACCTGGTGCTCGACCGCAGCCATTTCGTCCAACCCGTACTCCCCCAGTTCAATGATGACGGTGGTGACGAAAACAAACCCTTCCTGGTCAAGCCCGACTCGTTGTTGATCAACCTCAAGGCCCTGCGCTTTGTCGCCCGCAACGACAGTGGCAAGGTGCTGGTATCGGTTGAACCACCGATTGCCAACATCCGCATCGATAACCAGGTCAAGGCGGTCAACAGCAAGCAATGCACAGGCGACGTGCGCTACAACCCGGTGCCCCAGGCTGACGGCGTCACCGTCGTGGTCAGCGGCCAGCTGGGTGATGGCTGCAACTCGCAGACCTACCTGTCGCTGCTCGACCACCCGAGCTATGCCGCAGGCGCGGTACGGGCCATATGGAACGAGCTGGGTGGCACCATCCAGGGCCGCGACCGGATCGACAGCGTACCGAAAAGTGCCCGCCTGCTGGCACGCGCTTTCTCGCCGGACCTGGTCGAGATCATTCGCGACATCAACAAATACAGTAACAACACCATGGCCCAACAGTTGTTCCTGAGCCTGGGCGCGCAGTTCCGCACCGATGCCGATGGCGACGACGCCCGAGCGGCGCAACGCGTGGTACGCCAATGGCTGGCGAAAAAGGGCATCACTGCACCGCACCTGATCATGGAGAACGGCTCCGGATTGTCCCGCGCCGAACGGGTCAGCACCCGGGAAATGGCTGCCTTGCTGCAAGCTGCCTGGAAAAGCCCCTACGCCGCCGAATTCATCAGTTCAATGCCGCTGGTAGGCATGGATGGCACCATGCGCAAGCGGCTCAAGCGCACCGCCATGACCGGTGAGGCCCATATCAAGACCGGCACCCTGAATACCGTCCGCGCCATTGCCGGGTACAGTCGCGACAGCAACGGTAACACCTGGGCCGTAGCGGCGATCCTCAACGACCCGAAACCCTGGGGTGCCTCAGCCGTGCTCGACCAAGTGCTGCTGGACCTGTATCGCCAGCCGAAACTGGTCAACAGCACCGCGGCCGTTGCGCCCTGAGCGCTCAGGGCAGTTCTGCCTCGACCCGGTCGCGGCCTGCCTGTTTGGCCGCATAGACGCCAGAGTCGGCGCGTAGCAACAAGGCATCGGCGCCCTCCCCCGGGCGCCAGCCGGCCACGCCAAAACTTGCAGTGACCTTCCCGACGCCCTCCACCAGCACACTGCGCACCCCCTGCCACAACTCCATGGCCAGCGAGTGCGCCTGATCGGTGTTACTGCCGGGGCACAACACCATGAACTCTTCCCCTCCCAGACGACAGAACACATCGGTACGCCGCAGGCGGTGACTGATCCGCTGGCACAGACAGCGCAACACATGGTCACCCACGGCATGCCCGAACTGGTCGTTGATTCGCTTGAAATGGTCGATATCCAGCATGATTACCGCCAGGTCCAGTTGCTCGCGCTGGGCGCGCTCAAGCTCGGCCTTCAAACGCTCCTGGAAATAGCGCCGGTTATGGATACCGGTCAGCGAGTCGGTCACCGACAGCGCCCGTAGCTCTTCTTCGACACGTTTCAGATCGGAGATATCCGTCAAGTAGCCGTGCCACAGCGTGCTGCCATCCTCGTCCGGCTCAGGGGTCGCTTCCCCCCGTACCCAGCGCTGGCCTGCCAGTGGCAGCAGCACCCGATACTCTTCACGCCAGGGTGTCAGGTGCTCAGCTGAGTAGCGGATCGAGCTGCGCACACGCAGGAGGTCATCCGGATGGATGCGCTCAAATACCGCGGTAGCATCCTGGCGCAACAGCTCAAGCTCGATCTCATAGATATCACGCAAGCCTTCACTGGCGTAGCTGAAGCAAGAACTGCCATCCGCACGCAGGCGAAACTGATAGATACCGCCAGGCACCTCGGCACTGAGCTTCTCCAGCAAGCGGTCACGGGCCGCCAAGGCTTCATGCACCCGTTTGCGCTCAGTGACATCGATACAGATCGCCAGGTGGCCGACCCACAAGCCATGTTCATCGAGCACTGCCGTCACCAGCATGTTGGCCAGCAAATGGCTGCCGTCCTTGCGCCGCAGCGTCCACTCGCCCGCCTCGTTGCCGCCCTCTTGGACGGTTTGCGCGAACATCGCCTGGGCTGGAGTGACTTCGCGACCATAACGCTGGCTCAAGTCATGGGCCCGCTGTTGCAGCTCATGGGGCCAGACCAGCGCCTCGAGCGTGAGGCTGCCCACTGCTTCGCCACTGCTGTAGCCGAGCATGCGTTCGGCCCCAGCGTTGAACGTGCTGATTACGCCACGCAGGCTGGTGGCGATAATCGCGACCTGAGTCGCGGCATCCAGCACGCTGCGCAGCTGGTTGTGGGTATCACGCAAGGATTGCTCACTGATGCGCAGCTCGCCAGTGCGCTGCTCGACCAGCGTCAAGGCGCGCTGGCGCTGACTGAACAGACTGAACAGCAAGGCACTGAGCAACACACTGAGCAGCCCGCCGAGAGACATCACAGCGGTGACTGCCGAAGACCGGTTGGCCTGCATGAAAGCCAGGCTTGGACGGATATCGAGCTGATAGTCATGATCGGCCAGGTGCAACAGATAACTGGCAGCCAGAGGCGAGGACGTACCCTGATTGTCCGACTGGAATAGCACCTCGTGCTGGCCGTCCGGCCCGGTCAGGTCGCGAATACGCACCACCAGGTTGTCCTGAACAGCAGTGGGCAAACCCTCGGCCATCAGCTGGCGCATGCTGATCACCGCCATGACATAGCCTTGCGGTTCAGGGCCGGGATCGCGTGGCGCGAACACCGGTGCCACCATCAACACACCGCGGTCATACGCAGGTTCCACATCCACAAGGTTCAACGGCGCAGATACGGCCATGCTGCCAGGTTTGGCGGCACGCTGCAGGGTATCCTGTCGCGGGGCTTGGGAAAGCAGGTCCAGACCAAGCGGTTGGCGCTGAAGGCTCAATGCCTGGGTAAACAGCACCGGGTAGTACACCGGGCGCACGGGGGATGCGTGCAAACTGCCATTATCGGTCAGTTGCTGAATTTCGTAGGGATGGCCAAGGACCTGGCTCGCGCGCTGCTCGAACGCATGGCGTGTCGGCCCCGGCACCCGCGGCGCCCAGGAATAGGCCTGGGTGCGATACAGCAAGGGCCGCGCATAACCGTTGAACTCTTCGCGGGTGATCTCAATGGCAAAGACGAAAAACCGGCGCAGCCCATCCAGGCGCTGCACCTGATCCTCGAAGCGTTCTTCGATACGACTGTAACGCTCACTGGCCAGCAACTCGAAGCGTTGGCGCAACTGTTGCTGGTACAACGCGTAGGTTGCCAGCGCCAACACAGCGGTCAACAGTCCGCCGGCCACCAATGCCACAAGGGCAGCCAGCCAGGCGGGCACTTCTTCGCTGACAAAGCCGAGCACTTTTGGACGGACGCCATGCATCGACATAGTAGATAACACTCATAACGCCAGCATGCAGCGTTTCCCAAGCCCTCTCTCAGTTATAGCTATTAGCCACTAATGAAGCAATCTGCCGCCTGAGAGAGGATTGCACTCAACGCGCTTGAAGGCGCCATGCCCGATGAATCTTGCTGTTGCGAGCAAAGTCCGGATCCAGGGTCTGCGCAGTGATTTCCTCTACCGCATAACGCTCAGCCAGACGTTCGTCGAGCTGGAACTTGCGGAAGTTGTTGGAGAAATACAGCACGCCGCCTGGCGCCAGCCGTGCTATTGCCAGATCGAGCAACTCGACATGATCACGCTGGACGTCGAATACACCTTCCATGCGCTTGGAGTTGGAGAAGGTCGGTGGATCGATAAAGATCAGCTCGAACTCGTCACGACACGCTTGCAGCCAGGCCATGACATCACCCTGCTCCAGCCGGTTCTTGTCAGAGAAACCATTGAGCGACAGGTTGCGCCGCGCCCAGTCCAGATAGGTACGTGACAAGTCAACGCTGGTGGTGCTGCGCGCGCCCCCCTTGGCCGCGTGAACACTGGCGGTCGCGGTGTAGCAGAACAGATTGAGGAAGCGCTTGCCGGCCGCCTCGCGCTGGATGCGCATGCGCATCGGCCGGTGGTCGAGGAACAGGCCGGTGTCCAGGTAATCGGTCAGGTTGACCAGCAACTTGACGCCACCTTCGCTGACTTCCAGGAACTGACCCTGAGTGCTCTGGCGCTCGTACTGGCGGGTACCGCTCTGACGCTCGCGACGCTTGACCACCACGCGGCTCTGGTCGATGCCCAGTGCTTGGGGAATCGCGGCCAGGGCATCGAACAGGCGGGCCTGGGCCTTCTCCGGATCAACCGAACGGGGTGCGGCGTACTCCTGGACGTGTACCCAGTCCTGATACAAGTCGATGGCCAGGGCGTACTCAGGCATGTCGGCGTCATACAGGCGGTAGCAACTGACCTGTTCGCGCTTGGCCCACTTGCCCAGTTGCTTGAGGTTCTTCTGCAGGCGATTGGCGAACATCTGCCCGCCTTCGCTCAAGCGCGCCGGCTCGCTGGCGACGGCTGCAGGTGAACGCTGATCTTCATTGCCTTGGGCATCACGCTCAGGCTGACGGCGTTCGCCGGTCACGAACTGGTCAGGCTGGACCTTGATCAGCAGCAGCTTGCACGGCAGAGCGCCGTTCCAGAAAGCGTACTGTTTGTGGCTACGAATGCCCATGCGCTTGCCCAGGTCCGGGGCGCCAGTAAACACCGCCGCTTCCCAGTTCAGGCACGACTGACGCAGGCGCTCGCCGAGGTTCTGATAGAGATACAGCAGACTGGCTTCATCACCCAGACGCTCACCATAGGGCGGGTTGCAGATCACCAGGCCCTTCTGGTTCTGGTCTGGACGTGGCTCGAAACTGCCCACCTCGCCCTGGTAGATTTTCACCCAGTCGCTCAGGCCGGCACGCTCGACGTTGTTGCGACCCGGCTGGATCAGTCGTGGATCGGCCTCGTAGCCACGAATCCACAACGGTGGACGGGCAAGGCCGGCCTGCGCCCGCGCCTGCGCTTCGTCATGCAGCTTGCGCCACAGCGCCGGCACGTGGCCAAGCCAGGCACTGAAACCCCAGCGTTCACGCTTGAGGTTGGGAGCGATATCAGCGGCGATCATCGCCGCTTCCACCAGGAAGGTACCCACACCGCACATCGGGTCAGCCAGCGCCCCGCCTTCGGCGGCAATGCGCGGCCAGCCGGCACGAATCAGCACGGCGGCGGCAAGGTTTTCCTTGAGCGGCGCAGCGCCCTGCTGCAGGCGGTAACCGCGCTGGTGCAGACTGTGACCGGACAGGTCCAGGGACAGGATCGCTTCACCGCGATCCAGACGCAGGTGCACGCGCAAATCCGGATTGAGCTTGTCAACCGACGGACGCTCGCCATCGCGGGTACGCAGCTTGTCGACGATGGCATCCTTGACCTTCAGCGCACCAAAATGGGTGTTGTCGATACCCGAGCCATGGCCACTGAACTCCACAGCCAGCGAACCGCTGGCCTCCAGGTGGTCCTGCCATTCGACATCGTGCACACCATCGTACAAGTCGTCGGCGTTCTTCATGTTGAAGCGCTTGAGCACCAGCAGCACACGGTTGCCCAGGCGCGACCAAAGACACAACCGGTAGGCGGTTTCCATGTCGGCCGAGCCGCGAATCGCCGAGGTGTGTTCGCGCACCTCTTCAAGGCCCAGGCCTCGAGCCTCTTCGGCGAGCAGTCCTTCAAGGCCTTTAGGGCAGGTTAGGTAGAGTTCGAAACGGTCCGACATGAGGTATCCAGTGCCTTGAGCAATAAGTGGAGGGCAAGCGCATCGCCCTTCCGATGTTTAATCGAACGCCTTTCCAGCAAGCGTTCGAATGGCACCGCGATGGGTACCGGGCCACCCGGGCAACCCGATCTTTTGCCAAGGGCAGAAAGATGTTGGATCGCCGGGCAGAATGAAAATTTCACGACTGGCAGAGGGAAAAATGACCCTTCGTCGTATTGACTGCCTTGTTACAAATTATCACCCGGCAATAGCCAAGTGACTTCAATTCTTATCAAACCCTGATCATAGCGGGCTTTGCGTCAAATCCTGCTCAGACGCATTTATTTACTTATCCTGTGACCCTAGGAAAGGTTACGTCCTTATGACAAAACGATCATTCACACTGTGTCGCGCATTGGTTAGAACTCATCTCAGGTTGTCACCGCAATGGGACAGCACTTTCGCTCGCGACGCCGGCAGCGAGCGCAAACCGGCAGAACGATTCTGCCCGGCCTCCTAGAGGCCGACGGGACATTACAGTCAACAAGTGAGGGCAACACCCTATGAGAAGACTTAAGCGTGATCCGTTGGAACGAGCATTTTCACGTGGCTACCAATATGGGGTCACCGGCAAATCCCGCGAGCTTTGCCCCTTTACTCTACCGTCTGTACGCCAGGCATGGATCAATGGCTGGCGCGAAGGACGCGGCGACAACTGGGACGGTATGACCGGCACTGCGGGTATTCATAGACTCAACGAACTTCACGCCGTTGGCTGAACGAGGATCTGAATTCATTTACCATGCGCGCCCCATCCGGGCGGCGGGCTAAGGCCCAGGGGCCCCTTCAAGGGGCCCTTTTTTATGCTTGCAGTTCAGCGTGGCATGGCGGCGATGGCGTCCACGGCTTCGCGGATCAGCGCAGGCCCCTTGTAGATGAAACCCGAATAGATCTGCACCAGACTGGCACCGGCGGCGATCTTCTGTGCCGCATGCTTGCCCTCGGTGATGCCACCGGCAGCAATGATCGGCAACTTGCCGCCCAGCTCAGCGGCCAGCACCTTGACGATATGCGTGCTCTTTTCCAGCACCGGCGCACCCGACAGGCCACCGGCCTCGTCGCCATGGGGCAGGCCTTCGACACCCTCACGGCCCAGCGTGGTATTGGTGGCAATCACTGCATCCATGCCTGACTCGATCAGCGCCGCAGCCACCAACGCGGTCTCTTCGTCGCTCATGTCCGGAGCGATCTTGATCGCCAGCGGTACGTGCTTGCCATGCTGCGCAGCCAACTGCCCGCGGCGCTCGGCCAGGGCATCGAGCAACTGCTTGAGCGAATCGCCGAACTGCAGGCTACGCAGGCCCGGGGTGTTGGGCGAGCTGACGTTGACGGTGATGTAGCTGGCGTGGTCGTAGACTTTGTCCAGACAAATCAGGTAGTCGTCCACAGCACGCTCGACCGGGGTGTCGAAGTTCTTGCCAATGTTGATACCCAACACGCCGCGGTACTTCGCCGCCTGCACCCGGTTCAGCAGGTTATCGACGCCCAGGTTATTGAAGCCCATGCGGTTGATGATTGCTTCGGCTTGCGGCAGGCGGAACAGGCGCGGTTTGGGGTTGCCCGGCTGCGCACGGGGCGTGACCGTGCCGATCTCGACAAAGCCGAAGCCCAGTTGGGCAAAACCATCGATGGCCGCACCGTTCTTGTCCAAGCCTGCCGCCAGGCCCACCGGGTTGGCGAACTCCAGCCCCATAACAGTGACCGGCAAGGAGGCCGGGGCCTTGGTCAGCAGCCCGTTCAGGCCCAGGCGGCCACCGGCGCCGATCAGGTCCAGGGACAGATCATGGGAGGTCTCCGGGGAGAGCTTGAACAGCAGCTGGCGGGCCAGGGTATACATGGGCGGGCTTAGCTCGACGTGAGTGAGGGGGCGATTATATAGGTGGCATCGTCCGGGGGACAGCGCCGCCTTGGCATATGCGTTGCTTTATTGACCCTAGACCCCGGCCACGCAAGCGGCACGGCCTGCCCTTCGATACAGGCACGACACTGTGAACAACGAAATCCCCACGACTCCGCTGGCCTGGGTCAACGGCAGCGATGCGCCGGAAAAGCACAGCTTGAACATCGGCTTCATGGCCCTGAGCGACTGCGCCTCGGTGGTGGTGGCCGCGACCCAAGGCTTTGCCCAGCCTTACGGCCTGAGCCTGAACCTCAAGCGCCAGAGCTCCTGGGCCGGCCTACGCGACAAGCTGGTCAGCGGCGAGCTGGACGCCGCCCATAGCCTGTATGGGCTGATCTATGCCGTGCACCTGGGCATTGGCGGCACCGGCGCCACCGCCATGGCAGTGCTGATGGGGCTGAACCAGAATGCCCAAGGCATCAACCTGTCGTCGGCGTTGCAGCGCCAGGGCGTGACCAGTCCCGAGGCACTGGAGCGCTTCGTGCACCAAAGCAGGTCAAAACTCACCTTTGCCCAGACCTTTCCCACAGGCACCCATGCCATGTGGCTGTATTACTGGCTGGCCAGCCAGGGCATCCATCCCTTGCACGACGTCAACAGCGTGGTGGTGCCACCGGCGCAGATGCTCGCCCATCTGCAGGCCGGGCGCATCGACGGTTTCTGTGTCGGTGAGCCCTGGTCGGCCGGTGCCGTCGACCAGGGCCATGGTTTCACCCTGGCCACCAGCCAGTCGATCTGGCCGGACCATCCGGAGAAAGTCCTGGGTTGTACCCAAGCTTTTGTCGAGCAGTATCCCAATACCGCCCGCGCCCTGGTGATGGCAATCCTGGCGGCCAGCCGGTTCATCGAGCAATGCCCGGACAACCGCCGCAGCACCGCGCAACTGCTCAGCGGCAAGGCGTACCTGGACACGCCGGTGACCAGCATCGAACCGCGCCTGCTCGGTGATTACCACGACGGTCTCGGCAATCACTGGCACGACCCTCACGCCCTGCGGATGCACGACCAGGGCCGTGCCAACCTGCCTTACCTGTCCGACGGCATGTGGTTCATGACCCAGTTTCGCCGCTGGGGCCTGCTGCGCGACGACCCCGACTACCTGGCCGTGGCGCGCCAGGTCCAGCAACTGACGCTCTACCGCGACGCCGCCAACGCCCTCAGCGTACCCTGTAATGAACAGAACATGCGCAGCAGCCAGTTGATCGACGGCACCTGCTGGGATGGCAGCGATCCCGCCGGCTATGCCCGCAGCTTTGCCCTGCACGCGCTGGCCACAGCACCTGCCGCCCTCGCCCGCCGCTGACAAGGAGACGCCAAGATGCTGCGAATCCTGCTGATCGACGACACTGAGAAGAAAGTCGGACGCCTCAAGGCCGCGCTGGTCGAGGCCGGTTTCGAGGTCATAGAAGAGTCCGGGCTGACCATCGACCTGCCGGCACGCGTCGAAACGGTGCGTCCGGACGTGGTACTGATCGATACCGAGTCACCGGGCCGAGATGTCATGGAGCAAGTGGTGCTGGTCAGCCGCGACCGGCCACGCCCGATCGTCATGTTCACCGACGAACACGACCCTGGGGTGATGCGCCAGGCAATCCAGGCCGGGGTCAGCGCTTACATCGTCGAAGGCATTCATGCGGCGCGGTTGCAGCCGATCCTCGACGTGGCCATGGCCCGCTTCGAAAGCGACCAGGCGCTCAAGGCGCAACTGCAGGCCCGCGACCAGCAGCTGGCTGAACGCAAGCGCATCGAACTGGCCAAGGGGCTGCTGATGAAGATGAAGGACTGCAACGAAGAACAGGCCTACACCCTGATGCGCCGCCAGGCCATGAGCAAGCAGCAGAAGCTGATCCAGGTGGCCGAACAGATCATTGCCATGAGCGACTTGCTCGGCTGAAGCAACTCTGGCCCGGCTCTTGCTAAACCTTCTGTACAGGTAGCCAACGGCGGTTGCCCCTTCACGACAAAGACGTCGCACCCCCACTCGCCCAGGTGAGTCGGGTGGCGACGTCTTTTTTGTTTCTGCCCTTTGAGGGCGCGACCTGCAGTGCAATGTTCAACGAGGTGTTCGATGAATACGAGTTTCTGGAAGTCCGGGCATATCCCCACGCTGTTCGCCGCCTTTCTGTACTTCGACCTCAGTTTCATGGTCTGGTACCTGCTCGGCCCTCTGGCGGTGCAGATTGCCAGCGACCTGCAGCTGACCACCCAGCAGCGTGGCCTGATGGTCGCCACGCCGATCCTGGCCGGCGCCATCCTGCGCTTCGTCATGGGCATACTGGTAGATCGCCTGTCACCGAAAACCGCTGGCCTGATTGGCCAGGTGATCGTCATCATTGCCCTGTTCTGCGCCTGGAACCTGGGCATACACAGCTATGAGCAGGCGTTGCTGCTGGGTGTGTTCCTCGGGGTCGCCGGCGCCTCCTTTGCCGTCTCCCTGCCGCTGGCCTCACAGTGGTACCCGGCCCAGCACCAAGGCAAGGCCATGGGCATTGCCGGTGCCGGCAACTCCGGCACAGTGTTCGCAGCATTGCTGGCACCGGTCCTAGCCGCCAGTTTCGGCTGGAACAATGTCTTCGGTTTTGCCGTGATCCCCCTGATGCTGACCCTGGCGCTGTTCGCCCTGCTGGCGCGCAATGCCCCACAACGGCCCAAGCCCAAGGCCATGGCCGATTACCTCAAGGCCCTGGGTGATCGCGACAGCTGGTGGTTCATGTTCTTCTACAGCGTCACCTTTGGCGGCTTCATCGGCCTGGCCAGCGCCCTGCCCGGCTACTTCAACGACCAGTACGGCCTGAATCCGGTCACTGCGGGCTACTACACCGCCGCCTGCGTACTCGCCGGCAGCCTGATGCGCCCGTTGGGCGGTGCTCTGGCGGATCGCTTCGGTGGCATCCGCACCCTGCTGGTGATGTACACCGTGGCCGCCATCTGCATTGCCGCGGTCGGCTTCAATCTGCCCAGTTCGGTGGCGGCACTGACCTTGTTCGTCAGCGCCATGCTCGGTCTTGGCGCAGGCAATGGCGCGGTGTTCCAACTGGTACCGCAACGCTTTCGCCAGGAAATCGGAGTCATGACGGGCCTGATCGGCATGGCCGGTGGTATCGGTGGTTTCTTCCTGGCCGCAGGCCTTGGCGCAATCAAACAGCACAGCGGCGACTATCAACTGGGGCTTTGGCTGTTCGCCAGCCTGGGCGTGCTGGCCTGGTTCGGCCTGCACGGCGTCAAGCAACGCTGGCGCACCACCTGGGGCTCGGCTGCCGTGACTGCGGCGCGGGTCTGAGACAGCGCCATGAGCCTACACCTGAGCTTCGCCCAAGCCAGCGCTACCGGACCACGCGAAGAGAACCAGGATGCCTTGCGCCTGGTCACGCCCAACCCGGAACTGGCCGCCAGCAAAGGCTACCTGTTCGCCATCGCCGACGGCGTAAGCCAATGTGCCGATGGCGGCCTGGCGGCGCGCGCGAGCTTGCAGGCGCTGGCCCTGGACTATTACGCCACGCCACCTACCTGGGGCGTGGCCCAGGCTCTGGACCGCCTGCTGCTGGCCCAGAACCGATGGCTGCGTGCCAACGGCGGTGGTCAGCCACTGCTGACCACCCTCAGTGCCCTGGTGCTGCGCGGTCGGCGCTTCACCCTCGCGCATGTCGGCGACTGCCGGATCTATCGCTGGGCCGCCGGGCAGTTGCAGCGCATCAGCGAGGATCATGTCTGGGATCAACCAGGCATGCAGCATGTGCTTAAACGCGCCCTGGGCCTGGATCAGCACCTGCAGGTCGACTACCTGGAAGGCGACCTGCACGCCGGCGAGTGTTTCGTCCTGCTCAGCGATGGTGTCTGGGCCAGCCTCAGCGAATCACAGATCAGGGCAGTGTTACGCGAACAGATCGACCTGCAGGATGCGGCGCAAACGTTGGTCAGTTGCGCCCATCACAGCGGCAGCCAGGACAACGCCAGCGCCTTGCTGGTGCGGATCGACCAGTTGGGCGCGAGCAACCTCGGCGACTCCCTGGCGCAATTGCAACAGTGGCCGCTGCCCGGCGCCCTGCGTAACGGCCAATTGATCGACGGCTGGACGGTCGGGCAAGTGCTCGGCCAGAGCCGGCAGTCCCTGCTGTACCGGGTCCACGACAACCAGCAAAACGCCTGGCTGCTGAAAACCCTGCCCGAGCAGCGCAAGGATGAACCTGGCGCGCTGCAAAGCCTGCTGCTCGAAGAATGGTTCCTGCGTCGGGTTGCCGGGCGCTACTTCCCCGAAGTACACCCCGCCAGCCAACGCCAGCACCTGTATTACCTGATGCGTGAATACCCGGGCCAGACCTTGGCGCAACTGTTCGCCCGCACAGGCCCCCTGCCGCTGGCGCAGTGGCAATCGCTTGCCCAGCAATTGCTGCAGGCAGTAGGCCTGCTGCACCGGCGCAACATCCTGCATCGAGACATCAAACCCGAAAACCTGCACCTGGGGGATGACGGCCAACTGCGTTTGCTGGATTTTGGCCTGGCTTTCTGCCCAGGGCTCTCCGAGGACCGCGCCCACGAGCTCCCAGGCACGCCGTCGTTCATAGCCCCGGAGGCCTTTGACGGCGAGCCGCCCAGTGCCCGGCAGGACTTGTACAGCGTCGGCGTTACGCTGTTCTACCTGCTTACCGGCCACTACCCCTATGGCGAAATCGAAGCATTCCAACGCCCACGCTTTATCCAGCCGACCAGTGCCGCGCGCTATCGCCCGGACTTGCCCGAGTGGCTGGAACACAACTTGACTCAGGCGCTGGTCGCCGACCCGCAGCAACGTTTTGAAACCGCCGAGCAATGGCTGTTGCTGCTTGAGCAAGGCGACCGCCAGCAGCTGAGCGTACGCCCGCGCCCACTGCTCGAACGTGAACCCCTGAAGGTCTGGCGCGGCCTGGCACTGCTGTCATTGTTACTCAACCTGATCCTGCTGATCTGCCTGCTCAAAGGCTGACAGCGCCCTTGCCGATGAGGAATATCCGATGAATGCGAAAGTCTGGCTGATTGGTGCGGGCCCCGGCGACCCCGAGCTGTTGACCCTCAAGGCCGTACGCGCCCTGGGTGAAGCCGAAGTGGTACTGATCGATGACCTGGTCAACCCGCTGATCCTCGCACACTGCCCTCAGGCGCGGGTGATTGCCGTCGGTAAACGCGGCGGTTGCCGCTCCACCCCCCAAGCCTTCATCCAGCGCCTGATGCTGCGCTATGCCCGTCAAGGTCGTTGCGTGGCCCGACTCAAGGGCGGCGATCCGTGCATCTTCGGGCGCGGCGGCGAAGAAGCCGCCTGGTTGCAGGCCCAGGGTGTCGAAACTGAACTGGTCAATGGCATTACCGCCGGCCTTGCCGGGGCGACCCAATGCGGAATTTCCCTGACCTTGCGCGGCGTGAGCCGTGGCGTGACCCTGGTCACCGCGCATACCCAGGATGACAGCCCGCTGAACTGGCAGGGGCTCGCTCAGGGCGGGACCACCCTGGTGGTGTACATGGGCGTGAGCAAACTCGGCGAAGTCCAACAGGGGCTGCTGGCCGGTGGCCTGGCGGCCGATACACCGGTAGCGATGATCGAGAACGCTTCCCTGCCCCAGCAGCGCGAACAGCGCAGCACGCTGATACAGCTAGGCGAAGACGCCGCCCGCTTCAAGCTATGCAGCCCGGCGATCCTGGTGATTGGCGAAGTGGCGGCCCGAGAGGCACCAGGCAGCATGCTGCTGCAGATACCGGCCTGAATCGCAGGCAAAGAAAAGCCCGGCCTAGGCCGGGCTTTTCAGTAGAGCGTCAGACCAATTACTTGGCTTGGGCTTCTACTTGTGCTTCTACGCGACGGTTAACAGCACGACCAGCGTCGGTGGCGTTGTCAGCAACCGGACGGGTTTCACCGTAGCCTACCGACTCAACGCGGCCCGACTCAACACCGTACTCGTTGGTCAGAACCTGCTTGACGGCGTTTGCACGACGCTCGGACAGCTTCTGGTTGTAAGCGTCAGGACCGACGGAGTCGGTGTGACCTTCAACGGTGGTGGTGGTCTGTGGGTACTGCTTCATGAAGTCAGCCAGGTTTTTGATGTCACCGTAGCTGTTCTGCTTGACGACCGACTTGTCGAAGTCGAACTTGACGTCCAGCTCAACACGTACGACTTCGGCAACAGCCGGGCAGCCGTCAGCGTCAACGGTAACGTTGGCTGGGGTGTCAGGGCACTTGTCGACGTTGTCGCAAACGCCGTCGTTGTCGCTGTCGGCGCAGATTTCAGCAACTGGAGCTGGAGCAGGGGCAACCTTGCCACCGCTGCCACCGAAGTTCAGGCCCAGACCAACGGTAGGACCCCACTCGGTGTTGCCGTTGTCGATGTTGTACATGGCTTCGACGCCGGCACGGGCGAAGAACATGTCGGTGATGTACCACTTGGCGCCAGCGCCAACGTTGGCGAAGGTGGAATGGTCACGGCCGCTACGGGTGGCCTGGCCCAGGCTCTCGTGCGCGAAACCGGCGGAAACGTAAGGACGCACTGCGTCGCCTACGGTGCCCAGGTGGTAAGTAGCGTCGAGCTTGGCTTTAGAGCCCTTGATGTCTTTGTTAAAGACTTCGCCACGAGCGTTGTGAGTTTCGTTGTAGCCCAGGTCCAGCGACAGGTCGTCGGTCAGGAAGTAACCGAGGCGAACACCAGGGTTGGTGCCGTCGTTCTTGAAATTGCGCTCGCTATCGTAGTACTGCTTGGTGACGTTGCCTTCGATTTCAACCGCGCCTTGGCCTTGTGCCAGAGCGCCGAACGAAGTTACGGCTACAAGAGAACCAATGGCCAAGCCCAAGGTGTTTTTCAATTTCATCCGTTAAATCCCCATCTGGTGATAGTTAAGCAGTCCCACCAAAATCCGGGGGACAACTCGACGGCAAGTCTAGCAGAACTTGCCGGTACGTTAGAGATATTTGCGTGCCACTAAGTTTCAGCAAGGCCCGCAAATTTCTCACGTAGCTTGTCTAGCGCACGCTTGTACCGCATTTTCGTTGCGCTCAGACCCATATGCATGATATCGGCGATTTCCTGGAATTCCAGTTCTGCGACAAATCGTAGCACTAGAATTTCACGGTCAATCGGGTTCACATGCACTAACCACTTATCTAGCCCACCTTTCTCTTCCGGTTTCGGCGCCTTCTCTTCCGAGGCTTCCTCAAGTGGATCAAGACTCAAGGCATCCATCAGTCGACGCTTGCGCCGCTCCTTGCGGTACTGGGTGATGCATTCGTTATAGGTGATGCTGTAAAGCCAGGTCTTGAACTTCGATTTACCCTCGAAGTTCTTCAGGCCATAGAGCACCTTGAGCATCACCTCCTGACAGACATCATCAGCGTCCCGATCGTTCCCCAAATAACGTGCACAGACGTTAAAAAGAGTCCGCTGGTAGCGGCGCATGAGTTCCTCATACGCGCGAGTAACATGAAACAGCTCCTCATGCGAACGCGCCACCAACTCCTCATCAGTGAGCTCGCGGGGGTCGTAACGCATGGGCAGCGAGTGAACTTTATTCAAAACGAATCTGGCCGACAGTCAGGTCAATGTCGCCGCTTACCCCTGCCTGGGGCAATTTTGCGGCGGCATACATTAGCAGGATTACCCGGTTAGCGGCTATTGACTCGCTGCTCGAGGAGAATCCGGTTGGACAACGAGACCAGCTCGCCGTCGTCGGTCAGCAGGGTCGTCTTGACCGTGCCGATCTCCTCGATCTGCCCTTCGACCTCTCCAACCTGCACGTGTTGGCCCACTTGATAGAGCTCTCGCACATAGATCCCGGCCAGAATCTGCCCGGCAATTTCGCGGCTGCCCAGGCCCATCGCCAGGGCAACGGCCAGACCAACGGTAATCAATCCGATGACGATTACATGGTTGAGCAGGTCGGTCTTGACCTCGAGCTGGCTGATTGCCACCGAAATACTGATGATGATGACCAGACCCTGGGCAATACGTCCAACACCGGCGGCATACTCCAGGCCGATGCCTTCGGCGGCACCACGCACCAGGCCGTTGACCAACTGTGCCAGCAGCACACCCGCGAGCAGCACCAGTGCTGCACCGAACACTTTCGGCAGATACAGGGCGAGCATGTCCAGGGTTGCCGAAACCCGCTCAAGGCCCAGGGATTCAGCAGCCGAGACGAGGAAGATCAACAACACGAACCAGTAGACGATCTTGCCGATCAAGGTCGAAATCGGCACCTGGATACCGACCCGGTCAAGCATCTTGGTCAAGCCGGTGCCGCCCATCAGGCGGTCCAGCCCAAGCTTGGCCAACAGTTTGGAGAGCAAGGTGTCGAGCAGCTTGGCCACGACAAAACCGAGCAGCACCACAACCAGGGCGCCAAACAGATTGGGGATGAAGTTCGCCACTTTGGTCCACAACGCGGTCATCGCGGTGAGCAAGCTCTGGGTCCAGAGATTAAGTTCCATATTCAATCGGCCTTATCAGCTTTACGAGCGGTAGCGCTACGGCGGACCGGCGCAATGTGCGCCGAACCATTGTTGACGGCGATCATCAACGCCTGGCTCCAGCGGCCAAGCAGGCTGAACAGATCGCCCGCGCCAACCTGACGGTTGGCGGTTTTCAGGACGCGCCCAAGGCAGGCGTTGTCGTCACGGTCCTGACCGGACGGCGAAGCCTTGAGCAGGTCCCGCAGGGATTCTTCAAACGGATCGTGCATGGGCACCTCGCGCAATATCTGTCAAAGACGAGGTCGTCTGGATGCGGGTCACATGAACCCGGCGGACAGTTAATGACTGGATGTTCACAAAATGCACCGAATTACACCCAACGCAGGCGGCGGAACAGCCACAACTGCCCCATCGCCAGACTCAGCACCAGCAGGCTGGCGAAGAGAAACCCATAGGGGCTTTCGGCACCGGGAATACCGCCGACGTTGATACCCAGCAGTCCGGTGACGAAACTCATGGGCAGGAAAATGCAGGTGATGATGCCGAACCGGAACATGGTCCGGTTCATCCGCTCGGCACGCCGGCGGTCCTCGCTCTCCAGCACCAGGGCAGCCCGCTCACGGGTCAGCTCCAGCTCTTCAAGGTAGCGGATCAGGCTGTTGTTCAGCTCGTTCCAGTAATCGCCATCGTCTTCGGCGAACCAGCTCCACTTGTTGCGCGCCAACTGCGCGTAGAGCTCGCGCTGTGGAGCGAGAAAGCGTCGTAGACCGGCGGCGCGGCGGCGAATCTGCTGCAAGGAGCCCTGCTCCGGCGCGTACCGTTGCTCGGCTTCGAGCTTTTCTTCTTCCAGATCAACCACTTCCGAGAGGTCGCTGAGCAGCGCCTGGACCTTCTCGGTCAGCAATTGTGCCATGCTCAGCAACAGTTCGGAGGCGGTTTTCGGACCACGGCCATCGGCCAGTTGCTGCAGCAGCTCGTCACTGGCGCGTAACGGCCGCAGACGTAGGGAAATCACCCGTTGCGCCTGGGCGCAGATACGTACCGAGACCATGTCTTCGGGCTCTGCGCCCGGATTGAGGTTGACCCCGCGCAGAAACAGCAGCATCTGCTGTTCTGGCAAGGCCAGCAGCCGTGGGCGGGTGTTTTCTTCGAGGAGCAGGTCGCAGGCGAACTCGCTCAGGCCACTGTCGCGGCGCAGCCAAGTCCGGGTTTGCGGATGACTGCGATCCCAGTGCAGCCAGAGGCTCTGCTCAGGCTGCAGCTGCAGGCCATCCAGTTCAGTTCGAGCAATCGAACGCGCACCACCTTTACCATCGAGCACCAGGGCATGAACCAGCCCCCACTGCGCGTTTTCTTCCTCGAACATTCCTGCTCCACTTCGCGACTTCAGTGCTTATTCCGGCATTTTAAGCGGAGTTGGCGAGACAATCACACCATTGTTGTCGGCATAGACATATTCGCCCGGACGGAAAGTCACCCCGGCAAACGTTACCACCACGTTGAGGTCACCGATGCCGCGCTTGTCGGTCTTCATCGGATGGCTGGCCAGGGCCTGCACGCCAACATCAGTCTGAGCCAGGGCATCCACGTCACGTACGCAGCCATAGATCACCAGACCTTCCCAGTGGTTCTTCGCCGCTTTTTCGGCAATCATGTCGCCAAGCAGGGCACGGCGCAGCGAACCGCCGCCATCGACGACCAGCACTTTACCCTTGCCATCGTGCTCGACCTGCTCCTTGACCAGCGAGTTGTCCTCGAAGCACTTGATGGTGACGATCTCACCACCGAAGGAATCGCGGCCACCGAAGTTGCTGAACATCGGCTCCAGTACCTGCACCAATTCCGGGTAGGCGTCGCATAGATCGGGGGTGAGATAATGCATGGGAAACTCCTGTCAGTTGCCAAGACAAAGGGATGTCACAGTTTCAATCAGTTAACGAGGCACAGCGGTCAGCTTTAGACTCAAGGCTACACGTCGGCGCCGATCCGGTCACCTGCTGCGCAGTCTGATCCAGCAAACCTGCCAAAGGATCACGCAACCAGCGCTCGACCAGCGGCCATACCTGCGCCTGTGCCGGCTTGCTGACCAGCATATCGACATGCCCGAAGTTGTCGAAGCCCTCCTCACGCCCCAAGCGAACAAACTGCTTGTGCTCGCCGCCCAACTGCTCAAACAACTTGCGACAGGCCCACACAGGGTCCTGGTGATCGCCAGCAGCAGCTACGGCCAGCACTGGCACATCGACCTCTGCCAGCCCGGCCCACCAGTCGCGGTCCTTGTCGCCAAAGCGGCCGAACAGACCAAACCAGCGCATGCTTTCCAGGGCCAGGCCAATCGGTTCGTCCTCCGGACCGCGCTTGAGCCGTGAGCCGGAAATCTGCCCGAAGCGTTTGAGCAACAGGCGCCCGCCCCACTCCACCGGCGGCAATTTCAATGGCCAGTAGGTGCGACTGACCTGGGTGCCGAAAAATGCCGCACTGGCTACCTGATCGGCCTCCAGGTACCGACCGCCGAGGGCAGCAGCCAGAGTGGTACCGCCCAAGGAGTGACCGATCCAGTGCGCGGCGCGGCCGCACTGCTCGCTGACAAAGGCGGCGATTACCGGCAAGTCGTAACGGGCATAGTCGGCGACACGGTTGTGTCGATAGTCGTGGTTGCGCGGCGACAGGCCGTGGCCGCGCATTTCCGCAATCCAGACATCGAAACCGGCGCGGGCCAGGTACGCACCCAGGCCAATACCACGGGGCGAATACCAGAAACGCCGGTTGGAAAAACTGCCATGCAGCAGAATCACCGGGGCACCGCGCACCTCGGCCTGGTCGGCCAGACCGAGGCGGGTGACCGCCAGTTCAACGGTGCGATCCGGGCTGTTACCAGCCTTGATCCGGTAGACATCTTCGCTCAGATCACCGCGACGCTCGGCACTGAGCAAGGCCACGGGAAATAGACTACTGCTGCTTTGCATAGGTTATTTTGCACGAAAAAGGGCGGGATCCATCACTGGAACACGCCCTGGAATACGGTCAAAACCTTCACCGGCCACAGGGGGCCAGGTGAAGGTTCCGGTTCAACGCATCAGTTCGCAGCCTGACCTTCGGCCAGGAAGAACCAGGTCTCGAGCACCGAGTCCGGGTTCAGCGAGACGCTTTCGATACCCTGTTCCATCAGCCACTTGGCCAGGTCCGGATGGTCGGATGGGCCCTGACCACAGATACCGATGTACTTGCCGGCCTTGTTACAAGCCTGGATGGCGTTGGCCAGCAGCTTCTTGACTGCAGGGTTACGCTCATCGAACAGGTGAGCGATGATCCCCGAGTCACGGTCCAGGCCCAGGGTCAGCTGGGTCAGGTCGTTGGAACCGATAGAGAAGCCGTCGAAGTACTCGAGGAACTCTTCGGCAAGGATGGCGTTGGATGGCAGCTCGCACATCATGATCACGCGCAGGCCGTTATCGCCACGGGCAAGGCCGTTTTCGGCAAGCAGGTCGACGACCTGGCTGGCTTCACCCAGCGTCCGCACGAACGGCACCATGATCTCGACGTTGGTCAGGCCCATTTCGTTGCGCACGCGTTTGAGTGCACGACACTCGAGCTCGAAGCAGTCACGGAAGGTTTCGCTGATGTAACGCGAGGCGCCACGGAAGCCCAACATCGGGTTTTCTTCTTCCGGCTCATAGAGCTTGCCGCCGATCAGGTTGGCATATTCATTGGACTTGAAGTCCGACAGGCGCACGATGACCTTCTTCGGCCAGAACGCCGCGGCCAGGGTGCTGATGCCCTCGACCAGTTTCTCGACGTAGAAGCCGACCGGATCGTTGTAACCGGCGATACGCTTGTCGACGCTTTCTTTCAGCTCTGGAGGCAGGCCAGCGTAGTTCAGCAGTGCTTTGGGGTGCACGCCGATCATGCGGTTGATGATGAACTCCAGGCGCGCCAGGCCGACACCGGCGTTGGGCAGCTGGGCAAAATCGAACGCGCGGTCCGGGTTGCCGACGTTCATCATGATCTTGAACGGCAGTTCAGGCATGGCATCGACCGAATTCTTGCGGATGTCGAAGCCTAGCTCGCCTTCGAAGATGAAACCAGTGTCGCCTTCGGCGCAGGACACGGTCACGCCCTGACCATCCTTGAGCAGCTGGGTGGCATTGCCGCAACCGACGACTGCCGGAATACCCAGCTCACGGGCGATGATCGCCGCGTGGCAGGTACGCCCGCCACGGTTGGTGACAATGGCACTGGCGCGCTTCATCACCGGTTCCCAGTCCGGGTCGGTCATGTCCGAGACCAGCACGTCGCCTGGCTGGACCTTGTCCATCTCTGACACGTCCTTGATGATTCGAACCTTGCCGGCACCGATGCGCTGGCCAATCGCACGACCTTCTACCAGCACGGTGCCGGTTTCCTTGAGCAGGTAACGCTCCATGACGTTAGCCTGGGCGCGGCTCTTCACGGTCTCAGGACGGGCTTGCACGATGTACAGCTTGCCGTCATCACCGTCTTTGGCCCATTCGATGTCCATCGGGCACTTGTAATGCTTCTCGATGATCATTGCCTGCTTGGCCAGCTCGCTGACTTCGGCGTCGCTCAGGCAGAAACGCGTGCGATCGGCTTTGTCGACATCAACGGTCTTGACCGAACGACCGGCCTTGGCTTCTTCGCCGTAGACCATCTTGATCGCTTTGCTGCCCAGGTTGCGACGCAGGATCGCCGGACGACCGGCTTCCAGCGTGCCCTTGTGGACATAGAACTCGTCCGGGTTGACCGCGCCTTGCACCACGGTTTCGCCCAGGCCGTAGGCGCCGGTGATGAACACCACATCACGAAAGCCCGATTCGGTGTCGAGGGTGAACATCACACCGGCGGTGCCGGTTTCCGAACGCACCATGCGCTGCACACCCGCCGACAGGGCAACCAGCTTGTGGTCGAAGCCCTGGTGGACACGGTAGGAAATAGCGCGATCGTTAAACAGCGAAGCGAACACTTCCTTGGCGGCGCGGATGACGTTCTCGACACCACGAATGTTCAGGAAAGTTTCCTGCTGACCGGCGAACGAGGCGTCTGGCAGGTCTTCGGCGGTGGCCGAAGAACGCACGGCAACGGCCATGTTCGGGTTGCCCTGGGACATTACGGCAAAGGCAGCGCGGATTTCAGCGTTCAGGCGCTCGGGAAACTCGGCTTCCATGATCCATTGACGGATCTGTGCACCGGTCCGGGCCAGGGCGTTGACGTCATCGACATCCAGCGCGTCGAGCGCGGCGTGGATCTGGGCATTGAGCCCGCTCTGCTCGAGAAAATCACGATACGCCTGAGCCGTAGTGGCAAAGCCGCCGGGGACCGAGACACCGGCACCCGCGAGGTTACTGATCATCTCGCCGAGGGATGCGTTCTTGCCCCCCACATGCTCCACATCATGGACGCCGAGCTTATCGAGGGAAACTACGTACTCTACCAAGGTGATCTCTCCACTAACTGTATTGGAAAAGCTCAGGTCGCCCGCCTGCCAACTCTGGCTTGGCCGGGCGCTTGTGGCCTGGACCCGGAAAATAAGTGAGAATGCCGACAAACAGCGTTCGGCAGACCGAACCTATCATAAACAAGATTCGTCACCAGCTTAAGGCCCAAGGCGCAAATGAAACGATCTGCTTTCTTTATCTCCGATGGCACCGGCATTACAGCCGAGACGCTGGGACAAAGTCTTCTAGCGCAGTTCGATACCATTCCGTTCAATAAATTCACACGCCCGTACATCGATAGCGTGGAAAAAGCGCGGGTCATGGTACAACAAATCAACAGCGCTGCTGAAAAGGACGGGGTCCGCCCGATCATCTTCGACACCATCGTCAATCAGGATATCCGTGAGGCTCTGGCCACTTCCAATGGCTTCATGATCGATATCTTCTCGACCTTCCTGGCCCCACTGGAGCAGGAGCTGACGGCGCACTCATCCTATTCGGTGGGCAAATCCCACTCCATTGGTGGCAACTCCAACTACATGGAGCGCATCGAGGCGGTCAACTTCGCCCTGGACAACGATGACGGCGCCCGCACCCACTACTACGACAAGGCCGACCTTATCCTGGTTGGCGTCTCGCGGTGCGGCAAGACCCCGACCTGCCTGTACATGGCCATGCAATTCGGCATCCGCGCAGCCAACTACCCGCTGACTGAAGACGACATGGAGCGCCTGCAACTGCCCCAGGCCTTGAAAAATCACCAGCACAAGCTGTTCGGCCTGACCATCGACCCGGACCGACTGACCGCGATTCGCCATGAGCGCAAGCCCAACAGTCGCTATGCCAGCTTCGCCCAGTGTGAGTTCGAAGTGCGCGAGGTGGAGAACCTGTTCCGCCGCGAGAACATTGCGCACATCAACTCCACGCATTTCTCGGTGGAAGAAATTGCGGCGAAGATTCTGGTCGAGAAAGGTGTTGAACGCAGGTTTAAGTAGGCTGGAAGCCTCAAGCTGCAAGCTGTAAGAAAAAGCAGGCGGTGCTGTTGTTGAGAAAGTTGGTAGCTTGCACGAATAGCAAGCCGAAAGCTGCAAGCGGAAACAACGCATTCCACTTGCAGCTTGTGGCTTAAAGCTTGCCGCTTAAGACGGCATAACTGCCGCCTGCCCACTCATGGCCAGATCCACCAGCTCACGGTTGGCCACCGCGTACATGGCGTAATCGGTACCGGTCGCGGCCCGCAGCTCATCAAGCATGGCGCGCCAACGATTGACCATCACACAGTGCTGCCCCAGCCACAGCGCCACCCGGGCATCCATGTCTTCTGGCGCATCAGCCATCTGCAGTACCGAGATGGTGATTGCCCGCTGCTGCAGGTCGATGTCATCGCGGAAGGACTCGCGAGCCAGGGCCTGCCAGTTGTTTTCCACCGACAGGTTGCTGATTTCCTGCAGGTACCAGGTCAGGTCCAGGGCACTGCCAACCGCAAAGAAGGCCTTGGCCACTTCAGCCGGGTCCTGGCCGGTGACGTCGGACGCTTCGATAATCGGCAACAGGGTGTACAAGTGCGTGGTACCGGCAACCATGCGCGCCAACAGCTCCGGCACACCAGCTTCGACGAAGCTCTGGTAACGGCTCATCCAGCGCTCACGGGTCGGCCCTTCCAGCAATTCGTCAAGCTTCAGACCCAAGGCTGCGATCTTCGGCCCGAAGTGCGCCACGTCACGCCCGGCATCCTGCTCGTTGCGACGGCTGCGCAGGAACCAGCGGGTAGCCCGGCGGCCCAGGCGCATCAATTCGTCCATCAGGGTCAGCTGGATGTCCGCCGAAACCTGATAGTCCAGCGCCTCGATCTGACGGAACCAGTGCGGCAGGTGGAAGATGTCACGCACGATCACATAGGCGCCGGCGACGTTCGCCGGGCTCATACCGGTGGACTCTTTCAGGCGCTGAACGAAGGTGATGCCCATGTTGTTGACCAGATCATTGGCGATCTGGGTGCTGACGATCTCGCGTTTCAGGCGATGACGACGCATGGCTTCGGCGAATTTACTCACCAGCGACGGCGGGAACGCGGTTTCCATGTCGCGCGTCAGGTAGTCGTCATCCGGCACCAGCGACTTGAGCAGCGCTTCCTTGAGGTCGATCTTGCTGTAGGAGATCAGCACCGACAGCTCGGCACGGGTCAGGCCCTGGTTGGCAGCCAGGCGTTCGGCCAGCTGTTCTTCACTCGGCAGGAACTCGATGGCCCGGTCCAGCTTGCCGCGGCTTTCCAGGTCAGTCATCAGCCGCTTGTACTCGGCAATGCGCTCCCTGGCCCGTCGGGCAGCCAGGGACAGTGCCTGGGTTTGCTTGTAATTGTTGCCCAGCACCAGGCCGGCGACTTCATCGGTCATGCTGCCCAGCAGCTGGTTACGCTGCTTCTCGGTCATATCGCCGGCCTGCACCGCTTCGTTGAGCAGGATCTTGATATTGACCTCATGGTCGGAGCAGTCCACGCCACCGGCGTTGTCGATGAAGTCGGTGTTGGTGGCACCACCATTGAGGCCGAACTCGACCCGACCCAGCTGGGTCATGCCCAGGTTACCGCCCTCGCCCACCACTTTGCAGCGCAACTCGTTGCCGTCGACACGCAGGGCGTCGTTGGCCTTGTCGCCGACATCAGCGTGGCTTTCTTCGCTGGACTTGACGTAGGTACCGATACCGCCGTTCCACAGCAGGTCAACCGGCGCCTTGAGCAAGGCGTTGAGCAGCTCGGTCGGGGTCAGCTTGTCGGCTTCGATGGCGAAGCGTTCTTTCATCTGCGGGGTGATCGCGATGCTCTTGGCGCTGCGAGGGAAGATCCCGCCGCCTTCGGACATGATGCTGGTGTCGTAGTCGCTCCAGGCCGAACGCGGCAGGTCGAACAGGCGCTGGCGCTCGGCAAAGCTGCTGGCAGGCTCAGGGTTCGGGTCGATGAAGATGTGCAGGTGGTTGAAAGCGGCCACCAGTTGCAGCTTCTCGGACATCAGCAAGCCGTTGCCGAACACGTCACCGGCCATGTCACCGACACCGACCACGGTGATCGGGTCTTCCTGGACATTGATACCGCGCTCACGGAAATGACGCTGCACGCCGACCCAGGCGCCACGGGCAGTGATACCCATCTTCTTGTGGTCGTAACCGGCCGAGCCACCGGAAGCGAACGCATCGCCAAGCCAGAAGCCGTAGTCGATGGCAATGCCGTTGGCGATGTCGGAGAAGGTCGCGGTACCCTTGTCGGCGGCCACCACCAGGTAAGGGTCGTCATCGTCATGACGCACGACGTTGGCCGGCGGCACCAGGGCACCGTCCTTGAGGTTGTCGGTGATATCCAGCAGGCCGGAAATGAAGATCCGGTAGCAGGCGATGCCTTCGGCCTGGATCTCGTCGCGGCTGCCGCCCAGCGGCAGGCGGCGCGGCAGGAAGCCGCCCTTGGCGCCGACCGGGACGATCACCGAGTTCTTCACCTGCTGGGCTTTTACCAGGCCCAGCACTTCGGTACGGAAGTCTTCTTCACGATCCGACCAGCGCAGACCGCCACGGGCGACGTTGCCGAAACGCAGGTGCACGCCTTCGACGCGCGGCGAGTAGACGAAGATCTCGAACTTGGGCACCGGTTTGGGCAGCTCGGGGATCAGCTTGGGGTTGAACTTGAAGCTGAAGTACGACTTGTTCTGGCCGTGGGCGTCGGCCTGGTAGAAGTTGGTGCGCAGGGTAGCCTTGATCAGGTCCAGGTAGCGACGCAGGATGCGGTCTTCGTTGAGCACCTGGACGTCGTCCAGGGCCGACAGGATGGCCTGCTCCAGGCGCTGCTGCTTGTCATCCAGGTCTTCGCTGGTGAGCTTGCGCGCCAGGTAGAAGCGGGTCTTGAACAACCGGGTCAACTCGCGCGCGATGTCGGTGTGGTTGTTCAGGGTACTGGCGATGTAACCCAGGTCGAAGCCCAGGCGGATCTGCTTGAGGTAGCGGGCATAGGCTCGCAGCAGTGCGACGTCGCGCCATGGCAGGCCGGCGGTCAGTACCAGGCGGTTGAAGGCGTCGTTTTCCGCGTCACCCTTGACGATGTGGACAAAAGCGTCCTGCAGAGTGTCGTTGAGCTGCTGGATATCCAGGTTCAGGCCTTCGCTGTAGGTGAAGGCGAAATCGTGAATCCAGAACTCGCGGCCACTGGCATGGCGCAGGTGATACGGGAATTCGCCGAGCACGCGCAGGCCGAGATTTTCCAGGATCGGCAGCACATCCGACAGCGCCAGCGGCGTATCGGCGTGGTACAGCTTGCAGTGCAGCTGGCGCTCACCGAGCTGGGTCAGTGGCTGGTAGAAACTCATTACCAGCGGCTTGCGCTCGGACAAGGTGAGCAAGTGCTGCATGTCGACCACCGCCGAATGGGCGGCGAAGCGCTCGCGGTAACCGGCCGGAAAGCCTTTCGGGAAGTCAGCCAGGACATTGGTGCCCTGGGCTTCGCCGAAACTTTCGACGGTCAGGCTGGCGTAGTCGTCCTGCCACGAACGGCAGGCCTGGATCACTTCGTTTTCCAACTGTTGCGGGTCGATGTCGATACGGTTCTTCGGATCGACGCGCAGGATCAGCTGCACACGCGCCAGTACCGACTCGGAGAAGAATGTCCAGAACTCGCAGTCGCTGGCCTTCAGGCGCTCCATCAGTACTTGCTGGATCTTCTGCCGCACTTCGGTGGAGTAAATGTCGCGCGGCACATAGGCCAGGCAGTAACAGAAGCGGCCGTAAGGATCCTTGCGCAGGAACACGCGGATCTTGTTGCGCTCCTGGATCTGCACGATCGACATCACCGTGCTGAACATCTCATCCACCGGCGTCTGGAACAGATCATCGCGCGGCAGCACTTCCAGGACCTGCGCCAGCTCCTTGCCCAGGTGGGCTTTGGGGTCGAAACCGGAGCGACGCTCGACTTCGGCCACCTTGCCACGGATATACGGGATAGAACGCACGCTCTCGCCGTACACCGAAGAGGTGTACAGGCCCATGAAGCGGCATTCCTTGATGACCTTGCCGTCGGCGTCCAGCTGGCGGATCGACACGTAATCCGGGTAGGCCGGGCGGTGCACGCGGCTCGGGTAAGCCGCCTTGGCAAAGGACAGCAGCAGCGGCTCGTTGAGGTAGTTGACCGCGTAGTCTTCGATACGCAGGTCTTCGGCGGTCAGGCCGGCGCGCAGCAGGCGAGTCAGGCCGAGGAACGACTGCTCGTCATAGGCCAGTTGGCCGCCCTGAGCATCACCACTGACAACAAACTCTTCATAACCGAGGAAGGTGAAGTGGTTGCCCAGCAGCCACTCCAGGAAGTGCTTGACCTCGGCTTTCTCGGCCTGGGCCGGAGCGTAGGCGGTTTGCTCGACCAGCGTCAGCAACTCGCGCAGCTTGGCTTTCATCGGCTCGAAGTCGGCAACCGCGACGCGCACTTCGGCCAGCACCTGCTCCAGTTCACGGGACAACACGTTGAGCTCGGCGGCGTTGGCGCAGCGGTCGATTTCCAGGTACATCAGCGATTCTTGCGAAACGCCTTCACCCTGAGTGCCCTTGGGCAGGATCTCCAGCAATTCGCCCTTGGCCCCGCGACGCACGCTCAGCACGGTGGTCTGCAGGGTATGGATACTGTAGCCGCGGCGGTTGAGCTCGGTGCGCACCGAGTCGACCAGGAATGGCAGGTCATGGTGCAGGACTTCGACCGCCGTGTGGGTCGACTGCCAGCCATGACGCTCGTAATCGGGGTTATAGACGTGAACCTGCGGCTGGGCAGAGTCGAAGCGCTCGATGATGCGCCAGGCAGACAGGGTGCAACCGGCCAGGTCGGACATGCGGCGCTGGGTAAGTTCGTCCAGAGAGATGATGCCGAAGAACTGTTCGGCGAACAACGCCACTTGTGGCAGTGCCTGTTCGCTGATGTGCTGCGCCAGGGCCGCTTGCAGTTGATGCTGGAAGTCGGCTTTGCTGGCTGCGGTGAAAAACGCCATCTGTGGTACTCCGCTTGGGCTTTGTTATGGAGTGGAGCGTCGCGCACGTCCGCCATCTACGGATCAACGATAGCCAACCCGTAGCAGGAAGACGGTAAAACCATAAGAACAGGCGCAAAACGCGACTCATAAGTCACATTCACCCATTCCACGGATGGGCATCTGCAAAAACGACTGCTCCAGGCAGGGCTGTGTCTTTACGGGTGACCATCGACAGCGCAGCTTAACGAGTGCCCGCCCGCCCCTGCTTGCGGCGCTGCGACATATTCGGTCATTGAGGTGCAGCTGCACGTTTATCCAGGGGCCGAAGACTGGCAGAATCGTGTTTCAACTTATTGATCGAGCCACTCATGCAACTGACCACCGCCCTGCTCTTCGCCACCCCCTGCGATGATGAAGAAGACAACATGGCCACCTTGTGCTGCCACAGCGACAAGGGCCAGATGTTCCTCATGACCCGCTACCCGGACGAAGACCGAGTGGACATCACCCTTGACGACCATTACGCCCCCGTCGAAGGTTTGAAGGTCACCCTGAGCAAAGAACGATTGCTGGTCGAGGTTACACCTCTGGATGCCGACGCCCTCGGTGGCGACGATCACCTGGAAATCATCCTGAGCAGTGACGGTACCGACCTGGCCGAGGTCGAAGAAACCCTGCAGAACATCCTCAAGGGCACCGGCACCTACGTCAGCGAGCTGTAATCGCGCCTGCGGTTTCTTGACAAGAAACCGTCCCGATGGCATTGTCTGACAACCTGACTAATGAGCAATACCCCATGCTTGAGCTTCAGCGCCCCGACACGCTGGTCGAACGCGTCGTCGCGGCCATCCGTGCAGAGATCGATTCCGGGCGCCTGGCGGCCGAATCGCGCCTGCCTACCGAACAGCAACTGGCCGAACAGCTGAACGTCAGCCGCTCGGTGGTGCGCGAGGCGGTGGCCCAGCTCAAGGCCGATGGTGTGTTGATCGCCCGCCGAGGCCTGGGGTCGTACATATCACAAAACCCGACTGGCACTGTGTTCCGCTTCCCTTCAGCCCAAGGCCGCAGCCCGGACCTGGTGCAGATGTTCGAAGTGCGCCTGTGGATCGAAACCCAGGCCGCCTCGGTTGCCGCCCAGCGCCGTGATGCCGCCGACCTGGCGCGCATGAACAAAGCCCTGCAGGAGATGCTCGACAAACGCAGCGACTTTGCCGCAGCGGCCGCCGCCGACGTCGAGTTCCACCGTGCCATCGCCGACGCCAGCAAAAACGATTACTTCGTGGCCTTCCACGACTTTCTTCGCGGCCAGCTCGCCGCCGCACGCAAGACCGCCTGGGAAAACTCGGCGGCGCACTCGGTGGGCGGATCGGCTGATGCCAACCGCGAACACCAGGCGCTGTACCAGGCCATCGCCGATGGCGACCGCCATGCCGCTGCCGCCTGCGCCGAAGCCCATCTACGCGCCTCGGCCAAACGCCTGAAACTGGATCTCCCGAGCATCGACTGACCCTTTGCATTGCCGTACATAGCGGGCGCTGGTGCACAGCGCCCTTTTGCTTGACCGACTTAGTCTGACAACCTGACAAGCAAACTCTCTGACAAGAATAAGCCAAGGTGACACCTGCATGATTTATGACTACTGCATCATCGGCGGCGGCATCGTCGGCCTCGCCACCGCCATGGCGCTGCTCGAACGCCAGCCCGGCGCCTCGTTGCTGATCCTGGAAAAGGAAGCCAGCCTGGCCCGGCACCAGACCGGTCACAACAGTGGCGTCATCCATGCGGGCATCTACTACGCCCCAGGCAGCCTCAAGGCCGATCTGTGCAAGCGCGGCGCCGAGGCGACCAAGGCGTTCTGCACTGAGCACAAGATCAAGTTCGATGTCTGCGGCAAGCTGCTGGTGGCCTCCACCCCGCTGGAAGTCCAGCGCATGCACGCCCTGTACGAGCGCTCGCAGCAAAATGGCCTGAAGGTCGAACGTCTCGACGCCGCCGAACTGCAACGCCGCGAACCGAACATCGTCGGCCTCGGCGGACTGTTTCTCGATGCCACCGGTATCGTCGATTACAAGCAGGTGTGCCAGGCCATGGCCCGGGTGATCCAGGCCGCAGGTGGCGAGGTGCAACTGTCGACCAGCGTGCGCGCTATTGTCGAGAGTGGCGACAGCGTCACCATCAGCAGCGATGACAAGGTCTGGCGCGCCCGTCAGTTGGTGGCTTGCGCTGGCCTGCAATCGGATCGCCTGGCGGCGCTGGCAGGGGTCAAGATCGACCACCAGATCATCCCTTTTCGCGGCGAATACTTCCGCCTGCCGGCCAGCAAGAACGCCATCGTCAACCACCTGATCTACCCGATCCCCGACCCGGAACTGCCATTTCTCGGCGTGCACCTGACACGGATGATCGACGGCAGTGTCACCGTCGGGCCCAACGCCGTATTGGGCCTTGGCCGGGAGAACTACAAGAAGTTCTCGCTGAACTGGCGCGACGTTGCCGAATACGCACGCTTCCCCGGCTTCTGGAAAACCATCTGGGCCAACCTCGGCTCCGGCACCACCGAAATGAAGAACTCGTTGTTCAAGGCCGGTTACTTGGAGCAATGCCGCAAGTACTGCCCCTCGCTGAACATCGACGACCTGCTGCCCTATGAAGCTGGCATCCGCGCCCAGGCGGTGATGCGCAACGGCACCCTGGTCCACGACTTCCTGTTCGCCGAGACGCCACGCATGGTGCATGTCTGCAATGCCCCGTCGCCGGCCGCCACCTCGGCGATCCCGATCGGCCAGATGATCGCCGACAGGATCTTCAAGACTCGCTGAAACCCTGCTGCACACCATAACTACAAAGACAAAAAGGAAACCTCCGATGTCGGTACATGAGGCGGCTGCGGCCGCGACAGAAACCCCGGAACAGAAGAAAAAGCGCCTGCGCAAGGTCGCTGCTGCCACCATCTTCGGCTCGATGCTGGAGTGGTATGACTTCTACCTGTACGCCACCATGGCGGCGATTGTCTTCTCGAAGGTCTTCTTCGACCCCAGCAATCCAGCCGTGGCCTCGCTGCTGGCCTTTTCCACCTTTGCCATCGGCTTTATCGCCCGGCCCTTCGGCGGCATTCTGTTCGGCTACCTGGGCGACCGCTTCGGGCGCAAGCAGGTGCTGGTCATCACCTTCTGCCTGATGGGAGTGTGCACCACCCTGATCGGCCTGATCCCCAGCTATGCCTCGATTGGCATCTGGGCGCCGATCATCCTCGTCCTGGTCCGCGTCATTCAGGGGCTGGGGGCCGGTGCCGAACTCTCCGCCGCAGCGGTCACCTCCTATGAACACGCCAGCGAAGGCAAGCGCGGCAGCCAGGGTGCCTGGCCGGCACTGGGACTGAACCTGGGCTTGTTGCTGTCGTCGCTGACTGTGTACCTGTTGACCATGAACGGCAACGAGTTCCTGCTCTCCGGAGGCTGGCGCATCCCGTTCATCTGCAGCATCGTGCTGGTCGCCGTCGGCCTGTGGGTGCGCAGAAGCATCCCGGAAACCCCGGACTTCAAAGCGCTGGACAAGCCCCCAAGCAAAGCGCAAGTGTCACCGCTCAAGCTGCTGTTCAAAAACGACCTCAAGGGCCTGGCGGTAGTGTTCTTCGTCGCCATCGGCTACAACGCCCTGAGCTACATCTTCAAGACCTTCTCCCTGGCCTACCTGACCCAGTACAAAGGTGTTGAAGCCCATGTCACTTCGCTGTCGGTGACCATTGCCAGTCTGGTGGCGATTATTGCCGTACCGTGCTTCGGCTGGCTGTGCGACAAGTGGAGCAGCAAGACCGTGCTGATATTCGGCGGGGTTTTCTCGGTCCTGTTCGCCTATCCGTTCCTGGCCCTGCTCAATACCGGCGAACCGATGATGATCTACCTGGCGATCGCCATCGGTACCGGCATCCTCGCACCGATGATGTTCGCCCCTCAAGGCTCGTTCCTCAGCCGCCAGTTCCCGACCCAGACCCGCTCCTCGGGTTTCGGTACCGGCCGTGAAATCGGTACCGCCGTAGCCGGCGGCCTGGCGCCTTTGGGTGGCCTGGCCCTGGTAGCCAGCTCAGCGACCCATTCCACCGATGGTGTGGCGGTGATCCTGGCGGTGGCGGGCGTGCTGGTGGTGGTGTTTGCCCTCTGTGACCAAGGGCGCAAACACTCCACCTTCAAGAACTGACGACCCTGAATCCACTCTCACGGGTCCGGCATGCCGGGGATTTGCGCAAAATTACCTGACGCCGTTAGTCGCCAGGGCCCCGGATGCTTTAAAGTATCAGCCCCCGCCCGGGCGCTTTTACGCGGTACGCCCGGGCTTTTGTCCAGGAACCTTCAACGATGGAACACCGTGAGGCGCTGATCGCGCTGCGCACCTTTCTTTCCACCCAGATCCTTGGCCAGGAAAAACTCGTCGAGCGCTTGCTCATCGTGCTCCTGGCCGACGGCCACATGCTGGTCGAAGGCGCCCCCGGCCTGGCCAAGACCAAGGCCATCAAGGAACTGGCCGAAGGCGTTGAAGCCGAGTTCCATCGTATCCAGTTCACCCCCGACCTGCTCCCGGCCGATATCACCGGCACCGAAATCTACCGTCCGGAAACCGGCAGCTTCGTGTTCCAGCAAGGGCCGATCTTCCACAACCTGGTGCTGGCCGACGAAATCAACCGGGCCCCGGCCAAGGTCCAGTCGGCCCTGCTCGAAGCCATGGCCGAACGCCAGGTCAGCGTCGGGCGCAGCACCTACGAGCTGTCGCCGTTGTTCCTGGTAATGGCCACGCAGAACCCGATCGAGCAGGAAGGCACCTACCCGTTGCCCGAAGCCCAGCTCGACCGCTTCCTCATGCACGTGAAAATCGGCTTCCCGGACGCTTCCGTCGAGCGCCGGATTCTCCTGCAGGCCCGCGGCGAAGCACTCAATGGCGAAGCCAAGCCCGAGCGCCGGGTCAGCCAACAGGCGATTTTCGCCGCACGCAAGGAGATCCTCGGCCTGTACATGGCCGATGCAGTGGAGGAGTACCTGGTGCAGTTGGTCATGGCCACCCGCACCCCGGCCAAATTCGACCTGGAACTGGCCGACTGGATCGCCTATGGCGCCAGCCCCCGTGGCTCCATCGCCCTGGACCGTTGCGCACGCGCCCACGCCTGGCTGGCCGGGCGCGACTTCGTCAGCCCCGAAGACATTCAGGCGGTGCTGTTCGACGTGCTGCGCCACCGCATCATTCTTTCCTTCGAGGCCGAGGCCGCCGGGATCGATCAGGACCGGGTAATCCAGCGCGTCCTCGACCTCGTCGCCGTCGCCTGACGCCATGGCCGACCGCCTGCTGGCCGCGCCCGGAATCCGTATCAGCCTCGCCGAGCTGATCGAGATGCGTCATCGCGTGCGCGAAGTGCAGCTGTTCTCCCGCCCCGGCCAGCGCAGCCCGCTGGTGGGCCTGCACCATTCGAAACTGCGCGGCCGCGGGGTCGACTTCGACCAGGTGCGGGTCTACCAGGCCGGCGACGATGTGCGCAACATTGATTGGCGGGTGACTGCACGCACCCAGGAGCCGCATACCAAACTCTTCCATGAGGAGCGTGAGCGGCCGATCTACATTCTCGTCGAACAGAGCCAGCGCCTGTTCTTCGGCTCGGGACTGATGTTCAAATCGGTACTCGCGGCCCAGGCTGCGGCACTGATTGGCTGGGCCGCCCTGGGCCACAACGACCGCATCGGCGGCCTGGTGTTCGGCGACAACGAGCACTACGAAATCAAACCACGGCGCAGCAAGCAGAGCCTGCTGCAATTGCTCAACCGCCTGGCCTGGGTCAACCAGTCGCTGCATACCGAAGCCAAGCCCCATGCCGATAGCCTGGGACTTGCCCTGCGCCGCGCCCGTGAAGTACTGCGCCCTGGCAGCCTGGCCATCATCATCTGCGACGAGCGCGCCTTGAGCCCGGCGGTAGAACAGCAACTGAGCCTGCTGTCATGCCACTGCGACCTGCTCCTGCTGCCGCTGTCCGACCCGCTCGACCATGCTCTGCCCGCCGCCGGCCTGCTGCGCTTTGCCCAGCACGGCGCGCAACTGGAACTCGATACCCTCGACCCGACCCTGCGCCGCAGCTACCGTCAACAGAGCGAAGCGCGTATCGAGCGCTGGGAACTGCTGGCACAAAAGCTGCGGGTGGTGCTGATGCCCTTGAGCACCCAAAGCGAAATGATTGAACAACTGCGCGAGTACCTCAACGCACAACGACCGGGGAAAGGCCAGTGAACCTGCTGGAACAACTGCAGCCACTGATCGCCCCGCCGCCGGTTAGCTGGTGGCCACTGGCCCCGGGCTGGTGGTCATTGCTGGCCTTGCTGCCGTTGCTGGGTTGGGGGTTGTGGCGCCTGCGTCACTGGCGCCCGGGCAAAAAACCGATCGTGCGCGCTGAACTGCCGCTGGACCCGATCCGCATCGAAGCCCTGGCGGAACTGGCGCGCCTGCCCAAACCCTATGATGGTCAACCGGCCGGTGCGTGGTTGCAGCAGATCAACGCCCTGCTCAAACGCTTGTGCCGCAATCACTACCCCGACAGCCACAGCCATACCCTCAATGGCCGTCAGTGGCTGGCGTTTCTCGACAACCGCTGCCCGGCCGCCGGACTGACCCGTTGGATGGTCCTGGTCGAAGGTACCTACAAGCCCGAATGCAAGCTCGATGACAAGGCCATCGCCGGGCTCAATCAGGCGGTCGAGACCTGGATCCGCAAACATGTTTGAGCTCGCCTGGCCGTGGGTTTTCGTGCTCTTGCCGCTGCCTTGGCTGGCGCGCTTGCTGCTGCCTGGCGCCGATAGTGGCGAACCGGTACTCAAAATCAGCTTCCTCGATGAGCTCGAAGGCCTGGCCGGACGTCGCGCACGCCTGAACCTGCCAACCTGGCGCCAGCAGGCACCCTTTGTCCTGGTCTGGCTGTTGCTGCTGTTCGCCGCCGCCCGTCCCCAATGGCTGGGCGAGCCGGTGCCGGTGTCGGCCAGCGGCCGCGACCTGCTGGTGGCGGTGGATGTCTCCGGCTCCATGGACTTTCCCGATATGCACTGGCAGGACGAAGAAGTCAGTCGCCTGACCCTGGTCAAGGCCCTGCTCGGCGACTTCCTTGAAGCACGCCAGGGCGACCGCGTCGGCCTGATCCTGTTCGGTAGCCAGGCCTACCTGCAAGCGCCCCTGACCTTCGACCGACGCACCGTGCGCACCTTTCTCGACGAAGCGCAGATCGGCATCGCCGGCAAGAACACCGCCATCGGCGATGCCATTGGTCTTGCGCTCAAGCGCTTGCGTCAGCGCCCGGCGCAGAGTCGGGTGCTGGTGCTGGTCACCGACGGCGCCAACAACGGCGGGCAGATCCACCCACTGACCGCCGCCCGTCTGGCCGCCCAGGAAAGCGTGCGGATCTACACCATCGGCATCGGTGCCGATCCGGAAGAAACCGGCACCGCCGGTTTGCTCGGAATCAACCCGAGCCTGGATCTGGACGAAGCCTCGCTCAAGGAAATCGCCGAGCTGACCGGCGGCACCTATTTCCGTGCCCGTGACGGCGAGGAACTACTGGACATCGACGATGCTCTGGACCGCCTGGAGCCTGTGGCCCAGCAACCGACCCAGGCACGTACGGCCCAGGCCTTGTACAGCTGGCCGCTAGCGTTGGCCTTGCTGCTCAGCGTGTTGCTGGTGATACACCAACAATGGCCGGACAACCGCTTGCAACGCCTGTTGCGTCGGCCGAGCTTTCTGTCCCCGCATCCGCAATGGCGTGAGCGGCTCAAGCGCCTGCGCCTGAGGAGACGCCGATGATGGCTCTATGGCCGCAATGGCTACGCCCGGCCTGGCTGATTATTTTGCCCCTGCTCGCCTGGTTGCTATGGAAGCTCTGGCACCGGCAGAAACGCGCCGGACGCTGGCAGATGATCCTGCCTCCCAGCTTCCATGCCGTGCTCCTGGGCGGTGGTAGTGGCCGCGACAGCAAACTGCCATGGATTGCCCTGGGCCTGGCCTGGCTGCTCACCGTACTGGCCCTGATCGGCCCCAGTTGGCAACGCCTGGAAGAAACCCGCCAGCGTCCGGCCGACCCGCTGGTAATCCTGCTCGAGCTAACCCCGCAGATGCTCGCCGAGGATGTCGCACCTACTCGCCTGGAACAGGCTCGGCGCAAGATTCTCGACCTGCTCGAACATCGCCGCGACAGCCAGACCGCAATCATCGTCTACGCCGGCAGTGCCCACACCCTGGTACCGCTGTCGGACGACCTGGCGACCAGCCGCAACCTGCTTGAAGCCCTCGACCCGTCGATCATGCCCCAGGCCGGCCAGCGTGCTGACCTCGCCGTGCGCAAGGGCCTGGCCCTGCTGGCCCAGGCCGGCCTGGGCCAGGGTCGCTTGCTGTTGGTGGGCTCATCCTTGAGCCCCCAGGAACGCGAAGCTAGCAAGCAGGCTCTGGGGCGCCAGGGGCCGAGCCTACTGATGCTGGGTATCGGTTCCGCTGAAGGCGCTCCCGTCAAGCAAGCCAATGGTGAATTCCTCAAGGACGACCAGGGTGGCATCCTGATGCCGCGTCTGGACAGCGCCAGCCTCAAGGCATTTATCAGCAGCACCGGTGGGCGCTACCGCAACGCCCGCATCGACGACCTCGACCTGCGCGGTCTGCGCCTGTTCGAAAACCCGAAAAGCCTGCGCGACGATGGTCAGACGCTGCAGTTGGACAGCTGGGCCGACCAGGGTTACTGGCTGCTGTTGCCACTGCTGCTGTTGGCCGCCTGCGCCGGTCGCCGCGGCTGGCTGTTCTGCCTGCCGCTGTTGCTGGTATTGCCACAACCAAGCCACGCCTTCGAGTTCAACGACCTGTGGCTACGTCCCGACCAGCAAGGCCAGCGACTGCTCGAGCAACAGCGGCCGAATGAAGCCGCCGAGCACTTCCAGGACCGCCAATGGAAAGGCCTTGCCCTCTATGAGGCGGGTGACTACGACGCTGCCGCACGTCTGTTCGCTCAGGGCAACAGCGCCGCGGATCACTACAATCGCGGTAACGCCCTGGCCCGCAGTGGGGAACTTGAAGCCGCGCTGGATGCCTATGAGCAGGCCCTGGAGCGTCAGCCGGAATTGCAGCCAGCCTTGAGCAACAAGGCCCTGATCGAACAGTTGCTGCAACAACGTCAGGCCGAACAGCCCGAGCAACCGCCCGAGCAAAACCAGCAAAGCGACCCCAACGCCCAATCCGACACTAACAGCAGCGCCCAGAACAACCAGGACCCGGCCAGCGAACAGCCCGCGCAACAGCCCAGCGACACCAACAAGGACGAAAGCAACGCCAGCGAACAGGCACAGAATCTGGCCAACAACAGCGATAATGAAGAAACCACCCGGCCACCCCAGCGCCCGCAAGACAGCACCCTGGATGCCGAACAGCGCCAGGCCCTGGAACAATGGCTGCGGCAGATCCCGGACAACCCGGCCGAACTGCTGCGGCGTAAATTCTGGTACGAACAGCAACAACATCAGGAACCCCATCGATGAGTCGCGCCTGCGTCTTTGTACTCGGCCTCTTTCTCAGCCTGCAGGTGCACGCTGCGGCGCTGCTCGCCAGCGTCGATCGCGCGCGTCTGAACGCCGGCGAAACCCTTGAGCTGACCTTGCAGACCCAGGATGTGACCCAGTTCGGCAAACCGGACCTGAGCCCCCTGGACGCCAACTTCGAAGTGCGTGGCACCCGTCAGGTCAACAACCTGAACAGCCTGGACGACCAGGGTGCCGCCGGCACCCGCTGGATCATCACCCTGCTGCCACGCCAGAGCGGCAGCGTGGAAATTCCGGCCCTGCAAATGGGCGAGTTGCGTAGCGAACCTATCAGCTTGCAAATACTGACCCAGGAAGCCAGCAACGAGAATCACGGTCCGGTGTTCATCGATGCCAACCTCGATCAACCCGAGGTCTATGTACAGGCCCAGGCGGTGCTGACCCTGAGCATCTATCACTCGGTGCCGCTGTACGACGACAGCAGCTTGAGCCCGCTGCACATCGACAACGCCAAGGTCGAGCCGCTGGGTGAGTCACGTACCTTCGAGAAGTTGATCGACGGCGTGCGCCACGGCGTGATCGAAATGCGCTACGCGATCTACCCGCAGCAAAGCGGCGACCTCAACATCCCGACCCTGGTATTCAGCGCCACAGCTGCCCAGCATGATGCCGAGCAGGAGCTCAATGCGCCCAGGGCCGGCAAGCAGGTACAGGTCAACTCCACACCGCTGGTGCTGACGGTCAACCCGATCCCCGCCGACTACCCGGCCAATGCGCCTTGGCTGCCGACCAGCAACCTGAGCCTGGAGGAGCACTGGAGCCCCGATCCTGCCCAGCAACAGACCCAGATCGGCGACTCCCTGACCCGTACCGTAACGGTGCAAGCCGAGGGTCTGTCCAGTGCCCAGCTGCCACCCTTGCCCGCCACGGAAGTGACCGGCCTGCGCCGCTACCCGGACCAGCCGCAACTGCGCAACCAGGTCAACGACCGGGGGTTGCTCGGCATCCGCGAAGAGCGTGAAGCCCTGGTCCCGACCCACAGCGGCAACCTGGAACTGCCGGCTCAGGAAGTGTTCTGGTGGAACACCCGTGAAGACCACCTGGAGCACAGCAGCCTGCCGGCGCGCAGCCTGCAGATTCAGGACAACCCGGCCCTGAGCGCCGACAAGCCGGCCAATATCGATCCGGTCAGTGTCACCACGCGCCCGCTTTGGCCCTGGCAGCTGAGCTCCTTTGTGCTGGCCCTGACCACCCTACTCGGCTTTGCCCTGTGGTGGCGCGCCCGTTCACAACCGGCGGTGTTGCGCACCGCCCAGGCCGGGCCAAGCCCACGTACCCTGCTGGACGACCTCAAGCGCGCGTGCCAGGCTAACGACCCGCAGGCCACCCGCCAGGCGCTGGATGCCTGGGCCCGACAACAACCGGAAACCCTGGCCGAAATGGCCGCCCGTTTTGTGCCGCTTTCCGACGCCCTGGATGGTCTCAACGGTGCCCTCTATAGCGAAAGCGGGCAGTATTGGCAGGGTGATGAACTCTGGCGTGCCATCGGCACCATCCCGACGGCTGAACAGACCCAGCCGACGGTGAGCGAAAACGGCAGCCTGCCGCCGTTGTACCCCAAATAACCCCAAGGCGTGACGTCCAACGCGTTGCGCCGGTAATCTGCGGAACCCTTCATGCGTCTGTTTCACACCTCCGACTGGCATCTGGGACAAACCCTGCACGGCCAGGAACGCGACTTCGAACACGCCTGTTTCCTTGACTGGCTGCTCGGCCAGCTCAAGCTGCGCCAACCTGATGCGCTGCTGATTGCCGGCGACATCTTCGACACGGTCAACCCACCGGTCAAAGCCCAGGAGCGTCTCTACGACTTTATTGTCCAGGCCCACGAGCAACAGCCGAAACTGAACATCGTGATGATCGCCGGCAACCACGATTCAGGCTCACGCATCGAACTGCCGGCACCGTTGATGCGACGTCTGCGCACCCACGCCCTGGGCCGGGTGCAATGGCTCGAGGACGGTGTCCTGGACAGCGATCGCCTGCTGATTCCACTGACCAACGCGCGCGGCAAGATCGCCGCATGGTGCCTGGCTCTACCCTTCCTGCGTCCGGCCGAAGTTACCGGCGCGCACCTGGGCGACGACTACCTGCGCGGTATCGGCCAGGTACACGAGCGCCTGATCGAGGCCGCGCTTGAGCGGCGCAAGCCAGGCCAGGCACTGATCGCCATCAGTCACGCGCACATGGCCGGCGGTTCGGTCTCGGAGGATTCCGAACGCAGCCTGATCATCGGCAATGCCGAAGCCCTGCCCGCCAGCCTGTTCAGCAAGGACATCAGCTACGTGGCCCTGGGTCACCTGCACAAACCGCAGCGGGTCAACCGCGAAGAGCGCATCCGCTACAGCGGCTCGCCGATTCCGCTGTCGTTCTCCGAAATCGGCTATCAGCATCAGATTCTCGAAATCGAACTCGATGGCAGCCAACTGGCCAGTGTCGAATCGCGCCTGATACCCCGCGCCGTTCACCTGCAACGCCTGGGCCCGGCACCACTGGCGGAGATACTTGAGCAACTGGCCGACTTGCCGGTGGTTGACCTGCTTGATGACCCGCAGCGCCAACCGTGGCTGGAGGTGCGCGTACGCCTGGACGAGCCGCAGCCGGACCTGCGCCAGCAACTGGAAAGCACCCTGCACGGCAAAGCCGTACGCCTGGTGCGCATCGGCGCCGAGTACGCTGGCAGCCGGGAAAGTGAGGAGCTGGATGACACCGCCCTGGTGGAGCTGGGCCAGCTGACCCCGCAGGAACTGTTCAGCCGCGCCTGGGCCCAGGCCTATGGCAACGCCGTGGACGAACAGACCCTGGCCGACTTCGCCCTGTTGTTGCAGGACGTTCAGCAACAAGAGGAACAGCCATGAAGATTCTCGCCATCCGCCTGAAGAACCTGGCATCCCTGGCGGGCCCGTTCGAAATCGACTTCACCGCCGAGCCCCTGGCCAGCGCAGGCTTGTTCGCTATCACCGGCCCTACCGGCGCTGGCAAGAGTACGCTGCTCGATGCCCTGTGCCTGGCGCTGTTCGGGGCGGTGCCGCGGCTGAGTAATATCGGCCGCGAAACCAAGCTGCCGGAAGTCGACAGTGACATCCTCACCAGCGACCCGCGTACCCTGCTGCGTCGCGGCACCGGCAGCGGCTTTGCCGAAGTCGATTTCGTCGGTATCGATGGCCGCCGCTACCGCGCGCGCTGGGAGGCCAACCGCGCCCGCGACAAGGCCAACGGCAAGCTGCAAGGCAGCCGCCAGAGCCTGCACGACCTGGACAGCGAGCGACTGCTGAGCAACCAGAGCAAAGGCGAATACAAGCAACTGATCGAAGCACGCCTGGGCCTGAACTTCGAACAGTTCACCCGCGCCGTGATGCTGGCCCAGAGTGAGTTCAGCGCCTTTCTCAAGGCCGATGACAAGGACCGCAGCGAGCTACTGGAAAAGCTCACCAACACGGCGATCTACAGCCAGTTGGGACGTCGCGCCTACAGCAAGAGCAAAGAGGCCGAAGAAGCTCATAAGGCTCTTGAGGAGCAGGCCGCTGGCGTCATGCCGATGACAGCCGAGGCCCGCGCCGATCTCGACCAACGCTACGACCAAGCCCTGGAGCAGCTCAAGGGCGAACAGGCGCAACTGCGCCAGCTCGAACTGCAACGCGCCTGGCTGACCGAACTGCAGCAACTGCAAGGCCAGGTGCATAGCAGCAACGAACAACTGCACAGCGCCCAGCAACACAGCGACAGCCTGCAGGGCGAGCGCCTGAACCTGGTACGCCTGGAACAATTGGCCCCGCAACGCCATCAGTTCGCCCGTCAGCAGGCATTGAGCAGCCAGCTCTCACCTTTGGCCGCCAGCATCAGCACCTTGCGTCAACAGCACGGCGAACTGCAAACGCGCCAACAACAGTTGCACAACCAACAGCACAACGCCCGGCAGGCGCTGAGCCAGGCCCTGGCCCGACAAAGCGAAAGCACACCCTTGCTGCGCCAGGCCTTTGCCGAGCAGAACACCCTGGCCCGCCTGTCACAGGAGCTAGGCAACTGCCAGACGTTCAAACAGCAGGCAGAGCAAGCCTGCAGCGAAGGCCAACAACAGCTGCTCAACCTCACAGAGCAACAGCGGCTGAGCGCAGAACGCCTCGGCCAGATCAGCGAGAATCTGGCCCAGAGTGCATCCCTGGCAAGCCTGAGCGAAGCCTGGAATGCCTACCGTGGTCGCCTGCAACAGATGATGCAATTGGGCAACCGGCTTAATCAGGGCCGTGCCGAACTACCAAGCTTGCAATCCCGTGTCGATCAGGCAAGCATCGCCCTGAACGAACAGCGCGCCGCCATCGCCCTGCTCTACCACGAAGCCCAGGCCGACCCCGAAGCCCTGGCTGAGCAGATCGGCCTGCTCGGCGAGCTGCTGCAGAAGAATCGCCAGCAGCAACGCCAGATGGAGGAACTCAACCGCCTGTGGAGTCAGCAACAGGAACTGGAACAACGCCTTAACGCCCTGCGCGAGCGCCAGCAGACCGCCCTCAAGCAGCGTGAACAACTGATCAGCGAAGGCCTCAACGGCAAGAACCAGCTGACCGCTGCCGAACAGGCGCTCAATGTCACCCGGCAACTGCTCGAACGTCAGCGCCTGGCCCGCAGCCAGAGTGTGGAAGAATTGCGCGCACAGCTTGAGGATGACCAGCCCTGCCCGGTATGTGGCAGTCAGGAGCACCCCTACCATCAGCCTGAAGCCCTGCTGCAGAGCCTGGGTCGGCATGATCAGGACGAAGAACGCAACGCCCAGCAAACGGTCGATGGGCTGAAGAAGCAACTGGACGAACTGCGCACGCAACTGGGTGGCGTCAACGGTCAGATCAAGGAATACCTGCACCAGCAGGAGCAACTCGCTGAGCAACTGCAAGGCCTGGCGCCCAGCCTGCAGGCACATACGCTGTACCCGGCGTTGTCCGACCAGGAAGTCAGCCAGCGCGCGGCCTGGCTGGAGCTGCAGTCACGCCGCCTGAACGATGACATCAACCGCGACGAACAACGCCAGAACACCCTGCTGACCCTGCAGAAAGACGCCGCCCGCCTGCAACAGCAACTGCAGGCCGCGAGCGAAGCCAGCCAGCAGGCCAATCAGCACCTGCAGCAACAGCAGCAAGCCCTTGGCGCTGACCAGGAGCGTCTGGAGCAGGAGCTGGCCAGCTTCGCCACACTGCTACCCGCCGACACCCTCGATGAACTGCGCCGTGAGCCGGCCGCCGCTTTCCTGCGCCTGGATCAGCAACTGGCCATGCGCCTGGACCTGCTGCAACGGCACAAGGATGAGCAGCACGAACACAACGAGCGCCAGCAAGCCCTGGACAAAGCTCAACTCCAGCAACAGGCACGGATGCAAAAGCAGAAGGAACTTCAAGAGCAATTCGCCGAGCTCGAGCGCCAACAGCACCAGAGCCAAGCCAGCCTCACTGCTCTGCTCGGTGAACAACCCAGCGCCGAGCAGTGGCAGCAGTACCTGGAGCAGGCTGTAGAGCAAGCCCGCCAGCAAGAGACCCAAGCGGGCCAACAGCTACAACAAACCCAGGCACAGCTGATCGAACTGGCCGCCGAACTCAAGGCCAAGGGCGAGCGTTTGAGTGCGCTGGAACAAGAACACGCCGAGGTGCGCAGTCAGATCGAGCAATGGCGCCAGCACCATCCGCAGTTGGACGACAGCGGTCTGGAACAGTTGCTGGCCCTGGATGACAACGCTGTCAGCCAGCTGCGTCAGCGCTTGCTGGACAGCGAGAAAGCCCTGGAGCAAGCGCACATTCTGCTCAAGGAACGGCAACAGCGCCTGGAGCAGCATCAGGCCCTAGCCACACTGGAGCTACCCGCCGAGGCCCTGGAACAAGCCCTGCAAAGCCTGCAGGGACAACTGTCCGCCAGCGAACAGGCCTGCGCCGAGCTGCGTGCCGAACAAGCTGACGACCAGCGTCGCCAACAAGCCAACCAGGCCTTGGCCGAACGAATTGCCCAGGCCTACAGTGAATGGCAACGCTGGGCCCGGCTCAACACCCTGATCGGCTCGGCCACCGGTGACACCTTCCGCAAAATCGCCCAAGGCTACAACCTCGATTTACTGGTGCATCACGCCAACGCCCAGTTGCGCCAGCTAGCCCGGCGCTATCGGCTCAAGCGCGGCGGCAGCCTGCTTGGCCTGCTAGTGCTGGATACCGAGATGGGCGACGAACTACGTTCGGTGCACTCGTTGTCCGGTGGCGAAACCTTCCTGGTATCCCTGGCCTTGGCCTTGGGCCTGGCGTCAATGGCTTCGAGCACCCTGCGCATCGAATCGCTGTTTATCGACGAAGGCTTCGGCAGCCTTGATCCGGAATCGCTGCAACTGGCCATGGATGCCCTTGATGGCCTTCAGGCCCAGGGCCGCAAGGTCGCAGTGATTTCCCATGTGCAGGAAATGCACGAGCGCATCCCGGTACAGATCCAGGTACGCCGCCAGGGTAACGGTTTGAGTACGCTGGAGGTCAGCGGATGATTCTCTACTCGTTCCGTCGTTGCCCCTGGGCCATGCGTGCGCGTCTGGTCCTGCGTTATAGCGAATGCCCGGTAGAAATCCGTGAAGTCAGCCTCAAGGCCAAGCCGGCCGAATTGCTCGAGCTTTCGCCCAAAGGCACGGTGCCGGTATTGAGTGCCGGTGAGCAGGTGCTCGATGAAAGCCTGGATATCATGCGTTGGGCCCTGGCCCGGCATGATCCGCAAGACTGGCTGTTACGCGCCGATCCCCAGGCAGCACAGGCGGCCGATGCGCTGATCACGCGTAATGACCGGGAGTTCAAGGTTCAGGTCAACCTGTATAAATACGCCGAGCGCTACCCGGAGCACTCACGCGAGTACTATCGCCAGCAGGCGCAAGCCTGGCTGGCGGAACTCGAAACGCTACTGGCACAGCGTCCGTACCTGTTCGCCGACCACCCTAGCCTGGCCGATGCCGCCTTGCTGCCGTTGATGCGCCAGTTTTCTGCAGTCGAACCGGACTGGTTCGCCAGCGCGCCCTACCCGCACCTGCGGGCGTGGTTGCAGGGTTGGCTGGAGTCGGCGTTGTTCAAGGCGATCATGGCGCGCTGACGCCTACACCCGCGATTACAATGCCAGAATCGGCGAAGAATAGAGGAACAGCAACACCGCTAGGATTCGCCACTTCATGTCTTTATCCCCTGAGGAGAAGAGTCAAAAATTTAGCGTCAAATTTAATCACGTGGCGATATGCTATTACCAGAATATTTACACGCCTCAGTGCTGCGACTTGTGGTCCAGCGCGGCATAGAAGTTGGCACTTTGTTGCAGGTATTTCTGGGTGTAGCTGAGGGTGGAGGATTTACGCTCGCTGATTTCAACCTGAGCATGAGCAGGCAGGACAACCGAAGCAGAAATGGCAGAAGCGGCGATGACCGGAAAGAGATTGAAGTTCATGGCGCTGACCTCGAAGTCTGTGGTTTGAAGTGGCCGTTGCAGGCCGTAGTCCAAACTTACGCCGCTGGCGCGGCGCACAGAAATTCATTGCAGCAGTAGCCATTATCAAGGCTGTTGATAGTCAGTCGATGAACTTGAGGTCCGACGGCGCGTCCTGAGGCAGCTTCTGCAGCGTTTCACCGAGCATGCCGCTACGCGGGTCGCGACGAATCACCACGATCTCGTTGCTCTTCTGGTTGGCCACCAGAAGGAACTTGCCAGAAGGGTCGATGGTGAACTCGCGGGGATGGTCACCCTCGACGCTGCGCCGTTGCACCTGCATCAACTTGCCGCTGTCTTCATCCACAGCGAAGACCAATAACTCGTTGGCCGTACCGCGGTTGCTGACATACAGAAAACGCCCGTCTGCCGACAAGTGCAAGGCACCTGCGGCCTTGGCCGAGGCGTCGTTCTGCTCGGTCAGCGGCAGGCGCTGAAGCTCCACCAGCTTGCCGTCCTGGTGCTCGAAAGCCACCACTTGCGCGCTCATCTCCAAGGTCAGGTAGGCCTGCTTGCCATCGCTGCTGAACAGCAGATGACGCGGCCCGCTACCCGGCGGCAGGTCGATAGCCGCCGGGTCGGCCGGACTCAGCGGATGTTTTGGACTGGCGCCGTCATAGCGGTAAATAAACACCTTGTCGGCGCCCAGGTCGCTGGCAAACACGTAATGCCCATCAGCCGAGGACACCACCGAGTGCACATGCGGCCCGGCCTGGCGCTGCGGGTTGGCACCGCTGGCCTTGTACTGGTCCTGCTGCACCGAGGCCGCCAATTTGCCGTCCTTGGCCACCGGCAGCACGCTGAGGCTGCCGCCAGGGGTCGGCTGTACACCGTAGTTGGCCACGAACAGGTAGCGCTGGTCATGGCTGAGGCTGGCATGGGTCGGCTCATCGCCGGCGCTGCTGACCTGATTCAGAGGTTTTAAGGTGCCGTCTTTGGCGCTGATGGAAAAACTGCTGGCCTGGCCCTTGCCCGCGCCGTTCTCGTTGACCGCAAAAAGCAGGCGATTGTCGACTGAAAGGGTCAGCCAGGAGGGGTTTTCGCTCTTGAGTACCTGCAACGGCTTGGCGTCGATCTGGCCGCTGTCACTGTTGAACGCGTAACGGTAGAGCCCTTCGCTGGCGCCCTCGGTGTAACTGCCCACCAGCAGCTGCGCGCCGTGGGCGGTGGCACACACACTCATGGCACTAGCGATCAGCAGGGTCGTCAGCTGGCGTTTCATCGTCATCCTCTTCCCGGGCGCTAAAGGCACTCATACAGACTAGTCGATGCTCGGCGGTATCGGCAGCAATCAGCCATTCTTCGCCTTCTGCACGGGCGGCGGCGATTTGCTCAGGGGTGAAGGAGCACTTTTTCAGGGCGCGGCCGTCCATGCATTCGATATGCAGACCGGTTTCGTCGAAGGTGAAGTCAAAGGCGTGCAGGCCGTCGATCAAGAGCATGTCGCAGGACTGCAGGACGTGGGCAAGGGTTGTCATTTAGCGGCTATCGTCAGGTAAAAAATGCATGATACCTGAAAGCATCGCGGGGCAAGCCCGCTCCCACAGAGGCGACCTGTGGGAGCGGCGGTGCGACGACTTGACTTGCCCCGCGATCTACATCAATGGGCGAAAATCGACCCCCCCGCCTTGCCCGCCATTTTCTCCGGATTGATCAGGAATCGCGCCAGCGCTGGCAGCAGCCACAGTGCACCGAACATGTTCCACAGCAGCATGAAAGTCAGCATCAGGCCCATGTCGGCCTGGAACTTGATCGCCGAGAAGATCCAGGTGCACACACCGATAGCCAGGCACAGGCCGGTGAACAGCACCGCCTTGCCGGTGGACTTGAGCGTCTGGTAGTAGGCCTCCTGCAGCGGCAACCCGGCACGCAGGAAGCTTTCCAGGCGACTGTAGATGTAGATGCCGTAGTCCACACCGATGCCGACACCCAACGCCACCACCGGCAAGGTCGCCACCTTGACGCCGATGCCCATGAAGGCCATCAGCGCGTTACCCAGCACCGACGTCAGTACCAGCGGCAGAACAATACACAAGGTCGCGGCAAAGGAGCGGAAGGTGATCATGCACATCACCGCCACACAGATGTACACCAGGATCAGGATGGTCAGCTCGGCTGACTTGATCACCTCGTTGGTGGCCGCTTCGATACCGGCGTTACCGGCCGCCAGGAGGAATTCCAGGCCTTCCTTGTTGTGGGTGTCGGCGAACTCCTGCACCGCCTTGACCGCACGGTCCAGGGTCTCGGCCTTGTGGTCGTTGAGGAACACCAGCACCGGCGCCAGGGAGCAGTCGGCGTTGTACAGACCGTCGGCGCGGGAGATGGAACTGTTGAGCACGTCCGGGTTACGCGACAGGCTTTCCCATTTCAGGTTGCCTTCGTTCATGCCCTTGATCATCTGTTTGGACACAGTGACCAGGGAAATCGCCGACTGCACGCCCGGGGTGTTCTCCATCTTCCACATCAACTCGTCAATCGGCGCCATGGTCGAGTAGATCGAGCAACCCTCGGTCGGGGTCTTGACCATCACCACCAGCACATCGGAGCTGGTCGAGTAGTTATTGATGATGAAGCTGTTGTCGTTGTTGTAGCGCGAATCCGGACGTAATTCCGGCGCGCCCTGGTCGAGGTCGCCGATCTTCAGGTTCTGGCTGTACCAGAGACCACCACCGAAGGCCAGCAGGGCCAGGACGATGGACACCGGCGCGACTTTGGCGCTGGCGAAGTTGGACAGCAAGCGCCAGAACGGATGCTCGCGGGTCGCGTCCTTCTTGCTGCGCTCGATCGCCTTCTTGCTGATACCGACATAGGAAATCGCCACCGGCAGCAGGATCAGGTTGGTGAACACGATCACCGCCACGCCGATGGAAGCGCCGATAGCCAGTTCGCGGATCACGCCAATGTCGATGATCAGCAAGGTGATGAAGCCCACGGCGTCAGCCAGAATCGCAATCATCCCCGGCAGGAACAATTGGCGGAAGGTACGCCGGGCAGCGGTCAGGGCATTATCGGCGTCGCTCGATTGCAGGGCGATACCGTTGATCTTCTGCACCCCATGGGAAATACCGATGGCGAAGATCAGGAACGGAACCAGCATCGAATACGGATCAAGCCCGAAGCCCACCGCATGCATCAGCCCCAGTTGCCAGACCACCGCCACCAGGGTGGTGATCAGCACAGCAATGGTGCTGCGGATGCACCACGTGAACCAGTACAGCAGGATCCAGGTGATCACCAAGGCGATAGCGAAGAACATCGCCACCATGACCAGGCCATCGATCAGGTCACCGACTTTCTTGGCAAAGCCAACGATGTGCACCTTCACATGGGGGTTCTGGGCCTGGAACTTTTCGCGAATCTTCTCCTCCAGCTGATGGGAGAACTGCTGGTAGTCAAGTTTGATCAGCTTGCTCTGATCCTGCGGATCCGGGTAGGACTCCAGCAGCGGCACGTCAATAATGCTCGACTTGAAGTTGTTGCCCACCAGGCGTCCGACCTGCCCGGACTTGAGCACGTTGTTGCGCAGCTGATCGAGGCTGTCGGCCGAGCCGTTGTAGGTGTTGGGGATGACTTCACCGCCGGCGAAGCCCTCTTCGGTGACCTCAGTCCAGCGTACGCTCGGGCTCCACAGCGACTTGAGGCCGGAACGGTCGACACCGGAAATGTAGAAGACCTCGTCGTGAATCTGGCGCAAGGTCTCCATGTAGTCCTTGCTGAAGATATCGCCATCGGTGGCTTCCACCGATATGCGCACGGTATTGCCGAGGTTGGCCAGGTCGTTGCGGTGCTCAAGCATCTTCTCGATGAAGGGGTGCTCAAGCGGAATCATTTTCTCGAAGCTGGTCGAAGGACGGATCTGCGTGGCCTGCCAGAACAGGAACACACTGACCAACAGGCAGATGAGGATCACCACCGGGCGGTTGTTGAAGATCAGGCGTTCGAGCAGCGTCGCCTTGTCCTGATGGTGTTGCTGCTGATTCATGTTGAACGGCTCCTGCTGGGTCATGGCTGCACTCCTTCGGCGCCCTGGGCTGTGGCCAGGTGTACACCGCCCTGGCCGACCAGCACCAGGCCGCCGCCGTTCTTGCCGCTGACGCTTGCCAGGGCAATACGATCCGGGCGGTTGTAAACGCTGAAGGTCTGGCCGTCGTCGTTACTGCGCAGGACGCTGCCGCCGTTGCCGACCAACACCAGGTTGCCATCATCGAGAAGCGTAGCGCTTGCCAGGCCAAATTCGAGGGCACCGCGGGCAGCTTTCAATTCGATCTGCTGCCAACTGTCGCCGAAATCCGTGGAGCGGTAGAGGTTGCCGCGCAAACCATAGGCCAACAGTGTGCGTGGCTGGGCCGTGCCGATCACGCCGAACAGCGAACCCTGGTAGGGACCTTCGAGCTTCTGCCAGGTCTGGCCGTCGTCGCTGGAACGGAACATGCTGCCCTGTTCGCCGACGATGAACAGGCCGGCGTCTTTCACAGCCGCGATGCCGTTGAGGTGGAACTGGTCTTCGTTGTCCAGACGATCGGCGACATCGGCCCACTGCTTACCGCCGTCGGTGGTTTCCAGCAACGCACCGTAGGCGCCCACGGCAAAGCCGTGCTCGGCGTCCTTGAACCAGACATCCAGCAGCGGGGCTTCGCGTTGCAGGTCTTCGAATTGCTTGGTCCAGGTCACGCCGCCGTCAGCACTGGCGAGAATCTGCGCATCATGGCCGACAGCCCAGCCGTGCTTGTCATCGACAAAATACACCGCAGTCAGGAGTTGCCGGGTCGGCACCTTGGATTGGGTCCAGGACTTGCCCTGGTCATCGGAGAACAGGATATGGCCACGATCGCCAACGGCGATCAGGCGATTGCCTGCGCGGGTCACGTCCAGCAACAGGCTCTTTTCGGCATTGGCCGATTCGGTGGAGTAGACCGGCGCCTCGGACGCTGCCGCCTCGACCGTGTTGGCCAACAGCCCCATTGCCAGCACCAGCGCTGCGCTGGCGGCCAATGCCCATGGGCGCGCATGCGCTGCGCCACCGGTACCTGCCATGTACGGCTCGGTCATAGATCTGTCCCCCGATTATTGTTATTTGGGTCAATCTATTTGCAGGTACTGCCAAAAACCGTGTTCCAGAGCCCCGCAAAAGCTGAGAGCCATCCTATCGGGGTTTGTGAAAGGCTGACAACGAACGGGACGTTATCTTTTGTTAAGCAGGGGAATCGCCTGTAGGAGCCGGCCTTGCTGGCGAAGGGGACCGCTGCGCGGTCCATCGCCGGC
>NZ_JBOICA010000025.1:0-88695 GCF_050739775.1 Pseudomonas sp.
CCGCAATGGTAGGAGCGGGCTTGCCCCGCGATGCCCCTGCCCGAAAACCGCCCTTCCCCCTGCTCCCTCTCAAGTAAATTGCTTGCCGGTCGAAACAGCTGGCACAATGCAATCACATGCAAAGCATTTGTATTTACCCGGGAGAAGTAGCGTGAAATATGCGTCACAGGGACTCGCGCTGGCAACTGCCATCGCACTTGGGTCGATAGCAGGCTGTGCAACTGAAACCTCCAGATCCGTCGCCGTACAGCAGGTCGAAAGCGTCAACCGCCCCTACAGCGGCCTGCGCACCCCCATCGCCGTAGGTAAGTTCGACAACCGCTCCAGTTACATGCGCGGCATCTTCTCCGACGGCGTCGACCGGCTCGGCGGTCAAGCCAAGACCATCCTGATCACGCACCTGCAGCAGACCAACCGGTTCAACGTGCTGGACCGCGACAACATGGGCGAGATCCAACAAGAAGCTACTATCAAGGGCCAGGCTCAGCGCCTCAAGGGTGCCGACTTCGTCGTGACCGGCGACGTGACCGAGTTCGGTCGCAAGGAAGTAGGTGACCATCAGCTGTTCGGCATTCTCGGCCGCGGTAAAACCCAAGTCGCCTACGCCAAGGTCGCACTGAACATCGTCAACATCAGCACCTCCGAAGTGGTCTACTCGAGTCAGGGTGCCGGTGAGTTTGCCCTGTCCAACCGCGAAGTCATCGGCTTCGGCGGTACTGCCAGCTACGACTCCACCCTCAACGGCAAGGTCCTCGACCTGGCCATGCGCGAAGCAGTCAACAAACTGGTCGGCGCCGTGGAAAGCGGTGCCTGGAAACCTGCCAACCAGTAAGAAACCTCAGTTCACAAGGACGAACACAGAATGAGCAGCGCAACTTTTGCCTGGCGTACGGCCGTCGGCATCCTGCTGGGCAGCGTCTTGCTGACCGGCTGCAACACACAGAAGCCCCTGTACCAGTGGGAGAGCTATCAGCCCCAGGTATATCAGTACTTCAAAGGGGAATCGAAGGAAGCCCAAGCGGAGGCACTTGAGCGCGACCTGCAGAAGATCCGCGCCAAGAGCGGTGCGGTACCGCCGGGCTACCACGCCCAGCTTGGCCTGCTCTACTCGAGCCTGGGCAAGGATGATCAGATGATTCAGCAGTTCCAGACCGAGAAGACCCTGTTCCCGGAATCGAGCGCGTACATGGACTTCTTGATGAAAAACGCACGGCAAGGAGCTAAACAGTGATCAATCGTGTTCTCAAACTGGTTGTCGGTGCATGCATCCTGTCGCTGCTCGCCGGCTGCGCCGAACGCAGGACCATCGACTACTCGGCGTTCAAGCAAGCTCGCCCGCGCTCGATCCTGATCCTGCCACCGCTGAACGAATCGCCGGATGTGAAGGCCAGCTACAGCATGCTTTCGCAGGTCACCTATCCGCTGGCTGAGGCTGGCTACTACGTGCTGCCGGTGGCGTTGGTCGACGAGACTTTTCGCCAGAACGGCCTGAGCACGCCGGGTGATATTTACCAGTTGCCTACAAACAAGCTCAATGAGATCTTCGGTGCAGACGCAGGGCTGTACGTGACTGTCAGCGACTACGGCACCCGCTATATGGTGATCAGCAGCGCTTCGATCGTGACCGCCAGCGCCAAGCTGGTCGACCTCAAGAGCGGCACCACCCTATGGACCGGCACCGCCACGGCCTCCAGTGAAGAAGGCAACAGCAACAGCGGCGGCCTGATCGGCATGCTGATCACCGCAGCGGTCAAGCAGATCATCAACAGCACACGGGATGATGCCAGCTATCCGATTGCTGGCATGACCGGCGCACGTCTGCTGACGCCCTACCAGAACGGCGGCATCCTCTACGGGCCTCGCTCGCCGAAATACGGCACAGACTGATAAAAAGAAACGGGCCGCTTGATGCGGCCCGTTTTCATTCAGATCCCGTACTGCGCGCGGTAGGCTTCTACCGCCGGCAAGTGCTGCTTGAGCGCCGGATCGTCAGCGAGGAACTCCAGCACCTGGGTCAGCGAAACGATGCTGACCACCGGAATACCGAAGTCGCGCTCGACTTCCTGGATCGCCGACAGCTCGCCGTTGCCGCGCTCCTGGCGGTTCAGCGCAATCAGTACGCCGGCAGCCTTGGCCTGCTGGCCCTGGATAATATGCATGACTTCACGGATCGCGGTGCCCGCGGTGATCACGTCGTCGATGATCAGCACGTCGCCGGTCAGCGGTGCGCCGACCAGGCTGCCACCTTCGCCGTGTGCCTTGGCTTCTTTACGGTTGAAGCACCATGGCAGGTCGAGGTCATGATGCTCGGCCAGGGCCACGGCAGTGGCTGCCGCCAGGGGAATGCCCTTGTAGGCCGGACCGAACAGCACGTCGAACGGAATCTTGCTGTCGACGATCGCCGCCGCATAGAAACGCCCGAGCTGAGCCAGGGCCGAGCCACTGTTGAACAGGCCGGCATTGAAGAAATACGGGCTGGTGCGCCCGGACTTGAGGGTGAATTCACCGAAGCGCAGAACCCCGCGGTCGATGGCAAAACGAATGAAGTCGCGCTGATACGGCTGCATGAAGAGTCCCGGATACCACGGATTTAGCTAATTGAGTACAGCTCGGGTATCATACACGCACGAGATTTTTGGGGCCATTTATGCGGATCATCAGTGTGAACGTTAATGGCATTCAGGCTGCAGTCGAGCGTGGTTTGCTCAGCTGGCTACAAGCCCAGAATGCCGACGTCATCTGCCTTCAGGATACCCGCGCCTCGGCCTTTGAACTCGACGACCCAGCTTTCCAGCTTGATGGCTACTTCCTTTATGCCTGCGACGCAGAAGTTCCCGCCCAAGGCGGCGTGGCACTTTATTCGCGGTTGCAGCCCAAGGCAGTCATCAGCGGCCTGGGCTTCGAGACAGCCGACCGCTACGGACGTTACCTGCAGGCCGATTTCGACAAGGTAAGCATCGCAACGCTGCTGCTGCCTTCGGGAATGAACGGCGACGAAGACTTAAACCAGAAATTCAAGTTGATGGACGACTTCGCCAAATACCTGGACAAGCAGCGACGCAAACGTCGCGAGTACATCTATTGCGGCTCGTTGTACGTGGCGCAGCAGAAGCTCGACGTCAAGAACTGGCGCGATGGCCAGCAGTCGCCAGGCTTTCTGGCACCTGAACGTGCCTGGTTGGATGAAGTCGTCGGCAACATGGGTTATGTCGATGCCCTGCGCGAAGTCAGCCGTGAAGGCGACCAGTACAGCTGGTGGCCGGACAACGAGCAGGCCGAGATGCTCAACCTGGGCTGGCGTTTCGACTACCAACTGCTGACCCCGGGCTTGCGTCGCTTCGTGCGTAGCGCGCGCCTGCCGCGTCAACCGCGCTTCTCCCAGCACGCGCCACTGATCGTGGACTACGACTGGACGCTGACGATCTGATTCGTTCAGCCACAAAAAAAACGACATCGCGTCGGTTTTTTTGTGGCCGACGTTTCAGCGTGCAGAGGAGAGTTTGATCAACGCAAGGCCTACGAATAGCCACGCCGAGCCAATAATCACCAACCAAGCAGCAACTACCATGCGACGCTTAAGCGATATCGGGAAATTACGTATCTCGTCAGCATCCAATAACCCTCTTCGAATTCCGATGTTCGGGCAAAGCATGGCAACACACATTGTATTGACCAAGTAGTAGCGTGATTTAAAGCTGGTCGTTCCCCAGATGAGTATCTGCTGTTGCAGCCAAGGACACCTGGGTAAGGCCATAAGCATTGAGGTGAAGTCCCGACTGCAAGCGATGAAACAGGCAGTTGCCACCCCAGACATCGCAATCACAAAAGGAGTAAACAAAAAGACTACCCGTAGGCCAGGATGCCAAGAAAAATAGAAGTCGCCACTCATTGTCCAGTCCAGTTGTAGAGCTCCTCCCCTATGAGTTCCCCACCGTAGCTGCCACCCACTCCTCCGGCGACCGAGCCTCCGCCGACAAGGACGATTCCACAAACAGCCCCACCAAGTCCTCCTGTAAAAGCTGCCGCCACGCCACACGTAAGATATGCAGCGTATCCCCCCAAAGCGACTCCAGCCATACCTCCCCCTATTCCACCGGAAAAGCTTCCAGCCTCGGTAAATCGAACCCTTCTACACGCTTCTGTTTCCCCGGCACGGCACACCTCCTGCACTTTAAGCAGCGATGCACCACCACCTAACGCAATCCCGACGCTCCCTCCGTATTTGAGGTACTTCGCCGTCTTGGCCACCTTATCCATATGCGTGGCATAACCCGGAATCTCACCCGGCGCACCGGCGCGACTCCAATGATGCACCAGGCTTTTGGTCGAAATGCCCAGATCACGACGCAACGAGTCGTAACTGCCCAGGTTCAACGGCTTGTTGAGAAATGCGCCTTTCAACTGCCCGTCCAGCTGGCGGTACAGCTGCTGGCGTGAAGCAAAGAACTCCTCACTTTTCAGGTGCCCATGGGTACTGAATGCCCTTAGGTACAGCTGCTCAAGCGCGCGCAAGCTGCCTTCGACTTGCTTCAGTCCCTGGCTCAACATGTCCTTAGCAATGCCAATCGCCTGACTGGCACCACTAAGCAACCCGGCAATCTCGCCCTGGTAGCGGACCATGAAATTGGCCTCGTCCTCATTGAGCTGCATCAGCGCCTCGCGGACCTGAGCGGCAGCGGCCATCAGTTGGGCCTCCTCCCGCGTGCAAGCCGTACCGTTGTCCGGATCGCCGATAACGAAGATTTCGCCCGCCTTGAAACCCTGGGCAAAGGTGGGGTTGAGCCGCTGCAGGCGAGTCGACAGGTAGCGGGTATCGAGCCCCAGTTCGGCCAGCACCTGCTGAACGGACATGCTGCGCGGCACTACATAGAAGCCAGGTTCCAGCGTCCCGGGGGCTGCAGACATGCCTGGCGCGGCGCGGACCGCAGGCGCGAAGCGGGAAGTGTCCGAGGTGGGCGAAGCCGCCGCCCCGCGATTGGCAGCTTGAGCAGATCGGGACGCCGCCGGTCCGCCCGGTCCGATCCATTCCCCCAAGGGGGCAACCAGCCGATTGGTGCCGGGCGGGCAGCCGCAGAGTACTATCATGCCGTCCACTGCCACCGGGATACCATAGAAGGTGAAGCGTGAATCCCCTTCGATTATTTTTCCGGACTTACCGCATTTCGGGCAAAGCGTAGTGACATCCCCCTTGCGCAGGATGCCACGCCGGCAATGTGCAGCCTGCGGCAGGCTGCTCAGGCAGGTTGCACCGGTGCTGGTCTTGTCGCCGTGAAGCCCCTCACCCCGGCCGAACATGTTGGAGCGCATGCCCATGCTTCACCCCACGACCGTCAGGAAGTCGTCAAACATCGGCACTCCGCCCGCACGGGGGCTGAAGGAGGTGGCAGGGTGATCGTTCCGTGTAGACATGTACTGATTCCTTGGGCAAGTGAAGCCCGGAACCTAGCACGGCATTTACAGCAAAAAACTCAGTAGAAGACGATACAGAAACGTCCTACTACATGTGCGGATTTCCTTGTCAGACCCGACGTTCTTTTGCAGGAAAAATCTCGGTCTAAAACGAACACGCAGTGTCTGACGGCCAAAATGCAGACATGAAAAAGGCGAGCTTGAGGCTCGCCTTTTTCTTCAACCCTTGAAGGAATCAGTGGGAGCGGGCTAGCCCCGCGATACGATGGGGCAGACAGCCCGCAATCGCGGGGCAAGCCCGCTCCTACCTGATCGGCCGCCAGGTCAGCGGGTAACGATAAGGCTGCCCGTCATTGGCCTTGACCCCGGCAATGATGGTCAGCACCAAGACGGCAACCATCAACATGCCAAACAACACGATCCCTACCAGCACGAACATCAGCGCAAAGCAGATGATCGAGGCCAGGAACACGGTGAGCTGAAAATTCAGCGCTTCCTTGCCCTGGGCATCGACAAACGGGTCCAGGTCCTTTTTCCAGACCCACATCACCAATGGACCCAGCAGGTTGCCAAAAGGCACGACCAGCCCCAGCAGGGCGGCCAGGTGACAGAACATCGCCCACTGACGAATCTCGGCATTGGGGGTGGGCAACTGCAACGGTTGCTCTGTCATATTCTGCTCCTTGCCGTGTCGAAATCAGTCAGCCAGCGAGGCTTTCTGCAGTTCGATCAGATCGACCATGCCTTTTTGCGCCAGCGCCAGCATGGCGTTGAGCTCTTCCGGCTGGAACGGCGCGCCTTCGGCAGTGCCCTGGACTTCGATGAAGCCACCCTGACTGGTCATGACCACGTTGAGGTCGGTCTCGGCAGCCGAGTCTTCCAGGTAGTCCAGATCGAGCACGGCTTCGCCCTGGTACATGCCAACCGAAACGGCAGCGATCATGTGCTTGAGCGGGTCGCCGCCTTTCAGGCCGCCACGCTTCTTGACCACGCACAGGGCATCAACCAGGGCAACCATGGCACCGGTGATCGATGCGGTGCGGGTGCCGCCATCGGCCTGGATCACGTCGCAGTCGACGTACAGGGTGATGTCACCGAGCTTGCTCATGTCCAGGGCGGCACGCAGCGAACGGCCGATCAGGCGCTGGATTTCGAGGGTACGACCACCCTGCTTGCCACGCGCGGCTTCACGCTGGTTGCGCTCGCCGGTGGAGCGCGGCAGCATGCCGTACTCAGCGGTCAGCCAGCCCTGGCCCTGGCCTTTGAGGAAGCGCGGCACGCCGTTCTCGACGCTGACCGTGCAGACGACTTTGGTGTCACCGAACTCGACCAGTACTGATCCCTCGGCGTGTTTGGTGTAGTTGCGGGTGATGCGGATCGAGCGGAGCTGATCGGCAGCGCGACCACTTGGACGTTTCATTTGGGATACCTGTACTGGGTTTGAATCTGCCCAGCATTATAGAGCGCACCGGGCCTTGAGGACACGTCTATTGTCGCAGTCCCCGAAACAGAGGGCCCAGAGGCGTTGGTCGGTTTTTTCCGGGCGTTGTCTGAGTGTTTGTAACATCAGTGCATTGGGAGCCAGCGCCGCACTGCGCTACAATCTTGCGCCTTTGCAGCCGGTTGGCTTTCCCTTGACCCTTTTTTGCGAGGTACTTCCCATGGTGCACAGCATGACCGCTTTTGCTCGTGTCGAGCGCGCCGGTAGCCAGGGCACCCTGGTCTGGGAACTACGCTCGGTCAACCACCGCTATCTGGAGCCCCACCTGCGTCTACCTGAAGCGCTGCGCGACCTCGAAGGTGCGGTGCGTGAAGCCCTGCGTCAGGGCTTGTCGCGCGGCAAGGTCGAATGCACCTTGCGCTTCAATGAAGAAAACGCCGGCAAGCCCTTGCAGGTCGACCGTGAGCGCGCCGCGCAACTGGTCGCTGCCGCCGAGACCGTGGCCAGCCTGATCAAGCAGCCGGCGCCGCTGAATCCGCTGGAGGTGCTGGCCTGGCCTGGCGTGCTGGTCGCTGACGCCAGCGACCCACAAGCCCTGAACAACGAAGCGATGAACCTGTTCGAAGAAGCCCTCAAGGAGCTCAAGAATGGCCGCAATCGCGAAGGCGCCGAGCTGGCCCGCCTGATCAACGAGCGCCTGGACAGCATGGCCAGCGAAGTCACCACCCTGCGCACCCTGGTGCCGCAGATGCTCGCAGCCCAGCGCCAGAAAATTTTCGACCGCTTCACCGACCTGCAAGCCGAGCTCGACCCGCAGCGCCTGGAACAGGAAATGGTCCTGCTGGCGCAAAAGAGCGATGTCGCTGAAGAGCTCGACCGTCTGAGCACCCACATCACCGAAGTACGCCGGGTGCTCAAGTCCGGCGGCGCTGCTGGCCGGCGCCTGGACTTCCTGATGCAGGAGCTCAATCGCGAAGCCAACACCCTGGGCTCCAAAGCCTTCGACCCACGCAGCACCCAGTCCGCGGTCAACCTCAAGGTACTGATCGAACAGATGCGTGAACAAGTACAGAACATTGAGTAAGGCCACCCCGACCATGAATCACAGCAGCGGCACCCTTTATATCGTTTCCGCCCCGTCCGGCGCCGGCAAGACCAGCCTGGTCAAGGCGCTGATCGACGCCGACAACAGCATCCAGGTGTCGGTCTCGCACACCACCCGGGCCATGCGCCCAGGCGAAGCGCACGGCGTGAACTACCACTTCGTCGGGCATACCGAATTCAAACTGATGATCGAGCAAGGCGACTTCCTCGAGCAGGCCGAGGTCTTCGGTAACTTCTATGGGACTTCCCGCAGCGCACTGCAGCAGACCCTCGATCAGGGCCACGACCTGATCCTGGAAATCGACTGGCAAGGTGCCCAGCAGGTGCGCAAGCTGATGCCTGAGGCGCGTTCGATCTTCATCCTGCCGCCGACCCAGGAGGCCCTGCGTCAGCGCCTGACCAACCGTGGCCAGGACAGCGACGAGATCATCGAGGGACGGATGCGCGAAGCGGTCAGCGAGATGAGTCACTACGACGAGTATGACTTCGTCATCATCAACGATGACTTCGCCACTGCGCTGGAAGACCTCAAGGCGGTGTTCCGCGCCAACCGCCTGCTGCAGGCTAACCAGCAGCAGCGCCATGGCCAGTTGCTCAAACAATTGCTTGCCTGAGCAACCGGTAGCTCCGGCCGCTTAGCGGCGGCTGGAGACGGTAGCGTGACGTTGCAGGGTCATGCCCAGGAAGAACGCCGGCGCCCGCAGGCGTGACAGCATCATCAGCCCCAGCCCCAGCAGTGTGATGATCATTGCGATCACGAACACCAAGCCCAAACCGCCGACATGCGAACCGCTGCCGAACGATGGCGAAGCGCTGTCGTAGGCCGTCTGCAGGAAGATCACCGAGAGGATACCGCCACCGAGCAGCGGACACAGGCCACGCATCAGGAAGTGGCGCACGCTGTCGAACAGGCTGTGGCGGAAGTACCAGACACAGGCAAAAGCGGTCAGCGAGTAGTAGAAGCAGATCATCATGCCCAGGGCGGTGATGGTGTCGGCCAGCACGTTCTCGCTCAGGGTACGCATGGTGACGTAGAACACACCTGCGGCCACACCGGCACAGATCGTCGCGTAACGCGGGGTTTGCGAGCGTGGGCAGATGTTGGCGAAGCGCTCCGGTACCGCGCCGTAGTAACCCATGGCCAGCAAGGTGCGCGCTGGCGCCACAAAAGTCGACTGCAGCGAGGCAGCGGTGCTGGCCAATACCGCGATCGACATCAGGATCGCCAGCGGCCCCATGACTGGACCGGCCAGGTGGGCAAAGACGTTTTCCTGGATACGCGGGTTGTTAAGGCCCAGGCCAACATCACCGATACCGGCAAACTGCAGCGTGGCAATCGCCGTAACCAGGTACAACCCAAGAATCAGCAGCACCGTCAGGGTCGCTGCCCGGCCGGGGGTGTCACCGCTGCCCACGGACTCTTCACTGATGCTCAGGCACACGTCCCAGCCCCAGAAGATGAAGATCGACAACGACAGGCCAGCGGCAAACGCCGAGAAGGATTCGACGCCAAATGGGTTGAACCAGTCAAAATCGAACTCCAGCGGCGGCATCGGTGCCGACTCGCCAAACGCGGCCATGGCAAAGCCCACCAGCACCACCAGTTGCAACGCCACCAAGGCGTACTGCACGGTCATGGTCGTGGCGATCCCGCGACAGCAGATCCACACCGCCATGGCGATGAACACGCAACAGGTGACGACGTTGATCAGCAGGTTGTCAGCCAGCGCTGCCACCTCGTGGTTGCCGGATATCTGCCCGAGGAACAGGTAGAAGAAGTCGACTGCCACCCCCGCGAGGTTGGACAGCACAATAGTGGTGGCCGTGACCAACCCCCAACCGCCGATCCAGCCAATCATCGGGCCAAACGCCCGCGCCGACCAGGTAAAGGAGGTGCCGCTGTCAGGTTCCGCCGAGTTCAGCTCGCGGTAGCCCAGGGCCACCAGCAGCATCGGCAGAAAGCCGACAATGAACACAGCCGGCAGATGGGCACCGACTTCACGCACGGTTGGGCCGAGGGCGCCGGTGAGGGTGTAGACCGGTGCAATGGTGGAGATGCCCAGCACAATGCTCGCCAGCAGCCCAAGCCGGCCCTTGGCCAGCCCCTTGGATGCTTTCGATGTACCGTTTTCCTGGGTGCGAGCCTGTCCCATACCTGGAGACAGGCCTGCTTCGTATTCGCTCATGAGTAGTTGCCGCCGCTTTTACTATTGTTTTTCAGGACGCCTTGCAGCGCGTCCGCTTGCACTCATTGAAACCTGTAGTCTGTTGGTTCAGTTCCGGATCAGCCGGATGACCTCATAGGGCCTTCTCCCGGTGACGCTCGCCCCTTGCACGGGCCAGGCATGCCTGACGAAACGCCTGGAACAGACGCAACGAAACCGGGTTGTCGGCCAAGCGGTATTCGGGGTGCCATTGCACACCGACCACAAAGCCCGGGGAGTCCTCCATGGACACCGCTTCGATCAATCCGTCCGGCGCCAGGGCCTCGGCACGCAGGCCGCCAGCCAGGCGATTGATGCCCTGGCTGTGCAGCGAATTGACCATGAAGCGCTGCTCCAGCCCCAGCCGCTCGAACAACCCGCCGGACTGCACGGTTACGCTATGGCGGGGGCTGTATTGCTCTTCCAGTGGCGCGTCCTGCGGCTCGCGGTGATCGAGGAAACCTGGCAGCTCATACACCCGCTGGTGCAGCGTGCCGCCCAAGGCAACGTTTAATTCCTGGAATCCACGGCAGATGCAGAACACCGGCACACCGGTGACAATGGCGGCTTGCAACAACGGCAGGGTCAGCCGGTCGCGAAACACATCGTGCTTCGTACCTTCCACGCTGGGAGCGCCATTGTAATGATGCGGCTCGACATTTGAAGGCGAACCGGTAAAAAGAATGCCATCGAGGCGTTCCAGCACGCGCTGCGGGTCACCCGGCTCGGCACGTGCGGGAAGAATCAGAGGGATCCCGGCGAAACCTGCCGCTTCGACATACTTGTCGCCGACAGTGTGCGACGAGTTGTTACCCAACTGCTGACGGCAGGCGGAAACGCCAATCAAAGGCGGCAGGCCAGTGGTAGTTTGCATGGGTTCACCCTCCCTTACAGCTTGATCCAGGTCGCCTTGAGTTCGGTGTATTTGTCAAAAGCGTGCAACGACTTGTCTCGACCATTGCCCGACTGCTTGAAACCGCCAAATGGCGCGGTCATGTCGCCGCCGTCGTACTGGTTGACCCAGACGCTGCCAGCGCGCAGGGCGCGGGCGGTCTTGTGGGCACGGGAAATGTCGTTGGTCCAGACCGCTGCGGCCAGGCCGAATGGCGAATCGTTGGCAATGGTCACCGCCTCTTCGGCACTGTCGAAGGTGATCACCGAAAGCACTGGCCCGAAGATCTCTTCGCGAGCGATACGCATGGCGTTGGTCACGCCATCGAAGATCGCCGGCTGCAGGTAAACGCCGCAGGTGTCTTCCAGCACGCGCTCACCACCGGTCAACAATGTGGCGCCATCCGCCTTGCCGGCCTCGATATAGCCGAGCACGGTATCCAGCTGGGTGTTGTCCACCAGGGCGCCGACTCGCGTCTCGGGGTCCAAAGCGTGACCCGGCTTCCAGGCTTTGAGGGCCTCGACCACCATGGGAAGGAAGCGATCCTTGATGCTGCGCTCAACCAGCAGGCGCGAACCGGCAATGCACACCTCGCCCTGGTTGAAGGCAATCGCCGCCGCTGCCGCATCGGCGGCCGCCTGCAGGTCAGGGGCGTCCGCAAAGACGATGTTCGGACTCTTGCCTCCGGCCTCAAGCCAGACCCGCTTCATATTCGACTCACCGGCATAGACCATCAGTTGCTTGGCAATGCGCGTAGATCCGGTGAACACCAGGGTGTCCACATCCATATGCAGGGCCAGGGCCTTGCCGACGGTGTGGCCGTATCCAGGCAGCACGTTCAGGACACCGGCCGGGATACCGGCTTCAAGCGCCAACTGCGCGATACGGATCGCGGTCAGCGGTGATTTTTCGGACGGCTTGAGGATCACCGAGTTACCGGTGGCCAGGGCCGGGCCGAGTTTCCAACAGGCCATCATCAGTGGGAAGTTCCACGGAACAATGGCCGCAACCACGCCGACCGGCTCGCGGGTGACCAGACCCAGCTGGTCGGACGCGGTTGCAGCAACTTCGTCATAAATCTTGTCGATGGCTTCGGCGTGCCAGCGGATGGCATTGGCCGCAGCCGGAATATCGATGCTCAGGGCGTCGGCAATGGGCTTGCCCATGTCCAGGGTTTCCAGCAGTGCCAGCTCCTGGGCGTTGGCCAGCAGCAAGTCGGCAAAAGCAATCAGCACCCGCTTGCGTTGCGCCGGTGCCTGCAATGCCCAGACGCCACTGTCAAAGCTGCGGCGTGCCGCGGCCACGGCACGCTCGGCGTCGGCGCTGTCGCAACTGGCGATCTGCGCCAGCTGGCGGCCATCGACCGGGCTCGAACAAGCGAAAGTGTCACCAGCGACACTGGTGCAATACTGCCCGTCGATAAAGGCACGGCCTTCGATCTTCAGAGTCTGGAACAGCTGTTCCCAGTGTTCACGTGGTGCAATTGTCATTGTTGTTTTCTCCGGGCATCACACGGTATGCAGGTACCAGTTGTACTCGAGGTCGGAAATCGACACCTCGAACTCAGCCATTTCGCTTTCCTTGCAGGCGACAAAAATGTCGATGTAGTCCGGGCTGATGTATTTGTTCAGCACTTCGCTGTCATCGAGTTCACGCAACGCATCGCGCAGGTTGTTCGGCAGGCTCTGTTCCAGCTGCTCGTAGGAGTTGCCTTCAATGGGCGCTCCCGGCTCGATCTGGTTGGTCAGGCCGTGGTGGATGCCAGCCAGAATCGCCGCCATCATCAGGTACGGGTTGGCATCGGCGCCGGCCACGCGGTGTTCGATACGCACTGCATCGCTGCTGCCGGTCGGCACGCGGACCGCCACTGTGCGGTTGTCCAGACCCCAGCTTGGTGCGTTCGGCACATAGAACTGGGCACCGAAGCGGCGGTAGGAGTTGATGTTCGGGCACAGGAAGGCCATCGATGCCGGCATGGTCTCCAGCACACCACCAATGGCGTGTCGCAGGGTCTGGCTCTGCTCGGGGTCATCACTGGTGAAGATGTTCTTGCCGGTTTTCTTGTCCAGCAACGAGATATGCACATGCAGACCGTTGCCCGCCTGGCCCGGATAGGGCTTGGCCATGAAGGTCGAATCCATCTCATGGTCGTAGGCGATGTTCTTGATCAGGCGCTTGAGCAGCACCGCGTAGTCACAGGCCTTGATCGCGTCGGCGACGTGATGCATGTTGACCTCGAACTGCGCAGGCGCGCTTTCCTTGACGATGGCATCGGCGGGGATGCCCTGCTCTTTCGCCGCTTCGAGCATGTCCTGCAGGCAGTCGACGTACTCGTCCAAGTCGTCGATCAGGTACACCTGAGTCGACTGCGGGCGTTTGCCTGAGATCGGCGAACGCGGTGGCTGCGGGCGGCCGTTGAGGTTGTCCTGGTCGATCAGGTAGAACTCCAGCTCGAACGCCGCGCAGATATCCAGACCCAACGCGTCGAATTTCGCCACCACACCACGCAGCACTTCCCGCGGGTCAGCGAAGAACGGCACGCCGTCCAGTTCGTGCATGGTCATCAGCAACTGGGCGGTAGGACGCTTCTGCCAGGGTTCGTAGCTCAGGGTACCGGGGATCGGGAAACAGATGCGGTCGGCATCGCCGATGTCCAGGCCCAGGCCGGTGCTTTCCACGGTGGAACCGTTGATGTCGAGGGCGAACAGCGATGCCGGCAGATTGATGCCTTTTTCGTACACCTTGACCAGGCTCGCACGCTCGATGCGCTTGCCGCGTACCACGCCGTTCATGTCTGCAATCAATAGATCGACAAATTGCACCTCAGGGTGGGCCTGGAGAAATTCACCCATCTCGTCGAGAGGGATGGCGCGCGGGGAGACCGACGTCATGGCTAGGCATCCTTTGATTTTTTATCGAACGACTGTGGAGGAGGTACTGCGGCGCTACCGGGAGCGGCGATGGTTTCGTTTGTTCTTTTAAGTAGTCCCATCGTGGGGAACTGCAGAACGTTGTCATATAGGACTCACGTTCCACATACTGACAACGTCGCGAGTTGATTCACGACTGCTGCCTCACTATAGAATGGCCTCAGCGCAACAGACATTGGCATTTAGGCAAGCAAAGAGTGCACCCATGCAATATCAGATCAGTCACGCCGACCTCTCGCTGGTACTCGCCCTGGTACGCGGACGTTCACTGGCAAAAGCCGCAGAACTGCTGCGGGTTGATGTTTCGACGGTGTTCCGCTCGATTCGGCGCATGGAAGCTGCCCTCGGCACCGCGTTATTCGTAAAAAGCCGCAAGGGCTACATCCCCACCGGTACCGCCCAGGCCTTGGCCGAACAAGCCGAGCGCGCCGAACAGGCGCTGGATGCCGCACGGGTGGCGCTGGAGCACGGTGAACAAGTGGTCAGCGGTACCGTCCGCCTGACCTGCACCGATGCCGTGCTGCACAGCCTGTTGCTACCGGCACTGGCCGAGTTCATGCCGGCCTATCCGGCCCTGTCACTTGAACTGGCGACCTCCAACACCTTCGCCAACCTGAGCCGCCGCGACGCCGACCTAGCCCTGCGCCTGACCAACTCGCCCCCCGAACACCTGGTCGGTCGCTGTCTGGGCTCGGCCTCTTACGTGGTCTGTGGCCGCGAGGAATACCGCGAAAAGCTCAAGCAAGCCCCCGCCAGCCTGCCCTGGATCGCGCCGGATGACACCATGCAGGACCACTCTACCGTGGTCTGGCGCAGCGAGCACTTGCCCGGCGTCATGCCGCGCTATCGTTGCAGCAGTATCTCCGCGATTGCCCAACTGGTGACTGCAGGACTGGGCGTAGCGGCTCTGCCCGACTACATGGCCCACACCCTGCCGGACGTCGAGCCGTTGAGCGACGCACTGCCCGGTTGCGACACCGAACTCTGGCTGCTGACCCGCCCGGATTGCCGGGCGTTGCGTTCGGTGCAGACGTTGTTCGATGAGCTGACCCCGCGCCTGCGTGATGCCTTGGGTCGCCAATAAAATCGTCATCGCGGGGCAAGCCCGCTCCCACAGGCTTCTGTGGGGCTTGCCCCGCGATGCGTTTAAATCCGACAACACGACAAACAGTTGTGCCAGAGCCCCGGAAGTGGTTATCGTCAGAGCTATCAAGGACCCGAAATGAAATCAGCGCTTCCCTAAAGGCTGGTGATTTTTTAAACTATCGAGTCCGCTCGCCCATTCGGGCTGAACACCGCATTTGCTACTTGAGGAAGACCATGGCCCGCGTAACCGTTGAAGACTGCCTAGAACACGTGGATAACCGTTTTGAGCTGGTCATGCTCTCTACCAAGCGTGCCCGTCAGCTGGCCACCGGCGGCAAAGAGCCGAAAGTGGCATGGGAAAACGACAAACCTACCGTCGTTGCCCTGCGTGAAATCGCTGAAGGCATCTGCACCCCTGAATTCATCGCTGCCGAATCCATTGTCGAAGTCGAGCCTGCCTTTGCCTTCGGTAGCGAGGAAGAGGCCAACGAGGCCGTCTAAGCCTATGCCTGGTCGACGTAGTACGGCGCAGGTCCCCTTTCCTCGGCAGGAGGTAATCCTGTGCCGAGCATAGACGCCCTCGCCGATCGCCTGTCGACCTACCTCGGCGCTGACCAGGTCAACCTGGTGCGCCGAGCGTACTTCTACGCCGAACAAGCCCACGATGGCCAACGCCGTCGCAGCGGCGAAGCCTACGTCACGCACCCACTGGCGGTGGCAAGCATCCTTGCCGAAATGCACATGGACCATCAGAGCCTGATGGCCGCCATGCTCCATGACGTGATCGAAGACACCGGCATCGCCAAGGAAGCCCTCAGCTCGCAGTTTGGCGAGACCGTGGCCGAGCTGGTCGACGGGGTCAGCAAGCTGACCCAGATGAACTTCGAGACCAAGGCCGAGGCCCAGGCGGAAAACTTCCAGAAAATGGCCATGGCCATGGCCCGGGATATCCGCGTGATCCTGGTAAAACTGGCCGACCGCCTGCACAACATGCGCACGCTGGAGGTGCTGTCAGGCGAGAAACGCCGGCGCATCGCCAAAGAAACCCTGGAAATCTACGCCCCCATCGCCAACCGCCTGGGGATGCACAGTGTGCGCGTGGAATTCGAAGACCTGGGCTTCAAGGCCATGCACCCGATGCGCTCCGCGCGCATCTACCAGGCGGTCAAGCGTGCCCGCGGCAACCGCAAGGAAATCGTCAACAAGATCGAGGAGTCGCTAGCCCACTGCCTTGCTGTCGACGGTATCGAAGGCGACGTCAGCGGCCGGCAGAAACACCTCTATGGCATCTACAAGAAGATGCGCGGCAAGCGCCGGGCCTTCAACGAGATCATGGATGTCTATGCGTTTCGCATCATCGTCGACAAGGTAGACACCTGCTACCGCGTGCTCGGTGCCGTGCACAACCTGTACAAGCCGCTGCCTGGGCGCTTCAAGGACTACATCGCGATCCCCAAGGCCAACGGCTACCAGTCGCTGCACACCACCTTGTTCGGTATGCACGGCGTGCCCATCGAGATCCAGATTCGCACCCGCGAAATGGAAGAGATGGCCAATAACGGCATTGCCGCCCACTGGCTGTACAAGTCCAGCGACGACGAGCAACCCAAGGGCACCCATGCCCGCGCCCGCCAGTGGGTCAAAGGCGTGCTGGAAATGCAGCAACGTGCGGGCAACTCCCTGGAATTCATCGAAAGCGTGAAGATCGACCTGTTCCCGGACGAGGTCTACGTGTTCACGCCCAAAGGCCGCATCATGGAGCTACCCAAAGGCTCCACGGCGGTCGACTTCGCTTACGCGGTGCACACCGACGTCGGCAACAGCTGCATCGCCTGCCGGATCAATCGGCGCCTGGCGCCGCTGTCCGAGCCCCTGCAGAGCGGCTCGACGGTCGAGATCGTCAGCGCCCCGGGCGCTCGGCCGAACCCTGCCTGGCTCAATTTCGTCGTCACCGGCAAAGCCCGTACGCATATTCGCCATGCCCTCAAGCTGCAGCGCCGCTCCGAGTCCATCAGCCTCGGCGAACGCCTGCTGAACAAGGTGCTCAACGGCTTCGACAGCGCTCTGGACAAGATTTCCCAGGAGCGCATCCAGGCCATGCTCAGCGAGTACCGCCTGGAGCAGATCGAGGACATGCTCGAAGACATCGGCCTGGGCAATCGCATGGCCTATGTGGTTGCCCGCCGCCTGCTGTCCAGCGAGGGCGAGCAATTGCCGACCCCCGAAGGCCCGCTGGCGATCCGCGGCACCGAAGGCCTGGTGCTCAGCTATGCGAAATGCTGCACGCCGATCCCGGGCGATCCAATTGTCGGCCACCTGTCGGCCGGCAAGGGCATGGTCGTACACCTGGAGAACTGCCGAAACATCAGTGAAATCCGCCACAACCTGGAAAAGTGCGTGCAACTGTCCTGGGCCAAGGATGTCACCGGTGAGTTCAATGTCGAACTGCGCGTCGAGCTGGAGCACCAACGCGGCCTTATCGCCCTGCTGGCCAGCAGCGTCAACGCCGCCGACGGCAACATCGAGAAAATCAGCATGGACGAGCGCGATGGTCGCATCAGCGTGGTCCAACTGGTGGTCAGCGTACACGACCGCGTGCACTTGGCCCGTGTGATCAAGAAACTACGCGCCCTGACCGGGGTGATCCGCATCACCCGCATGCGCACGTAGCCCAATAACAGCAAGGAGTCATCATGACCAAGACCGTCATCACCAGTGACAAGGCCCCCGCCGCCATCGGCACTTACTCCCAGGCGATCAAGGCCGGTAATACGGTGTATATGTCCGGCCAGATCCCACTGGACCCGAAAACCATGGAACTGGTCGAAGGCTTCGAAGCCCAGACCGTTCAGGTCTTCGAAAACCTCAAGGCTGTTGCGCAAGCGGCTGGCGGTTCGCTCAAGGACATCGTCAAGCTGAACATCTTCCTGACTGACCTGAGCCACTTCGCCAAGGTCAACGAGATCATGGGCAAGTACTTCGAACAGCCTTACCCCGCGCGCGCCGCCATCGGTGTGGCCGCTCTGCCACGCGGTTCGCAAGTTGAAATGGACGCGATTCTGGTCCTCGAGTAATACCCCGCGCGGCGAGCCGCCCGGCTCGCCCTCGCACTGCCCCGGAAAGGACCCCGCCATGCGCCACGCGCTCGCCCTGACCCTCGCTGCCGCATTGCTGAGCGGATGCGCTAGCCACAAACCTGAAGACTACAACGGCATCTGGATCAACCAGAAAGCCATCGATACCGCCGCCAAAGGCGTCAGCCTGCGCCAGGCCCTGCAAGACAACGGCCCCAACTTCGAATGGAAGGTCAATGTCGCCGCCGGACAAGCCAGCTTCACCAATGGTTTTGAAATCGGCGAAGGCCAGCTCAAGGCCGGCGAGCAACAATACCAGGTGGAATTCACTGGCAACCACGTCGAAACCCTGGTCCTGGACGGTGACGAGCTGGTGCAGAACACCAGCCAGCGCGCTACGCAACAGAGTTTCGAGAAAGCCCGAACGCCCGCAGCGATGGGCGCTCGCACCGGCACCACGTTTGAACAGGCCCTGTACAGCGCCTACCTCGGTGGTGAATGGGAGATCATCGAAGGCCCAGGCCAGGGTGGCAGCGTGCACTTTGGCGACAATGGCAGTGTCGATGGCCTGCCCAACCTGGACCGCTACGCGCTGTGTCTGGCCGGTGACTGCGCCGACATGAGCGGCGCCAACGACAGCCTCTGGCTGGAACGCAATCGGCAAGGCGCGCCTTGGATCTTCAAGCGCGACGGCGATCAGCTGGAAATTCTGCGGGCCCTCAACAGTGCTCAACCTGATGAGAAGCCGCAACTGCAGCCTGGCGCTCGTCAGTGGCTGCTCGAGCGCGACTGATCTGATGCATTAGGCACGCCCTTCAAGGATTGCTGCATAGCCTTCTTTGTAGCTTGGGTACTGTGGCTCCCAGCCCAGTGCCCGGGCACGGGCATTGCTGCAACGCTTGCTGCCGGTACGACGCACCCGCTCCTGGTCCGACCACTGGGTGACGCCCATGTACTGGCGTAGCCAGGCGACCACGTCAAACAACGGCGCCGGCGCATCGTCAACGCCAATGTAACAATCGTCCAGGGCCTTGCCCTGGTCATCGGCTTTGAGCAAATAGGCCAGAAGCCCAGCCGCGTCCTCGGCATGAATGCGATTGGCGTAGAGCGGCGGCTCTTCTGTGACCCGATAACCCTGACGCACCTGGCTGAGCAACCATTCACGCCCTGGGCCGTAGATACCGGTCAGGCGTACGATGGTGGCCGGTATGCCGCTGGCCCGGGCCAACTGTTCTGCCTCAAGCATTACCGTACCGGTGTAGTTTTGCGGCGCGGCTACCGACGTCTCGTCGATCCACTCGCCTTCCTGCTGGGCATAGACGCCGCTGCTGGAGACGAACAGCAAGCGCCGCGGCTTCTGTCCACGTTCGGCCAGCCAGCTCAGGACATGCTTCAGGCCATCGACATAGGCAGCTCGATAACCAGCCTCGTCATGTTGACTGGCCGCCGCGCAGTAGACCAGGTAGTCCGGCGCATCAACTGGCCAGGTGTCTGGGCACTGCGTGTCGAACAGGTCCGCAGCCACACCCGTCACGCCTTCGGGCAACTGCTCCACGCTGCGACGCAGGCCGCTCACTTGCCAGTTGCAAGCCAGCATTTGCTTGGCCAGACGGCCACCGACATCGCCACAACCGACGATCAGAACAGAACACCCAGACATCCCGAAACTCCGCAAATCAAAGGCCCAGCCTATCCAAATAAATCGATAGGCGGCTAGCGATGATGGAAAAAAAGTAACTTTATTACTTCTGCTAACAAGAATTACTTGCAATAATGGCCGCCCAAATTTTGTTCTCGGCCTGTCTCGAGGCCTAGAAGGACATCCACCTCTTTCTTCTTCATCAGGTCCGGCCAGCATGACACGTATCCAACCTTCCGCTTCGCCAACCACGCTGCGCGTATGGCGCGCCATTGCCGCGCTGATGTTCAGCCTGGCCGTGGCCCCGGCGGCACTGGCCGATGAGCCGACCACCCCCGCTGCTGCTGTAGCCCCTGCAGCACCAGGCGCCGAACAGGCTGCCACTCCAGCTGCTGCGCCCGTTGGTGGCCAGGCTGTCAGCGAAGCCGAAGAAGTCCAGGCACTGGTTGAAGACACCAGCCTGGGCATGGCCCACGACCTGTCCCCATGGGGCATGTACAAAAACGCCGACATCGTGGTCAAGATCGTCATGATCGGCCTGGCCATCGCCTCGATCATCACCTGGACCATCTGGATCGCCAAGGGCTTCGAGCTGATGGGCGCCAAGCGTCGTCTGCGCGGTGAAATCGCCCTGCTGAAAAAGTCCACCACCCTCAAGGAAGCCAGCGATGGCGCCAACAAGGAAGGCACCCTGGCCCACCTGCTGGTCCACGATGCTCTGGATGAAATGCGCCTGTCGGCCAATGCCCGCGAGAAAGAAGGCATCAAGGAACGCGTCAGCTTCCGCCTTGAGCGCCTGGTAGCCGCCAGCGGCCGCAACATGAGCAGCGGCACCGGCGTTCTGGCCACCATCGGCTCCACTGCACCGTTCGTCGGTCTGTTCGGCACCGTGTGGGGCATCATGAACAGCTTCATCGGCATCGCCAAGACCCAGACCACCAACCTGGCCGTGGTCGCCCCCGGTATCGCCGAGGCCTTGCTGGCCACCGCACTGGGTCTGGTTGCAGCGATCCCAGCCGTGGTCATCTACAACGTCTTCGCCCGCTCCATCGCCGGTTACAAGGCGCAGGTATCGGACGCCTCGGCAGAAGTCCTGCTGCTGGTCAGCCGCGACCTGGACCACCAGCCAGCTGATCGCGCCACTGCACCTCACATGGTGAAAGTGGGGTAATCCATGGGCCTGCATCTTAACGAAGGTGGCGACGACCTCGCCGAGAACCACGAAATCAACGTCACGCCGTTCATCGACGTGATGTTGGTCCTGCTGATCATCTTCATGGTGGCAGCACCTCTGGCAACCGTCGATATCAAGGTCGACCTGCCAGCCTCGACCGCCAAACCGGCGCCGAGGCCGGAGAAGCCGGTGTTCCTCAGCGTCAAGGCCGACCAGAACCTCTACGTCGGCGAAGAGCAGGTCCAGCGCGACCAGCTCGGCGCGGTACTCGACGCCAAGACCAAGGGCGACAAGGACACCACGATCTTCTTCCAGGCCGACAAAGGCGTGGATTACGGCGATCTGATGGAAGTCATGAATTCGCTGCGCGCGGCCGGTTACCTGAAAGTCGGTCTGGTCGGGCTTGAGACGGCAGCCAAGAAATGATCAAGACGCGGCATAAGCTGGCGCGTTACAGCAGTAGTCTGGCGATTGTGCTGGGTATCCATGCCGTCGCGGTGCTGCTGACGCTCAATTGGTCGGTACCCCAAGCGATCGAATTGCCGCCTGCGGCAATGATGATCGAGATGGCACCGATGCCCGTACCGGCGCCTCCACCACCGCCCAAGGTGGTGACCCCGCCACAACCACCAGCGCCGGTCGAGGAATTGCCGCTGCCGAAACTGGCCGAGGCGCCGAAACCCAAGATCGCCATCGCCAAGCAGGTCAAGCCGAAGGCTAAACCGCAGCCGCCCAAGCCTGAGAAAAAGCCTGAGCCGCCGCAAGACAAGCCTACCGACGAGCAAGTGGTCGACACGCCGCCAAGCAATGCGCCGGCGCAGAAGTCCGCAGCGCCGGCACCGAGCATCGCCACCAACAGCAATGCCCTGCCAACCTGGCAGAGCGACCTGTTGCGCCACCTGGCCAAGTACAAGCGCTATCCGGAAAACGCCCGGCGCATGCGCATGGAAGGCATCAACCGGCTACGATTCGTGGTCGATGGCGAGGGCAAGATTCTGTCTTACACCCTGGCCGGTGGTTCGGGCAGCGCGGCACTGGATCGGGCGACCCTGGAGATGATCCGTCGCGCCCAGCCGGTGCCACCGCCGCCCAAGGAATTGCTTAATAACGGCAGCATCGAGGTGATCGCGCCATTCGTCTACTCGCTGGACAAGCGCTGACGCATTGTTTCTGTCACAAACAAGCAACTCTGATAACGTGCGTCTATCGATTGCAGCCGCTATGCTGGGGCCGCAACTTCATGGACGCACGTTATGACCCTCACAGAATTGCGCTACATCGTCACTCTCGCTCAGGAACAGCACTTCGGCCATGCCGCCGAGCGCTGCCATGTCAGCCAGCCGACCCTGTCGGTCGGTGTGAAGAAGCTTGAGGACGAGCTGGGTGTACTGATCTTCGAGCGCAGCAAAAGCGCGGTACGCCTGACCCCGGTTGGCGAAGGTATTGTCGCCCAGGCCCAGAAGGTTCTCGAACAGGCCCAAGGTATCCGCGAACTGGCCCAGGCCGGCAAGAACCAGCTGACCGCGCCGCTGAAAGTCGGGGCGATCTACACGGTCGGTCCCTACCTGTTCCCGCACCTGATTCCGCAACTGCATCGGGTCGCCCCACAGATGCCGTTGTACATCGAAGAGAACTTCACCCACATACTGCGCGACAAGCTGCGCAACGGTGAGCTGGACGCAGTGATCATCGCCCTGCCGTTCAATGAAGCCGATGTCCTGACCCTGCCACTGTACGATGAGCCCTTCTATGTATTGATGCCCAGCGAACACCCCTGGACCACGAAGCAAACCATCGACGCCAGCCTGCTCAACGACAAGAGCCTGCTGCTGCTCGGTGAAGGCCATTGCTTCCGCGACCAAGTGCTCGAAGCCTGTCCAACCCTGACCAAGGGTAGCGACGGCGCCAAGCACACCACGGTCGAGTCCAGCTCGCTGGAGACCATCCGCCACATGGTGGCGTCGGGTCTGGGCGTGTCGATCCTGCCGTTGTCGGCCGTGCACAGCCATCACTACGCCCCTGGGGTCATCGAAGTGCGCCCGTTGAGCCCACCGGCACCGTTTCGCACCGTGGCGATCGCCTGGCGCGCCAGTTTCCCGCGGCCCAAGGCGATCGAGATCCTCGCCGACTCCGTGCGCCTGTGCTCGGTGGCCAAACCACCTGTGAGCGCGTAGGAAGTCAGCATGCCGGAGTTGTCCCAGGTAGCGGTGACTGCATTGAAGGGCGTCGGCGAAGCCATGGCCGAGAAACTCGCCAAGGTCGGCCTGGAGAACCTTCAGGATGTGCTTTTCCACCTGCCCCTGCGCTATCAGGACCGCACCCGTGTGGTCCCGATCGGTGCCCTGCGACCTGGCCAGGATGCAGTGATCGAAGGCGTAGTCAGCGGTACTGATGTGGTCATGGGCAAGCGCCGCAGCCTATTGGTGCGCCTGGGCGACGGCACCGGCGTGCTGAGCCTGCGCTTCTACCACTTCAGCAATGCACAAAAGGAAGGCCTCAAACGCGGCACCCACCTGCGCTGCTACGGCGAAGCCCGTCCCGGCGCCTCGGGCCTGGAGATCTACCACCCGGAATACCGCGCCCTGACCGGCGACGAGCCTGCCCCGGTGGAGCAGACCCTGACACCGATCTACCCGACCACCGAAGGCCTGACCCAGCAACGCCTGCGCCAGTTGTGCCAGCAGAGCCTGGCCATGCTCGGCCCGCGCAGCCTGCCCGACTGGCTGCCACTGGAGCTGGCCCGGGACTACCAGCTCGCGCCGCTGGACGATGCCATCCGTTACCTGCATCACCCGCCGGCCGATGCCGACGTCGACGAACTTGCCGAAGGCCAGCACTGGGCCCAACACCGCCTGGCGTTCGAAGAGCTGCTGACCCACCAGCTGTCCCAGCAGCGCCTACGCGAAAGCCTGCGTGCGCAACGGGCACCGGTGCTGCCCAAGGCCAGCCGTTTGCCCCAGCAGTACCTGGCCAACCTCGGCTTCGCACCGACCGGCGCCCAGCAGCGGGTCGGCAACGAAATTGCCTACGACCTCGCCCAGCCGGAGCCGATGCTACGCCTGGTCCAGGGTGACGTCGGCGCCGGCAAGACCGTGGTTGCTGCCCTTGCCGCCCTGCAGGCGCTGGAGGCCGGTTACCAGGTCGCGCTGATGGCACCCACCGAGATTCTCGCCGAACAGCACTTCGTGACCTTCAAACGCTGGTTGGAGCCGCTGGGCATCGAAGTCGCCTGGTTGGCCGGCAAGCTCAAGGGCAAGGCCCGCGCCAGCGCCCTGGAGCAGATCGCCGCTGGCACACCGATGGTGGTCGGCACTCATGCGCTGTTCCAGGAGGAGGTCAAGTTCAACAACCTGGCCCTGGCGATCATCGACGAACAGCACCGCTTCGGCGTTCAGCAGCGCCTGGCACTACGCCAGAAAGGCGTGGGCGGCCAACTCTGCCCGCATCAGTTGATCATGACCGCGACCCCCATCCCACGTACCTTGGCGATGAGTGCCTACGCTGACCTGGACACCTCGATCCTCGATGAGCTGCCGCCCGGACGCACGCCAGTCAACACGGTACTGGTAGCAGACAGCCGGCGCTTCGAAGTGGTCGAACGGGTGCGCGCCGCATGCGCCGAAGGACGCCAGGCCTATTGGGTATGCACCCTGATCGAAGAGTCCGAGGAGCTGACCTGCCAGGCTGCCGAAACCACCTTCGAGGAGCTTGGCAGTGCCTTGGGCGAGCTACGTGTCGGCTTGATCCACGGACGCATGAAGCCCGCTGAAAAGGCCGCAGTCATGGCCGAGTTCAAACAAGGTCACCTGCAGTTGCTGGTGGCGACCACGGTGATCGAGGTCGGGGTCGATGTACCCAACGCCAGTTTGATGATCATCGAGAACCCCGAACGTCTGGGCCTGGCCCAGCTGCACCAGTTACGCGGACGGGTCGGCCGGGGTAGTGCGGTGAGCCATTGTGTACTGCTCTACCATCCGCCGCTGTCGCAGATCGGTCGTGAGCGCCTGGGGATCATGCGTGAAACCAATGACGGCTTCATTATTGCCGAGAAAGACCTGGAACTGCGCGGTCCTGGTGAAATGCTTGGTACTCGCCAAACTGGCCTGTTGCAGTTCAAGGTCGCCGACCTGATGCGCGACGCCGATCTGCTGCCTGCCGTGCGGGACGCCGCTCAGGCGCTGCTGACGCGCTGGCCGGAGCATGTCAGCCCGCTGCTGGAGCGCTGGCTACGGCATGGCCAGCAATATGGACAGGTGTGATGCCCGTCTCAGAATGGATCCAGCTGAAGGTCCAAGCTGGTTATACTCTTGCGATTGTAAAATTTCTGGATACAGACCATGACTGAAGTTGCCCTGGACACCGCAACCCCCCACGCTCCGTCTGTTATCCGGCTGTTGCTGGAAAAGCTCGGCATTGCCTATGGTGAAGTGCTGGACCACCCGCACCTGTTGACCGAACGCAAGGTCCAGGCCGTATTGCTCGACGACTCGGTCGGCGCACTGATGGTGCTGTTCCCGCAGAACCAGCTGCTGGACCTCAGTCGCCTGGCCGAACTGACCGGCCGCACGCTGGCCGCCGTGCCCCTGGATCGCCTCAAAACCATGCTCGACAAGCATGGCCTGAAGCTCCTGCCCGGCATTCCGGCACTGACCAGCTCGCCTTGCCTGTATGAAGAGCCCCTGCTCAAGCCTGAAAAGCTGCTGATCCACTCCGGCGAAGCGGGCCTGCTGCTGGAAATCGAACGTAATGATTTCAAGAAGATGCTGAGCAAGGCCAGCGCCGGTAGTTTCGGCGAGCCGCTGAGCAGCATCCGGCCGAACCTCGACCGTCCGACCGACGACCGCGAAGAGATTACCCAGGCGGTCCAGGCCTTCACTGCCCGGCGTATCCAGCAGCGCCTGGAAAATACCATCGAAATTCCGCCGCTGGCGGAAACCGCGCAGAAGATCATCAAGTTGCGCGTCGACCCCAACGCCACCATCGACGACATCACCGGCGTGGTCGAGACCGACCCGGCCCTTGCCGCTCAGGTAGTCAGCTGGGCTGCCTCGCCCTATTACGCCTCACCCGGCAAGATCCGCTCGGTGGAGGACGCCATCGTCCGCGTGCTGGGCTTCGACCTGGTGATCAACCTGGCCCTGGGCCTGGCGCTGGGCAAAACCCTGAGCCTGCCCAAGGACCACCCACAGCACACCACACCCTACTGGCAGCAGTCGATCTACACGGCTGCGGTGATCGAGGGCCTGACCCGTGCCATGCCTCGCGCCGAGCGTCCGGAAACCGGTCTGACCTACCTCGCCGGCTTGCTGCACAACTTTGGCTACCTGCTACTGGCGCATGTCTTCCCGCCGCACTTCTCGCTGATCTGCCGCCATCTGGAGGTCAACCCGCACCTGTGCCACAGCTATGTCGAGCAGCACTTGTTGGGCATCAGCCGCGAGCAGATCGGTGCCTGGTTGATGCGTTTCTGGGACATGCCCGAAGAGCTGGCTAGCGCTCTGCGCTTCCAGCACGACCCGCAGTACGAGGGTGACCATGCCGCCTTCCCGAACCTGGTGTGCCTGGCCGTGCGTCTGCTGCGGGCCCGCGGCATTGGCTCGGGGCCGGTCGAGGCCATCCCCGACGAGCTGCTGGAGCGCCTGAGTATCAGCCGCGAAAAAGCTGAAGATGCGGTGAACAGGGTGCTGGAGGCAGAAGTGCTGCTGCGCGAGCTGGCCTCGCAATTCAATCAGCACTGAGCAAATGGCCTGCCCCTTGGGGTCAGGCCTTCTTCTTCGGTTTCAGGTACTTCATCAGGCCCTGGAACCAGATCACCAGCGCCGGATTGCCCTTGATCTGGATGCTCTTGTCCTGAATCCCCTGCATGAATGCCAGCTGCTTGTTCTTCGCTTGCAAAGTGGCAAAGCCGAAGGCTGCATCCTTGAAGGCAATGGCAAACGCCGGCTGCGGATAAGTGCCGGACTGGCTACTGATACGCATGCCCTTGACGATGAAATGGCGCGCAACCTTGCCGTCGAGAGTCTGCAGCTGGAATACCAGGTCCTTGTCGGCCAGTTGTTGCTGGAACGCCGGGTTGTTGCGACTGGCCTTGGCCATCAACAACCCCATGGCCCAAAGGAGAAAGCGAAACTTCATGTGCACGCCTCGGCTAAAAAATGACTGGCGAAGCAGTTTATAGTCTCGTGACGAAAACACCATACTTTGCCGCCCTTTTCGCGAAGATCAGGACAATTTGCTCTGTAACCGAGTAATTCTCGGCTCAGCACCCCCTGGTGGGGCAATAAAAAACGGGCACCGTGTCAGGTACCCGTTTTTCAATGCGATCAATCTGTGCGAGGCATCACGGATTGACGCTGTCCTTCAGGGATTTGCCTGGCTTGAAGGCAACGGTGTTGCTGGCCTTGATTTTGACTGGCTCGCCGGTTTGCGGGTTCTTGCCGGTGCGGGCGCCGCGATGACGCTGCAGGAAGGTACCGAATCCGACCAGCGTCACACTGTCTTTGCGGTGCAGGGCGCCGGTGATTTCTTCGAGCACGGCGTTGAGCACGCGATTGGCTTGCTCTTTAGTGAGATCGGCCTTTTCAGCGATGGCTGCGGCGAGTTCTGGTTTGCGCATAGTGAAGCCTCTTAGACGTTTTTTTGTTGTTATGCCGTGCTGCTCTTCGAGAACAGCGCCCAAGGCACCGCAGGCTCTAAACTGCGGCAGACGGGAGTGAGGATGGCATGCCGTCAGGGGCCGCGCCAGTCTCTGGGCGGCCATTGTTGAGGCAATAGCAGGGGAAATCCGACAGAACGCCCTCTATTTACGCCATCAGCGCCGGAAGTTGCCGATTTAGAGCCAGCTTTTCCATCACTGCCGAGCCCGTCAGGGCGTAACCTAGCAGGTTGCCATCGGTGTCATGGCAGAGCACCTTGAGGTCAATGCCTTGGCCTTCGACCTGCCATGTGCCTTCGCGACCATGGGGCGGCGGCGAGACCACCAGGGGGCAGGCAGGGGTTTTCACTGTGATCGGCATAGGGCCGTAGGCAACCGCTGTGGCATTGCCCGACAGCGTTTGCGCCAGGGCACGCGCGCAGCTCATCAACGGCATGACATAGAGCAGGCTGAGACCGTCGACCTCAGCGCAGTCGCCAAGGGCGTAGATATTGGCATGCGATGTACGCAGTTGCCGGTCGACCACCACACCGCGGTTCACCTGCAAGCCGGCAGCGGAGGCCAGGTCGATGCGTGGACGCAGGCCAACCGCCGAAACCACCAGATCGCAAGGAATCACCGTGCCATCGGACAGGTGCGCTTCCAGCCCTTCGGCAACCCGCTGCAGACGGGTCAGAACCGGCCCCAGATGAAAGCGTACGCCAAGCCCCTCCAGGCCGGTTTGCACGGCGGCAGCGGCAGCCGAGTGCAGCAGGGTCGGCATGATTTGTTCGCACGGCGCCACCAACTCGACCTGGAAACCACCCAGGCTCATATCGTTGGCGAATTCACAGCCGATCAGCCCGGCGCCGAGGATCAATACCCGCTGCTTGTCCGCAGCGGCGACACGGAAGCGGGCGTAATCCTCCAGGTCGTTGATCGGGAAGATCGCCCCACCGGCATCGCCCTCCACCGGCACCTGCACGGTTTGCGCACCCCAGGCCAGGATCAGGTCACGATAGGCCACCTGCTCTTCACCGATCCACAGGCGCTTGTGGCCCGGATCGATGCCACTGATGCGCGTGTGGGTGCGCACTTCAGCCTTGAGCTGCTCGGCCATGGCACCGGGCTCGGCCATGCTCAGGCCGTCGGCATCCTTGTTCTTGGCAAAGCCGGTGGACAACATCGGCTTGGAATAGGAACGGCCGTCGTCAGCGGTAATCAACAGCAACGGTGTATCGCCATCGAGCTTGCGAAATTCGCGGGCCAGGTTGTAACCCGCCAACCCTGTACCGACAATTACCACTGGTGCCGTCATGCCATGTTCCCTTGCATCCTGGTTAAATACTGATCAGCCGATGGCGATCATTTCGAAATCCGTCTTGCCCACACCGCAGTCCGGGCACAGCCAGTCTGCCGGAACATCTTCCCAACGGGTGCCTGGGGCGATGCCATCATCCGGCCAACCCTCGGCCTCGTCGTAGATCAGGCCGCAAACAATACACTGCCACTTTTTCATCACTCACTTCCTCAACAAATCCAGGCATTGGAGTGGCCGCTCCAGGAATAATTACAGTGCCGGCCCTCCAAGGAGGGGCTTTGTACTGGAGCCAGGTGCCAGCATGCAAGCCGGATCGGGCAATCATGCTAAGCTCGCGGTCTCTTTGGCCTGTTATTCCATACCATCGTGCCGTACGAAACATCGCAAGCGCCCGCTGCAGAATGGTTGCAGTACTCTCAGGTAGCAGACAACACAACGCCTGCGCTCCTTGACTGGTTGTTCGATCAAGGATCATTGACCCGTCGCCTGAGCCAATTATCCGCCGATCACTTTTCTGTTACACCCCTTTACGAGGGCTGGCAGCCGCTGCGTGACGACGAATGCCAGGCACTGGATCTGCCGTCTGGCAGCCAAGGCTGGGTACGCGAAGTGTACTTGCGTGGACATGGCCAGGCCTGGGTCTTTGCCCGCAGTGTGGCAGCGCGCAGTGCCCTGGAAAATGGCGGGTTGGACATGGAGACACTGGGCAGTCGCTCGCTGGGCGAGCTGTTGTTCTGCGACCAGGCCTTTACTCGCCGGGCCATTGAAGTCTGTCATTACCCCAAGGCCTGGTTGCCGGCGGTAGACGCCGGCGACAAGCTCTGGGGGCGTCGCTCGCGCTTTGACCGCGCCGCACTGAGCGTATTGGTTGCCGAAGTTTTCCTGCCGTCGCTGTGGCAGGCCGCTGGGATTGCCAGGGAGATCCGCTGATGTACCTGCAGCTGCTCAAGTCGCTCAATCGTCTGCACCCGCGGGCCTGGGACTTCATCCAGCTGAGCCGGATGGACCGGCCGATCGGCATCTACCTGCTGCTGTGGCCAACGCTCTCGGCGGTGTGGATCGCCGCCAACGGCGCGCCGACCTTGGCCAATGTGCTGATTTTCACCCTCGGTGTGGTGCTGATGCGCGCGGCCGGCTGCGCCATTAACGACTTCGCCGACCGCAAGGTCGACGGCCACGTCAAACGCACCGCCGATCGCCCGCTGGCCGCCGGCAGAATTAATGCCCGCGAGGCGCTGGTGCTGTTTGCCGTACTGGTCGGCGTGAGTTTTCTGTTGGTGTTGTGCACCAACGCCACCACGGTGTGGCTATCATTCGGGGCGGTGGCGCTGGCGGCTTGTTACCCGTTCATGAAACGCTACACCTACTACCCGCAAGTGGTACTCGGAGCGGCCTACTCGTGGGGCATTCCCATGGCCTTCACCGCAGCCAATGGTGAGTTGCCAGCCATCGCCTGGCTGCTGTATATCGCCAACCTGCTGTGGACTGTGGGCTATGACACCTACTACGCCATGGTCGATCGCGACGACGATCTGAAGATCGGGGTCAAGTCCACGGCAATCCTGTTCGGTGAAGCCGACCGAGTCATTATCCTGACCTTGCAGGTGCTGTCGCTGGGCTGCCTGCTGCTGGCCGGCAACCGTTTCGAGCTGGGTGGCTGGTTCCACTTCGGACTGGTGGCTGCCTTGCTGTGCTTTGTCTGGGAGTTCTGGTCGACCCGCAAGCTGGACCGCGAGTCTTGCTTCAAGGCCTTCCTGCACAACCACTGGGCCGGGTTGCTGGTATTTGTGGGAATTGTACTGGATTACAGCTTCTGACCCATCACGGGGCAAGCCCGCTCCCACTGCACTGTGTGTCTGTGGGAGCGGGCTTACCCCGCGATGAAGTCACTACTATTTGATCACGTGCCAGACATCCTTCATGCCGTCGCCGGTCATGTCACCGGCTTTCTTGTCCTTGATGAAGGTGTACACCGGTTTACCTTTGTAGGCCCATTGCATTGAACCGTCGTCGCGCTTGATCTGTGTCCAGCCCTCTTCGGCCATGTCGCCGTCTTTGACCGTCAACGGCGGCCAGTTCTTGGCACACTCATCGTTGCACATGGACCTGCCGCCCGAATCCTTGTCAAAGGTGTAGAGCGTCATGCCAGCATGCTCGACCATCACACCGTCTTTCATCATGGCATGATGAGCCGACGCAATCCCTGGCAACGCCAGTGCCACCGCAGCGAAAAGCGCCATCCAGTTCAGCGTATGTCGTGTCATTGGATCCACCGTGTTTCTCGGGAGAGGGAATTTAAGCCTAGCCCAGTAACAGAATGTTGCTGAAGCCTCCACGACTTGTCACACGACTGCAATAATTCCGTTATCTAATGCGGGCCAAGACACCTGAACGGGAAGAGGTTTGAACATGGTTGGCAGAAACATTCTGATCGTTGACGACGAAGCGCCAATCCGCGAGATGATCGCCGTTGCCTTGGAAATGGCCGGCTATGACTGCCTGGAGGCAGAAAACTCCCAGCAGGCCCACGCCATCATCGTCGATCGCAAACCGGACCTGATCCTGCTCGACTGGATGCTCCCGGGCACCTCGGGCATCGAACTGGCCCGCCGCCTGAAGCGCGACGAGCTGACCGGCGATATCCCGATCATCATGCTCACCGCCAAAGGTGAGGAAGACAACAAGATCCAGGGTCTTGAAGTCGGTGCCGATGACTACATCACCAAACCGTTCTCGCCTCGCGAGCTGGTAGCCCGGCTCAAGGCTGTGCTGCGCCGCGCGGGCCCAAGCGATGGCGAAGCGCCGATCGAAGTCGGTGGACTGCTACTCGATCCGATCAGCCACCGGGTGACCATTGATGGCAAGCCGGCCGAAATGGGCCCGACCGAATACCGCCTGCTGCAGTTCTTCATGACCCACCAGGAGCGTGCCTACACCCGCGGCCAGTTGCTCGATCAGGTCTGGGGCGGCAACGTCTATGTCGAAGAGCGCACTGTCGATGTGCACATCCGCCGCCTGCGCAAGGCGCTGGGTGATGCCTACGAAAATCTGGTACAAACCGTACGCGGCACCGGTTATCGCTTCTCAACCAAGAGCTGAACCGATTTTCAGGCCAAGGTATTGGAAAGGACGCTTCGTTAATTGAACCAGAACTGGCATGGCACCCTGATTCGCCACATGCTGCTGTTGATCACCGCCTGCCTGCTGGTCGGCCTGATCAGCGGCCATTACGGCTGGAGTCTGGCCTTGGGCCTGGCGCTCTACCTGGGCTGGACCCTCAAGCAATTGCTGCGCTTGCATGAGTGGCTGCGTCTGCACAAAACCGATGAAGCGCCACCCGATGGTTATGGCCTGTGGGGTGAGGTATTTGACAGCATCTATCACCTGCAACGCCGCGACCAGCGCGTGCGCGGCCGTCTGCAGGCAGTGATCGACCGTGTGCAAGAGTCGACCGCTGCGCTCAAGGACGCAGTGATCATGCTCGACAGCGACGGCAATCTGGAATGGTGGAACCGCGCTGCCGAAACCCTGCTGGGCCTGAAAACCCCACAGGACAGTGGTCAGCCAGTGACCAACCTGGTTCGCCACCCGCGTTTCAAGGAGTACTTCGAACAGGAGAACTACTTCGAACCGCTGGAAATCCCTTCGCCGATCAACGACCGCCTGCGCGTGCAGCTGCATATCACCCGCTACGGCAACAACGAGCATTTGATGCTGGTACGCGACGTCACCCGCATCCATCAGCTCGAACAGATGCGCAAGGATTTCGTTGCCAACGTATCGCACGAACTGCGCACGCCGCTGACGGTGATCGCCGGCTACCTGGAAACCTTGCTCGACAACGTCGAGGACGTGAACCCCCGCTGGGTCCGGGCTTTACAGCAGATGCAGCAACAAGGCGTACGCATGCAGACCCTGCTCAATGACCTGCTGCTACTGGCCAAGCTGGAAGCCACCGATTACCCCTCGGACAACCAGCCGGTGGCTGTTGAAGCCTTGCTGCAATCAATCAAGAGCGATGCCCAGGCCTTGTCCGGCCAGCGTAACCAGAAAATCAGCCTGGAAACCGCGCCTGGCATTTACCTCAAGGGCAGCGAGGCGGAGCTGCGCAGTGCGTTCTCCAACCTGATCTTCAACGCAGTCAAGTACACCCAGAACGAAGGGCAGATCCGCATTCGCTGGTGGAGCGACGAACAGGGCGCGCACCTGAGCGTACAGGACTCCGGGATAGGTATCGACGCCAAACATTTGCCACGCCTGACTGAACGCTTCTACCGGGTCGACTCCAGCCGCGCGTCCAACACCGGCGGCACCGGCCTTGGCCTGGCGATCGTCAAGCATGTACTGTTGCGTCACCGCGCACGCCTGGAGATTAGCAGCGTACCCGGCCATGGCAGCACCTTTACCTGCCATTTCGCCCCCATCCAGATTGCCCAGCGCATGGCCTCCTGAGAGCTTGCCCTAGGCAATCGCGCCCTCACCCGCTACATTGGCGCACTGGTGCCAGCGAATGCTGGCACAGCACTTCTCTCTTTTTTCAAATGACGGACCCCGTAAAACCCCATCATGGACCCTTCCCCTGGTTTTAGTTTCGCCTCACTTTTCGCCGATTTCGGCATGATTCTTTTTGCTCTGCTGCTGGTTCTGCTCAACGGCTTTTTCGTTGCTGCCGAGTTCGCCATGGTCAAATTGCGCTCGACCAAAGTCGAGTCGATTGCCAAGCAGCATGGCTGGCGTGGGCAGATCCTGCGCACCGTACACAACCAGCTGGACGCCTACCTTTCGGCCTGCCAGCTGGGTATCACCCTGGCTTCCCTAGGCCTGGGCTGGGTCGGTGAACCGGCCTTCGCACACTTGCTTGAACCCCTGCTGAGCGCAATCGGCGTAGAGTCGCCGGAAGTGATCAAGGCGGTGTCGTTCTTCAGCGCCTTCTTCGTGATTTCCTACCTGCACATCGTGGTTGGTGAGCTGGCGCCCAAGTCCTGGGCGATCCGCAAACCCGAACTGCTGTCACTGTGGACCGCGGTGCCGCTGTATTTGTTCTACTGGCTGATGTACCCGGCCATCTACCTGCTCAACGCCAGCGCCAACGCTATTCTGCGTATTGCCGGCCAGGGTGAACCCGGTCCGCACCACGAGCACCATTACAGCCGCGACGAGTTGAAGCTGATCCTGCACTCCAGCCGGGGTCAGAACCCCAGCGACCAAGGAATGCGCGTGCTGGCGTCGGCAGTGGAAATGGGCGAACTGGAAGTGGTCGACTGGGCCAACTCCCGCGAAGACATGGTCTACCTGGACGCCCATGCGCCACTCAAGGAAATCCTCGCGATGTTCCGCCGGCACAAATTCAGCCGCTACCCAGTGCTTGATGCCGAGAGCGGTGAGTTCATCGGCCTGCTGCACATCAAGGACCTGCTGCTGGAACTGGCCGACCTGGACCATATCCCCGAGTCGTTCAACCTTGCCGAATTGACCCGGCCGCTGGAGCGCGTATCCCGGCACATGCCTCTGGCCCACCTGCTGGAAGAGTTCCGCAAAGGCGGCGCGCACTTCGCCCTGGTCGAAGAAGCCGATGGCAAGGTCATTGGCTACCTGACCATGGAAGACGTGCTGGAAGTACTGGTCGGTGACATCCAGGACGAACACCGCAAGGCCGAACGCGGGATCCTCGCCTACCAGCCAGGCAAGCTGCTGGTACGTGGCGACACGCCGCTGTTCAAGGTCGAGCGCCTGCTCGGCGTGGACCTGGACCATATCGAGGCAGAAACCCTCGCCGGCCTGGTCTACGAGACCCTCAAGCGGGTACCGGAAGAAGAAGAGCTGCTGGAAGTCGAAGGCCTGCGCATCATCATCAAGAAGATGAAAGGCCCGAAAATCGTCCTGGCCAAGGTGCTCAAGCTCGACTGATCCGCCTCAGGGGTTACCGGCGGTAAAGTTCGGTACCCCCCCGACAGGCTGGTTGAACTGGTAAGGAATCGACTCCAGCGCCAGCCCGACGTTGCGCTGCACGACAAAATGCAGATGCGGGCCGGTGCTGTTGCCAGTATTGCCGGATTTCGCCAGCGCTGTCCCGTACACCACTCGCTGCCCCTCGCGGACCAGCACTGAACCGCGCATCAGGTGCAGATAGACGCCCATGGTGCCGTCGTCATGCAGAATCCGCACAAAATTGCCTGCCGGGTGCGTCCCGCGTCCGCTCTGGTAGTTCTCGGTCTTGATCACCATGCCTGCCCGTGAGGCAATGATCGGCGTGCCTTCGGGCATGGCGATGTCCATGGCGTAGCGCCCCTTGGGCCCGAAGTGGCTGTAACGGCCGTTCACCCCCTGGGTAAGGCGAAAAGGCCCACCGCGCCACGGCACGGGATAGCGAAACGCCTGCTGACGTTGGGCCGGGTTGCCCAGGGCGTACTTGAACTTCTCCTGATAGCCCACTGGTTTACCCGGTTGCCGTACACTGACTACCGTCAGTACCACAGCGCTGCGTGCTGGCACCACCCGCCGGACAATCCGCGACACCCCGCCCTGAGCATTGCTCAGGCGCTCCAGGCGCAGCTCCACCTCCACCGGCGCATAGGTGTCGTTGCGCGCACTGAAGCGCACGCCCGTGGCGAACCTGCTGGCTTGCAACTGCACCTGGTCTTGCAGCTGTTCGACCATCCGATCACGAAAGACAAAGGCCTGTGCGCCGGGCATTGGGCGATCAGAATACGAGACCACGCCGTAAGCATCGGTGCTTTTGTAGAGGGTCATGGCCAGCGTCGGGCCGCAAGCCATAAGCAAGGCGCAGAACAGCAGCGAACGTGCAGGCATGAATAGTGGCTTTTTGACAGTTAAGGTCTGTCAAAGCCTAGCAGCAGATTTTGGCGGGGGTCCGGGGGAGTGTTTCAGCAGTGTGCCAAGAGACGAGCGGTGCACCCATCGCCGGCGTTGCCGGCGATGGGGCCGATCAGGCCCCAGGCACGAAGTGCTTCTGTGCCGTCCCACGAGCAATCAGCCGCGACAGGTAATCCAGCTTCTGTGCATCCTGATCAACGAACTTGAAGGTCAGCTGCAACCAATCGCTGTCTGGCTTGGGTTCCAGCGCCGCAACCGCATGCAGGTAACCATTGAGCCGGGCGACTTCGGCGTTCTCACCCTGCTCAAGGTCGAGCACAGCGCCTTCGAGCACCTGTGGCAGGGTTTCGCCACGGCGCACCACCAGCAACGCCTCCTTGAGGCTCAGGGCCTTGATCACGCAAGGCTGCACACCGCTTGGCAGACGCAACTGCCCCTGGCCACGACCGGCAGGTGCGGCAGCGGCAGGCTTGGGCGCATTGACCAGCGGCTTGGCCGCCGCAACCGGGGCAGCCGGCGCTGCTGCTTTAACCGTTTCGGCACGACCGCCGGTCAAGGCGCTCAGCGAGTCGTTGGCAAAGGCCGAAGTGGCACGCGTCGGAGCGCTGGCCAGCAAGGTATCGAGTTTGCCGACCTTGGTCAGGGCCTTCTTCACCTTGGTAAGCAGTTGCTCATTGGTGAACGGCTTGCCGACGAAATCGGAAACACCCGCCTGGATTGCCTGGACCACGTTTTCCTTGTCGCCACGGCTGGTTACCATGATGAACGGCAAGGTTTTCATCGACTCTTGCTGGCGGCACCAGGTCAGCAGTTCCAGCCCGGACATTTCCGGCATTTCCCAATCGCACAGGACCAGGTCGAAGGCTTCGCGGGACAGCAACGCCTGGGCCTTGCGACCATTGACCGCGTCTTCGATGACAATTCCCGGGAAATAATTGCGCAGACACTTCTTCACCAGGTCGCGAATGAACGGCGCATCATCCACAACCAACACACTGACTTTACTCATCGCCACTCCTATTGCATCCCGACTAGCATAACGCTGACTGATGGCCATTTGCCAAATATTGGCTCACGCCGGGACTCGTGGTTTCGTTCGCGGCTGCCTTGAGGTGCTCGACCGCAAACGAAAACGCCCGGCCAGGGCCGGGCGTTCATTCTCGGGGCAGTCTTACTTATCGTCAGTTTCAGCCGGAACATTAGCTTTTTCGCTGACACCCTCGACCTCTTCTTTCATTCGCTTCAGGCCCAGGTGGCGCACATCGGTACCGCGTACCAGGTAAATCACCAGTTCCGCGATGTTGCGTGCGTGGTCACCGATCCGCTCCAGCGAACGCAGGGCCCAAATCACACTAAGCACCCGCGAAATCGAACGCGGATCTTCCATCATGTAGGTGACCAGCTCGCGCAGCGCAGTCTTGTACTCGCGGTCGATGGTCTTGTCGTACTGGGCCACCGACAGCGCCAGGTCGGCGTCGAAACGGGCGAAGGCATCGAGGGCATCACGGACCATGTTGCGCACCTGGTCGCCGATGTGACGCACTTCGACGTAGCCACGCGGCGACTCGCCTTCTTCGCACAGCTGGATGGCCCGGCGAGCAATCTTGGTCGACTCGTCACCAATGCGCTCCAGGTCGATCACCGACTTGGAAATGCTGATGATCAGACGCAGGTCGGAAGCGGCCGGCTGGCGGCGAGCGAGAATGCGCACGCATTCCTCGTCGATGTTGCGCTCCATCTGGTTGATCTGCTCGTCGACTTCACGCACCTGCTGGGCCAGGCCCGAATCGGCCTCGATCAGCGCGGTGACCGCATCGTTGACCTGCTTCTCGACCAGGCCGCCCATCGCCAGGAGGTGACTGCGAACCTCTTCGAGTTCGGCGTTGAACTGCTGGGAGATGTGGTGGGTAAGGCTATCTTTATCAATCATGAGAAATCCTTGGAGCGTCCGGTAAGTGCTGTCAGGCGGCGTTCAATCGTTGAATCCTAGCCATACCGACCGGTGATGTAATCTTCGGTCTGCTTCTTCGCCGGGTTGGTGAACAGCGTGTCGGTGTCACCGAACTCAATCAGCTTGCCCATGTACATGAAGGCGGTGTAGTCGGAAACCCGCGCCGCCTGTTGCATGTTGTGGGTGACGATGACGATGGTGTACTTGGACTTCAGTTCGTAGATCAGCTCTTCGACTTTCAGCGTCGAGATCGGGTCCAGCGCCGAGCACGGTTCGTCGAGCAGCAGTACTTCTGGCTCCACGGCAATGGTCCGGGCGATTACCAGACGCTGCTGCTGACCACCGGACAGGCCCAATGCCGACTCGTGCAGGCGGTCCTTGACCTCATCCCACAGTGCCGCGCCCTTGAGTGCCCATTCCACGGCTTCATCAAGCACACGTTTTTTGTTGATGCCCTGGATGCGCAGGCCATAGACCACGTTTTCGTAGATGGTCTTGGGGAACGGGTTGGGCTTCTGGAACACCATGCCGACCCGGCGACGCAGCTCGGCCACATCTTCGCCCTTGCGATAGATGTTGTTGCCGTACAAGTTGATCGCCCCCTCGACACGGCAACCATCAACCAGGTCGTTCATGCGGTTGAAGGTACGCAGCAACGTCGACTTACCGCAGCCGGATGGACCGATGAATGCGGTCACGCGCTGTTTCGGGATGTTCATGCCGACGTCGAACAGGGCTTGCTTGTCGCCGTAGTACAGGTTCAGGCCGGGTACTTCAATGGCCACGGTTTCTTCAGCCAGGCGCAGGCTCTGTTTGTCGCGACCCAAGGCCGACATATCAATACCGTGAGAATGGGTTTCATGTTGCATGATTTCACTCCGTTTGTAGCTTCAAGCTGCAAGCTGCAAGTTTGGGCATAAGCGGCTTGTAGCTTGCCGCTTATGGCTAATAGCTTTCAGTCAACTGTCCAGCGCCTTGTACTTCTCGCGCAGGTGGTTACGAATCCACACCGCCGACAGGTTGAGCGTGGCGATCACCAGCACCAGCAGCAACGCGGTGGCGTACACCAGCGGCCGCGCGGCCTCGACGTTGGGGCTCTGGAAGCCGACGTCATAGATGTGGAAGCCCAGGTGCATGATCTTCTGGTCCAGGTGCAGGTACGGGTAGTTGCCATCCACTGGCAGCGATGGCGCCAGCTTCACTACACCCACCAGCATCAGTGGCGCCACTTCGCCAGCGGCACGGGCCACGGCGAGGATCATGCCGGTCATCATCGCCGGGCTGGCCATGGGCAGAACGATCTTCCACAGGGTCTCGGCCTTGGTTGCGCCGAGGGCCAACGATCCTTCGCGAACCGTACGCGGAATACGCGCCAGGCCTTCTTCAGTGGCCACGATCACCACCGGTACCGCCAGCAGCGCCAGGGTCAGCGAGGCCCAGAGCAGGCCCGGGGTACCCAGGGTTGGCGCCGGCAGTGCTTCGGGGAAGAACAAGCTGTCGAGCGAGCCACCCAGCACATAGACGAAGAAGCCCAGACCGAACACGCCGTAGACGATTGCCGGTACACCGGCCAGGTTGTTCACGGCAATACGGATCAGGCGAGTCACCGGCCCCTGGCGCGCGTATTCACGCAGGTACACCGCCGCCAGCACGCCGAACGGGGTGACAATCACGGCCATGATCAGGGTCATCATCACCGTACCGAAGATGGCCGGGAAGATCCCGCCTTCAGTGTTGGCTTCACGCGGGTCGTCGCTGAGGAATTCCCAGACCTTGGCGAAGTACACGCCCATCTTGGTGGTGAAACCCATGCCGTTCGGCTGGTAGGCGTGCACCACCTTGCTCAGGTTGATCTCGACTTCACGACCGTTGCCATCCTTTGCCACCAGGCTGTCGCGGCTGAAGTCCTGATGCAGGTTACTCAGACGCTCTTCGATGGCCTTGTAACGGTTGTTCAGCTCGGCACGTTCAGCGTCCATGTCAGCCTGGGCCGCTGCATCCAGCTTACCGTCGAGCTCCAGCTTGCGAGACTGCAGGCGCAGACGCTCAAGGCCGTAGTTGATGGCACCGATGTCCTTCTTTTCCAGCTTTTGCAGCTCGCCAGCCAGCTGCTCGGCACGCTTGAGGCGCGCTTGCAGCTCGGTCCAGGCCGCCTGGCCTTCGGCAACGACTTTGCCGTTCTCCTTGACGCTGACCAGGTAACCGTAAAAATTACCCCATTCACGACGCTCCAGCGCGATCAGGTCGACCGGCGTCTGCTGGTCGGTCAGCCACTCGCCAACCACCCAGGTGAAGTCGCTGCCATTGAGGTCGCGGTTACCGACCTTGATCAGCTCGCGGGTCATGAACTCCGGCCCCTCGTCAGGCACCGGCAAGCCGGCCCCCTTGAGACGGACACGCGGCACTTCTTCCTTCTGCACCACTTCGCCGACGACGATATGATTCGCCTGGCCTGGTACGTTGTAGCTGGCCTGAATCAGGTCGGCCGGCCAGAAGTGGCCCAGGCCGCGCACGGCGATTACGGAGAGCAGACCGATGGTCATGATCACCGCGATGGCGACTGCGCCACCGCTGATCCAGACGCCAGGGGCGCCGCTCTTGAACCAGCTTTTGAGGGAATCCTTTTTCACGGATCTCTACCTTTCTATCAAAGCGACGAGTATTTCTTGCGCAGACGCTGGCGAATCAGCTCGGCCAAGGTGTTCATCACAAAGGTGAACATCAACAGCACCAGCGCGGCGAGGAACAGCACGCGGTAGTGGCTGCCACCGACTTCCGACTCCGGCATCTCCACCGCAACGTTGGCGGCCAGGGTACGCATGCCTTCGAACAGGTTCAGCTCCATGACCGGGGTGTTGCCGGTGGCCATCAGAACGATCATGGTTTCACCGACCGCACGGCCCATACCGATCATCAGCGCAGAGAAGATACCCGGGCTGGCGGTCAGGATGACCACGCGGGTCAAGGTCTGCCACGGCGTTGCGCCCAATGCCAGGGAGCCCAGGGTCAGGCTGCGCGGCACGCTGAACACGGCGTCTTCGGCAATCGAATAGATGTTCGGAATCACCGCGAAGCCCATGGCGATACCGACTACCAGGGCGTTGCGCTGGTCGTAGGTGATGCCCAGGTCATTGGTAATCCACAGGCGCATGTCGCCGCCGAAGAACCAGGTCTCCAGGAACGGGCTCATGTGCAGCGCGAACCAGCCGGTGACGAGAATCACTGGAATCAGAATCGCCGCTTCCCAGCCATCCGGAACCCGCAGGCGAATCGACTCGGGCAGGCGGCTCCAGGTAAAACCGGCGACCAGGATGCCAATCGGCATCAGCACGAATAGGCTGAACACACCCGGCAGGTGCCCTTCCAGGTACGGTGCCAGGAACAGACCGGCGAAGAAGCCGAGGATTACTGTCGGCATCGCCTCCATCAGTTCGATCACCGGCTTGACCTTGCGGCGCATGCCAGGTGCCATGAAGTAGGCGGTGTAGATCGCCGCGGCAATGGCCAGCGGAGCCGCCAGGATCATGGCGTAGAACGCCGCCTTCAGGGTCCCGAAGGTCAGCGGCGAGAGGCTCAGCTTGGGTTCGAAGTCGGTGTTCGAGGCGGTGGACTGCCAGACGTACTTCGGCTCGTCATAGTTCTCGTACCAGACCTTGCTCCACAACGCGCTCCAGGAGACTTCCGGGTGCGGGTTCTTCAGCGTCAGTGGCAGCAGCTTGCCGCCCTCTTCGACGATGATGCGGTTCGCCCGTGGCGACAGCGCCAGAACGCCTGCACCTTCGGCTACCGGCTCGACCAGCAGGGTACGGTGTGCGGTGCTATGGAACACACCGAGCTTGCCGCTGGCGTCCAGGGCAACAAAGCCTTTGCGACGTTCTTCGGCATCGATCTGCACGATCGGCGCAGTGCCCATCTGGAACTCGCGAATGCGCTTGAAGCGCTGCTCGCCATCCGGATCGCGGGCCATGAACCACTGGGCCAGGCCGCCTTTGGAGTCCCCGATAATCAGTGAGATACCGCCAACCAGCTGGGTGCTGGCAGTGACTTCGGCATTACCGTCGTCGAGCAGCTTGTAGCGGCCATTGAGGCTTTTGTCGCGCAGGCTGAAAACATCCGCCTGGGCCCGGCCATTGATCACATACAGCCACTGCTGGCGTGGGTCGATGAAGATCGCTTTGACCGGCTCGGTCATCTGCGGCAGGTCGATGCGGTTCTGCTCACTGGTGACCTCACCGGTCATCATGTTTTCTTCGCGGCTCAGCGATACCACCTGCAGGTGCGCGCCAGTGGAACCGGCAACCACCAGGGTTTCACCGTTCACATTGAGGCTGACATGCTCCAGCGCGCGGCCCTGCTCATCGAGCACGAACGGCTCCTGGCCATAGGGGAAGTCGATGGCCGGGGTGATGGTTTTCTTGTTATCCGGGTAGGTGATCTTGTAGCTGTGGCTGAACGCCAGCGCCTGACCGTTGGACAGGCCCAGCACTACCAGCGGGTTGCCCGGCTGATCGGCACCGATAGAAGTCACCTGGGTACCTGCCGGCACCGGTAGGTCGACACGCTTGAGCTCGGCACCGCTCTTGGTGTCGAAGAACAGCGCTTGGCCCTTGTCAGAAACCCGCATACCCACCAGGTTCTGCTCTTCCAGGGCAATCATCAGCGGTTTGCCGGCATCCTGGCTCAGCCAGGTCGGCTCCAGCGCTTTCTTGCTGGTCAGGGTGGCGCCCTGGAACAGGGGCACGACCACATAGGCCAGGTAGAAGAAGATCAGGGTGATCGCTGCCAGCACGGCAAGCCCGCCCACCAGTACATACCAGCGGGTCAGGCGATCCTTGAGCGCACGCAGGCGACGCTTGCGTTGCAATTCGGGCGTATTGAAGTCAATCCGCACGGGGGGAGAATTTTGGGTCATTGTGGAGTTGGCCAGATCATTCATGCGCACACCCTAGCGGTCCCGTATGACAAAAACATGACAATGCAGTGACGCAAAAAAGCCCGCCGCTCAGATATCCCTGGCAGCGGACTCGCAATTTGTGGCGAGACCAGGTCAAAAACCCGACCTCGCCGGCTTCTCACTTACTTCTTCGCAACGTTTCCGTTGTGGTTCAGACCCAGGTCCGCCAGGGCTTTTTCAGCCACTTTGGCAGGCAGTGGGATGTAACCGTCCTTCACGACAACCTGCTGGCCTGCTTGCGACAGCACCAGTTTGACGAACTCGGCTTCCAGCGGGGCCAGAGGCTTGTTCGGCGCCTTGTTGACGTAGACATAGAGGAAGCGCGACAGCGGGTAGGTACCGTTGAGGGCGTTGGCTTCGTTGTCTTCAACGAACGCGCCACCTTCTTTCTTGGCCAGAGGCACGGTCTTGACGCTGGCGGTTTTGTAGCCGATACCCGAGTAGCCGATGCTGTTCAGCGAGCTGCTGATCGACTGCACGACCGAAGCCGAACCAGGCTGTTCGTTGACGTTAGGCTTGAAGTCGCCTTTGCACAGGGCTTCTTCCTTGAAGTAGCCGTAGGTGCCAGACACCGAGTTACGACCGAACAGCTGAACCGGCTTGTTGGCCAGGTCGCCGGTCACGCCCAGGTCACCCCAGGTTTTCACGTCAGCCTTGCCACCGCACAGACGGGTGGAGGAGAAGATCGCATCGACCTGAGCCATGGTCAGGCCTTTGATCGGGTTGTCCTTGTGTACGAACACAGCCAGAGCGTCGACGGCAACCGGGATAGCGGTTGGCTTGTAGCCGTACTTCTGCTCGAACGCCTGCAGCTCGACGTCCTTCATTTTGCGGCTCATCGGGCCGAGGTTGGCAGTGCCTTCGGTCAGTGCGGGTGGTGCGGTGGAGGAGCCGGCAGCCTGAATCTGGATGTTTACGTTCGGGTATTCCTTCTTGTAGGCCTCAGCCCACAGGGTCATCAGGTTCGCCAGGGTATCGGAACCGACGCTGGAGAGGTTGCCCGACACACCGGTGGTCTTGGTGTAGGTCGGAATAGCAGGGTCAACAGCGGCAACCGCATTGGCGGTGGCGACGCCAGCGGCGACGAAAGTCAGGGCCGCCATCAAACGCTTCAGTTTCATGCCTTGCTCCTAGCAGGAATTGGGGTGAGATGGATCGGGCCCAAGTATCTGCAGGCCGCATGAACACTCTATGAACCGAATGTGACAATTAGATGAAAGGCCATCACTGAAATTCAGTAATGGCCTTTTCAAAATGTTGCGAGGGTTGGGTTAGAGCGGTTTCAGCGTTTCTTGGCCCAAAGATAGAGGCCAACCAGCAGACCAATGGTGCAGATTCCGGCGACATAGTAGGCCGGTGCCATGGGGCTGAACTTGAGCAGCGCGGTGACCACCATCGGCGTCAGACCACCGAAGATTGCGTAAGCCAGGTTGTAGGAAAAAGACAGGCCGCTGAAACGCACCACCGGCGGGAACGCTTTGACCATGACATAGGGCACAGCGCCGACAATGCCCACGCACAGACCCGTCAGGGCATACAGCGGGAACATCCACTCGGGATGGGTTGGCAGGCTGTGGTAGAAGGTCCAGGAGGAAATCAGCAACAACAGGCTGCCGACGATGAAAACCCGCCCGGCGCCAACACGATCAGCCAGCGCGCCAGTGCCGATGCAGCCCAGGCTAAGCAGGACGATAGCCAGGCTGTTGGCCTTCAGCGAATCGGTGGGGCTGACCTGGTAGAGGCTCTGCAGCAATGCCGGGGTCATCAGGATCATCACCACAATGCCGGCCGACAGCAGCCAGGTCAGCAACATCGAGATGACAATGGCGCCACGGTGGTCACGCAATACCGCGCGCAGTGGCACTTCCTCGGCCAGCGCCTTGCGTGCCTGCATTTCGGCAAACACCGGTGTTTCGTGCAGCCAGCGGCGCAGGTACACCGCGAACAGACCGAACACCCCGCCGAGCAGGAAAGGCAGGCGCCAAGCGTAGCCGGCCACTTCCTCCGGGCTGTAGATGCTGTTGATCAGCGTAGCCACCAGCGAACCGAGCAGGATCCCGGCGGTCAGCCCTGCCGTCAGGGTTCCACAGGCATAGCCGGTATTGCGCGCGGGCACATGCTCGGAGACAAACACCCAGGCGCCCGGCACTTCACCGCCGATGGCCGCGCCCTGAATCACCCGCATCAGCAACAGCAGGATCGGCGCCCACATGCCGATCTGCGCGTAGGTGGGCAGCAGCCCCATGATCAGGGTCGGTATGGCCATCATGAAGATGCTCAACGTGAACATCTTCTTGCGCCCGAGCAGGTCGCCGAAGTGGGCCATGACGATGCCGCCCAGCGGTCGCGCCAGGTAACCGGCGGCGAAGATGCCAAACGTTTGCATCAAACGCAGCCATTCAGGCATGTCAGCGGGGAAGAACAGCTTGCCGACCACCGTGGCGAAAAACACGAAAATGATGAAGTCGTAGAACTCCAGCGCACCGCCCAGGGCGGACAGCGACAGAGTCTTGTAATCACTGCGGGTCAACGGCCGCGAAGGCTGCTGCGCGATACTGCCGGGCACGGAGGTCATAGGTCTCTCTTGTTGGCATTTCTTATTGGGAGTGCAGGCCGCCTACGGCGCGGGTTTTGGCCTGGTAAGCCTCGAACGATATCAAATTGCCGGAAAAAGCACATAGCAGTACACATTCAATACAAGTATTCATGACTGTATGGTCGTCGCTGCGCTTTTGGCTCTATATACTGGCCGCTTGTAGGAAGGGGTTGCGTCCTCTGAAGGATGTTGTGCGAAAACGCCGCTAGGTATGCTTAGTCGGTTTCGCAGAGTTTCCCTTCGCCGCCTGGCAAAGCGAAAGCAGCGTAGAATAGTTGTGCTGAATCGTTTTTCGAGGCGTCTTTCATAGCGCCAACCAACGAAGCGTCACGGGTCAGAGGCACCCCCGGCATGATTGAACTCGAACAAGAAGATCCTATCCCGCAAGGCGACCTGGCCTTGCAGATCACCGCATTACCGCGTGAAACCAACGGTTTCGGCGACATTTTCGGCGGCTGGCTGGTCGCCCAGATGGATTTGGCCGGCACCGCCATGGCCAGCCGCGTTGCCGGTGGCCGGGTGGCAACCGTGGCTATCGATCGTATGGCCTTCCTGGTTCCTGTGGCCGTTGGCGCGCAGTTGTCCTTCTATACCCAGACCCTGGAAATCGGCCGCAGCTCGATCCAGATGATGGTCGAGGTGTGGAGCGACGATCCGCTGTCCAGCGAATGGCGCAAGGTGACCGAGGCTGTATTCGTATTCGTTGCCATCGATGGCAGCGGCCGCACCCGTTCGGTTCCTCCTCGTCGCTGACCCGGCCGCGCGGTAAACTCGAAGGTATGCAAGCGGTCCAAGGCCGTACGGCAAACCAACGAGATCAAGCGCATGTCCACACCCAAGGTCGAATCCGAACAGCACGGCGAGCTCAATTGCTGGCGCATCACCAGCGACACTGCCGAACTGCTGGTTGCCCAGCAGGGCGCGCAGGTCCTGAGCTATCAGCGGATTGGCGAGCCGCCTTTGCTGTGGCTCAGCGAGCAGGCCATCTTCAAGCAGGGTAAATCGGTGCGCGCCGGAGTTCCGGTGTGCTGGCCCTGGTTTGGTCATTTGACGCGCAATCCGCAGGCAGTCCAGAAGATGTATCACGGCGTCGAGGCGTCGGCCCATGGCCTGGTGCGTGGCCGTGACTGGCAATTGCTGGGGATCGACAATAAAGGCGACGTGGTGCGGGTCGATTTCACCCTGCCTGACACCCTGGGGGATCTGCCCGGTTGGCCACACACTGTCGAGCTCAAGCTGAGTATCGTCATGGCTGAGCAACTGAGCATCACCCTTACCAGCTACAACCTCGACAACGCCCCCGTCACCATCAGCCAGGCGCTGCACAGCTACTTCGCGGTCAGCGATGTGCGCCAGGTTCAGGTGCAAGGTGTCGACGGGCTTGGCTACATCGAAACCTTGGCCAACTGGGAACTACGCTCACAGAAAGGTGACCTGGACTTTGCCGGGGAAACCGATCGCATCTACCTGCAGTCCCCTGACCAGTTGAACATCGTCGACCCGGCCTGGAACCGACGCATCCGCCTGGCCAGCAGCGGCTCGCGCTCGGCGGTGATCTGGAACCCATGGATCGAGCGTGCCGCCGAACTGCCGGATATGGCCGACGATGGCTGGCAGTGCATGCTATGTATCGAAACCGCGAACGTATGGGACGATGTAGTGACACTGGCCCCCGGGGCAACCCATTCGCTGAGTGTCAGCATTGGTAGCGAGAGTCTCTAGATCGTAACTGTAGGAGCCGGTGTTTCCGGCTCCTGCAGTTACAAATCGGCATCCTCCACCACCCGTACCTTGGCTGCGTCCATTGCGTAGGCGGCATCGGCCAAATCATTGCTGACCTGCTCCACTTTCAAGGTACCGTTGACCCACAGCGGCGTATAGATATCGTCCAGCTTCAAGCCCTTGGGGTAACGCACCAACACCAACTGGTTTGGCGGCGGAGGCGGGACGTGGATGCAGGCGCCCGGATAGGGTACGAGGAAGAACAGCGTGCTATTGCCCTTGGCATCGGTTTCCAGCGGCACCGGATAGCCGCCCAAGCGGATCTGCTTGCCGTCCATGGCGGCCACGGTCTTGCTCGAATACATCACTGCCGGCAGGCCCTTGCTCTGCTTCATACCGCCCTTGTCGGTGAAGGTGCCCATGGCTTCCGGGGAGCTGTGGTCGATCTCGGGCATCAGCTCAAGGGCTTTCTGGTCCGACTTGGGCATCAACTCCAGCCAGTCGGTTTCCGCAAGCTCGGCGCGGGCCAGGCTACTGATGAGCAACAGTGAAAACAGTAATACACGGCGCATAAAAATGCTCGGCAACGGAAATTGCCGAGCATTCTAGCCTGCCGTCAGTTCTTTTTGACTATGCCGTAGATCACCAGGAGGACGACCGCACCCACTAGCGCGCCAAGGAAGCCCGCGCTCTCTCCGGCCTGGTAGATGCCCAGCGCCTGGCCGCCGTAGGTCGCAGCGAGCGAACCGGCAATGCCGAGGAGAATGGTCATGATCCAGCCCATGCTGTCGTCGCCGGGCTTGATGAAGCGTGCCAGCAGACCGACGATCAGGCCGATGAAGATGGTTCCGATGATACCCATGGCAATCCCTCTGAGTGAAATAGCGCACGCCAAAGCCTAGTCAGCGCTTTGGCATCCTGCCATCAGAGGGATCGCGAAGGAGGAAGGTTCCCTTCAGCCCTGGATAAGCGCTTCGACCTGCTGGATTTTCTGTTCCAGGGCCGCCATGTCGTCACAACGCAGGGTGACGTGACCGACCTTGCGCCCGGCCTTGAAGGCCTTGCCATAGTGATGCAGGTGGCATTCGTCGATAGCAACCACCTTGTCTACCGCCGGCACTTCACCGATGAAGTTGAGCATGGCGCTTTCACCGACCTTGGCGGTCGAACCCAGCGGCAGACCGGCAACGGCGCGCAGGTGGTTTTCGAACTGGCTGCACTCGGCGCCTTCGATGGTCCAGTGCCCGGAGTTATGCACCCGCGGGGCAATCTCGTTGGCTTTCAGGCCGCCGTCGACTTCGAAGAACTCGAACGCCAGCACACCGACATAGTCGAGCTGCTTGAGCACGCGACCGGCGTAGTCTTCGGCCAGGTTCTGGAGCATATGGTCTTCACTGGCCACCGACAGGCGCAGGATGCCGTTCTCGTGGGTGTTATGCACCAGCGGGTAGAAACGGGTTTCACCATCGCGAGCACGCACGGCGATCAGCGAAACTTCACCGGTGAACGGCACGAAGCCTTCCAACAGGCAAGGCACGCTGCCAAGTTCAGCGAAGGTACCTACAACATCCTCGGCAGTTCGCAGCACTTTCTGGCCTTTTCCGTCATAACCCAAGGTACGGGTCTTGAGCACGGCCGGCAGGCCGATGCTGGCCACCGCGGTGTCCAGGTCGGCTTGCGACTGGATGTCAGCGAACGACGGGGTCGGAATGCCCAGGTCCTTGAACATGCTCTTTTCGAACCAGCGATCGCGGGCGATGCGCAGCGACTCTGCACTCGGATAGACCGGTACGAACTGCGACAGGAAGGCGACGGTTTCAGCCGGCACGCTTTCGAATTCGAAGGTGACCAGATCGACTTCGTCGGCCAACTGACGCAGGTGGTCCTGGTCGCCGTAATCGGCACGCAGGTGCTCGCCCAGCGGCGCGGCGCACGCGTCCGGCGCCGGGTCGAGGAAGGCGAAGTTCATGCCCAGCGGGGTGCCTGCCAGGGCCAACATGCGACCCAGCTGGCCGCCACCGATTACACCGATTTTCATGGGTTTGACCTCAAGCCTGGCGCGGATCTGGATTGTCCAGAACGTTGTCTGTCTGCTCAGCGCGGAACTGCTTCAGCACGCTGTGGAACTGCGGGTGCTTGGCGCCGAGGATGCTCGCCGAGAGCAGCGCGGCGTTGATGGCACCGGCCTTGCCGATGGCCAGGGTGGCAACCGGAATACCGGCTGGCATCTGCACGATCGACAGCAGCGAGTCGACCCCGGAGAGCATCGCCGACTGTACCGGCACGCCCAGAACAGGCAGGTGGGTCTTGGCGGCGCACATGCCTGGCAAGTGGGCAGCGCCACCGGCACCGGCGATGATCACCTCGATGCCACGGCCTTCGGCCTCTTCGGCATACTGGAACAGCAGGTCCGGGGTACGGTGGGCGGAAACCACTTTGACCTCGTAGGGAATGCCGAGTTTTTCCAGCATATCGGCGGTGTGGCTAAGGGTGGACCAATCGGACTTGGAGCCCATGATCACGCCAACCAGTGCACTCATCGTCGAGCCTCTTCTCTTGGGCGCCCGCAGGCGCGTCAAAAAACAACAAGCCACGCGGGACAACCGGCGTGGCTTGTTATGCGAATTGGGGTCGGGGAAACCGACCGAAGGCCGCGCAGTATATCGCAAAGCCGCAACATTGATGCACCCTGACGACCAACTGTCGGCCTTATTTTTCGGGGCTTTGGCTGACTTTCGAGTCAAGCCGTGGCTGCCGGTCCGCCCTCCAGCTTGCGCCAGAGCAAGCGCACGTTGGCCTTGCGCACCAGCGCGCAGCGATACAGACGAATTTCCAGCGGCACGTGCCACTGGCTGCCGCCACAGATCACCAGCTCACCACGCTCAAGCTCGGCGCGTGCCGACAACCGCGGCACCCAGGCGATGCCCAGGCCCTCCAGGGCCATGCTCTTCAGGCTGTCGGCCATGGCCGTCTCGTACACAGTGGTAAAACGCAGGCTGCGCTGACGTAGCAGTAGATTGACCGAACGCCCGAGAAACGCCCCCGCACTGTAGGCCAGCAACGGCACGCTGCCTTCGCCTTCCAGGTCGAACAGCGGCTTGCCCTCGTCATCCGCAGCGCACACCGGCAGCATCTCGGTATGCCCCAAGTGCAGTGACGGGAAAATTTCGGCATCCATCTGCAGTGCCGCATCCGGATCGTAGAACGCCAGCATCAGGTCACACCCCCCCTCACGCAGGGCATGCACCGCGTCGCCGACGTTGGTGGCCACCAGCCGGGTAGCGATGTTCAGGCCATCATTGCGCAGTTGGGCGATCCAGCGCGGAAAGAACCCCAAAGCCAGCGAGTGAGCAGCCGCGACCTGAATCACCTCGCCCTGCCCGCCTTCCAGGTGATGCAGATGGCGCAACACTTCACCTAACTGATCGACCACGGTACGCGCCGTCACCAGGAATAACTGGCCGGCCGCCGTCAGCTCGATCGGCGTCCGCGAGCGGTTGACCAGGGTCAGCCCCAGCGCGGCCTCAAGACTGCGAATGCGCCGGCTGAAGGCCGGCTGGGTCACGAAGCGGCGCTCGGCGGCCTGGGAAAAGCTGCGGGTCGCCGCCAGGGCGCTAAAGTCTTCCAGCCATTTGCTTTCGAGGTTCATCTGTCTCTCCAGGCGCGCACCAAAATGGCACACGCTCGAATGTCGGTTGGCGTCACATCAACCATTATGCCGTTTGTGCATAGGTTAGCGTGCAACAGCATTGGCCGCAAAATCGGCGCAGGCCTAGGATTGGCGCCATTCCGGCATGTGCCGGGCCAAACTCGAGATGATATTTATCATGTCCGCTGCTGCATCGTTCCGCGTCGAAAAAGACCTGCTTGGCACCCTTGAAGTCCCGGCTGATGCCTACTACGGCATCCAGACCCTGCGCGCTGCCAACAACTTCCACCTCTCCGGTGTCCCGCTGTCGCACTACCCCAAGCTGGTTGTGGCCCTGGCCATGGTCAAGCAGGCTGCTGCCGACGCCAACCGTGAGCTGGGTCACCTGAGCGATGCCAAGCACGCCGCCATCAGCGAGGCCTGTGCCCGTCTGATCCGCGGTGACTACCACGAGCAGTTCGTGGTCGACATGATTCAAGGCGGTGCTGGTACTTCTACCAACATGAACGCCAACGAAGTGATCGCCAACATCGCGCTGGAGGCCATGGGCCACCAGAAGGGCGAGTACAAATACCTGCACCCGAACAACGACGTTAACATGGCGCAGTCGACCAACGACGCCTACCCGACCGCGATCCGCCTGGGTCTGCTGCTCGGTCACGACGCCCTGCTGGCCAGCCTCGACAGCCTGATCCAGGCCTTCGCAGCCAAAGGTGAAGAATTCAGCCACGTTCTGAAGATGGGCCGTACCCAGCTGCAGGATGCCGTGCCGATGACCCTCGGCCAGGAATTCCGCGCCTTCGCCACCACCATGACCGAAGACCTCAACCGCCTGCGTTCCCTGGCGCCAGAGCTGCTGACCGAAATCAACCTGGGTGGTACCGCCATCGGTACCGGTATCAACGCCGACCCGGGCTACCAGATGCTGGCCGTCCAGCGCCTGGCGACCATCAGCGGCCAGCCGCTGGTACCGGCTGCCGACCTGATCGAAGCCACCTCGGACATGGGCGCCTTCGTCCTGTTCTCCGGCATGCTCAAGCGTACTGCGGTCAAGCTGTCGAAAATCTGCAATGACCTGCGCCTGCTGTCCAGCGGCCCGCGTACCGGCATCAACGAGATCAACCTGCCAGCGCGCCAGCCAGGCAGTTCGATCATGCCAGGCAAGGTCAACCCGGTAATCCCGGAAGCCGTCAACCAGGTGGCCTTCGCCATCATGGGCAACGACCTGGCCCTGACCGTCGCCGCCGAAGGTGGCCAGCTGCAGCTGAACGTCATGGAGCCGCTGATCGCCTACAAGATCTTCGACTCGATCCGCCTGCTGCAACGCGCCATGGACATGCTGCGCGAGCACTGCATCGTCGGCATCACCGCCAACGAACAGCGCTGCCGTGAACTGGTCGAACACTCGATCGGCCTGGTCACCGCACTGAACCCGTACATCGGCTACGAAAACGCGACCCGTATCGCTGCCATCGCCCTGGAAAGCGGCCGTGGTGTGCTGGAACTGGTCCGCGAGGAAGGCCTGCTGGACGAAGAGATGCTCACCGACATCCTGCGTCCGGAAAACATGATTGCTCCGCGTCTGGTGCCGCTGAAAGCGTAACCGATGCTGTAACACCGCTCACCAGGTCGAGGGACTAGACACCTCTCACCTTTTGAGGGCCCAGGGATCACTCCCCGGGCCCTTTTTTTATGCCCGCTCCTGGGGGGCATATCAGCCACGACGCTGACAGCCCAGCGAGTGATGGCGTACTGTGGTCGGCTAAACCTTGGCCGACCACGGAGACAGCCCCATGGCAACTGCCCATCCCGCCCGCAACATCATGGTGCTGTACACCGGCGGCACCATCGGCATGCAGGCCAGCGTCAACGGCCTGGCACCGGCCTCGGGCTTCGAGCAGCGGATGCGCGAGCAACTGACCGGGCGTGCCGATATCCCGCAATGGCAGTTTCGCGAAATGCAGCCGCTGATCGACAGCGCCAACATGACGCCCCAGTACTGGCAGCGCCTGCGCACGGCTGTCATCGAGGCCGTCGATGTTCAAGGCTGCGACGCGGTACTAGTCCTACACGGCACCGACACCCTCGCCTACAGCGCCGCCGCCATGAGCTTCCAGCTCCTTGGCCTGCAAGCACCCGTGCTTTTCACCGGCGCCATGCTGCCGGCCGGGGTAGCCGACAGCGATGCCTGGGAGAACCTGCTCGGCGCCTTGCAGGTACTGGCCCAAGGCGTCGCCCCGGGGGTGCAACTGTACTTTCATGGCGAACTGCTCGAACCCAACCGCACCGCCAAGGTGCGCAGCTTTGGTCGCCACCCTTTTGTCACGCTCAAGCGCTTTGGTGGTGCCGCCAGGGTGCAGCCTTTGCCAGATCAACTCGACTATCGGCAGCCAAAGCAACTCGCCACAGTAACGGTACTGCCACTGGTGCCAGGGTTCGGCGCGCCGCTGGTGCAAGCGGTGCTCGACAGCGGCGCGCAGGGCCTGATCCTGGAATGCTTCGGCAGCGGCACCGGACCGGCTGACAATGCGGATTTTCTCGATGCCCTGACTCAGGCGCAGGCGCGTGGAGTCGTGGTGGTGGCAATCACCCAGTGCCACGAAGGCGGGGTCGAGCTGGATGTGTATGAAGCCGGCAGTCGCCTACGCCGAGCTGGAGTGTTGTCCGGTGGCGGAATGACCCGCGAGGCGGCATTCGGCAAGTTGCAACTGCTACTCGGAGCAGGCTTGCCGATGGCAGAAGTACGGCGCCTGATCGAACTGGACCTCTGTGGCGAGCTGCGCTGATCCTGGCAAGGCACGCATATTGCTGCTTGCAGGTAGCCCTTCAGCCGGAAGCCCGACATGCTCCACTCACACCTCACGACCCTCAACGCCGTGTCTTTGGTTCTACAAGCCTTCAAGGATGATGACATAGACGCTGCGGCGCTCCTCGACGGTAGCGGGATCAGCCCGGCGGACCTGGGCCGCGCTGACTCGCGCATTACCACCCGCCAGGAGCTGCTGGTGTGTGCCAACGCCGTGGCGCGGCGCCGTGAAGTGGGCCTGGAGCTGGGCCGGCGCATGCATGTTTCCTGCTACGGCATGCTCGGTTACGCCCTGCTCTCCAGTGCCACCTTAGGTGACGCTTTGCGCGTGGCCATGCAGTATCCGGCTCTGCTGGGAACACTTTTCCAACTGCGCCTGATCGAAGACGGCGAGCACATCTGGTTCAGCGCCAGCAATTATCGCGAAGCCCCTCACCTGGCAGCGTTCAACGCCGAGTTCTGCCTGACCTCCCTGAAAGTCATCTGTGATGACCTGCTCGGGCAATCGCTGCCGCTGCTGGCGTCACGCTTTGTCCATGCCGCCCCGGATTACCAGGCGCTGTACGCTGAGACTTTCAACTGCCCGCTGCACTTCGGGGCCAGCGATAACGCCTTTGCCTTCGAGCGCCGCTGGCTGGAGACGCCCTTGCCATTGGCCGACCAGATCACCCACCGGGCCATGAGCGAACGTTGCCGCCGGCAGAACCTGGAGTTCACCGGTCGCCAGGCCTGGCTGGGGCGCATCCGCCAGTTGCTGCTCGATCAACTGGGTGCCGCACCCGGGCTGGAGGGCCTGGCAAAGCAGATGCATTGCTCATCGCGCACCCTGCGTCGGCATCTGCAGGAACTGGGCAGCAGCTACCAGCAATTGCTCGACGAGCTGCGATTCGAGCGGGCCAAGCAATTGCTGGCTGAAGACCAGCTGCCGATCTATCAGATTGCAGAAGCCTTGGGCTTCAGCGAAACCGCCAGCTTCCGCCATGCGTTTCTACGCTGGAGCGGTGTAGCCCCAAGCCATTTCCGCGCCTGACTGGCGTGCATTGCACCGCCTGGGGCGAAATCCGGACACCCAGGCTGGCCATATCGATCCCCTTTTGGCCGTTTACGCCGTTCTGAACCGGGACCGGTCCATCAACAATGGACCCACGCCAGTGATTCCGGAGAACAACAAATGCTGACCATTTATTCTGATGACCATCGCCTTCACCACGGCCGCTGTGAGCTGATCGACGGGCAATTGATGCCCTGCTTCGAAATGCCTTCACGCGCTGACCATGTGCTGGAACGGGTCAAGACCCGTGAACTGGGGCCGGTACAAGGCCCAGCGGACTTTGGCCGCATACCGCTGCTGCGGGTGCACAGTGCCGATTACCTGAATTTCTTTGAGGGTGCCTGGCAGCGCTGGGCCAGCCTCGGCCACGATGGCGATCTGTTGCCCTTCACCTGGCCGGCGCGCACCTTGCGCAGCGTCAAACCCAGCGGTCTGCATGGTGAGCTGGGCTACTACAGCTTCGACGCCGGCGCGCCCATCACTGCTGGCACCTGGCAAGCCGCCTACAGTGCAGCGCAAGTCGCGCTCACCGCCCAGGCCGCGGTGCAAGCCGGTGCCCACAGCGCCTTCGCACTGTGCCGTCCACCAGGACACCACGCCGCCAGCGATGTCATGGGCGGCTACTGCTACCTGAACAACGCCGCCATTGCTGCCCAGGCTTTCCTCGACCAAGGCCACAGCAAAGTCGCGATCCTCGATGTGGATTACCATCACGGCAATGGCACCCAGGAAATCTTCTATCAGCGCAGCGACGTGTTCTTCGCCTCGATTCATGGCGATCCACAGGCCGAGTTCCCGTTCTTCCTCGGCTATGCCGATGAACAAGGCGAAGGCGAAGGCCTGGGCTATAACGTCAACTACCCGTTGCCCGCAGGCAGTGACTGGCCAACCTGGAGCAACGCTCTGGATCAAGCCTGCGAACGCATCGCTGCCTATGCGCCAGACGTGGTGGTGGTGTCGCTCGGGGTCGATACCTTCAAAGACGACCCAATCTCGCAGTTCAAACTGGACAGCCCCGACTACCTGAAGATGGGCGAGCGCATTGCCCGCCTGGGCAAACCGACCCTGTTCGTCATGGAAGGCGGTTATGCGGTCGAAGAGATCGGTATCAATGCTGTAAACGTACTAGAGGGTTTCGAAGGGGTCCGATGACCGTCACCCACGCCAGGCACGCCACAAGCGTGCCAGGGCGTCGGCAATCCGGGCTTCGTCCACTGCGGCGAAGCCCAGCACCAGCCCTGCGCGGTTATCCACAGGTGTAATCGAGCCAGGCAACCAGTAGTCGCTCAAGGCATTGAGCTCGACACCGACGGCCTCGGCCTGAGCGATCAGCACCTGCTCGCGGGCATGACTGTCTACATCGATCTTCACATGTAGCCCTGCCGCCATCTCAGGCATCGGCCCGAGGCCCGGGATATCCACAGGCCAGCCCGCCTGTAGTGCATTGCGCCGGCTCAGGGCGGCACGCCGCACACGGCGAATGTGTCGTTGGAAATGCCCCAGGGCCATGAATTGCGCCATCACCGCCTGTGTGCCGACCTCCGAATGCCTGACCGCCAACGCCCGGCAACGGGAGAAGGCTTGCACCAGCTGTTGCGGCAGCACCAGATAGCCCAGGCGCAACGCGGGAAAAGCAATCTTGCCGAAAGTGCCGACATACAACACTCGCCCGCTACGATCCAGCGCCGCCAGCGGGGCCAGCGGGGCACCGCTGTAACGGTACTCGCCGTCGTAATCGTCCTCGATGATCCAGCCGTCTTTGCGCTGAGCCCAGTCCAGCAGTTCCAGGCGCCGGGCCAGACTCATGGTGACCCCGGTGGGGTACTGGTGTGAGGGAGTCACGTAACTCAGGCGACAGTGCGGCACGCCATACAGTGCTGCACAGTCCAACCCCTCGTTGTCTACCGAAATGCCTCGCACTTGCGCACCGGTCAGAGCAAAGGCATTACCGGCTGCGCGATAGCCTGGGTTTTCCACAGCCACCACGTCACCCGACTCCAGCAGCAACTGTGCACAAAGGCTGATGGCCTGCTGTGCGCCACTGGTGATCACAATTTGTTCAGCCGTGCAGGAAAGCCCACGTGATCGACGCAGATAGGTGGCAATCAGCTCACGAAGTTGCGGCTCACCCGCCGGGTCGCCATAGCCGAGCGCCGCAGGATCTGGATTGCGCCAGAATCCCGCCTGCAGCTTGGCCCAGACGTCAAAAGGAAACAGATCAAGCGCCGGTAAACCGACACGAAACGCCCGCGGCGGACCGCTTTTCGGCGCGGGTAAATGGTGCTTCTCCAATCGCTCCAACGGGCCATTGTGGATAACTTTACTGGATAAACTCTCAGTGCTTTCCAACGCTTTTGTGGATAAATCTGTGGAAAAACCCAGGGATAACCCTGTGGGTACTTTTGTGGATAGTTTTGGCAACTGGCTCACGTAAGTCCCATCCCCGACCCGGCTTTCGATAAAACCTTCGGCATAAAGCTGATCGTAGGCACGCACCACGCTATTACGCGACAGCGCCAACGCCGCGGCCATGTCGCGGGTGGCCGGCAAGCGCGTGCCACTGCTCAAACGACCATCCAGCACACGCAGGCGCAGCGCCTGGTAAAGCTGACGGCTGAGCCCCTGGCGACGATCAAGAACAATACCCGTAGGGTCGAACGGTAAGGTGAAAGGACGCACGCTCATGACAATGGACCTATCAAATTAACTGAAAATGGCTCTTACCATAGTCCAATAGCCTGCCTAGGATTAGGCCATTCGCCAAGGACAATCCTCATGTTCACACCTTCGAGCTACAAGGAAACCGACCTCAGCCAACTGCATCAGCAAATCGAGCAGACGCGTCTGGCCGTGCTGGTCACCCAGGGAGAGCAAGGCCTGCAGGCCAGCCACCTGCCCCTGCTGCTGGACCGTAGCCAAGGCAGCAACGGCACCCTGTACGGTCACTTCGCCCGTGCCAACCGGCAATGGCAGGAACTGGCCAACGGTGCCGAGGCCCTGGTGGTGTTCGCCGGGCCAGATGCTTATGTCAGTGCCGGCTACTATCCCAGCAAGACTCAGGATCCGCGCACCGTACCGACCTGGAACTACCTGGCCGTACACGCTTGGGGCAAGGCCGAGGTGTACCACGATGCCGCGCGCCTGCTGGATATCGTCCGGCGCCTGAGCGACCACCATGAACAACGTCAGGCCAAGCCCTGGTCGGTGGACGAAGCGCCCGCCGATTACATGGCCGGGATGCTCAAGGCTATCGTCGGCTTTGCCCTGCCCATCGATCGCCTGCAAGGCACGCGCAAACTCAGCCAGAACCGTTCGGCCATCGATATCGAAGGCGTACGCACAGGCCTGGCCAACAGCCCTGATCCCATGGATAACCAACTGGCCGCAGTGATGCGCCAACCTTGAAGGAATCTCTCATGCCTACCGTTACGATCCGCCCGGTAACTGCCGACGACCATAGCGCCTGGCTGCCCCTGTGGCAGGCCTATCAACGCTTCTACGAAACCCGCATTGCCGAGGAGGTAACAGCCGTGGCCTGGCAGCGCATGCTCGATCCCAAGGAGCCGACCAATGCTGCGTTGGCCTGGCTCGACGGCAAAGCGGTAGGCATGGTCCATTGGATTTATCACCGCTCCAACTGGAGCATCGAAAACTCCTGCTACCTACAGGACCTGTACGTCCTGAGCGAACAACGTGGCCTGGGTGTTGGCCGCCAATTGATCGAGCATGTCTATGCCATAGCTCGCGAAGCAGGCTGCGCCAAGGTTCACTGGTTGACCCATGAAACCAATGCCACCGCAATCAGTCTCTACGAGCAGGTGGCCGAACGGCCGGGCTTCATCCAGTTTCGCAAACCGTTGTAACCCCAGGAGCCATCGCATGAGTGCACCTTTGAACTGGCACCCGGCCAAACGCCCACAGTCCACAACCTTGGTCGGTCGTTTCATTCGCCTGGAAAAACTCGATCCCCGACGGGACCGTGAAGACCTCTGGCAAGTGTTCCAGGGGCCAGAAGCCGACCCGAGACTCTGGGACTACTTGGCCTACGGGCCTTTCACCGAACGCGAAGACTTCGACCATTGGCTCGACAGCAACGCGGCCAGCAGCGATCCGTTGTTCTACAGCGTCATCGACAGTGCCAGCGGTCAGACCCAGGGCATTCTCAGCCTGATGTCGATCGTCCCCGAGCAGGGCCGTATCGAGATTGGCCACATCGCCTTCGGCGCCGCCATGCAGCGCACGCCCAAGGGTACCGAGGCGGTGTACCTGCTGGGCAAGCAGGCGTTCGAACTGGGCAACCGCCGCCTGGAGTGGAAGTGCAACAACGACAATGCCCGTTCGAAAAGGGCCGCCGAACGCTTCGGCTTCAGCTTCGAAGGGGTGTTCCGCAACCATATGGTGATCAAAGACCGCAACCGCGACACGGCCTGGTTCTCGATTACCGATGATGAATGGCCGGCGATTGCGGCGGGGTTCGAGCACTGGTTGAGTGAGGACAACCAGCGCCCGGAAGGTCAGCTCCGCACGCTGGAGGCTTGCCGCGCCTCTATCTGAAGCTCAGCTGACCTGACGCACACGCCTGACCACCCCCATCTGCAGACCGAAAGGCCGGAACACGGCGTTCAGCGATTTGAGCGTCGGATTCCCTTCGTCTTGTTCAATCTGAATCAGGGTGCGCACAGAAATTTTGCACATGCGGGCGAACTGGCTTTGATGAAGCTTTGCCACTTCGACCCGCAGTCGCCGTACCGCCGCACCCAGTTCCAGGGTGCCATCGGCGATTCCTTCTCGTACACCTTCGATCAGCAGGCCGCGTACATCTATTGAAACCGTCATTGCAGCCCCCAGCCTTTCATTCGTTGCTCAAGGTTTTTCAAGGCAATCGCTGGATGATTCATCACAGAGTCTGGTAACCCGCTATCGGCCAAAAAGTCTGGCAATGCCAGCAACGCCCGAGCGTCCTGACAAAGCCGTTCAAACGCCTGTTGCGGATCTATCAGGCCTTTCAGGCCGTCACAGACTGCGCGCCAATTGAACTCGCCTCCATGTTCTCCAGCTTTAAGCCATTTGATAGTTCGGGTGATGCCTTCAGCGTCCATCACCATAGGCGCAAGGTCATAGATCGGTGCCATATGTAGCGCATCCTGGCTGCGAATCACCGCAGTATTGCGGCCATGGTTGTCGGCGTTGCCAAGGATCATGTTGATCAAGTCCCGACGCAGATAGTCGGCGACAAGATCTGGCACCTGAGCCTTCTGTCCAGCCTCAATCCACAGCTTAACCAGCAAGGTGATGACCTCCAGATGGTCCATCCGCGCTCCCGTCTCAGCCACACCTGCCAGTGAGTAAATCGATTCTACCGCCAGCCGTTCAACGCCCCGCTCACTGACCTGACGATCAAAGCGTTTCATCCACAAGCTCGGCTTGGTTGCTTCTTCCAGGGCCAGTTCGGCGGTCGCTACGGTATCGATACCGAGCTGCTGCAGGGCCTTGTAGTACAGGTATTCGGCGCGCAGGATGTCCTGATCGTTGTTCAGTGCCTGATTACGCGCAAATTTTACAAACCAGTGGCAAGTCGCCCGGCTATCGTCCAGGACCGCATCCGGATAGAGTTGCCCATTCGCGTCCGCGGTGAGCAACAGCTTGGGCGCCTCCCCGCCCGCCCCGGTCGCACCGCCAATCGCGGCACCTTGCTCGTAGGCATACTCCAGAAATCGCTGGTCGCGGATGACTACATCCTGACGGGTGAAGCCCATTGGCTTGGCACCATCCAGCGCCTCGACCGACTCCTTGACACGTAGATTGCCAATGGGCGCGGGCGTACTGCGACCCAACAGGTAGAGGTCATCACCCAGACCTTGAGGCTTCTCACGCCCGATATGCTTGAGCAGGAAACGCTTGGCGGCACCCGACGGCGCGATGTCGTAGAGGAAGGCCGGCGCCTGCTTCAGCGAAAACGTGTCGTAGTCAACTGGCAGCCTGGCACTGACAGCCATGGCAAAGGTGCTCTGGTAGGCGTCCAGGTTGTTTCTGATGTAGTCGGATTTGTAGGCGATTTCGCAAGGGCTCAGAAATGCGTTTTCTGGCTGCGCGAAATTCATGGACATGACGTCCTGCCACCGACCATCTGCATAGAGCTGAAGTGTGAGTAGCTGCATGATAGACCTGTAATTTACTGCATTTTCACCGGACCAATCGGTTTCTAATCTGCAATATAGTGCAATTTACAGCCAACCACAAAAGCGATACCTGCATCTAAATGCAGATAGCAGCCAATACAACTCACTGAATATGCAATATAATGCATTATTCTGTGCAAAAAAGGGGGAGCATACGCCCCCCAGAGGTTAACCGCTTGTAGATGAAGGCTTGAAAATCAGCCCTCGATCTCGATCAGGATTTCGCCCGGGTTGACCCGGTCGCCCTTGGCCACGTGGATGGCAGTAACCTTGCCGGCGATGGCCGCCTGGACTTCGGTTTCCATCTTCATGGCTTCGGTGATCAACACCGACTGGCCGGCCTTGACCATGTCACCTTCCTTGACCAGCACATCGACGATGTTGCCCGGCATGGTGGTGCTGACGTGACCTGGTGCGCTGGCCTGCTTGCGCTTGCTGCTGCCGCCGCCGACGAATTCGTTGAGCGGCTCGAACACCACTTCTTCCGGCATGCCGTCGATGGACAGGTAGAAGTGACGCTTGCCTTCGGCCTTGACACCGACACCGGTAATGTCGACGCGGTAGGTTTCGCCGTGGACGTCGATGACGAACTCGGTCGGCACGCCTTCACCGCCAGCCGAGGCCACCTTGCCAGCTTCCGGAATCGGCAGCAGCACTTCAGGAGTCAGGGAGCCCGCTTCGCGCTCTTCGAGGAACTTGCGCCCGATGTCCGGGAACATGGCGAAGGTCAGCACGTCTTCTTCGGACTTGGCCAAGTTGCCGATATCGGCACGCAGCTTGGTCATTTCCGGCTTGAGCAGGTCTGCCGGGCGCACATCGATGACCTCTTCGCTGCCGATGGCCTGACGACGCAGGTTCTCGTCGACCACACCCGGGGCCTTGCCGTAACCGCCTTGCAGGTACAGCTTCACCTCGTTGGTGATGGTCTTGTAGCGCTCGCCAGCCAGGACGTTGAAAAACGCCTGAGTGCCAACGATTTGCGAGGTCGGGGTCACCAACGGCGGGAAACCGAGGTCTTCACGCACGCGCGGGATCTCAGCCAGCACTTCATTCATGCGGTTGAGCGCGCCCTGCTCCTTGAGCTGGTTGGCCAGGTTGGAAATCATCCCGCCCGGCACCTGGTTCACTTGCACGCGGGTGTCCACGGAGGTGAACTCGCTTTCGAACTGGTGGTACTTCTTGCGCACGGCATAGAAGTACAGGCCGATTTCCTGCAGCAGCTCCAGGTCCAGACCGGTATCGAACTCGCTGCCCTTGAGCGCCGCGACCATCGACTCGGTACCCGGGTGGCTGGTGCCCCAAGCGAAGCTGGAGATGGCGGTGTCGATATGATCGGCGCCGTTCTCGATGGCTTTGAGCTGGCACATGGCAGCCAGGCCAGCGGTGTCGTGGGAGTGAACGAACACCGGCAGCGATTGCTCGGCCTTCAGCGCCTTGACCAGTTCGCCAGTGGCGTAAGGGGTCAACAGGCCGGCCATGTCCTTGATCGCCACCGAGTCGCAACCCATGGCTTCCATCTGCTTGGCCTGGGCCACAAAGGCGTCAATGGTGTGCACAGGGCTGGTGGTGTAGGCAATGGTGCCCTGGGCGTGCTTGCCGGCGGCCTTGACCGCCTCGATGGCCACGCGCAGGTTACGCACGTCGTTCATGGCATCGAAGATGCGGAACACGTCGATACCGTTGACGGCGGCCTTGGCCACGAAGGCTTTGACCACGTCGTCGCTGTAGTGGCGGTAGCCGAGCAGGTTCTGGCCGCGCAGCAACATTTGCAGACGGGTGTTTGGCAACGCTGCACGCAGCTTGCGCAAGCGCTCCCACGGGTCTTCCTTGAGAAAGCGCACACAGGCGTCGAAGGTCGCGCCGCCCCAGACTTCCAGCGACCAGTAGCCGACCTTGTCGAGCGTGTCGCAGATCGGCAGCATGTCGTCGGTACGCATGCGGGTGGCCAGCAGGGACTGGTGGGCGTCGCGCAGGATTGTGTCGGTTACAAAGATTTTCTTGGACATTATGGGATTCCTCACAGGCCTGCGTGGGCGGCAATGGCGGCGGCGATGGCCAAGGCCAGCTCTTCGGGTTTGCGCTTGATCGAGTAGTTGGTCAGTTCCGGATGGCTTTCAACGAAGCTGGTATTGAACTGACCGCTGCGGAACTCCGGATTGCGCAGGATTTCCTGGTAATAGGCGGCAGTGGTCTTCACCCCTTGCACACGCATGTCGTCCAGCGCCCGCAGGCCGCGGTCCATGGCCTCTTCCCAGGTCAGCGCCCAGACCACCAGTTTCAGGCACATGGAGTCGTAGAACGGTGGAATGGTGTAGCCGGTGTAAATCGCCGTGTCGGTACGTACGCCGGGACCACCGGGTGCGTAGTAACGGGTGATCTTGCCGAAGCTTGGCAGGAAGTTGTTTTTTGGATCTTCGGCATTGATCCGGAACTGCAGGGCAAAGCCGCGGTGCTGGATATCTTCCTGCTTGACCGACAGCGGCAGGCCCGAAGCAATACGGATCTGCTCGCGAACGATGTCGATACCGGTGATTTCTTCGGTGATGGTGTGTTCCACCTGCACCCGGGTGTTCATCTCCATGAAGTACACCTCGCCATCGGCGAGCAGGAACTCCACGGTACCGGCGTTCTCGTAACCCACGGCCTTGGCTGCGCGCACCGACAGGTCACCGATATAGGCGCGCTGTTCAGGCGTCAGTTGCGGGCTGGGGGCGATTTCGATGAGCTTCTGGTTACGGCGCTGGATCGAGCAGTCGCGTTCGAACAGGTGTACAACGTTGCCGAAGCTGTCACCGAGGATCTGCGCTTCGATATGTTTCGGATTGACGATACATTTTTCCAGGAACACTTCCGCCGAACCGAAGGCCTTGGTCGCTTCGGAAATCACCCGTGGAAATGCCTGTTCCAGCTCCTCGCGGCTGTTGCAGCGACGAATGCCGCGACCGCCACCACCGGAGGTGGCCTTGAGCATCACCGGATAACCGATGCGGTCACCTTCCTCAAGCGCTTCATGGATGTCGGCGACATTGCCTTCAGTGCCTGGGGTCACTGGGACACCGGCCTTGATCATGCTGCGGCGGGCTTCGGTCTTGTCACCCATGCGGCGAATGACTTCGGCTGCCGGGCCAATGAACTTGATCCCACGTTCAGCACAGATGTCCGCAAGTTCAGCGTTCTCCGACAAAAACCCATAACCGGGATGCAGGGCATCACAACCGGTTTCCACAGCCAGGTTCACCAGCTTGCGCGGGTTCAGGTAGCCGGCCAGGGGCTCGGCACCAATGCTGTGGGCCTCATCGGCACGTTTGACGTGCAAGGCGTGGCGGTCGGCGTCGGAGTAGATCGCTACGGAGCGAATGCCCATTTCGGCGCAGGCACGCACGATCCGAACTGCAATTTCACCCCTGTTGGCGATCAGGATTTTTTTTATCACTGGAGTATTCCCAAGGCCGCTAGAACAAACGAGCCGGCAATGCCGGTCGGCGCGTGACCAATCGTCGCTGGCCAGTCGCATCTTTACCCTAGCGCTGTCTCTGGATAAACAAAAATCAATATTTATTAGGGTGTGCATTAGCAAAAGCTTATAGTGCTGTTACAAGGTTTTGCCGGGACACGGATAAAATGCGTAAGTCATTGATGCGTATGACATTGCGTCAATTGCAGGTCTTCAATGAAGTCTGTGATTTACGTTCCTATAGCCGGGCGGCCGAGGAGATGAACCTGACGCAACCCGCCGTTAGTCTACAGATCCGCCAGCTCGAAGAGCTGGTAGGCCAGCCGCTGTTCGAGTACGTCGGCAAAAAGCTCTACCTGACCGAGGCTGCCGAAGCCCTGCAACGCGCCAGCCGAGACATCTTCGGCCGCCTGGAAAGCCTCGACATGCAGCTTTCCGACATGCAGGGCTCGTTGCAAGGACAGTTGAAGCTGGCGGTGGAGTCCAGCGCCAAATACTTCGTTCCGCACCTGTTCGCCGCCTTCAAGCGCCAGCACCCTGAGGTCAGTCTTACCCTCACCGTAGTCAATCGGGCCCAGGCCATCCGCCGTCTCTCGGACAACCGCGACGACCTGATCATCATGTCCATGGTGCCCCAGGATATGGGCCTGGAGTTCCTGCCGTTCCTCAACAATCCGATTGTCGCCGTGGCCCCACCCGATCATCCGCTGTGCAAGCTGGAGAAGCTGCGCCTGCAGGATCTGGAGCCGCATACCCTGCTGGTTCGCGAACAAGGTTCGGGCACCCGCAAGGCCTGCGAGGAGTACTTCAAGGACAAGCGCGTGCACTTCACCCAGACCCTTGAGGTCGCCTCGGCCGATGCCCAGCGCGAATGCGTGATTGCCGGCCTGGGCATTGCCTTGCTGACCCGTCACGCACTGAACCTGGAACTGGCCACCGGCGTGCTATGCGAGTTACCGGTTGAAGAGTTGCCGCTGTACCGCAGTTGGTGCGTGGTGCAGTCCAAGGCCAAGCGGCAGTCACCGGTGGCCTTGGCCTTTCTTGCATTCATCCGTAGCGAACGGACGCAAATCAGCGGGCTTGTTGAGCGTTTTTCGGGGAGCTTGCCGCCGATACCTGCCATACGTTGATGGCTTGCAATTCGGGGTAATCGGCAATTTCCTGGAGCAGGCGACGCTGCTCGGAGTAGCTTTCGATCGCGCGGCGGAACTCCATGCGGCGCTGATCCTTCTCCTGCTGCTTGCGGGACTTGGCGTTGGGTTGATACGAGCCATCGAGTTCACGAGCCATTGCATATCTCCCTGATCGAGTGCGGGAGTTTTAGCCTGACTACGCGGCATTACGATTTGGCGGCGCGCCAATGACAAATCGATGAAACAGTAGCCAGGATCAGTCGTCCATCGCCTTGATCGACTTGGGCGACAGGCGCAGGCTGCGCAAACTGCGCTTGACGCTCTTGAGGTGATTGACCAGGCTCGGGCCGCGGGCCATGGCCACACCCATGGCGAGCACATCGATCACCACCAGGTGGGCAATACGCGATGTCAGGGGGGTGTAGATCTCGGTGTCTTCGTGCACGTCGATCGCCAGGTTGACCGTCGACAGCTCCGCCAGTGGGGTCTGGCTCGGACACAGGGTAATCAGCGTGGCCCCGCTTTCACGCACCAGGTTGGCCGTGATCAGCAGGTCCTTGGAGCGTCCTGACTGGGAGATGCAAATGGCCACATCACCCGGTTTGAGGGTCACCGCCGACATTGCCTGCATATGCGGGTCGGAATACGCCGCCGCAGTGAGCAGCAAGCGGAAGAACTTGTGCTGGGCGTCAGCCGCCACCGCACCGGAAGCACCGAAGCCATAGAACTCGACGCGCTGGGCCTGGGCCATGGCCGACACCGCACGCTGCAGGGCCTGAGGGTCGAGGTGCTCGCGCACTTCCATCAGGGTATGCAGGGTGGTATCGAAAATCTTCAGGCTGTAGTCGGCAACCGAGTCGTCTTCATGAATAGCGAACTGGCCAAAGCTGGCACCCGCCGCCAGACTCTGGGCCAGCTTGAGCTTGAGGTCCTGGAACCCGGAACAACCGATGGCTCGGCAAAAGCGCACGATGGTCGGCTCACTGATACCAACGCTGTGGGCAAGATCGGCCATGGAGCTGTGCATGACGGCTGCAGGATCCAGCAGCACGTGATCGGCAACCTTCAGTTCCGATTTGCGTAGCAGATGGCGCGACTGGGCGATGTGTTGCAACAGATTCAAGGGCAGGACTCGGTTATGATCGACTGACCGGGTTGTAGCTTTCTTGTAGTTATACTACATGACCGGCGACCCGCCCAGCTAAACGAACCAGGAGAGTGGTGGTATTGACTATCCCTTGCGACATCATGGTGTTCGGCGGCACCGGTGATCTGGCCCTGCACAAACTGCTTCCGGCGCTCTACCACCTGTATCGCGAGAGCCGCCTGCACATTGCCGTACGGATCATTGCCCTGGCCCGGCGCAACCTGCCACGCCGTGAATATCTCAAGCTCGCCGAGCGCCGCTGCCGGGCCCAGATTGCCCGCAACGACTTCGACGAAGATGTCTGGGCACGCTTCTCTGCGCGTCTGGACTACTTCTCCATGGATGCCGCGCAAAGCGCCGACTTCGGTCGCCTGGCACGATTCCTCGGCGAGCCGGGCGGCCTGACCCGCGTCTACTACCTGGCTACCGCGCCGAACCTGTTCGTGCCCATCGCCAACCACATGAAAGTCGCGGGCCTGGCCGATAGCGAAGCACGCATTGTCCTGGAAAAACCTATCGGCCATTCACTGGAGTCGGCCACCGCGATCAACCAGGCCATCGGCGCAGTGTTCGACGAGTCGCAGGTGTTTCGCATCGATCACTACCTGGGCAAGGAAACCGTGCAGAACCTCATGGCTCTGCGCTTTGCCAACGCCCTGCTGGAACCGGTGTGGCGCAACAATCAGATCGATCATGTGCAGATCAGCGTCTGTGAAACCCTTGGTGTGGAGAACCGCGGCGCCTACTACGACCGTGCCGGCGCCACCCGCGACATGCTGCAGAACCACCTGCTGCAACTACTCTGCCTGGTGGCCATGGAGCCGCCCGCGCAGTTCGAGGCGGAAGCTGTGCGCGACGAAAAGGTAAAAATCCTCAAGGCCCTCAAACCCATCGGCGGCCAGGACGTGCAGGACAAGACCGTGCGCGGTCAATACAGCGCCGGCAAGATCGGTGGCCAGGAAGTCCCTGCCTACTATTTCGAGAAAGATGTCGACAACGACAGCGATACCGAAACGTTCGTCGCCGTTGAAGCGCATATAGACAACTGGCGCTGGGCCGGCGTGCCTTTCTATCTGCGCACCGGCAAACGCCTGGCCAAACGCTCCTCGCAGATCGTCATCCAGTTCAAACCGGTACCTCACCGCCTGTTCGAGGGTGATCAGGCCAACCAACTGCTGATCCAGTTGCAGCCTGACGAGCGCATCAGCCTGCAGATGATGACCAAGACGCCCGGTAAGGGTATGCGTCTGGAGCCGGTGGAGCTGAACCTGAACCTGGCCCAGGTGTTCGGCCAGACCCGTCGCTGGGACGCCTATGAGCGCCTGCTGCTGGATGTACTCGAAGGCGACTCGACGCTATTCATGCGCCGTGACGAGGTCGAGGCGGCCTGGGCCTGGATCGATCCGATCCTCAATGGCTGGCAGGAACACTTCCAGGCGCCCAGGCCCTACCCTGCCGGGTCCAATGGACCGGAGCAGGCACATAGCCTGCTGGCACGCCAAGGTAGCGCCTGGCACGGCTGAAGGCTTTTCAGCTCCCGGTGGGCGCCTGGATGGCAAGAAGCAGGCCTTTGCTGCGGGGAGGTCTGCTATCCGATAAAACGGGTCGCGCTACGCCCCAGCAACTCCTTGAATGCACTGGCATCCACGGGTTTGCTGATCAGGTAACCCTGCACTTCGTCACACCCCTGCTCACGCAGCAAGGCCAGCTGCTCCGGGGTTTCCACGCCCTCGGCAACCACTTTCAGATCCAGGCTTTTGGCCATGGCAATGATCGCCCGGGTTATCGCGGCGTCTTCGCTGCCTTCGTGCAGGCCACAAACAAAAGCCCGGTCGATCTTGACGTAGTCCACCGGGAACCGCTTGAGGTAGCTGAGCGATGAATAGCCCGTGCCGAAATCATCGATCGCCAACTTGACCCCGAGCTCATGCAATTGCTCAAACGTGGTGATGATGTGCTCGACGCTGTCGAGTAACTGGCTTTCTGTCAGCTCCAGTTCCAGCAGGTGGGGTGCCAAGCCACTCTCCTCCAGGACCTGGCGCACCAGGCTGACCAACTTGCCCTGACGCAACTGGTACACCGACAGGTTCACCGAAACACGGATCGGCGCCAGCCCTTGACGCTGCCATTCGCAGGCCTGCCAGCAGGCTTGGCGCAGGACGAACTCACCGATGGGGGCGATCAACCCGGTCTCTTCGGCCAAGCCGATGAACTCACTCGGCGGCACCATGCCCCATTGCGGGTGCTGCCAGCGCACTAATGCTTCGGCCGCAAGCAACTGGCCTTGGCGCAGGCACAGCTTGGGCTGGTAGTAGACCAGCAACTGGTTCTCGTCGATGGCCTTGCGCAAGTGGTTCTCCAATTGCAGACGCTCAAGGGTGTTGGCGCGCAGGTTCTCGGTGTAGAACTGGAAGCTGTCACCGCCCAGATGCTTGGCATGCTGTTTGGCCATGTCGGCCTGGCTGACCAGGGCACCCAAGTCGAAGGTGGCATCCGACAGCAAACTGATACCTACTGAAGCGCTGATCACCACCTCATGACCATCCAGACGCTGCGGCACGCGCAACTTGTCCAGCAGGCGCGTGGTCACCCGTACCAGACTGGACAGATTGTTGTAGCCATCGAACAGCACGGCAAACTCATCACCAGACAAGCGCGCCACGGTATCGGCTTCCGGCACCGCGTTGGCGATGCGCCGGGCCATCTTCTTGAGCAGTTGGTCAGCCAGCTCATGACCCAGGCTTTCATTCAGCAACTTGAAGCGATCCAGATCGATGTGCAGCAACGCCAGGCTGCGACCGTTAAGCCTTACCCGCTGCCCGGCATCGTGCAGGCGCAGGCGGAACAGTGCACGGTTGGCCAGCCCGGTCAGTTCGTCGTAATGCGCCAGGTAGCGCAGGCGCTCTTCCGATTCACGGCGAGCCGACAGGTCGGTGAAGAAGCCGACAATATGGCTGATGTTGCCGCGGGCATCGCGCACCCCATTCAATTGCAGCCATTGCGGGTACAGCTCGCCATTCTTGCGTGCTTCAACCAGCTCACCTTGCCAGCGACCCTGCTGTTCCAGGGTCTGTTCGATGGCCAGACTATGCCGTCGCGCGTCGCGGCTGCAAGGCAGCTCCAAGGCGTTGCGTGAGAGCAGCTCTTCACGGGAGTAGCCGGTAACTTCGCAGTACGCCTGATTGACCGCCAACAGCACAAAGTCCGGGTCAAGAATGGCAATGCCTTCGCTGGCCGCCTCGAACACCGTGGCAGCCAAGCGCTGCTGTTCCTCCTGAGCCTTCTGCGCCGAAACATCGCGGCGCGTGCCCAGCATGCGCAGGACCTTGCCATTGGTGCCGTACTCGACAGCCCGGCCGCGGTCTTCAATCCAGCACCAATGCCCCTGGCTATGGCGCACACGGTATTCGACCCGGTAATCCTCGCTACGCCCCTTGAGGTGTTCGACCAACGTGCGCCGTAACAACGGCAAATCATCTGGATGCAGGCGCGGCTTGAGGTCATTGCGTACGCTGCGCACCTGGGCCGGTTCCAGGCCGAACAATTCGCGGAGCTGGGTATGGTGAACCTCATCGGTCTCCAGGTTCCAGTCCCACAGCCCCAGTTCACTGGCCTCCAGGGCCAAGGCCAGACGCTGCTCGCTTTTGCTTAGCGCATGGTTGGCTTGATTTACTCGCGACTCCAGGCCGACCTGAGCCTCGCGCAGTTGCCCCTCGATCAGACACCGCTGCTCAACTTCGCCAGCCAGCGCCTGATTGAGCCGTTCGCTGCGCAGCTGAGCGGTTTGCAGGTGTTCGATCAGTGCCTGGTTCTGGAAGCGCCTGAGCAGGCCACCTTCAATCAGCCGGTTAACCTGCCAGGCCACGACCAACAGAGCCCCCAGCAAAATCAGCCCCAGCCAGCCCCAACCCCATTGCTGTTCGTCGCCACTCCAGAACAAAAAAGCGATGGGTGGTAGCAGGCAGGGCAAGGTGAAACTGAGAAAAGCAGGCAGGCTGACGGCATAGGCAATACTGGCAGACAAGGTCGCCGCCCCCAGCAAGCCGAACACCCAAGCCTGCTGCACAAAGTTATCCACAGGGACCAGGGCAATAGCTGCGCTGGCCAGGGTCAGGCCACTGAACGCCGAGCCCGACAGAAACATTCGCCACCAGGTCGGCTGGGCCTGACGTTCGGGCATGGCCGAATCAAACGCGGCAACCTGGATAACCCTCAGGGCAACCAGCGCCATCAACCAGACCACCCAGACGCTGACCAGCAGGTAGCGCGCCGGGCTCCAAAGCAACCAGGCACAGACCAGGCCATTGAGCAGCATGAACAAGGTAGGCAGCAACGAGCCTTGATAGAGCAGCCGGGTGCGCTCTACCGCCAGTTGCGTAGCGAATTGCTTGCGAATACTCCCGCGTGTCTGCAGTGGCACGCCGACGGAGCCGGAACCAGAGGTCATAGGCAGTGTTCTTGTAATGGTTAGCCCTAAACGTGCACGGAGCATACACAAGCAAGTGCCTGCGCCAAACTGCTCTGGATCATTATTCTGCTGCCCTGATTTCCGACGAAAAGCGCTCAAGCGCGCAGGCCTTGGGCTACAGGCAGATGACCGTCCGGTCATCAGGGCCAAGTTTTTCTACTGTATATTTGCCCAAGGGTTGTCCGCGCCCCTAAAATGGTCCAATGCGCGATGATCTCTCTCTCCTGTTGAACTCCCTCAACGACGCCCAACGCCAGGCCGTAGCGGCCCCCGTGGGTCGTCAGTTGGTCCTGGCCGGTGCCGGCTCCGGCAAAACCCGTGTGCTGGTGCACCGCATCGCCTGGTTGATCCAGGTCGAGCAAGCCTCGCCGCACTCGATCCTGTCGGTGACCTTCACCAACAAGGCCGCTGCCGAGATGCGCCAGCGCATCGAGCAGTTGATGGGCATCAACCCGGCCGGTATGTGGGTAGGCACCTTCCACGGCCTGGCCCATCGCCTGCTGCGTGCGCACTGGCAGGAAGCCGGGTTGAACCAGAACTTCCAGATTCTCGACAGCGACGACCAGCAACGCCTGGTCAAGCGGGTGGTCCGCGAGCTGGGCCTCGATGAACAGCGCTGGCCGGCGCGCCAGGCTCAATGGTTCATCAACGGGCAGAAAGACGAGGGTTTGCGCCCGCAACACATCCAGGCCAGCGGCGACCTGTACCTGGGCACCATGCGCAGCATCTATGAGGCCTACGAGGCGGCTTGTCAGCGCGCCGGGGTCATCGACTTCTCCGAACTGCTGTTGCGTGCCCTGGACCTGTGGCGTGACCACCCGGGCCTGCTCGAACACTACCAGCGGCGCTTCCGTCATGTGCTGGTGGACGAGTTCCAGGATACCAACGCCGTGCAGTACGCCTGGTTGCGTCTGCTGTCCAAAGGTGGCGACAGCCTGATGGTGGTAGGCGACGACGACCAGTCCATTTACGGCTGGCGTGGTGCCAAGATCGAGAACATCCACCAGTACAGCGCCGACTTCCCCGACGCCGAACTGATCCGCCTGGAGCAGAACTATCGCTCCACTGCCGGCATCCTCAAGGCCGCCAACGCCCTGATCGCCAACAACAGCGACCGCCTGGGCAAGGAGCTGTGGACCGACGGCGGCGATGGCGAGCCCTTGAGCCTGTATGCGGCCTTCAACGAACACGATGAAGCGCGCTATGTGGTCGAAACCATCGAGAGCGTGCTCAAGACCGGCCTGGCACGCAGCGACATCGCCATCCTGTACCGCTCCAACGCCCAGTCGCGGGTGCTTGAAGAAGCCTTGCTGCGTGAACGCATCCCCTACCGCATCTACGGTGGCCAGCGCTTCTTCGAGCGCGCCGAGATCAAGAACGCCATGGCCTACCTGCGCCTGCTCGAAGGTCGCGGTAATGATGCAGCGTTGGAGCGGGTGATCAACGTCCCGCCGCGGGGTATCGGCGAGAAGACCGTCGAAGCGATTCGCGACCACGCACGGCACGCCGAAGTGTCGATGTGGGAGTCGATGAACCTGCTGATCGCCAACAAAGCCCTCAAGGGCCGCGCTGCCAGCGCCCTGGCCGCGTTCATCGAACTGATTGAAAACCTCGCCGCCAAGGTCATGGAGATGCCGCTGCACCTGATGACCCAGACGGTCATCGAGCAGTCCGGGCTGATCATCTATCACCAGGAAGAAAAAGGTGAGAAGGGTCAGGCACGGGTAGAAAACCTTGAAGAACTGGTCAGCGCCGCACGCAACTTCGAAACCAGTGAAGAAGACGCCGAACTCTCGCCTTTGGCCGCTTTCCTCGGCCATGCTTCACTGGAAGCTGGCGATGCCCAGGCCGACGAGCACGAAGACAGCATCCAGCTGATGACTCTGCACAGCGCCAAAGGTCTGGAATTCCCCCATGTGTTCCTGGTCGGTATGGAGGAAGGCCTGTTCCCGCACAAGATGAGCCTGGAAGAGCCCGGCCGTCTGGCTGAGGAACGCCGACTAGCCTATGTCGGTATCACCCGGGCCATGCAGCAACTGGTGATGACCTACGCCGAAACCCGACGCCTCTATGGCAGTGAAACCTACAACAAGGTTTCCCGTTTCGTTCGCGAAATTCCGGCGGGGCTGATCCAGGAAGTACGCCTGTCCAACAGCGTCAGCCGCCCTTTCGGCTCCGGTCAGAAGCAAAACACCAGCAGCCTGTTCGCCAACGCGAACATTCCGCAAACCGCCTTCAACCTTGGCCAGCGCGTGCAGCACGCGGTGTTCGGCGAAGGCGTGATCCTCAATTTCGAAGGGTCCGGCGCCCAGGCCCGGGTGCAGGTAAACTTTGCCGAAGGCAGCAAATGGCTGATGCTCGGCTACGCCAAGCTCGAAGCCCTTTAGGTGGGAGCGGGGTTTATTGAGCAAAAGATGGAAACATCTTGGCGCTGGTCATGTGTCCTACAACCTGTGCAACATGGCGCGCGTGCAATCCACAAAACGGGAATACCCTTCTATGCAACGTTTTCTTAGCATCGCCCTGGCGTTGTGCATCGGCCTGACGATGAGCCTCGACGCCAACGCCAAACGCATGGGCGGCGGCAAAAGCTCAGGCGCCGCGCCAATGCACCAGACCCGCCAGGCTGCCCCGGCTACTCCGGCTGCCTCGCCAACCGCTCCAGGTCGCGCACCTGCAGCCGCCAGCGGTGCTTCGCGCTGGCTCGGCCCGCTGGCCGGTATCGCCGCCGGTGGCCTGCTGGCCTCGATGTTCATGGGCGATGGCTTCGACGGCATGCAGATCTTCGACATTCTGATCATGGCGCTGATCGCCTTCCTGGTGTTCCGCTTCATCGCCGCTCGTCGTCGCAAGCAGCAGCCACAAATGGCCGCCGCCGGTCACGCGCCGTTCCAGCGTGAAGCACATCAGCCGACTGCCCAGCCGTCGATTTTCGGTGGTTCTGCCGCGCCCGCCGCTGCTGCCCGTCCGGTGATCAACGCACCGGCGTGGTTCAACGAGCAAAGCTTCCTGGCCGCTGCCCGCAACCACTTCCAGACGCTGCAGCAGCACTGGGATGCCAACGAAATGGACAAGATCGCCGAGTTCGTCACCCCGCAGATGCTGCAGTTCCTCAAGCAGGAGCGTGCGGACCTGGGTGATGGCTTCCAGTCCACCTACATCGACGACCTGAACGTGCAACTTGAAGGTGTCGATGATCGCGCCGACAAGACCATCGCCACCCTGACCTTCAGCGGTGTGTCGAAAACCTCGCGCTTCGATCAGGGCGAAGTGTTCAGCGAAAGCTGGAACATGGAACGCGCCCAGGGCGAAAACCAGCCTTGGCTGGTCGCCGGGATCCGTCAGAACGGCTGATCTTGAGGCATTGCACAAAAAAACCCCGGGCCTGTCCCGGGGTTTTGCTTTTAGCGCAGCGGGCTACTAGGGTATAACGCGCAGCGTGTCGTAAAGGTTAGAGGATAGAACCGTGGAAGAAGTCATCGAACAGCTCCGAGAAGCCAATGAACCGGTACCGGTGCCGCTGGAGTTACCGGACGAAGACCAACTGGTCGAAATCGAAGAAGAGTTGTTCATCAATATTCCATTCGTCTTCAAGGAATTCTTGCTGACGGTCAGCGATGTGGTCTATGGCAGCCTGGAACCCGTTACTGTCACCGATCCGCAGTCGCACACCTACCTGCCAGAGGTGGCGGCCAACGCCTGGGATGCGGGTGTACCGCGGGACCTGATCCCGATCTGCCAAGATGGCGATGATTACTACTGCGTCGAAGAAGATGGCACTGTGGTGCTGTGGTCCGGCGAAGAAGAGATCGTCACCGAAGAAAGCTGGGAGTCGGTCTGGCACTGGGCGCGAGATGTCTGGCTGGAAAGCTGAATGAGAAATACCCTCACAAATTAATGGCCCTTAGCCATTAATGTTCGTAGAATCGCCATGCCTTCCTGTGCGTGGCGATTTCGCTACCGCTCCATCCCCTCGGACATTCGAATCGCCCGCGCAGGAAGCGTTTTGCCCCATCACCCTAGTGGTGATTCTCCTGATGGTTGTCCAGCGTCTCCAGCAAAGCGATCTGCATGCGCGTGTGCACGCGAATGAGCCAGCGCCAGAGCAACGCCACCACGCCCGCCGCCACCACCACGATCAGCATCAGCAACTCACTGGTGGGCAAAATGCTCGCCGAAAGTGCCGACAACAGCAGGAAGATCACCAACAGCGACAACAACGGGATTACTTCGGCAATCACCCGGCGCACCCGCTGGGTATGGCGCCCAGCCATTTCCGGCTTGACGCCCATCTCCGCCAGCAGCATCGACAGCGCCTTGAGCTTGCGATAAGCGGCAATCAGGAATGGCAGCGACAGCAGCAGTGCCGCACCCCAGATCAGCGCCTTCTGCTGGCCCACATCGCTGATCCATTCACCCAGGTAATCACCAATTCGCGCCGCGAAATAGCCACCACTGAAAAAGATCGCCACCACCAATGCCAGATTCACGCCGACCTGCAACAGGATGCGCCGGATCATCGAGGCCAGTAATGCACCCTCGCCCTGCGGCTGAATACTGCGCAGCCACTCACCGTACAACGACAGTACCCGCGCCAGGCGCTGCGGAACGACTTTGGCGAGCTTCAGAGACAAGGGGTCGGCGCCACGGATAAGGTACGGCGTGAGCAGGGTTGTGATGACCGACACGGCCACCGCGACCGGATAGAGAAAGTCGCTGGTAACCTGCAGGGTCATGCCCAGTGCAGCGATGATGAACGAGAACTCGCCAATTTGAGACAGCCCCATCCCCACACGCAGTGAGGTGCGTCCGTCATTGCCGGCGATAAATGCACCCATACCGCAGGAAAGCATCTTGCCCACCACCACAGCAACGGTGATGACCACGATCGGCCAGGCATATTCGACCAGAACCTGCGGGTCGATCATCATGCCGATGGCGACGAAGAAAATAGCGCTGAACAGGTCGCGAACCGGTTCGATCAAGCGCTCAATATTCAGCAACTGTCGAGATTCGGCCATGATTGCGCCGATCAGGAAAGCCCCTAGCACCATGCTGTACTCGAGTTTGACGACCAGCAGGCAGAAGCCAAAACACAGTCCCAGCACCGTGATCAACAGCATCTCGTTGCTTTCAAAACGTGCCACATAGGCCAGCAGCCGCGGCACCAGCAGAATGCCGATGACCAGTGCGACGATCATGAACAGCGAAAGCTTGCCGACGGTGGAGAACACCTCGCCGGAACTCACCGAGCCACTGACGGCGATCCCCGAGAGCAAGGCGATGATGCCGATGCCGAGGATATCCTCGACGATCAGCACGCCGAAGATCAGCTGGGCAAAGCGCTCGTTCTTCATCTTCAGGTCATTGAGCGCCTTGACGATGATGGTGGTCGAGGAAATAGCCAGAATCGCGCCCAGGAACAGCGAGTCCATGGTGCTCCAACCGAACCAGCGGCCGATCTCGAAGCCGATCCAGATCATCAGCACGATTTCCAGGAACGCTGCGATAAACGCCGTGGCACCGACCTTTAACAGCTTGCGCAGACTGAATTCCAGGCCCAGGCAGAACATCAGGAAGATCACTCCGAGTTCTGCGAGGGTCTTGATGGTGTCTTCGTCGTGAATCAGACCAAAAGGTGGAGTGTATGGGCCGATGATAAAACCGGCGACGATGTAACCCAGTACCACCGGCTGCTTGAAACGATGAAAGAGGATGGTGACCACACCAGCGACCAGCATGATCACTGCCAAGTCCTGGATAAAGCTGATGGCATGCACGGCGTGGTACTCCTTACCTTATGACGAAGGACAAACCGCTACTCATCCCCCGGAATTGACTGATTGAGCTGCGAGAACATAGTGTTTTGAATGTAAGAAACCCACCTTGCATGGGCCTCCTCAGGTTAACACTGCCGTCTGTCGCGAAAAGCCGATGCAATAAGTGGAAACAGATCGACCAATTCAACACCGCAAATGGCATAAACAGCGTGACGGCAAGGCCGCTGTCAGCGTCCCGTCTTTAGATGGGAATAGTAATAGGGGAAAGAAGCGTGAATACCAGTCGCCACCCCGCCTCAGCGCAACCTAACCGTGAGCACACTATGGAACCTGGAAACGCCCAACTGTCGATGACCGTCCTGATGACTCCGGACATGGCCAACTTTTCTGGCAACGTTCATGGCGGCACACTGCTCAAATACCTGGATGAAGTCGCCTACGCCTGCGCCAGCCGCTATGCCGGACGCTATGTGGTGACCCTGTCAGTCGATCAGGTGGTCTTTCGCGAGCCGGTGCATGTCGGTGAACTGGTGACCTTTCTTGCCTCGGTCAACTACACCGGCAACACCTCGATGGAGGTTGGCATCAAGGTCGTCACCGAAAACATTCGCGAGCGTTCGGTGCGCCACAGCAACAGCTGCTTTTTCACCATGGTCGCCGTCGATGACGACCGCAAGCCCGTGGCCGTGCCACCGCGCCAACCGGAAAGCAGCGAAGAAAAGCGCCGCTTCCTGCAAGGCAAGCAGCGCCGACTGATTCGCCAGGAGCTGGAAAAACGCTACCAGGAGCTCAAGGGCGACACGCTTTGACAGCTCAGACGCTGAGCCTCGAAGCGCACCCGCGGATGCACGATGCGGTCCTGGGCCCGAACCAGCTCGAGTTCGTAGCTGGCGCAGGCCTGGGTTTCGAGCAGCACCTCATGCACTGCGGCAGCGGTGAATTCGAACGCTGCCAGCCAGTCATCACCCAGCAGCAGGCGGGCCAGGAACAGCCCTGAAGTCAGGTCACCAACACCCACCGGCTGACGCGGGAAGGCCAGCAACGGCCGACGCAGGTGCCAGCTGCCTTCTGCGGTGACCAGCAGCATTTCAAAATCGTCCGCTGCGCGTCCCGGATAGGCCAGATGCTTGACCAGCACCGCTTTCGGCCCACGCTCCAGCAGGCTGCGAGCCATGGCCACGCAATCTTCCAGGGACTCAGGCCGGCGATCACAGAAGCTATCCAGTTCCAATTGATTCGGGCACAACACATCGGCAACCGCCAGCGCTTCTTCCAGTAAAAAAGTACTGACTTCGACCGGTACGATGCAGCCCTTTTCCGGGTGCCCCATGACCGGGTCACATAGGTACAAAGCCTTGGGATTGGCCGCCTTGATCCGCGCTACGCCGCTGAGGATCGCTCGTCCCTGCTCGGCGCTGCCCAGGTAGCCGGACAACACCGCATCGCAATTGCCCAATTCACCGATCGCTGCAATACCTTCTACCAGTGCGGGAATTTGAGCTGGCGCAAGCACTTCTCCCGTCCACTGGCCATACTGAGTGTGGTTGGAGAACTGTACGGTATTGAGTGGCCAGACATTCACACCGACCCGCTGCATCGGGAACACCGCCGCGCCATTACCGGCATGGCCGAAAACTACATGGGACTGGATGGCAAGCAGATGCGGCGTACGTTTCATGCAAGGCTTCCGAAGCAAAGAAAGGAATACAAGGCGCGCAGTATGGCGCTAAAAGCCTCCTGTACGACAGACCTGGGAGGCAGTTAAGCTGGGCATACTTTGTTGGAGCATTTAGCAGATGTTGACCCTGGGTAATCTCTCCGTGCTGATGTTGCTGGCCACCGCTGGCGCCTGGCTGTGGCACAACCACGGATTGCGTGAAAGGCCCTGGAACGGGTCAAGCAGCACTGTGCAAAACTCGATCTGGAACTGCTCGATGGCAATGTGGCGCTCAAGCGCATCGGCTTTGTCCGCGATGCTCAGGGCCGTAAGCGCCTGGCCCGTGTGTATAACTTCGAGTTCACCGTCACCGGCGAGCAGCGCCACCCAGGCACCGTCACCCAATTCGGCGCCCACAGCATGCAGATAGAACTGGCGCCCTACCCGTTCGAAATCAAACCTGCACAGCAGGCCGACAACGTCATCGAAATGAATCAGTGGCGCCAGGATCATAACCGCTGGCGTAACTAGACCCGGCAAGCCCGCATGGCTTGCTGGAGCAGGTTGCGATCTTGAGCCGTCGCGAAAATAAGCTCGATGCGCGAGTCGCGGCGCCACTCGCTGGGCTGCCAGTGCAGATCGCCCTGCCCGGCCAGAGCATTGATCGACTGCCAGCCTTGCGGGCTGTGGATAACCAGCTTGGCCCGGCGCCAACCGAAGTCACGCAAGAACTGTTCGATACGCGAGCGTTCGAGCATCTGCCGTGGATGCCAGCACCAGCCAATACTCCAACCCTCTGCAGCGTCCTGAATGCTGCAAACTGGCTCATGAGGATTTGTCCACAGGGCCGCCATAGGGCCGACTGTATTGGCTGAAACCAACTTATCCACAGTCTCGATTTCACTTGATGCGCGCGCCTGTGTCGGCAATACCGATAACGGCAAGTGCCCTTGCTCGGTCCAGTACAGTGACTGACTAGGCAGCTGTGAACTTATCCACAAGCGCTGCTCGTCATCCAAGCCCTCCGACTTGTTCATCACCAGCAAGCCCGCACTGGCCAGGGCTTGCTCCTGTGCCTCAGGCAAAGCAATGCGCCCTGCGAGTTGCTGAGAATCCAGCACCATTACCGCTGGTTGCACGGCCAACACCCCTTGCCATGGCGGCTGTTGAAGCTGTTCCAGCAACTGCCGCGGATGCCCCAAACCCGAGGGTTCGATAAACAATCGGTGTGGCTTGGCTTTGCGCAGTAAACGGCCCAAACCGACCTGAAAAGGCGTGCCATTAACGCAGCACAGGCAACCACCAGCCACTTCACCCATGGTGATGCCCTGATCATCTGTGCTCAGCAACGCCGCATCCAGACCGATCTGGCCAAACTCGTTGATCAGTACGGCCCAACGCTCATTTGCTGGCCGCTGGGCCAGCAGCTGACGGATCAAGCTGGTCTTGCCGGCACCCAAGGGGCCGGCAATGACGTGGGTAGGAATGTTCTGCAGCATATGACGTTAGGAGCCCTGGGTTTTTGTCACTATGCCTTGATATCAGGTCATCCAGTCAAGACCTTCGCATGCCTGCATCAGGCCGCCTCTTCGTCATACCAAGGACCGAACGGGTCAGGCAGTTGGCACCAGCTGTCGACGCCTCCGAGCATCTCCGCATCGGTCAGCAGGCAGGCGTCCAGTTCAGCCTTCAGCTGGGCGAAATCGATATTCTGACCGATGAACACCAGCTCCTGACGGCAATCACCGCATTCGGCCGTCCAGTTCTTGAGGATTGCCGCGGTACTCTGCTCATCCTGCGGCCAGTGCTGACGCGGTACAAAGCGCCACCAGCGTCCGGCAAAACCATGACGCATCATGCCCCCGGCCTGGGACCAGCTTCCTGCCTCCTGGTGCTTGCTAGCCAGCCAGAAGAAGCCCTTGGAGCGCAGCAAACGGCCATTGCGCCACGGCCTGTTGATAACATCGAAGAAGCGCTGTGGATGCAGCGGTCGACGGGCCTGCCAGGTGCTGGCAGCGATGCCGTACTCCTCGGTTTCCGGCACATGCTCACCGCGCAGCTCCTGCAGCCATCCCGGCGCCTGGGCGGCGCGCTCGAAATCGAACAGACCGGTGTTGAGGATCAACGCCAAAGGTACCTGGCCCATCAGCATCGGTACGATCCGCGCATGGGCGTTGAGGCTACGCAGGATAGCGCTGAGTTCTTCGCGCTCATGGCTGCTGATCAGGTCGATCTTGCTGAGCAGGATCACATCGGCAAATTCCACTTGTTCGATCAGCAGGTCACTGATCGAACGCTCGTCGTCCTCGCCGAGGGTTTCACCATGACTGGCGAGGCTTTCAGCAGCCTGGTAATCGCGCAGGAAGTTCAACCCGTCGACAACCGTGACCATGGTGTCCAGCCGTGCCTGGTCGGCCAGGCTGCGGCCCTGTTCATCACGGAAGGTAAATGTCTCGGCAACCGGCAGCGGTTCGGAAATCCCGGTGGACTCAATCAGCAGGTAATCAAAGCGGCCCTCTCGCGCCAGTCGGCCAACTTCGTCGAGCAGGTCTTCGCGCAGGGTGCAGCAGATGCAGCCATTGCTCATCTCCACCAGCTTTTCTTCGGCACGGTTGAGGCTGACATTGCGTTGCACTTCGCTGGCGTCGATGTTGATTTCACTCATGTCGTTGACGATCACTGCTACCCGCAGGTTCTCGCGGTTGCGCAGGACATGGTTGAGCAGGGTGCTTTTGCCTGCACCCAGAAAGCCGGAAAGTACGGTGACGGGAAGGCGATTGGGCATGGTCAGATCCTCATCAGGGCAGGTGCATTCGTACAATGCATTGGATAATGTTATATTATAACAATACAATTTCGCCAAGCTGCTTTACCTGAACTCGACCAAAGGCCCCCGCGAAGGACACCAAGAAATGAAACTGTTGTGCTTGTCTGCCGCTGCCGTATTGCTGCTGTGCCTACCTGTTGCCTCCGTGGCCATTCCACTGAGCAAGGGCTTGGCGTTCTGTACCCGTAGTGCCACCTTGCTGGTGTGTGGCGATGCTCAAGGTAACTACTACAGCGTGCGTACCGACGGCAGCACAACTTACCTACGCGGCTACGAAGTGGGAGGACGGCGACTGTGGACACAAACCAACAGTCGCTATGGGCAGTTGACCTTTTACACCGGGCTGGCCAGTAACGGTGAAGCCTGGGTGGGTTATAGCCGCAAAGTCGGCTGGACCACTTTCAATCGGGTTTCCAGCTCCAGCGGGCAGCGCTTCAACCTGCGCTGCAATCGCCTGAGCGGCTGCCAGTAATCGCTATCACCACCCAGAAAACGAGTTGTCCATGACCGTACTCACGCTTCCTGATATTGCCGCGCAAGCCATCCACACCTCCTTGCCACTGGACTGGGTCGGCATGTGCAATATCGCCTTGCCGGTGTTGTTTGATGGCAGCACACTGCGCGCAAGTGCCGATGCTGGCGTCAGCCTGGACGATGGCAGCTCTCGCGGCATCCACATGTCGCGCTTGTATCTGGCACTCGAGGTGTTCGAGCAACAACCTTTAACGCCTCTGCTCGTGCATCAGGTATTGGATGGGTTTCTTGAGAGCCATTCTGGTTTATCGACGGGTGCTTATTTGAATTTGCGCTTTGAACTCATGCTCAAACGTCCAGCATTGATCAGCCCGTTGGCGGGTTGGAAAGCCTACCCGGTCACCCTTGCTGCGCAGCTAAAAGATGAAATGTTCCACGTGGAACTAAAAGTCGAACTGGATTACTCCTCTACTTGCCCTTGCTCGGCAGCCCTGGCCAGGCAATTGATTCAACAACAATTCCTGACCGACTTCGGTAACCGTGCCCTCAGCCATGAAGCTGTACTCACTTGGTTGGGCAGCGCCCAAGGTGTGGTGGCGACGCCTCACAGTCAGCGCAGTGTGGCGCAATTGCAGATACGCTTGAAACAAGGGGCCAGCGAACTACCGATCACGGCACTGATTAATCAGGCTGAGGCCGCGCTAGGCACCGCCGTGCAGACTGCCGTGAAACGCGCAGACGAACAGGCCTTTGCCTTGGCCAACGGCCAGAACCTGATGTTCTGCGAAGACGCCGCTCGACGCCTGCACCTGACCCTGCAACGCCTGACCTGGCTGAGCGGTTTCGCCCTGCGCGTGGAACATGCTGAAAGTCTGCATGCCCACGATGCGGTCGCCCACAGCCAGTGGCACTGGTAACGCTCAATGAGTTCTAGGTCCGCGGTTTGACAGCCCCGCAGTCGTTGCCCAGCCACACGGCCCGGGTGTTCATGCTGCCCTGCTGCTGAACGCCAGAGGCGTTGAATGTGCCGTTGACCTTGGTCAGAAACTCACGATCGCTGAGGAACTGCGCCTCACCGTTACCCTGCGCTTTCGGGCAGCTGAAGGTGAACTTCCAGACACTGCCGTTGCGCTCGGTGACCTTCTGGGTGCAGCCGGACTTCGGGTCCTGCAGCGGGATATCGTCAGTCTTCACCTGCTCGGGCGTAAGGCATGAACGCACGCCTTGACCCGCCACGCTGATGCCTTGCTTGGCCAGGCCACCCTCGATCATCGCCCGTTGTTCAGGCGGCAGGTTCTTCAGCTGGCCGAGCATGAAGCCCATGTCCGGCAGCGGCTTGCCATCGACCTGCATATTACTGGTGGTCAGTTCCCATAACCCCGGTTGCAACATCTGCGCATGCACCAACGGGCTCGCCAGCCCCAGAACCAGTGCCAGCATCGGCAGACGACTATTCATGTAATGACTCCTCGAAACTCCAGCCCCAAGCTGGAACACAGCTTAGACGTCAATTTGTCCTTTCGGTTGCAAGTGCAGTATGTAACATGCTCTGTTAGAGGCAGTGCCTTTGGACAGCAGGATGCGTATGGATTTCCACAGCCCCTACTTCTTCGGTTACATCATCGCAGCGCTGCACTTGCTCGGTGCTATCGCCGCCATGCATGCGGTGCTCACCGTGCGCACCGCCCAGGGAGCAATTGCCTGGGCCTTGTCACTACTGTTCATCCCCTACTTCACCTTGATCCCTTACCTGGTGTTTGGCAGCCGGACGTTCGACGCCTACATCCAGGCGCGGCGCCAGGCCAACCGAGAAATGCAGGTGGCCATGGCCGACCTCAACTGGCGGCCCTGGGTGGAAGAGGCCCTGGCCGCAAGCAACTCCGAATCCTATGGAGCACTGCGGGCCATGCCCAGGTTGGGCCGGATGCCGTGCCTGGCGAACAACCAGGTGCGCCTGCTAATCGACGGCAAGACAACATTCGACGCCATCTTCGCCGCTATAGATCAAGCACGTGACACGGTGCTGGTGCAGTTCTTCATCATCCATGACGACAAGCTGGGACGTGCCTTGCAAGCCTTGCTGCTGAAGAAAGCCGCCGAGGGAATAAACGTCTATGTGCTGTACGACCGGGTCGGCAGCCACGCCCTGCCCGGCACTTACAGCCAGACGCTGCGCGATGGTGGTGTGAACATCCGCGCCTTCGCCACACGACGGGGCTGGTTCAATCGCTTTCAGGTCAACTTCCGCAACCATCGCAAGATCGTCGTGGTCGATGGCTTGCTGGGTTTTCTCGGCGGGCACAACGTCGGCGACGAGTACTTGGGTGAAAAGCCAAAGCTCTCGCCTTGGCGCGATACTCATGTGCAAGTCAGCGGGCCGGTGCTGGCCTGCCTGCAGGAGTCCTTTGCCGAGGACTGGTTCTGGGCTGCTCGCCAGCTACCGCCGCTGATCCTGCCCGACACTTACCCCGAAGATGGCGTTCTCTGCCAAGTGCTGGCCAGTGGTCCGGCCGACCCACAGGAAACCTGTTCACTGTTCTTCGTCGAAGCTATCCATTCGGCACGGGAGCGCCTGTGGATCACCAGCCCCTACTTCATCCCCGATGAAGCGGTGTTCGCTGCCTTGCGCCTGGCAGTGTTACGTGGGGTGGATGTGCGCATCCTGCTGCCTTCGCGTGCCGACCATCGTATCGTCTACGCCGCCTCCAGCCTATTCGCATTCGAGGCGGTGCGCGCCGGCGTGAGGATGTTTCGTTATGGTCCGGGGTTCCTGCACCAGAAGGTGGTGCTCATCGATAACGAGATCAGTGCCATCGGCAGCGCCAACTTGGACAACCGTTCGTTCCGCCTCAACTTCGAAGTGATGCTGCTGACCATCGACCGCGACTTCGCCGAGCAGGTCGAAGTCATGCTCATCCATGACTTCGACCAGGCCCGAGAGATCAGCACCGAAGACAGCCAGGACACCCATCGCCTGCAACGACTGGGGATGCGTATTGCGCGGCTGATTTCGCCGATTCTCTGAACGTTTAGCGGTAGAGGTCCTCGCGTGTCAGCGGTAGGTCATGATGGCCGTCGGCAAAAGGTTTGACCGCGAGGATCTGATGCAGGTTTATCCAGCCCTTGGCGAAGGCATAGGAGCAGCCGGCCAGGTACAGGCGCCAGATGCGCAGGGCCTTCTCCGGCACTAGCGTCGACGCTACATCCAACTGGTTTTCCAGGCGGTCACTCCAGTGTTTGAGCGTGCGCGCGTAGTGCAGGCGCAGGCTTTCGACATCGACAATCTCAAGGCCGGCATGGCTGATGCTGGCCGAGATCATCGACAAATGCGGCAGCTCGCCGTGAGGGAACACGTAGCGTCCGATGAAACTCCCCGCACCCCGCCCTACCGGACGGCCGTCCACATGCTTGGCGGTGATGCCGTGGTTCATCACCAGGCCACCTTCGCGCACGGCCCCGAACAGATGCTGGCAGTACAACGCCAGGTTGGCATGGCCGACGTGCTCGAACATGCCGACACTGACCACCTTGTCGAAGCGGCCATCCTGAGGAATGTCGCGGTAGTCGAGAATCTTCAGCTCCACCTGGTCTTGCAGACCTTCGGCCTTGACTCTCTTACGGGCCAGCTTGAGCTGCTCCTTGCTCAGGGTGATACCCAGCACCTTGGCGCCAAACTCCCGTGCGGCAAAGCGCGATAAACCACCCCAACCGCAACCCACGTCGAGCAGGTAGTCGCCCTTCTGCAAGCGCAACTTGCGGCACAGGTGCTCGAACTTGTTCTGCTGGGCCTGCTCCAGGGTGTCCTGTTCAGTTTTGAAGTAAGCGCAGGAGTAGGCCATGTCCTGGTCCAGCCACAACCGGTAGAAGTCGTTGGACAGGTCGTAGTGATAGGAAATCGCCGCCGCGTCAGTAGCCTTGTCGTGTTCACGACGCACCGGCTCGTCCTCGACTTCATGCTTGAGCAGGGCTTCACTGAGCTCATCGCAAACCCGGATTACCTCACCGATGGTGCCCTCCAGCTCCAGCTTGCCTTCGACGAAGGCTGCGCCCAATTGGTCCAGGCTCGGATGGGTCAGTTGGGTGATCAGTTGTGGATCCTTGACCACGATGGTGACCTGCGGCGTGGGGCCCAGATCGAACTCATGACCATCCCATAGCTTCAAACGCAGTGGCAGTCGCAGGCTTTGCAGAGCAAGTGGAAGTTGCGCAAGCATGAAATAAGCCTCCCTTTCTTCATCGGACGTCACTACAAAAGGGTAGTTCATCTGTCGCAGGTTTCAGCTTATCGAGACCATTGTCTGGCCCTGCACCCCCATTCCAGACCCTCGGAAGGCGACTGAGCGGAACGAGAAATTGTATACAATTCATCGCCTGGCAGACTAATCTTGGCGCCATTGTCGATTCTTCATCCTGGAGTACAACAATGAAAACCTATGATGTGGTGATCATCGGCGGCGGCCCGGGCGGTTATAACGCCGCTATCCGTGCCGGCCAGCTGGGCATGAGCGTGGCCTGCGTGGAAGGCCGCTCAACCCTGGGCGGCACCTGCCTGAATGTCGGCTGCATGCCCTCCAAGGCACTGCTGCATGCTTCGGAGCTGTATGAAGCGGCGGTAGGCAGCGAGTTCGCCAACCTCGGTATCGAGGTCAAGCCCACCCTGAACCTCGCCCAGATGATGAAACAGAAGGACGAAAGCGTTACCGGCCTGACCAAGGGCATCGAGTTTCTGCTGCGTAAGAACAAGGTCGACTGGATCAAGGGCTGGGGCCAACTGGCCGGCCCAGGCCGGGTCAATGTCAGTGCCGAAGATGGCAGTGTCACTGAGCTGCAGGCCAAGGACATCGTCATCGCCACCGGCTCCGAACCAACCCCGCTGCCGGGTGTGACCATCGACAACCAACGCATCATCGACTCCACCGGGGCCCTGTCGCTGCCCAGCGTGCCCAAGCACCTGGTGGTGATCGGCGCCGGGGTGATCGGCCTGGAGCTGGGTTCGGTGTGGCGTCGCCTGGGGAGCCAGGTCACCGTGATCGAATACCTCGACCGCATCTGTCCGGGTACCGACGAAGAAACCGCCAAAACCCTGCAACGCGCGCTGGCCAAACAAGGCATCAGCTTCAAGCTGGGCAGTAAAGTCACTCAGGCCAGCGCCTCAGCGGATGCAGTCAGCCTGAGCCTGGAACCTGCCGCAGGCGGCGCCAGTGAAAATCTGCAAGCGGACTATGTGCTGGTCGCCATCGGCCGTCGCCCCTATACCAAGGGTCTGGGCCTGGAAAGCGTCGGACTGGAAACCGACAAGCGCGGCATGCTCACCAACGAACAGCATCGCTCGGCCGTGCCGGGGATCTGGGTGATCGGCGATGTCACCTCCGGCCCGATGCTCGCGCACAAGGCCGAAGACGAAGCGGTTGCCTGCATCGAGCGTATTGCTGGCAAGGCCCATGAGGTCAACTACAACCTCATCCCCGGGGTGATCTACACCCGCCCGGAACTGGCCAGCGTCGGCAAGACCGAAGAGCAGCTCAAAGCCGAAGGACGGGCGTACAAGGTCGGCAAGTTTCCCTTCACCGCCAACAGCCGGGCCAAGATCAACCACGAGACTGAAGGCTTTGCCAAGGTTCTGGCCGACGCCAACACCGACGAGGTGCTGGGCGTGCACCTGGTCGGCCCGAGTGTCAGCGAGATGATCGGCGAATTCTGCGTGGCCATGGAGTTCTCGGCCTCGGCCGAAGACATCGCCTTGACCTGCCACCCACACCCGACCCGTTCTGAAGCCTTGCGCCAGGCGGCGATGAACGTCGAAGGCATGGCCATGCAGATCTGACCTCAGTCAGCCTGCACCCCTGCCCTGCTCACCTGTGGTGCTGGTCGCCGCAGGTGCAGCAACAGGTGCGCAAACAAGCCGAAGATCAACCCCCAGAACGCCGCCGACAAACCGAGGAATGACATCCCCGAGGCCGTCACCAGGAAGGTGATCAACGCCGCCTCGCGATCACTCGGCACACTCATCGCCCCTGCCAGTGCCCCAGCAATGGCGCCGAACAAAGCCAGCCCCGCCAGCGCCGCGATCAAGGCGGCCGGAAAGGCGCTGAACAGCGACACCAGCGTCGCCCCGAACACCCCCAGCAGCAAATACAACACACCACCACAGACACCCGCCCAATAGCGTTTGAGCGGATCGTCATGTGCTTCGCGGCCGGTGCAGATGGCCGCAGTGATGGCCGCCAGGTTCAGGCCATGACAACCGAATGGCGCGAGGATCAAGCTGGTGAGCGCATTGCTGGCGATGATCGGGCTGGCCGGGGTTTGATAGCCGTCATTGCGCAACACGGCGATGCCCGGCACGAACTGCCCGGTCAATGCCACCATCACCAACGGCAGGCTGATGCTCAACAAGGCATTCCAGCTGAACACCGGCGTGGTCCACACCGGCGTGGCCAAGCCCACCACCAGCGCCGAGCTGTTCATTTCGCCGCTGAACACGGCAATGCTCACCCCGCACACCAGCACCGCCAACACCGCATAGCGCGGAGCAATGCGCTTGAACACCAGGTAGCTGACGAACATCGCCAGCACCAGCAACGGCTGTGACTTCAGCGAGGTAAACAATCCGGTACCGAAACTGAACAGGATGCCCGCCAGCATAGCCGCGGAGATGGCTGGAGGCAGCTTTCCGACAATACGGTCAAAGGCGCCCGACAGCCCCACCAGCAGGATCACCAGGTTAGCGACGATGTAAGCACCTACCGCTTCGGCAAAAGCGATATCCGGTAACAGCGCCACCAGCAAGGCCGAGCCCGGCGCTGACCAGGCAATCACCAAGGGCACCTTGAAGCGCAGGCTGAGCACCACGCCCAGGACGCCGCTGCCGATGGAAATGGCCCAGACCCACGAAGACAGTTCGGCCGCCGACAGCTGTGCGCTATGGGCGGCCTGGAAGATGATCACCAAGGGGCCGGCGTAGGAGATCAGAGTGGCAATGAAGCCGGCGACCAAGGCAGAGAGGGAGAAGTCCTGGAGAATTATTTTCATTGGATCATCCAGTAAATGGCTTCTGAAAAGCAGCGCGGGGCAAGCCCGCTCCCACAGGTAATGACATTGTGGG